>NZ_JAINVG010000085.1 GCF_020400725.1 Streptomyces sp. NK15101 | reverse complement strand
CGCGCCAACCGCGCCCGCATCAACCTCGCCCTCGCCCTCCCCGCCTGGCTCGCCGCCGGCCGCCACGACTGGCGGGCCGCCGCGCTCCTCGCGGCCGGTGCCACCGCCGTGCGCGTCAGCGGCCTCTTCCTCGTGGCCGCACTTCTCGTCCACTTCGCCCTGACGGCCCGCTCGCACGGCGCGCTGCGCCGCCTGCCGTGGCTGGCCCTGCCCGCCCTCCCACCGCTGCTCCACTCCTGCTACCTGTACGCGCGCACCGGCGACTGGATGGCCTGGAAACACGCCCAGGAACGCGGCTGGTACCGCGAATTCCACCCGCCGTGGGAGGCCTGGGGCACCACGTGGGACGCCGCGTTCGGACACGGCTACACCACGCCGTACGCCCTCGTGTGGCAGGCGGAGCTGGTCGCCGTGTGCGTCGGCCTCGTGACGGTGGCCCTCCTGGCCCGCGCCCGGCGCTGGCCGGAGGCCTGCTACGTCGCGCTCAACCTGTGGGCCCTCGGCACCTCGTACTGGTACATGTCCGTCCCCCGCGCCACCCTCCTGTGGTGGCCCCTGTGGATCGCGATCGCCTGCTGGACGCTGCGCAGGCCCCGTTGGCTCGCCGCCTGGCTCTGCCTCTCGGTGCCCCTCTCCGTCGTCCTCGCCGTCACCTTCTTCTCCGGACGCTGGGCGGGCTGAGCCACCGCCCCGCAAGGTCACGGCGACCTCCTCGACGCCGGCCGGGCAGCCCACCGGCCTCGCGGCAGTACGCCGGCGCCGGGCCCGTTTCCCCTTTCCCCGGCGGACGAGTTCGTGGCCCCCGCCCCGTTCGGCAACGACCACGATCTCCCGGACCCTCTCGGTCAGCGACAGATGACGACGGCGTCAGGGCCGCGCCACGCCCACCGATCACCGATCAGAACGCGAAGGCTGCCCCGCTGTTCAGGGTGGCGCCCATGGTGCACGCGTTGGCGAAGGTGTACTGCCACGAGGTGCGGGTCCCCTCCCACACTCCGTCCACGTTGATGGTGACGGGATCGAAGTGCTGCGGGCACATCTGGTCCGGGTTCGGGGAGGCCAGCAGTCCGTCGAAGGAGCCGTCCAGGGAGGTGGACTTGAGCTCGGCGCAGGCGGCCTCGGGGGCGGGGTGGGTTCCGCCGGCGGTCGGAGCGCAGCTGAGCGTGACCGCGCGCAGAACGGTGGCCGTGCTCGCGTCGGCGCCCTTGCCGATGCTCAGTACGACGGCAGAGGGCGCGTACAGGCTGTCGGTCCGGGCTTCCGCGACACCGGCGGCGCCGGCGACACAGAGGAGAGCGAACGCGGAAACCGCAGCGAATCGGCGCAGCATGACGGGTACTCACTTTCGATTCGAAGAGTTGAGGCGTGATCTACCTTCTGATCGCCACCTCGCTTGCGCTTCGGAGTGTGCCTGACACACAGAGCGATCACATCCTCACGGTCGCTATCCGGACAGGCGCCCACGCATACCGGTGATCGAATGATTGTTCAGCAGGTCAGGCCCGACGCCGGACCGCTCCGGCGCGAGCCTCCGCCCGTCCCTCTCCAGCGCCGCGGCGGCTGCCGTCCTGCTGACGGACACGCCGGGTTCAGCGGCCCGTCGTTCAGTACGACCGATTAACGACGCCGTCCGGCGTACGAGGACCCGGACGCACTCGACCACGCCGCCATCCACCCGATCCGCCGCACCCGGCCGTGCCCCCGCCCGGGTCCCGGCACGCAAGGACCCTGTCGGCCACGGAGCTTCGGCGAGCCCGGGTGCACCGAGGCCTTCGCAGGACACCGGCCCGCCCTCGCCGCAGGACGGCCGCCCGATCGTCGGTGGGCCAGTGGCCGATCACTTATGGGCACGTCGCATCTCCTCGATGCGTGTGACGACGTCGACCGGTGTCGCACTCGGCTGACGGTGCGTTCGCCCCGGTCACGGCGTGGTCGAGACCGTACGGGACGCACGGTGCCGTGCGCCGGTGAAGACGAGTGAGACGTTCTGCCCACCGAAGCCGAAGGAGTTGCTGAGCACGGCCTCCTGGGGGGCGTCTCGTCGTTCTGTGACGACATCGAGGTCGATGTCGGGCCCGATGCCGGCCGCGGCGAGGTTGCGGGTCGGCGGGATGACGCCGTGCTCCACGCTGAGGACGGCGATGAGCGCCTCGATCGCGCCGGCCGCCCCGAAGAGATGACCGAGCGCCGCCTTGGGAGCTGTCACGGTGGCGCGGCCGAAGACCTTTCCGATCGCGTGCGCCTCCGCGACGTCGCCGACCGGAGTTCCGGTGGCGTGGGCGTTGACGTGGCTGATCCGCTCGGGAGCCAGGCCGGCTTGCGCGAGGGCCTTCCGCATGGCCGATATCTGACCGGAGCCGTCGGCGGCGGGGGCTGTGATGTGGTGGGCGTCGGCGGCGATGCCGGCGCCCGCGAGCACCGCGTGGACGCGCGCGCCTCGGGCGTCGGCGTGCTCGGCGCTTTCGAGCACCACGACAGCGGCGCCTTCGCCGAGGACGAAACCGCTGCGGTCCGCGGCGAACGGCCGGGACGCCGACGCGGGTTCGGCGGTGTACCGGGACAGTGCCTGCGCCTGGGCGAAGCCGGCGACGGTGATCGGGGCGATCGCGGCCTCGGTCCCTCCCGCGATGACCACGTCCGCCTCGCCGGCACGGATGAGCCTGGCTCCCAGGGCGATCGCCTCGGCGCCGGAAGAGCATGCCGAGACGGGCGTGTAGACGCCCGCCCGTGCGCCGTATTCGATGCTGATCAGCGCCGCCGCCGCATTGGGCATGAGCATCGGGACCGTGCGTGGCGAGACGCGGCGCGTCCCGGCCTCCTCCAGTACGTCGTCCTGCTCCAGCAGGGTGCGTACGCCACCGATGCCCGTGCCGATCGCTGACGCGAGCCGGTCCGGGTCCACCTCCGGGGCGCCGGCATCGGCCCAGGCCTCGGCCGCCGCGGTGAGGGCCGCCTGCTGCGAGCGGTCGAGCCGCCTGGCCTGCGCCGGCAGCAGCGACTCTGCGGGGTCGGTCGCCATCGTCCCCGCGACGACGTCGGGAAGGCCGGTGTCCTCGTGGCCTCGCAGGACGCCGCCGCGGATGCCGGACTCGCCGGCGAGCAGGGCTTTCCAGGTGGACTCCACGTCTCCACCGAGTGGCGTGATCGCGCCGAGTCCGGTCACGACGACTTCAGTCCCGTGCATGCCCTTCACCTTTCTTGTATGTGATACAAGTGAACAGGGCCATGTTGTATCACATACAATTCGGGTGTGGAGAAGAAGCGAGCCGAAGCCCGGTCGACGCCGGCCCGGTCGCGCGACCGCGGTCGCGCGACGAGGCGACGGCTGATCGAGGCGACCGCACGGCTCTGCAAGGAGCGCCCCGGTGCCGAGGTGAGCGTCGCGGAGATCGCGAGCGCGGCGGGCGTCTTCCCCAACCAGGTCACCTACCACTTCGGATCCAAGGACTCGCTGCTCGTGCACGCCGCCTTTCTGGGCTTGCTGCACGACGCCCGGCGGATCGAGCGCATCGGTCGCCAAGCCCCCGATGCGGCTGCATTCCGGCGCAACATCGCCCGCGCCGTACTGGCCATGCCCTCGCTCCCGTCGGTCGCGCGAGCACTCGCCGCCGCGATCTCCAAGCCCGAGCTCGCCCCCGTGGTCGACCAGCACCTCCAATTGCTGTTCCGGCAGTCCGAGCGCTTCGTGAGCCGACTCATCGAGGGGCGCGACTGGAGGGCCCGCCGACCGCTCGACGTGGAGGTCAGGACGTTCTGGAGCACCGCGCTCGGCGCGGTGCTGCTCGTCCGCGCCGGGGCGCACGGCACTGTCGCCGATCTCGACCTCGCCGGAGCGCTGACCATCCACGACGAACCCGAGCTCGGCTGACCCGGTCGACCGGGCCGGTGACGACGACGCGCGCGGTTCCCGCGCGTCGGCCTGGTGGTCGGGGGCTGCCACCGGTGATCGGTGGGGCTGCGGCCTTTGCCGCGTACGCTCCTGCGCGGGGGCGGTCCCGTACAGGCGATCGAGTGGGCCGAGGACCTGTCTGATAATTGATCTCGTGGTGGATCGTGGTGAGCTGACGGGTGCGGCGTGGGAGCGGACAGTTCCCCTGCTGCCTGGTGTTGACGGACGTGGGCGGCCGTGGCGGGATCACCGACAGGTGATCAACGGGGTGTTGTGGCGGCTGCGGACCGGTGCTCCGTGGCGTGACCTGCCGGAACGCTACGGGCCGTGGCAGACGGCCTATGAACGGTTCGCCCGCTGGGAAGCGGACGGCACCCGGGCCCGTTTGCTCGAACAGGCCCAGGTCCGGGACGACTCCGTCGGAGCCGTGGAGTGGACCGTGTCGGTCGACTCCACGATCAGCCGGGCTCACCAGCATGCCGCCGGGGCCCGCAGAAAGGGGGCGGCGGCGGGGGACGAACTGGAAGATCCGGCACGTCCGTCGGCCGGCCAGGCGCTCGGCCGGTCCCGCGGCGGGCCGACCGCCAAGGTCCACCTCGCCTGCGACGGCCGGGGCCTGCCCCCGGCCGTCGTCGTCACGCCGGGCAACGTCAACGACTCCACCGTCTTCGAGACGGTCATGGACGAGCCGAGGGCGCCCCGGACTGGTGCCGGGCGCCCTCGCCGCAGGCCCGACGCGGTCATCGCGGACAAGGCGTACTCGTCCCGGGCTACTGAACTTGATCGGGTGATGTCGGGCCTGTTCGTCTGACGGTGGTCGGTTGCTTCCGGTAGTCGTGGGGCGTGAGATACGCGCAGGGCGGCGGGCTGACCGACGCCGGGAGGGCTACGCGGGAGCGGATCCGGCTGGAGGCCGTGGAACGCTTCGGGCACAGGGAGAAGAACAGGGAGATCGCGGCCGCGCTGCGGGTGAGCGAGCGGTCGGTGGAGCGGTGGCGCCGCGCCTGGCGCGAACGCGGAGATGTCGGGGTCCTGTCGAAGGGCTCGCCTGGCCGCCCGAGACTCGGTCCGGAGCAGATGGACAGGCCGGAGCGTGGACCACTCGCCCACGGCTGGGCAGACCGGCGATGGACGCCGGCACGGGTGAAGACGCTGATCGGCCGGCTGTTCCACGTCTCGTACACAGTGGAGGGCACCTGGCGGCTGCTGAAGCGGCACGGGTGGTCGTGGCAGCAGCCCGCCCGGCGGGCCATCGAGTGTGACGAGGAGGCGGTGGAACTGTGGAAGAAGGAGGTCTGGCCGCGGGTAAGAGCACCGCGGCGGCGTGCGGCGGCTGAATCCTCTTCGAGGACGAGGCCGGGCAGTCGATGACGCCAGCGCGTGCCAGGACCTGGGGCCGGATCGGCTGCACGCCAGTGGTGCGGGTGCGGGGCCTGGGCTCGGGACGGGTGTCAATGGCGGGCATGACCCGCTACAAGCCGGGCGAGCGTTCTCGGATGTTCTACGCGGTCCGCGAGTACAGCGGACGCAAGGACCAGCCGAAGGGGTTCGGATGGCGTGACTTCCGTGACCTGCTCATCCGGGCCCGTATCCAGCTTGGCGGCCCGATCGTGCTGGTATGGGACAACGTCCGCATCCACCTGAGCGCCCCGCTGCGGGAGTTCATCGCAGCCAACGCCGACTGGCTCACTGTATTCCAGCTGCCCTCCTACGCGCCGGATCTCAACCCGCGGGAGGGCATTTGGTCGCTGGTCAAGCGCGACATTGGCAACCTCGCCGCCGCCGACCTGGGCCAGATCACCCGAGCTGTGAAGCGCAGACTCAAGCAGATCCAGTACCGCCCGGACCTGGTCGACGGCTGTCGCACCGGCACCGGCCTGATCATGGACGGCTGACCGACGCTCAGTCGCTGCACGCCACCAAAAAGCCATGGCAGGGGCCCAGCCCCCGTCGTAGGGTCATCCGACATGGCCGGTAGTCTTCACGACAAGCACGTCTTTCCCGAACTCAAAACCGACGTCTCCGGATTGACGTTGTGTGCACTCACTGCTGAGCAAGCCGATGAATATTACGCGCTCATCGATCGAAATCGCGAACACCTCACCCAGCACGGCGACTACCAGGCGCCGGCCGCATCGGACTGCAAGACGGCACATGCCGAGCTGCTCAACGACCCCAGCCCGTCCCTCCGCTGCGGCGTCCTCCTTCACAGCGCCCTCATCGGCCGCGTCGACCTTGTGGCCGTCAACCCACCCAAGTACGGCTTCGGATACTGGCTCGACCGCGAGGCAACGGGCCATGGGTACGCGACTGCAGCCTGCCGTGCGCTGATCGAGTACGGAGCCACTGTGTTGGGCGCCACCGACGTGTTCGCGGGCGTCACCCACGGAAATGGAAAGAGTGGCGCCGTGCTGACCCGGCTCGGCTTCAAGGTCGCCGAGGTCTTCGAGACCTACACCCGATACCACCTGGCCCTCGTCGCCTCACCCTGCACATATCCCGCGTAACGGTGCGATCGGGCCGAACCGGCCACCGTTAGGCGAACGGGCCCGACATCACCCAATCAACTTCAGTATCCGCCAGGTCCTGCGCAGGCGGGGTATCCAGGCCGTGATCCCGGAACGTGCCGGCCAGAAGGCCAACCGCCTGCGGCGAGGGAAGGCGGGCGACAGGCCGCCGGCCTTCGATCCCGAGCTCTACAAGGCCCGCAACGTGGTCGAACGCCGCTTCGGCCGCCTCAAGCAGTTCCGCGCGATCGCCACCCGCTTCGACGAACCCGCCGCCCGCTACGCGGCGGGAATTCACCTCGCCGCACTCATCCTCTGGCTCCGCGGACCCGGCCAAGGACCTTGGGGCGCTTCTTCGTGCCCGGGGCGTCGGCCTTGGTCGATCACGGAACTTGACCTCAATCGCGGTTGAAGTTAGAGGCTGGCGCCATGACCGCCATCGTTGCCGGCCTCCGGCCGGTCGCACTGCCCGACCCCGCCCGTCCGGACGCGGGCCTCGTCCTTGCGTCCCTATGGCACACCGAGGGGCCCGAACAACAGCAGAGGGTCATGTCCGGCGTCATGGACGCCTGGGAGAAGGCCCGGCTGCCAGCGGCGTATCTCGCGCGGCACTGTATGGCAGGGTCCGACGGCCGGACCATCCTCAACTTCGCCCAATGGACGAGTCCCGAAGCGCACCGGGCCTTCACCGCCGACCCCCGCAACCAGCAGTCTCTTGGCAGTGCCGTCCAGGCGCTGTACTCGGCCGATCCGCCAGGCCGTTACGTGCCGTACCACTTCGCGCGGCGGCACGACGGAGCCGCCCGCTACTTCACCGCAACGTGGCACGACACCAAGGACTACGGGATGGCCCGATTGCTCGCCGACGAGTTGACCGGGCGTGCCCCCGCCGCCCCGGCGTCCTCGGTCGCAGGGGCGGAGCATTTCTACATCGGCGAGGCCGGACGGCAGCTCCTCGTCCTTGCTGGGTTCCAGAACGAGCCCGGCGGTGACGGCCCATGGTTCCGGCCATTCCGCGGACTGGTGCGAGCGGCGCGCTAGAAATTTGCTCCCACACCGCATCCGTCAGCTCACCGCGACCAGCTACAAGATCAATTACCAGACAACCTCCAGGTGCTCCCGGCGCGGTTGGTCGGCCGGCTGCGGTCGGCCGACCGGCTCCGTGACGTGCCGGCGGGGATGTCCTCCCGGCTGGAGGAGAAGCGTGGCGGGGCCAGGGTCGGACTGCTGGAGGACCGGGTCCCGATCGTGTCCGGCCTTCCAGGCGTCACGGTCGCGTCCGGCCCCTGGCCAGTGGGATGCGGAGAGGATCCGCCTGCCGGTGTGCGAGTGGAACGCGGGCGCGAGGGAACCGGGTTGCAGGCTGGTCGGGAGCTGGGGTGCAATCGGGCGGGCCGTGGACCTGCGGCTCGGGCGGGGAGGGATCGGTTCATGGACGGGACGACAGCGCTGGACAGCGTGCTGCGGCGGGCGCACGTGGTCCAGGTGAGTTCGGTGAGCGGGGCCGGAACGGACGGAGATATCCGGGTGGACCTCTCCGATCCGGCGGAGGCGGCCCGGTTCAGGACGGCCATGGCCGTGGAATCGTTGCCCGGGTTCCACTGCATGTGTCTCGGGGACGTCCGCTTCGAGGTGTTCGACCGGGCTGGTGGACGGCTTGCGGTCGTTGTCCTGCACCACGGGGCGACACTGAGGTGGGGACAGTGGGAGAGCGACGCCGTCCTCGCCGACGGCCGCCTGCTCCTGGCGTGGCTGGACGGACACGGCATGCCCGGCCCCACGCGGCAGTTCGAGGCCGACCGGCAGCGAGCGGACGAAAGGGCCGAGGAGGAGCGCGACTGGCTGGTCGCGATGCCCGCCGGACTGGAGGGGTTCGCCGACCGGATCCTCGACCTCTCCCGCACCGGCGGCGGCCCTTCCCCCGAATTGCTCGCGGAACTCACGGACCGACTTCGGCTCACGTTCCCCGATCCGGTGGAACGGGTGCTGGCCCTGCTCGCCTGGCACGGCTCCGGCAGCGGGCGCTGCTCCGGCTACCCCGTCCACGAGGGCGTGCCCGGCGCGCTGCTCGGCAGGGTGCCGATCGCCGACCTGCTCGCCGGGCTGGCCGACCCACGGGCCGAGGAGCGGCACGACGCCGGGGCCGTACGGCACCTGGTGGGCTGGAAGACCCGCCCGCGCCGGAAACAGGACGTCGCCGGCCTGCCCGGACCACTGCGCGCCCGCCTGCTGGCGCACGCCCGCGGCTCTGGAGACTCCGACAAGCGGCGCCGCGCAGAACGGTGGTTGGCACCCTCCCGGGCCTGAGGCAGCGAAGGCGATGAGCAAGGGGCTTTCAACCGTTCCTCCCGGCGACTGGTCCCTCTGCGGAGCAGTGGGTTCCGCGGCCACACCGGTCGTCCCGCAGGACTGCGCGCCTTCCCCGGCGACGACCGCCGGTTCACCGCCCGCCGTCACCGGCTCCGCGGGTTCCATGGGGAGGGGCTCGACGAGCGGCCCGAGGCCAAGTGGAGACGAAGGGGAGGGAAATGAGCCGTATCACCGACCTGTGTGCAGCCGGAGACGTGCCGGCCCGGGACGGGCTGTACCGGGCGGACGGTTCGGCACGCGTGTTTGAAATCGATTCCGCCGCGCTGTCGTGGTTCGATCTGGGAGCGCCGCTCGATCTGGAGGAGCTGCTGCACGGCGATCCCGAAGGGATGACCACGTACGACATTCACCCCGACTGCTCTGCCGAGCTGCCGGACGGCTCCGGCTACGTGTGCGGGGGCGATGGGTCCCATGGCTCGGAGGGCTCCTTCGCACGGGGCTGGACGCCGACAGGAATCTCGTCTGGGTGGTGTCGCTGGGCGACTCGAACCCGTTCGAGAAGGTGGAGGTCCACCAGGTGGAGCCTCTTCCGCCTGCGGACGACGTTGCGGGCACCCCTGGGACAAGAGCCGCGCGGCCTGCCTCAGGGGTGGCCTGTCCCGCTCATGGGGCCTGCGTGATCAACGCGTCGGGCGGTCACGAAAGGAGGCCTCGTGCGGCCGCTTGGAAGACTCTTCAAGAACCTCGGGAACACCCACGAGGCGCCTGGTGACGAGACGTTCGCGGAGACCGGACCATGCGAGTGCTCCCCCGAATGGCCGGCGCTTGAGACGACCGCGAACAGCCACACGATGCGCGCGCCGCCCCCGTCGCACTACAGCATCATGACGAACCCGGAGATCGGGACGCTCGTTGCCCGGTGCACGGGGTGTCGCGCCAGGTACCCGGCGCCGTGGGCGGTGGACGGGAACGAGCCCATGCCCTACGACTTCGCGCGGGATGCCGCCGAGCTCACCGACCGGGAGCGTCCGCACGGCCCCGTCGAGGCGGAACACACGATCAGCACCGCCAGCGGGAACAGCTGGCCCGCGCTGCCTGGGATCGACTACGCGACGCTCTTCCAACCCCGCTCACTTGTCTGCGGGTCGGCTGAGGCGGAGGGCGATCACTCCTTCCGTACAGGAACGGCTCTGATCTCGGTCTCATGGGAGCTCGCGAGTACGTGGGCCGTATACGTCGAGGGCGCTGCTTCGCTGGAAGCCGCCGACCTGATCGTCGAAGAGATGGCACGGCAGCTCGGCGAAGCGACCGGCGAGACAGCCCTCCATTACAGGATCAACGGCTAGGACCTGCCGGGTGACCTCTGAGGGCGGTGACGCCCCACGGGCGTGAATCTCGTGATCGTAGATCTCGCCGGGTGAGAGAGAAGGGCGGCATGGAGATGGCCGTACTTCAGCAGATGCCGGCAGGAAGAAGCCCTTCCACGCGAGCGCGCAGGGGTCGTACGCGACCGGCGCGCACCCCGACCGCCGTCGTCGCCCTCGCGGCGGCCGTCGCCGTGATCGGCTATGCGGCCCGCAACGCGCAGGCCCCCACAACGGTTTGAGCAGCGCCGCTCAGGCACCGGGGGCCGCCCCACCGCACGATGGAACCGTCGTCGACACGACGGAACCGATCCGCCCAGGAGGAATCGATCATGCGAGAGGGCCGCCCCCGCACACTCGTCCGGCTCACGTTCGCCAACCCCGCCTCACTGGTCCACCTCGGCCTGGTGGCCGCGGCGGCGCTTCCCGTGGTGTTCGCCTCCGCGACCGCAGACAGCAGCTTCGCGGCCGTCTGGTTCCTGCCGATCACCGCACCCACCAGCCTGCTCCTGCTCCTCCCCGACGCCACAAAGCGCCATGCTCTTCGACCCACTGGGAGCACGGGCCGCATTCTCCAGTGCTCGGTCGGCTGAACCGTGGCACACGCGGCGGGCGTCCACCCGGCTTCGGCCGGTGCCACCACGTCATCGGCCGCTGCTTCAACCGCCTCAGGCGGTAGGCCGAGGCCCGGCCCGATAATGGGCTTCGTGATCGACAGACAGCTGCGCGTGGTGCTGGCCGAGGACTCCGTCGTCCTGCGGGACGGCATGGTCGAGTTGCTCGGCGCCCGTGGATGCCGGGTGGTGGCCACCGCCGGGACGGCACCCGAACTGGTCGCCTCGGTCGACGAGCACCGGCCCGACGTGGCCGTGGTGGACATCCGGATGCCGCCCACCCACACCGACGAGGGCATTCGTGCCGCCGTCGAGATCCGGGCACGGACCCCCGAGGTCGGCATCCTGGTCTTCTCCCAGCACATCGAGACCGTCTGGGCCTCCCGGCTGCTGGCGGACGGAGCGGCGGGCGTCGGGTATCTGCTGAAGGAACGCGTCGCCCGCACCGACGAGTTCGTGGAGGCGCTGCACCGGGTCGCCGACGGGGGCACGGCGCTCGACCCGGAGGTGGTCACCGGGCTGGTGCGGGGTGGGCGGCGCGGCCGGGTGGACACGCTGACGGGGCGCGAGCGCGAGGTGCTGGAGCTGATGGCCCAGGGTCGTTCCAACCGCTCCATCGCCGCGTCGCTGGTGGTGTCGGAGCGGGCGGTGGAGAAGCATGTCGCCGCCGTCTTCCTGAAGTTCGGCCTGCGGGCGACGGACACCGACAACCGGCGTGTGAAGGCCGTCCTGACGTACCTGGCGGAGAGCGCCGGCTGAGCGCCTCTCACAGGCGCGCCGGCAGTTCGGCGGTGACCGTGGTGGGGCCGCCGGGCGGACTGTCGACGGTCAGGACGCCGTCCACCGCCGCCAGTCGCTCGGCCAGGCCGTTCAGGCCGGTGCCGACGCCGGGCGCCGCACCGCCGCGCCCGTCGTCGCGGACGGTCAGGCGGACCCGCCCGCCGGACACGCTCGCCCCGAGTTCGGCCGAGCGCGCACCGCTGTGTCTGGCGACATTGGTGAGCAGTTCGGCGGCGCAGAAGTAGACGGCCCGCTCGATCGCCGGTTCCGGGTGTTCCCGCAGGTCGAGGTGGACGGCGACCGGCACCGGGGAGGTGGCGGTCAGGCCGGGCAGCGCCTGGGCGAGGCCACCGTCGAGCGCCACCGGCCGAATGCCCCGGGTGAGTCCCCGCAGTTCGGCGATGGTGTCGTCGGTCTGGCCGCGGGCGCGCTCCACCAGGTCGCGTGCCCGTCCCGGGTCCGGGCCCGCGGCGGGGGCGAGCGCGTCGTCGGCCAGGGAGAGGGTGATGGCCAGGGCGACCAGCCGGGCCTGGGTCCCGTCGTGCAGGTCGCGCTCCAGGCGGTGCAGCCGGTCGGTGTTCTCCGCGAGCAGGACGGCGCGGGCCGTCTCCAGCCTCCTGACCCGCTGCTGGGCGGGGGCGGGACCGAGCAGCAGTCCGGCGAGCCGCCGGTTCGCACCGCTCAGGGTCCTGATGGCACCGGGCACCGCGGCGAGCAGCAGAAGAGCCGACGGTACGGAGACGGCGTCCGTCCAGCCGAACGGCCGCGGCTCCGGCTCCAGGAGCCGGACCCAGAGCGGAAACCCGATCAGCCAGCCGCAGCCGAGAGGAAGCGCGACCGCGGCGACGAACCCCAGGACGCCGAGCGGCAGCCGCAGCAGCAGGTAGAGCAGGATCCGCCAGCCGACCGGGTCGGTCAGCACGGCACGGCCTCGGGCGACCGGCCCCGTGGGGCGGGCGGGCCCGGCCGGCGCCTCGATCCGCTCCCCCAGCAACCCGCCGACGAGCCGCCGGTGCAGCGTGCCGAGACCGCGCGCGCCCAGCAGCGCGACGACCACGAAGGGCAGGCCCAGCACGGTGAGCGACAGCAGTGCTCCCGCGTACAGGACGGCGATCGCGTAACCGCCGCACAGCAGCGCGAGCGGCAGGCCCACGACGGCGAAGAGCCATTCGCCGCCCCCGACGGAGAACCAGGAGCGCCGCTCGGCCGCCGCCGTCGCCTCGCGGGCCTCCCTCTCGCCCGCGCCCCCGGGAGAGGACGCCCCGCTGTGCTCAGTCACCGCCGCCGCCCACCTGTTCCGTCGCCGGGCCGCGGACCGCCCGCACCCCCGTGACAAGGATGACCGGGACCGTCAGCGCCGCGGCACCCGCCACGATCCATCCGCAGTCGGCCATCGGGACGGTCGGAACCGCCGAGCCGGTCACCGCCGTACTGAACGCGGCGGACGCGGCTCCCGCGACCGTGGCGCCGAGCAGCACGCCCACCACCGTGGTCAGCACCGCTTCCAGGGTCAGCATGCGCAGCAGCTGCGACGAGGTCGCGCCCACCAGCCGCAGCAGGGCGAACTCGCGGCGCCGGCCCGCGGTCACGGCGACCAGGGTGTTGACCGTGGAGACGGCCGCGAAGCAGGCCAGCAGGGCCAGCTCGCTCTGGCGCAGCCAGACGTCGGTGGTCGAGGTGACGCTTGTCGCCGTCGTGCCCTTAGCGCTCCCGGCGGTGCTCGTCATGATCGACATGGTGCCCGACAGGCCCACGAGCAGCGCGATGGGCACGACGGCGGAGGAGAGCCGCCGCGCGTACCCGCGCAGGTTGGCGTCGGCCAGCCACCCCGCACCGGGCGCCAGGACCCGGAGCGGCGCGCCCGACGCGGCCGCCGGCGGACGCGCCGCGAGCGGCCCGAGCAGGGCGACCGCGACCAGCAGCACCAGCGAACCGAGCAGTGCCGCCTGCCCCGCCCTGTCCGCCTGCTCCAGCGGCCGCGTCGCCGCCAGCCGCAGCAGCAGGCCGCCGCCCACCAGCGCGCCGACACCGGCGAGCAGGCGCGGCGCCCCCGTCCTCCCGTGCTCGGTCGCACTCGCGGTGAGGGCGGCCGCAGGCGCGACCCGGGAGATCCGCCGGGCGGCGACGGCCGAGGCGGCCAGGCCGACGACGAGGGTGGCGGCCAGTGCCACCAGCATCGGCAGGAGGGTCTCCGGCACGCGCAGGCCCGGCGCGGCCATGTCCCGCCGCTGGAGCTCGGTGAGGAAGCGGCTCGCCGCGGCCGCGCCGGCGGCCCATGCCGGCGCGGCGACCACCAGCGTCGTCGCGACGACCTGGCCACGGACCAGCCGCCGTGTTTGGCGGGGTGTCGCCGCGATGGTGCGCAGCAGGGCGAGTTCACGGTGCTGCTGCCGGAGGGCGAAGCCGAGCGCGTTCACGACGACGAAGAAGGCGACCAGGACGGCGATCTCCCCGAACGCGCCCGCGATCACCGCCAGTCCGGGCCCGGCATCCGCCTCCCGGACGTCTTCCCCGGCAGTGAGGTCGGCGGTGAGGTCGGCGGCGAACAGCAGGCCGAACATCGTGACGGTGGCGACGGCCAGGAAGAGCGCGACGGCCAGGCCGACGAAGGAGGTCGGGCGCCGGCGCAGCGGTCCGAGGACGAGCGTGACCATCGGGCTCACCCACCCAGCCGGCTCAGGCGTTCGCCCACCTGGGCGGCGGAAGGCCGGTCGAGCTCGTCCACCAGCACGCCGTCGGCGAGCAGCAGCACCCGGTCCGCGTATCCGGCGGCGACCGGGTCGTGGGTCACCATCACGCAGGTCTGCCCCTCCTGGTGCACCCCGGCGCGCAGCAGGGCGAGGATCTCGTGGCCGGTGGCCCGGTCGAGCGCGCCGGTCGGCTCGTCGGCGAAGAGCACGGGCGGGCGGGAGACCATCGCCCGGGCGATGGCCACCCGCTGCTGCTGCCCGCCCGACAGCTGTCCGGGCCTGTGCCGTTCGCGCCCGGCCAGCCCCACCCGGGCGAGCGCGTCCAGCACCCGGCCCCGGTCGGGACGCCGGCCGGCCAGCCGGCCGGGGAGCTCGACGTTCTGGGCGACGGTCATCGCCGGCATCAGGTTGAACGCCTGGAACACGAACCCGACCCGGCTGCGCCGCAGTTCCGCCAGCCGTCGTTCGGACAGCCGGGAGATCTCGGTACCGCCCCACCAGACGGAGCCGCCGGTGGGCCGGTCCATCCCGGCGAGGCAGTGCAGCAAGGTGGTCTTGCCGGAGCCGGACGGCCCCATCACCGCCGTGAACGTGCCGGGTGCGAGCGCCACCGACACGCCGTTCAGCGCCCGTACGGCCGCGGCGCCCCGCCCGTACACGCGGCGCAGGTCCTCCGCCCGCGCGACGGTTCCCGTCCTGCTGTCCCTCGCCGTTTCGATCATGTACTCATCCTCGGCGGACCGGGGGCGGCGGGCGATGGTGCCCGCCCCCGAACCGGGGGTTCGGGAAACCGAACCCCCTTCGCGTGCCGGGCGGAGGCCGAGAGGCCGACGTGCGCAGACCGCGGCGGGCGGTCACGGTCCGTACCCGGTGCCCCTCGACGCCGCCCGTCGTCGCCCCGGCCTGCTCGGTGGCTCCGTCCGCCCCGCGCTCCCCGCCGCCGGCGTCCTGTCCGAGCGCTCCGGCCGGAGGACGCCGCCGGCGCGGTTCAGCGGGTTGCGGCCTCGTCGGTCTCGCGGGCGGCCGGTACGCGGTGGCCCGTGTTCCTTCGCGGGGCCGGGCGGTCGCCGGGGGGTCCCGGCCGGTCGGCGGGGTGGTCCAGCCGGTCGATGGCTTCGTCCAGCAGCGCCTGGACCTCGCGGGCGAAGGATGGGCCGGGCAGGGGCAGCTCGCTTTCGGGTTCGCGGAGGTAGCCGACGGCGACGGCGGTGGGCATGTATTTCATCAGCTCGGTGACGACGGCGGAGCGGGGCCGGCTGACGTGTTGTGCCAGATTGCGCAGCACCCGAACGATCGTGGTGGTGGAGGCGTGGTCCTCGTGGCGCAGGACGAGCGGCTTGTTGTTCCAGTGGACCGTGGTCCACGCGTGCCGGGCCGGTGGCTTGTCCTCGTGGGTCTGGGTGTGCCACCAGCGGGCCGTGTGCGTCTCACCGAGGGCGAGGTGGTGCAGGTAGAGGCAGTACGCGGCGCCGGGCTGGCCGGCGCCTGCCGCGTACTGCCACCAGAATCTGGCGGCGTCGTCGGTGTCCGTCAGCTGCAGGACGCACGCCAGGACCAGGGCGCTGCGGGGTTCGGGCACCTGGTCGGTGACGAAGGCGGAGACCGCCGTGGCGGGGGTGTGGCGGACGAGGGCCTCGCACAGGGCGCGCAGGTCCTCGGCCGCGGCGGCCGATGCCGCCGGCATCTGGCCGGGGGTGACGGGCGGGTGGACGGTCGGCTCGGGCTCGCGGGGCGGGACGGTGTCTCGGGGGGCGGCGCGGTCTTGCACGAGCAGCGCCCTGGAGAGGATGTCGTCGAGCTTGGTCATGGGGTGGTTCCTCCGGTGTCGAGCAGCTCGATGGTTTCTTCCAGGAATCGGACGGCGTGACGCTCGTTGGATCGGACGGCGGCCAGGGGGAGGCCGAGGAGGTCGGAGACCTTCTCGGTGGTGAACCCGCACAGGCGTCGCAGCACCATGACGTCGAGCTGGGCGTCGGGGAGCCGGCTGATGGCCGTGAACAGCTCCAGGCTCTCGGACAGCTGCGCCATCTCGCCTTCGGGAGAGGTCTGCTCGCGTAGAGCGACGGTGTCGAAGGCCGCCTCGGCCAGCAGGGGCCGGTGGTCGCGGTGGTCGGCCTTGGCTTTGACGGTGGCCCGCAGGATGTCCCAGGCGTAGCGGCGGGTGTCGGGGCTGGCGAGGGCGTCTCCGAAGGACAGCCACAGGATGGCGAAGGTGTCCTCGACGGCGGCGTCGCGGGCCTCGTCGGGCAGGAAGGCGCCGGCGTAGCGGCGGTAGCCGTCCGCGACGATCGCGCGCAGCGCGCCGTGTTCCAGGGGCGGCCCGGACGGGGCGGTCTGGACCGTGTTGTCGGTGGACCGGTCGACCCAGTCGCGGGTCTTTCCGGCGTCCAGGGCCGCCTGCTTCCACAGCCGGTGCAGCGGCCAGTTGGGGATGCCCAGCTCTCCGGCGAGGCTGTGGATGACCTCCCAGCGCGGGTAGTGGCCCACGCCGCGCAGGAGTTCGGAGAGCTTGGACTTGGCCAGCAGGACGTGGAAGCTGAGGTCGCTGAGGGTGCGGCCGCTGGCCAGGTAACGCGCGCGGGTGGGCTCCAGCCAGGCCCGGTGGGAGCTGCCGACGGTGGCGGCGATGGGGCCCAGCTTGCGGCCGGGGCGGAGCGGGGCCGGCTCGTCCGGCCCCGGCGTGGTGAGCGACGTCGTCACGGGGCGTCGTCCTCCTTGTCGGACACCTGCGCACCGCGGTGTCCGGAGGCCGGCGTGGTCTGCGGGCGGACGCCGTGCAGAACCTGGGTCACGGTCAGGCCCAGGACGGGGGCCGCCACGGCTATGAGGGCCGCGTGGCCCATGGCCGCCATCACCACGCTCCAGCCGAACACCACCAGCGTCACCAGCGCCAGCGCCGTTGCTGCCGCTATCTTCTTCCTGTTCATCACCAGTCCTTGGTGTCATGCCGTAGCCATCCGGAAGGCCACGCCGAGTAGGCCCCTCCAACAGGCGGGTGCCGAGCCGCTGTTGAGGGGGCATCAGCATGGACCGGGACAGGGAGATCACGCGACGTGATCATGGAATCACGGAACATTAGGAGTCGTGGACGGTCATCCGAGCGGTCGGAGACGACCGTTCCCGTGCACGTAAAGCACATCGGGCAAGCCGTGCGGGCGAAGTTCCCGGTTTTCCTTGCATTCCCACCGGGGACCCCCTCATATGGAGGCAGGACACCTCGGTGTCGCCCTTCCATCCGGAAGAGGCCCGGCCCTCGTGCCGAAAAAGGGGGACGTGCCAGCCTGTTCCCGCCCGGCCTGAGGTAGAGGCCGGGCGGGAACGGGGCGCCCGTCACGGGGAGAGCGACCGTAGCGCAGCCCACTGACAACGCCCCTGCCGAGGCGACGCGGGCCGGGCCCTGGCCCGTACCACCATCCAGCAGCACCCTGACCTTGCCCACGTGCCCTTCCGCGCCGTCCGGCTCCCGTACGGCGGCTTCCCCTTGCGAAACGTCGGTACGGGCGCCGTCGGCCGCCGGCGCGATCTTTCACTCCAATGGCCGCCGGAAACACGCGCGCCACAGCGGTGAGAGCGATCATGATCGGTGTAAGTGCGGTTCAGGAGCAGTCCTGGACCGCAGGCCCGATGGGCCCCGTACCGACTCCGGCGGGGCTTTCCCGCACGGGGCTTTCGCACGACGGCGCCCCTCCGGGACCCTCACCCGGGCGACACGGCCCGGTGATGGACCGTGAACCAGCCGCCTGTCCGTCTGCCGGGCAGTGTCCTCGGCGCGTCACCCGGCTCATCACGCACCACGGCGACCCGAGCCGCAGAGCGGCAGCACACGAGTCCGCCGATGCCGGCACCCGTGCTCCGCCCCGCGTTGCCCAGCGGGCGATGCACCACCTGCTCGCCGCTCCTCTTCCGTGAATCAGGAGGCCCCAATGGCACCGCACGAGCCCGCCGCCGATCGTCTCGTGGAAGCTGCGCGCAACGCTCCCGACGGTCTGATCGCCCGGCTCCTGGAAAGCGACGACTTTCGCGAGTCACTGCTCGGAAAGGCGATCCGGGACTTCCAGCAGGCCTCGGTGCGGCCGGCGGAGGCAGATGACGAGGTCCTGCCCATGGACCCCGTCACCCACGACCCCGCTTGGTGAGGCGCCACAGACCGAAGCCGCATCACGGCTCCCGCCCGGTGGGCGGTGGAGAACGGTGAAGGGAGACGCCGATGGACCGGCGAGCAGTCTCGACGGCAAAGGTGCTGGTGACCGACCTGGACGGCACCCTCCTGGGCGGAGAACGGCAGGAACGTCGCCGTCTGCGCGACGCCCTGGCCCGGCATCCGCACATCACGGTCGTCTTCGCCACCGGGCGCAGTCTCGCTTCCGTGCGGGCGCTCCTGCGTGACGACCCTCTCGTACCGATGCCGCGCTGGATCATCGCGGACGTCGGCGCGAGCGTCATCGACGCCCCGCGGATGCTGCACGTCCACGGCCTGGAGGAACAGCTGCGGGAGGGCTGGCCGGGCGCGGAACACGTGCGGGCGCGGCTGATGGGCTTCCCCCAGCTCGTGTACCAGCACGGTGTGGCACAGGAAGGCCGGTGCTCGTTCCATCTGGATCCGGCGGGCCTCACCGGTGCGCTGCGGTACGCGGTCAAGGCGTTGGGGTGCTCCTGGTCCTACTCCTCGGGCCGGTTCTTCGACGTGCTGCCGGCCGGTGCGAGCAAGGGGAACGCGCTGGAGCTCCTCAGACGCGGCATGGGCTGGCCGCGGCAGGCGGTGCTCGCGGTGGGGGACTCGCTCAACGACCTCTCGATGCTCTCCCGAGGTTCACACGCCGTCGTCGTGGCGAACGCCGAGACGGCCCTGGCCGCTGCAGCTCCCGCCGGGGAGGTGGTGCATCACTCCGTGTGGGACGGCGCTGCCGCGGTCCTGGAGGGGATGGAACGTCTGGGCTGGCTGGACTGCCGGTCGGTGACGGTCGGCTATCACCGTCCTCCCGTACGCTGGATCGACGGCGGCTGGCGTTCGCCGTGCAGTCCGAACGGGATCCTGCCGACCTTGCAGAGCGCGCTCGCCGATGAGCGTCTGAACGCCGTGTGGGCGGCGGCCCACACCGGTGCGAGGGCACCGGCCGCCACCGCTGCGACAGCTGCCGGGGTGCCGCTCTCCCTCCTGCCGCTGAGCCCCGAGCGATGGGCCGGCTACTTTCATCGCGTCTGCAAGGAGACGCTCTGGCCGGCCCTGATGTCCCAGCCCGACCTCATTCGCGATCTGCCCGATCACTGGCCCGACTACGAGCGGGTCAACGCCGCCTTCGCCCGTCACATCGGCTCCCTCGCGGCGCAGGGGGGCACCGTCTGGCTGCACGACTACAACCTGTGGCTCGTTCCGGCGGTCCTCAAAGCCCAACGGCCCGACCTGGCCATCGGGTTGTTCCACCACACGCCGTTCCCCCGGCCTGAGGTCTTCCGCCGGATTCCGGCGGCCGGGCAACTGCTCGAATCGCTCGCGTACCTGGACTGGGCGGGTTTCCACACCGCGGACAGCGCCGACAACTTCCGCCGGCTGTTCGCCCCTGCTTCCGGGCTCGCCCCTCGCCTGGGCGTGCATCCCCTCGGCATCGACCGGCAGGCCGTCGCCGACACGGCCAGGGCCCGCCTCAGGCAGCGGCGCCAGGACGGGGGCGGCGAAAGTCAGCTCGTTCTGTCCGTGGAGCGGCTCGACTACGCCAAAGCGCCCGTCCACAAGATCCACGCCCTCGATGCGCTCCTGACCCAGACACCCGAGCTACGGGGGAAGGTGTCCTACCGCCTGATATGCCCGCCCCCGGAACCCGGCATCGAGGCCTACGACACCACCCGCGAGGAGCTCGAGAGAGCGATCAGCCGCATCAACCACCGGTGGGGCACGCCCGCCTGGCGGCCCGTCGACTACATCCCCCGCAACCTCGATTTCCCCGAGGTCGTCGACCACTACCTGGCCGCCGACGTGTTCTGGGTGACCTCACTCGCCGACGGCATGAACCTCACCGTCCAGGAGTACGTCACCACGCACCACGCCACCGACCGCCCCGGAACGCTCGTCCTGTCCCGGTACGCGGGAGTGGCCCGGCACACGGGATCCGCGGCCCTGCTCACCGACCCCCTCGACGCGCGGGACCTCGTCATCACCCTGCGCACCGCACTGGCCATGTCCGCACCCGAACGCACCGCCCACATCGGCCGGCTGCAGGACCTCCTCGACTTCCCGGCCCCCGATCAGTGGGCCCGCGCGTGCATCGCCGCGATCCGCCGTGCCAGGGCTCCCCTGCGGACCGGCCGCGTCCTCGCCCGTGCAACGGCCTGAGCACGTGCCGGGCCGTAACCGCTCGCCAGCAGGACGGACGTACCCCCGCGCGCGAGCAGAGCCGCCCCTCAGAGCTCGGAGTACAGCTCGCGCGCACGGTAGTAGGCGCGGAGCGCCGCCTCGCTTCCGGAGCCCAGGGCGGTCATGATCCGCTGGAAGCGGGCGGAGCGGAGGTCGCCGGCCACGATGACGCGGGGGTGCTGCTCGGTCGGCGGGCAGTATCCGTCCGGACCGCGGATGAGGTCGCCGGGCGGGGCGGTCGGGGCGTTGCCGATGCTGAGGTGGGCGGCATCCGCCGTGATCGTCTGCCGTTCGCCGTTCCGGCCCACCGCTTCCGCCGACACCGCGATGCCTCCTCCGGTCCGGAGCGTCAGGTGCTCCACGGGAAGGAGCGTGACCCGGGGGTCCTCGCGGATCTCCTCGATCTTGTACGCGTCGGCCGCCGGGTACGCCACGAGCAGGCGGGTGCCGGTGGTCGGGTGGGCGCGCAGGAAGGTGCCGATCTGGCGGTCGCCGCCGAGGACGAGGAGGGTGCGGCCCTCGGCGTCGTCCGCGACGGCCTGCCAGAGCGGTGGCAGGGTGAGTCCGTCGGGGGCGGTGATCCAGGGGACGTCGCGGGGCTGGAGGGGGCCGACGCCGGTGGCGACGACGGCGTACGGAGCGGTGAGACGGGCGTCGGTGTCGAGCGTGACGGTCACCCGGTCCTCGTCGGCGCGGAGCTCGGTGACGTGCCGGCCGAGTTCGAGGCGGCACAGCTCCGTGCTCTTCAGCTCCGCGACGACGGAGTCGGCCAGCTCGGGGCCGCTGGTGTGGCCGCCGAGGACGTTGTTCAGGGCCGGGATCCGGTAGAGGTTGCGGCACAGCCGGTCCGGCTCGATAAGGATCGAGCGCATGCCGACGCCGGCGGCCATGCGGACGGCGGCGCAGCCGGCCGGGCCGCCGCCGATGACGATCAGGTCGGTGTCGCACAGCGTGTCGGCCATGGGGCCATTCCAGCACCGGGGTCCCGGCGTGCGCAGTGAGTTGGCCGATCACGTACGAGTTGGCCGGTTCAGATCAGGCGGCGGGCGACGGAGAGGCCCGTGTCGTGGACGTCCGGACCGGCGTCACCGGCGCAGGTGACAGTGGCTCCGTCCACCTTCGGCGCCGGCGTTCGCCGACCGGTCGAGCGGCGGTCAGCGATCTCCGGGGCAATGAATGTTCACGGTTCCTGACGGCGCTTCGCGTCGGCGAGCCTGGCCTGCGGTCCGTGCGGAGCAGTCGTGTCCGTCGCCGGGCAGGCCCATGACGTTCAGCACGGGTTCCTCGCCCTCGGGGATCTCGAAGGTGAAGTTCGCTCCCGACGCGATCGTCACGAGCGAGCACTGGTCGCCGAAGGTCAGCGGGGCATACGGCTCCCAGGCACAGCCGGCCCTGTCCAAGGCGGAAACGACGTCCGCGTGCCTGAGCCCTGCCGGGAAGCTGCCTGTCTCCCCCACAACCGACGGGGGAAGTTCGACGACGTCACGCCAGGTCTGGATGCAGATGAGGGAAACCTTGCGGCAGCGGCAGACACTCAGCTCAAGGTCTCCGTAGGCGAAGAGCCGCGGCCACTCGCCGTTCCGGCTCATCGTTCCCATGTCCCACGGCTCGCCGAGTGCTGTGGTCACATCGTTCCAGTCGGCTCCGCTGAACACCGGGCCCAGTCTGCCTGTCTTCGCCATGCCGGCCAGGACATCGAGAATCTCCACGAGGCGAAGCCTGCCAGATGCCCTGG
The DNA here is from genome assembly GCF_020400725.1 of Streptomyces sp. NK15101. Lineage (GTDB taxonomy): Bacteria > Actinomycetota > Actinomycetes > Streptomycetales > Streptomycetaceae > Streptomyces. Next base: position 10,827 of record NZ_JAINVG010000085.1, on the reverse strand, counting down.
TGACGTAGGCGGCGAGGGCTTCCCTGGCCGGTCCGGCAAGGCCGGCCGGGGAGCCGGGCGCCTCGGCCGCTGCCGTCGAGGTGGAGGAATCGTGCGGCAGCAGACAGTCGCCGGGAAACCGGACGGGGCGGGTGTGGTCACCCCTCCGGGAGACGGTCAGGCCGCGCGCCGCGTCGATCGCGTCGTACCGGGTGACGGGGTCCGGGCTGCGCAGCTGCTCGGCGAGCAGCGCCACACGGCCTCGGTGCGTGCGTCCGAGGTCTCGCGGAAGGTCGCCGACAGCGCGGTGGTGGGGGCATGGACGCGTCCGTGGCGTTCGAGGTCGGCGAAGGCGGCGGCGATGTGCGGTGAGGGCGGCGGGCGCGTCCCGGTGCACCGCCTCGGTCCGGACCTACCGGACGACAGGGAGTTCGTAGCGCGCCACTCGTGGTCGGTGAGGCAGGAGACTGGGGGCGCCCCGTCCGGATACGCCTCGCCCGGCTGTGGGACATGAGCCGGCCGGGCAGGGAGGCGTGCGCGGCCGTGACAAGCCCCACGACCGTGCCGATCAGCCGTACGGCGACGAAGCGGGCACGAAGTCGGGGCGAGGCCGGCGGGGTGCCGTGAAGGCGCGACCGATCGTCACGGCGGGGGCGCCGCCGGGTGCGGGCCGCGGCAGCGTGTCGGCGGCTGCGACGCCGCTCGCCGCGGGTCCGGTGGCGGCCACGGGCCAGGTCTCCTCGGCAGGTGAGGCGCGGGGAAAGGGCGGGCCAGGGGCAGGAGCGCCTGGAAGTCCGTCTCGACGCTCAGGCGCGCGGTCCGCGCCGGAGCCTCGAACCGGCTTGCGAGCTGCTCGACGACGTCCGGGCACAGGCGGTAGTGGGTGAACCGTCCGCACGGTGCGGTCTCGACCGCCCCGACTCGCGCAACACCCTCGGGTGGACGGATCACCGCTCTGCGTCCATTCGGATCAGGCCGACGGGTGCGCGGCCCGCCGGAGTGATCGACTGGCGGGACCATTTCCACCCGAGGGGAAGTCGCCATGGCGATCGTCGCGGTCTTCGAGGTGCCGGGCATGACCCAGGCGCAGTACGAGCAGAGCGCGGACAAGGTCACGGGCGGGCGGGGGGCCGTGACGAGCTCCGGTGACTGGCCCGTGCCCGGCCTCATCTCGCACACCTCCGCCCCCGCACCGGACGGCTGGTTGGTGGTCGACGTCTGGGAGTCGGAGGAGGCCTTCCAGCAGTTCGGCGAGTTCATCATCCCGATCCTGCGCGAGCTCGGGGTTCCGGAGGTGCAGCCGAAGATCTACCCCGTGCACACCGTCGTGACCCGCTAGCGGTCACCCGGACCCGGCGGTTTACAGCGCCGGGCACCCGCGCCTACCGTTGAGGGACCAGCTTCGCGCGACCCGCGGAGCGGAGGACGTCATGCCTCATCCCCGTTCACCACCGCCGCAGCGAGACCCGGCACCGTCGGGCCGGATCGGACGGTGCGGACAGCGAGCGAGAGGAGGATTCCCATGACGTACTCGATCTCCGGGCACTACGTGGCGAGCTGCTCGTGCGCCCTGGTCTGCGGGTGCAGTGTCGACGCCCAGCCGAACGACGGCAAGGGCGGCACCGAGTGCCGTGGCATCGCGGCGTTCCACATCGGCGAGGGGCGCCTGGACGACATCGACCTCGCCGGGGTCGACTTCGCCTTCTACAACCTCTTCCCCTCCCATCTGACGGGCGGCGACTGGAAGGTCGGAGTCGTCGTCGACAACGGTGCGAGCGATGCCCAGGCCGAGGCCGTGGGCAAGATCCTCTCCGGGGACGAGGGCGGGCCGTTCGGCCAACTCGCCCAGTTCATCGGAGAATTCCTCGGAACCGAGCGCGGCGAGGTCAAGGTCACCGAGGGCGAGAAACCCGGCGCCGAGGTGGCCGGACACTCGACGATCTCGTACGAACCGCTGCGCGGCGCGGACGGGACGCCGACCACCGTGAAGAACGCGATGTTCGGGTTCGCCACCGAGTACGAGATCGGTCGTACGACCGGCTCGTCGTCGGCGTTCGGGCTCAGCTTCGAGCCGGCGTACGGCGAGCAGGCCGACTTCGTGTTCAGCAGCGAGCAGGAGGCGGGGGCACCGGCAGGACGGATGTGACCGGGCCGGGGGCGGGGCGGACCCGCCGCGGCCACTGACGGCGCGCCTCCCGTGCGCGCCGTCACATCGGCGTCATCGATCCCCGCAGGCCCGGCAGCGGCCAGTCCTGGAAGAGCGCCAGCACGGCCAGCACCATGAAGGCGACGCCGGCCAGCCGGGCCAGCTGCGGCCCCCGGTACCAGAGCTTCTCCAGGAAGATCAGCGCCGCCACTCCCGCCATCGCCGCGATGTTCATGACGCCCAGCGGGATCAGCACGACCATCAGCGCCCAGCAGCAGCCGACGCAGTACGCACCGTGGTGCAGGCCCACCCGCAGGTCGCGCAGCCGCGGCCGGTAGGAGGCGTACCGCATCAGCTGGGCCATGGGGCTGCGGCAGTGCCGCAGACAGATGTCCTTGAGCGGCCCCAGCTGGTACAGCCCGGCCAGCGCGAAGGCGGCCGCCCCGATCCACCTCCCGGCATCCGGGTCCCTCTCGACCAGGGCGCCGGTGAGCGCGAGCCCGCCGTACGCGACCACGCCGAACGCCGTCCACGCGAGCAGGTAGCCGGAGATGAACTCGGTGGTACGCAGCGCCCGGGTGGCACCGCCGGACTGGCGGGCGATCCCCTTGGCCCAGGTCACCGCGACGGGGGCGACGGAAGGCAGCATCATGGCCGCCATCATCGCCAGCCACAGCAGGAGGAACAGCGGCAGCGCCATCCCCATCGTGCCGGGCTCGACCCCCATGTCCACGGCCTGGCCCACGGTGAGCACCCAGGCCAGGACCGCGATCACGGCGATGAGCGCCCATGCCACGGCGAGGTCCCGGGCCGGCAGCAGCACCCCCTCCCGCAACGGGTGGTCCTTGGTCGGCCGCTGAATCGCACGCATGACGCACTCCTGTCGGACCCTTCCAGGACAGCACGGATCCCGGCGACCGCAAACCTCACTCGCCACCGGTCGGCGCGGCAGCCCCTGCGCACGGTGCCGGCGCCGTCGTCCCCGGCCCGGGTCGAGGCTCCCGCCGGGGCGCTCACCGGCCCGGTCGCCCCGGGCGGTCCCCGCGTGCGGTCGACCGGCCTCCCCGCCGCTTCGACGGCGGCGCAGGAGGCGCCATCGGCGAGGAGACCGGTGCCGGCACCGGTCACGGGCAAGCGAGGGACGGACGGCCTGCGCGTGACTCCCGTTCCGCGGAACGGCACGCCTCACGCGCGTGCGGGCGTGCCGGGGCGTACGGAGGGCGGCACGGCGTCGGGCGGGGACGAGAGCTCTGGGGCCCTGGCGACCTCCCGGGCCCCACCCGCAAGACGGTGAACGGGCTTCTGCCCGAGGTGCCGCCGGACCCCGCCGGTAGACTCCGGCGCCATGACGGCCGCCACTCCCGTTGGCGCTGGCCGGCCATGCGCGGCGCTGGGCCGGAACCACCACGAGGATCACCGGCGAGGCCGTCGACTCCCTGGACCTCGAAGGGTATGAGCCGGTGCCCGAGGTGCGGGGCCTGACCGACACCTGGTGGCGGGGCGAGGACTCGCTCATCGCCCCGTACCGGGGCGAGGCCGTCGCCATGGACGCCCCGGGAGGGCTTGAAGCCCATGTCTACGGCGGCCTCGACGAGCGGGGCCTCCACGGCGGCTGACCGCCGGGTGGAGTGGGGCGAGCGCGGTGATCCGTCGGACCGGCCTTCGTTCCTGTGGAGGACCTCGGCGTCGGTCGCCCCCGAGTTCACTCGGACCGCGACCGCCGGCTTCTCCGCCCGGCCCCATCCGCACCCGTCGTCCAGGGCCGGCACGGCGAAGCCGGCACGGCGAAGCCGGCACGGCGAAGCCGGCACGGCGAAGCCGGCACCTGGATGCGCTCGGAAAAAGCTCGATCACCGGTGCCGGGCCGTGCCGGTGGAAGAGCGGCGGGCCATGTGGTCTCCCCGGGGCGGCTCCGGGCAGTGGCCCGGATCGACGTACGCGGGTGGCCGGCGGCTACAGGAAGGCGTGGCCCTCGCCTCGGTAGGTCGGGACGACGTCGACGATCCGGTCGCCCTCGACCAGGTGCAGTTCGTTCACCCGCTCGCACAGCTCGCCCGCTTTGGCGTGCCTGAACCACACGCGGTCGCCCAGGCGCAGGGAATCGGCTGCCTGGCCGGTGAGGGGGGTCTGGACCTCGCCCGCTCCTTCGCGGGGCAGCAGTCGCAGCCCGGCCGGGCGGACCGGTCGGGGCAGCCGGTCCGCGCCCACCGGCCCGGAGGCGGTCCAACCGCCGCCGAGGACGGTCACGTGGCGGGCCCCGGGCCTGCGGACGACGGGCAGCACGAAGTGGGCGGCGGGCAGGGGGCTGAAGCGGCGGTAGTGGTCGAAGAGCCCGGGGGCGTACAGGCCGGAGCCGGCCCCGAGTTCGGTGACGGCCGGTTCCGCGGAGGTGGTCTCCAGGCTGCCCGTTCCGCCGCCGTTGACGAACTCCAGGGGTGCCAGGGCCCGTACGGCCCTGACGGCGGCGGCGCGGCGCTCGCGCAGTTCGCGCGCGGAGACGCGCTGCACGAGCCGGACGGCCGCGCGGGCCAGGGCGGGGCCGGGCTGGTCGTCGCCGACGCCGGCGATCTGCCCCTCGTACGCCATGACGCCGACGAGCCGGAACCGCGGCCGGGCGAGCACGGCGCGGGCGAGGTCGCGGGTCTGCTCGGGCGAGTGCAGGGGGGAGCGGCGCATCCCGAGGTGAACTCGTCCGCCGGCCAGGCGGAGGGAGGCGTCGAGGTCGAGACAGACGCGCAGTGGCGGGCCGTCCGGTCCTGCGGCGGAGGCGAGGAAGTCCAGGTGCTCCACGGAGTCGACCATCAGGGTGACACGCTCCGCGATCCGCCGGTCGCCCGCCAGGCTCCGGAGGGCGGGGCCGTCCGTCGTGGGATAGCCGACCAGGACGTCCTCGTGGTCCGCCGCGAGCCACACGGCCTCGGGAAGGGTGAAGGCCAGGATGCCGGAGAAGCCGGGCAGGCGCAGGACGTCGCCGATCAACCGGCGGCAGCGCAGCGACTTGCTGGCCAGACGGATCGGTTTGCCGCCGGAACGACGCACCATCTGGGCGGCGTTGGCGCGCAGGGCCCCGACGTCGACGACGGCGAACGGCGGCTGGAGGCCGGCGGTGGCGCGTTGCAGCTCGGGGAAGCTCGCGGACCGCGGCACCGGGTGCGCGCTCCGGTCCGCGGTGTGCGCGGATTCCGTGGCGGGGGTGGAACGTCCCATGGGTTACGGGCCTTTCTCTGGACCGGGACCGGCTCGGGTGGCGCCCACCTTGTCTTGGTCGGTTGTCCAGGTCAAGTGTCCTGACCCCTTGACTTGGACAACCACCGAGTTCAGGCTTCCGGGGAGCCGCGGCCCCGTCGCGGCCATCGAACGTGCCGTCGAACACCGTCGGTCCCTTCTCCCCCATCGACCCCATCGACCCGATTCCGATCCCGATTCCGATCCCGATTCCGATCCCGATTCCGTCGATCGTCGAATCCGCTGAAAGGACTTCCGGCATGACCGAGGTGTGGCGCAACTGGGCCGGCAACGAACAGGCCCGCCCCGTTCGAATCCTGCGGCCGACGCGCACGGAGGAGGTGGCCGCCGCCGTGGCGGAGGCGGCCCGGGACGGGCTGAGGGTCAAGGCGGTCGGCTCCGGGCACTCGTTCAGCGGCGCCGCCGTGGCGCCCGGCCTCCAGCTGCGGCTGGACCGCTTGGCCGGTCTGGGCTCCGTGGACAGGGAGAGCGGGCTGGTCACGGTGGGGGCCGGGATGCCGTTGTGGCGGCTCGGTCCGCTGCTCGCCTCCCGCGGACTGGCCATGGAGATCATGGGAGACATCGACCGGCAGACCGTCTCCGGTGCCATCTCGACCGGCACTCACGGGTCGGGGCTGCGCTTCGGCGGCATCGCCACCCAGGTCAGGGCGCTGCAACTGGTCCTGGCCGACGGGTCGGTCGTACGCTGCTCCGCCGACGAGCGGCCCGAGCTTTTCCGGGCCGCTCGGGTCGGCCTCGGGGCGCTCGGCGTGGTCACCGAGGTCACGCTCCAGTGCGTCGACCAGTTCGCCCTGCACGCCCGGGACACCACGATGCCCGTCGCGGAGGTCCTGGACCGCGTCGACGAACTCACGGAGGACAACGATCACTTCGAGTTCTTCTGGTTCCCGCACAGCGAGACCGCGCTGACCCGGCGCTTTCGCCGGCTGCCGGCGACCACGCCGCTGAAGCCGATCGGCGCCCTGGCCCGCCGCGTCGACGAGACGGTCAGCGGCCTCGGCTTCGAGGGCTTGTGCCGGCTCGGCACGGCGGTCCCGGCCCTGGTGCCGCCGATCGCCCGGTTCGCGGCGCGGGCGATGTCCGCGCGCGAGTTCACGGACCTCTCTCCCCGGGTGTTCGCCTCGCCCCGCGACGTACGGTTCCACGAGGGCGAGTTCGCCGTTCCCCGCGAGCACGCCGTCGACGCGCTCCGGGAGATCAAGCGGTGGATCGACTCCACCGGGGAGCGGGTGTCCTTTCCGCTGGAGGTGCGGTTCGCGGCCCCCGACGACATCACGCTGTCCACCGCGCACGGGCGGGAGAGCTGCTACATCGCCTTCCACCAGTACCACCGGATGCCGTACCGCCGTTACTTCGACGCGTGCGAGTCCGTCCTCGGCTCCTACGGCGGCCGCCCGCACTGGGGCAAGATGCACACCCTCGACGCCGGGACCCTGAGGTCCCGCTACGAACGCTTCGACGACTTCGTCGCCCTGCGCGACGCGCTCGACCCGACCGGACTCTTCGCGAACCCCTACCTCGACCGTGTCCTGGGGCTCGCGCCCGAGGCCGTACCCGTCACCCCCGAGGCGTCGTGACCCCGGCCTGACACGGCCGGCTCCGACCATCCCCGTCCTGGAGGCCCGCGTGCCCCGTCCCGTGCGCCCGGAGATCTGCGACGCGTCCGCGTCCGAGCCGGCCCGGCGCCTGCGGGCGCGTGAGCTGTCCGCGCGCGAGGTGGTGACCGCGCATCTGGAGCGGATAGAACAGCTCGACCCGACGCTCAACGCGATCGTCACCCTCACCGCCGACAAGGCCCTCGAAGAAGCCGCCGACGCCGACGAGCGCCTGGCTCGCGGCGAGCCCGTCGGCCCGCTGCACGGCCTGCCCGTCGCGCACAAGGACACCCACAACACGGCGGGCATCCGCACCACCCACGGTTCCCCCGTTCTCGCCGGGCACGTCCCCGAGCACGACGACCTCGGCATCGAGCGGATGCGCGCGGCCGGTGCCATCACGCTCGGCAAGACCAACGTGCCGGAGTTCGGGGCGGGTGCGCACACCTTCAACCCGCTCTTCGGGCCCACCCGCAACCCGTACGACCCCACCCGGTCGGCCGGCGGCAGCAGCGGAGGCACGGCCGCCGCCGTGGCCGCGGGGCTGCGGTCGCTGGGCGACGGCAGCGACATGGGCGGTTCGATCCGCAACCCGGCCTCGTTCCGCAACATCGTGGGGCTGCGCCCCTCGCCGGGCCGGGTGCCGCTGTGGCCGGACTTCACGCCGTGGGCCACCCAGGTCGTCCAGGGCCCGATGGCCCGCACCGTGAGCGACGTGGCCCTGCTCCTCTCGGTGATGGCCGGGCCCGACCCGCGGTGTCCGGTCTCCATCGACCAGGACCCGTCCGTCTTCGCCGCACCGCTCGACGGCGACGTCCGGCACCTGTGGGTGCCCTGGTCCCCGGACCTGGGCGGCACCGTGCCCGTCGAACCGGTCGTCGCGGCGGCCGTCGAGGCGGCGAGCGCGGTGAAACCGAGGCGTCCGTCCGCGCCGAGCGCCTGGAGGAACGCCCCGTCCTCCGCCGATGTCCGGGGGTTCCGGCGGGTGGCGTACGGGGGCGGCCCGGCAGGCAGGACGTGCCCAGTTCCGCGCGCCGGGCAGGTTCCATGGCCCGGATGCGCCAGTCGCCGCCCTCGCCGTACAGCGTGACGCCCAACCGCATCCGCGCGGACCCGACTGGCACTTCGGCGGCGCCGATCCCGCCCTCTTCGAGGGCCTCGCCCCCGGCGACCTTCTGGAAGCGGGCCTGCCCGACTCCGTCCCCACCAACCACTCGCCCCGCTACGCCCCCGTCCCGGCCCCAACCATCCGGCTCGGCGTCACCGCCCCGCCGGCCGCGGCAGCCCACTGGCTCCGCTGACCCCCGGGCCCGGGCCGGTCGCCCGGCGGCCGACGGAGGCGTCCGCCGGGCGACCGGCCCGGGCGGGGTCGTGGGTCACCGGATCAGCCGCTGTCGGCGAGCATGCCCTCACGGAGGCGGTTCAGGGTGCGCGCGAGCAGGCGGGAGACGTGCATCTGGGAGCAGCCCAGTCGTTCCCCGATCTGGGCCTGGGTGAGTTCTTCGACGAACCGCAGGTGAATGATCCGCCGGTCGCGCTCGTCGAGGTCTTCGAGGAGCGGGGCGAGGGCGTGGAAGTCCTCCACCAGTTCCATGGCGGGGTCCTCACTGCCGATGTAGTCGGCCAGGGACGCGTCCCCGGCCTCCTCCTCGCCGCTCAGCGCGGCGTCGAGCGAGGAGGAGTTGTAGCCGTTGGAGGCCAGCCGGGCCTCGGTGACCTCTTCCTCCGTGAGGCTCATCAGCTCGGCCAGTTCCTTGACCGTCGGCATCCGGCCCAGGCGCGTGCTCAGTTCCTCGTTCGCCTTGGCCAGTTCCACACGGGCCTCCTGCAGGCGGCGGGGCACGTGGACCGCCCAGGAGGTGTCCCGGAAGAACCTCTTGATCTCCCCGACGATGTAGGGGACGGCGAACGTGGTGAACTCGACCTCCCGGGAGAGCTCGAAGCGGTCGATCGCCTTGATCAGGCCGATCATGCCGACCTGGACGATGTCCTCCATCTCGTCGGCGCGGTGACGGAACCGCCCGGCCGCGTAGCGGACCAGGCTCATGTTCATCTCGATGAGGGTGTTGCGCGCGTACTGGTACTCGTGGGTCCCCTCCTCCAGCACCGTGAGCTGCTGGAAGAACACCTTCGACAGGGCTCGGGCGTCCTTCGGCGCGACCGCCGACGGGTCCGGGACCGCCGGCAGTGCCCCCGCCCCGACCTCAACGCCCGTGGTCGACATCGTGATGACCGTCACACCATTCCCCTCTCATTCTCGTCCCGACCCCGGATTCGTGGTCCGATGGCAGCCCGCCTACCCGGACGGCGGAAGACCATGCCGATTTTTTTCCCGGAACGTACGCGTCCGACATGACGGAACGTCAGCAGACGTCTTCGCACACCCCGTTGGAGCCGACGTGTCACATGGGCCACTGTTCCGGGCCGCGCCCGGCCGGCGTCCGGACGGCGGGATCACCGTGGGGTCCGGATCGTCGGCCGCCGGGTTCCCGGACCCAGGGGCAGGGCAGACGGAACGTGCAGTGTGGCCGACCGGAGGAGAGACATGGCACGGGACCCCTCATTGAGAGCCGTCGGATGGGCACGGACGCTGCCCCTCAGCAGCGGGGTGAAGGCGGCGCGGGACTGGACGCGTGAGCACCTGGTGGCGCTCGGCTGGGACCGTACGGCACCGGACCTGGTGGACTCCGTCGTCCTGGCCGTCTCCGAGCTGGTCACCAACGCCCACGTACACGCCCACAGCGACGCGCAGCTCATCCTGACGTGGGACGACGAGTGCCTGCACGTGACCGTCCACGACGCCTCGTCCCACGTGCCCGAGCAGCGCCGTCCCGACGACGGTGCCCTCGGAGGGCGCGGACTGCTCCTGATCGACGCCCTCGCCGACGACTGGCAGGCCCGCCCCTGTCCCCGGGGCAAGGACGTCACCGCCTGCTTCCGCCCGTCCTCGCCCGGCCGGCCTTCCTGAGGCCTCGTCGGCGGGCGGTGGCGGTCCGTTTCAGAGCCGGTGCCACTTCGCCTCTCCGAAGGAGAAGGCTCCGAAGAGCACGAGGCCGACGGCCACGGCGAGCAGCAGCCAGGGGCCCGCCGGGGTCTGCGCGAACGAACGGATCGCGTCGTCCATGCCCTTGGCCCGGCTCGGGTCGAACGCCGTCGCGGCCTGCACGCCGGAGAACCCGAGCGCGGCGAAGACGAGGCCGCGCCCGATGCCGCCGGCCGCGCCGGTCACGTCCATGAAGCGGCGCTGGTACCTCGTCAGGCTCCCCCACGTCAGGTGGTCCCGGTACTTCCGCAGGGCCGCCCTGCCCGCGATCCACAGCCCGGCCGCCAGAACGCCGACGGCGACCGCGCCGACCCACCAGCGGCCGCCGGGGAGCTCGAGCAGGCGGGCGGTGACGTCCCGGCTCTGCCGGTCGGTCGACCCCTCGCCGCTCCCCCGCTCCCCCGCCGCGAAGGAGAGGACGAGGAAGGCGGAGACGGCGTAGAAGACGCAGCGGGCGGCGGACAGGGCGCGTCTGTGGGCCTTGTCCCCCTTGGGGCCGGCCGCGCCGAGGAACGTCTCCGACAGGCGCCACAGCGCCATCCCGGCGAGGCCGATGCCCAGGGCCCAGAGGAGGACGGCACCGACCGGGGTGGCCGCGATGTGCGCGAGGGCCCCTCCCCGGTCGGCCTGGTCGCCCGTCCCCGTCAGGCCGACGCGTACGGCCAGCGCTCCGACGAGCAGGTACAGCACGCCCCGCGCCGCGAAACCGGCCCGGGCGCTCGCCCGTACGGCCTCGTCCCGGACCTCTCTGCCCGTCCCTGCCTCGTCCCCCTGCGCTGTGGTCATGACGACTCGCTCCTCTCGGTCGACCTCCGGGT
>NZ_JAINVG010000084.1 GCF_020400725.1 Streptomyces sp. NK15101 | reverse complement strand
CATCACGATCGACGACGGGGCCGAGAAGGACCCCGAGTTCGTCCGGATGATGAAGGACCTCAGGGTCCCGGTCACGATGTTCCTCACGGACGCCGCCATCCGCGCCGACTACCCGTACTTCGCGCCGCTCGTCGCCCAGGGCCACGGCCTCGCCAACCACACCCTCACCCACCCGAACCTGCGCACCCTCTCCCCGGAGGCCCAGCGCCGGGAGATCTGCGGCCAGCAGACGAGGCTGAAGCAGCGGTACGGCACGACCCCGCGCCTCTTCCGGCCGCCGTACGGCAACTGGAACGAGGCCACGCGCGCGGCGGCGGGAGAGTGCGGTCTCGACGCGATCGTGCTGTGGCGCGAGTCCATGCAGATCAAGAACATGCAGTACCAGCGCGGCGACCGGAAGCTGCATCCCGGCGACATCATCCTGGCCCACTTCCGGGGTCCGTCCGAGCTCAAGGGCCGGACCATGACCGAGATGACGGCGACGCTGCTGCGGAAGATCCAGGAGCAGGGCTTCACGGTGGCGCGCCTGGAGGACTACGTCTAGAAGATTCCCGGGCGCGGTGTCGATGCGGACGGATCCCGTTCGACGTATGTGTGGACGGCGGGGAACGGCCCCGCCCACCGCACCCCGAGGAGTCGTCATGCCCCGCTTCCTGTCCCTCGTCCGCATCGAGGAGAACACCATCGACATGGAGAGCGCCGACCCCGGCTTCGAGCAGCGCATGGGCGCCCTCTTCGAGGAGATCACCAAGGCCGGCGCCATGGTGGACACGGCCGGGCTGAAGCCGACCGCCGAGGCCACCCGGATCACCTGGTCGGACGGGAGGCTGTCGTTCACCGACGGCCCGTTCACCGAGACCAAGGAGGTCGTCGGCGGCTACGCGATGCTCCAGTGCAAGGACATGGCCGAGGCCGTCGAGTGGGGGAAGCGGTTCCTGGCCGTCCACCCGCCGCACTGGAAGGTCGGCCTGGAGGTCCGCGAGGTCGAGGAGATGCCGGAAGGCTGACCCGCGCCGTGCTGTCATGTGAACCGTGACGGTGGTGGAGAGCACGCTGGAGACGGTCTTCCGGATGGAGTCGGCGCGGATCATCGCCACGGTGGCGCGGATCGTCCGGGACGTGGGCATCGCCGAGGAGCTCGCGCAGGACGCGTTCGTCTCCGCCCTGGAGCAGTGGCCGCGGTCGGGCGTCCCGGACAGCCCGGGCGCCTGGCTGACGGCCGCCGCGAAGCACCGCGCCGTCGACCTCGTGCGGCGGCGCGAGACGTACGCCCGGAAGCTGGCGGAGGTGGGCCGGACGCTCTCGGAGGAGTCGTACGACCCCGAGCCGTCCGGCCCCGGCGACATCGACGACGACGTCCTCCGGCTCGTCTTCACCACCTGCCACCCGGTGCTCTCCGCCGACGCCCGCGCGGCGCTCACCCTGCGGCTCGTCGGCGGGCTGCGGACGGACGAGATCGCCCGCGCCTTCCTCGTGCCCGAGGCGACGGTCGCGGCGCGGATCACCCGGGCCAAGCGGACGCTCGCGAAGGCGGGCGTGGAGTTCGAGGTGCCGTACGGGGAGGACCGGGCGGCCCGCCTCGGGTCCGTCCTGGAGGTCGTCTACCTGATCTTCAACGAGGGGTACGCGGCGACCGCCGGCGACGACCTGCTCCGCCCCGGCCTGTGCGAGGACGCGCTGCGGCTCGCCCGGGGCCTGGCCGCCCTGATGCCGGGGGAGAGCGAGGTGCACGGCCTCTCCGCCCTCCTCGAACTCCAGGCCTCCCGCACCCCCGCCCGCACCGGCCCCGACGGCCGGCCGGTGCTGCTCGCCGACCAGAACCGCAGCCGCTGGAACCGGCTGCTCGTGCGCCGCGGGTACGCCGCCCTCGCGCGCGCCGGGGACGGGCGCTCCTACGGGCCGTACGCCCTCCAGGCCGCGATCGCCGCCTGCCACGCGCGGGCCGCCTCGTACGAGGAGACGGACTGGACGACCATCGCCGCGCTGTACGGACGGCTCGGCACCCTCGCGCCCTCGCCGGTGGTCGAGCTGAACCGCGCGGTCGCCGTCTCGATGACCGAGGGCCCCGCCGCGGCCCTCGCCCTCGTCGACGCCCTCGCAGGCGAACCGGCCCTCGCCCGCTACCACCTCCTCCCGAGCGTCCGGGGCGACCTCCTCGTCCGGCTCGGCCGGACGGAGGAGGCCCGGGCCGAGTTCGAGCGGGCGGCCGCGCTCACCCGGAACGAGAGCGAGCGGGAACTGCTGCTCGGGCGCGCCCGGGGTCAGTAGCGCAGGATCCGGCCGGCCACGGTGCCGACGAGGACCGTGCCGTCGGGGGCCACGCGGAGGGACTGCAGTCCGTACGGGGGCAGGGGGCGCCGGTCGAGGACGGTGCCGTCGGCGGCGTCGACGGAGACGAGGGCGCCGTCCGCGCACAGGGCGTGCAGGACGCCGTCGTGCGCGTCGAGGGCGGTGACCACGGCGTCCAGGGGGCGCCGCCAGACGACGTCCCCGGCGGGGAAGGTCCTGCGGATCAGCTCGCTCCCTCCGTGCACGAGGGCGGGGCCGCCGGCGTCGGAGACGTACGCCGCCTCGCCCAGGGGGCCGTCGGCGGCGAAGAGCGGGGTCTCGGCGGCGGTGTGCGGGTCGAGCGCGATGACGTCGTGGCGCCTCCGCCGGGTGAACAGCAGCTCGGGGCAGCCGTGGACCTCCACGGGGACGAGCTCGTACCGGTCCGGCTCGTGGGCCGTGCCCAGCGGGGTGCCGTCGGCGGCGAAGAACCGGGTGTCGGGGGTGGAGTCGCCCGTCCCGTACTCGCGGTCGTACGTGTCCTTGATCGCCCACACCCCGTCCGTACGGGCCGTCAGGGCGGCCGAGAAGGGCACCGAGGGGCGGTCGAGGACCGTGCCGTCGGAGGTGTCGACGAGCGGGAAGTCGGTCCGGGTGCGGGAGTCGGGGCCGGGCACGGCGACCCGTGCCGTCCGTTCGTCGGCGGCGACCTCGATCCGCGTACCGCCGGTCCCCGACGGGGCGGGCACGCTCCAGAGCAGCGATCCGTCGGGAGCCCAGCACTCCAGCGCGGTGTGCTTGCGGGTGGCGAGCACCCGGCCGTCGCTCAGCCCGGCCACGGCCCGGACCCCGCCCCTGCCGTCGTAGCTCCGGCCGGCCCGCTCGGCGAGCCCCTGGAGGAGCGGCAGGGCGGGTCCCGTGTCGGGGTACGGGAGCCGGGCGTACGGGTCGAGCGGTCGTGCGTCGAGAGCGGACATGTCGAGGGCGTCGGGGGCGAGACCGAGCCACTCCTCGCGGGTCACGGCGGCCCGGGAACGATCGAACTCGTGCCCGTCGTGCATGGCGAAGAGGGTGAGTTCGAGCGTGCGGGCGTCCCGCCAGCGGACCAGTTCGACGCCCCGGTCGGCATCGGCGAAGTCGACGCGGTGGCCGCTTCCGGGTTCGAGGAGGACGAGACGGCCCTCGCGCATGTACGCGTCGCCGTTGTCGAAGCCGATGGCGAGGAGCGGGAGCGTGGGGTGGAAGGCCATCGTCTCCGTCTCCATGGCGACCGTCAGGACGTGCGCGCAGGAGAGGTCGGCCGTGCGGTAGACCGCCACCCGGCTCAGGTCCGACAGCACCGAACTGACCGCGACCCACGTCCCGTCGTCACTGACGACCGCCTCGGAGGTGAGTCCGAGCAGCTCGGGGAAGGGCTCCTCGTGGAGGGGGGCCTTGGGCTCAGCCATGGTGCTCCGTCAGGTGGGCGAAGGTGGTGCGGGCGAGGGCGTCCAGGGCCTCCGGGGTCGCCGTCGGGGCGAGGGTCCGGAAGGACGCGGCGAAGGCCGGCGAGTCCGCGCACTGCGTCCGCGCCTCCAGGGCCTGGGTGAGGCGGGGGACCAGCTCGTGGAAGCAGAAGGGGTGTTCGGCCTCGACGAAGGCCCGCAGGCTCTCCTCGTACGAGGCGTGCTCGCCGTCGTACGCCCAGTCGTCCAGGGACAGCAGCAGCGGGAACCGTGCCCGCACCTCCCACGCGGACAGGGGCACCTCCTCGTACGGGGCGTCCCCCTCGCGGTCCGCGAGCCGCAGCAGCGTCGCCAGCCCGGTCAGGAACGCCGGCACGCCCTGCGCGCCGGCGGCCGTCCGCCAGGTGCGGCGGGTCTGCTCCGGGCAGCCCGCGAAGAACTCCTCGCTGAACGCGGTGGACAGGTAGTCCAGCTGGGAGGCGAGCGTCTGGGGCGTCTCCCGCCAGGACGCGTCCCAGTGGTTCGGCCGCAGGACCCGCGTGAGGCGCAGGACCTCCCACTCCAGCGGGTCGGGCCCGCAGGCGAGCCCGACGAGGTGCGCGAGCGGGCCGCTGGTGAACATGCCTTCCGGGTGTATCGCCATGATCCCCCTGTTCGTGGCGTCTGCAGGACGTGGCCGGTTCTGACGCTTCAGGGCGTGGCCGGTTCGTGGCGCTTCAGGACGTGGCCGCCGGGCGGCCGATCAGCATCGTCGGGGCTCCCGCGACCCTGGTGAGCAGCACCGTCGCCGCGTTGGGGCCCTTCGGCTTCACCTTGCGGCGGATCTCCTCGGGCTCGACCGCCGAGCCGCGCTTCTTCACGGTGAGGGTGCCGACCTCGCGCTCTCGCAGCAGGGCCTTCAACTTCTTCAGGTTGAAGGGGAGTTCGTCGGTGATCTCGTACGCGGCGGCGTACGGCGTGGGGACGAGCGCGTCCGACGTCACGTACGCGATCGTCTCGTCGATCAGGCCGCCGTCCAGCTCCTCGGCCACCTCGGCGACGAGGTGCGCGCGGATGACGGCGCCGTCCGGCTCGTACAGGTAGCGGCCGACCGGGCGCACCGCCGGATCGGGCAGCCCCCGGCCCCTCAGGGTGGCCCCGGAGGGCAGCAGGGTGGCCCGGCGGGCGCCCGGCTCCGTGCCGAACCAGAGCACGGCCTCCTTCACGTCCCCGCCGTCCGAGATCCACTCCGCCTCGGCGTCCTCGGGCACCGCCTCGTGCGGGATGCCCGGCGCCACCTTCAAAGCGGCGTGCGGCGCCCGGCGGGCCGCGTCGACGGCCCAGGAGAGCGGCGGGGAGTACGCCTCGGGGTCGAAGATCCGGCCCCGGCCGCCGCGCCGCGCCGGGTCGACGAAGACCGCGTCACAGGGGCTCGTGTCGATCTCGGTCACGTCCGCGCACCGGACCTCGATCAGCTCCGTGAGGCCGAGCGCCGCCGCGTTGGCCCGGACCGCCTCGGCGGTCAGCGGGTCCCGGTCGACGGCGAGGACGGAGATCCCGGCGCGGGCGAGGGCGATCGCGTCGCCGCCGATCCCGGAGCAGAGGTCCGCGACGGCGCGGACGCCGAGCGCCTTCAGCCGGGCCGCCCGGTACGCGCCGACCGAGGCGCGGGTCGACTGCTCGACGCCGTTGGGCGTGAAGTACATCCGGTACGCGTCCTCGGCGCCGAACTTCGCCACCGCCCGCTGCCGCAGCCGCGCCTGGCCGAGGGCCGCGCTGACGAGTTCGGCCGGGTGGTCGCGGCGCAGCCGGGAGGCGACCGCCAACTCCTGGGCGGGGTCGTAGTCGCGCAGGGCGGCGAGGAGCGTCTGCCCCTCGGGGGTGAGCAGGGCGGCGAAGGAGGCGAGGTCGGTCACCCGTCCCATTCTGGGGCCTGTGGGGCTGTGGGCCGGCCGGGGGACGGTGGGTGCGGTACGGCGGTGTCGCGGCCCGGAAGGGGCTCTGGCGCTGACAGGATGCGGCGCCATGCAGCTCGTACGACAAAAGGACCAGATGATGGCAAAAGGTGTGCACCGCCCCCGTCGGACGTTCGGGGCGGCGCTCGCCGTGGCCGCCCTCGCCTCCGCCGCCACCGCCTGCTCCGGCAGTGCCGAGCCCGAGCGCGGCGCCCCCGCCCCCGCCCCCGCCGCCGCCGGACAGCAGGCGCCGGCCGCCGGTGCCCTCACCGCGTACGTCGAGAGGGTCCGCGCGCAGCGGGCCGCCCGCGTGCTCGCCGCCAAGAAGTGGGGCCTCGCCAAACCCCCGCTCGAAGCGCCCGCCCCACCCGCCGTCAAACCGAGGATCACCACCCGCAAGGGCTTCGAGACGGACGGCGAGGGGCTGCCGCCCGTCTTCACCACCGTGCCCACCAAGCAGAAGGTCGTCTTCCTGACGATCGACGACGGCGCGGAGAAGGACCCCCGGCTGCTGAAGATGATGAAGGAGCTGCGGATCCCCTACAGCGCCTTCCTCAGCGACTACGTGGTCAAGGACGACTACGACTACTTCGCCAGGATGCAGAAGTCGCAGGAGCCCGGCGTCTCCCTGCACAACCACACCCTCCACCACCGCTACCTGCCCGCGCTCTCGTACGGCGAGCAGAGGCGCGAGATCTGCGGCATGCAGGACGTCATGGAGAAGCGGTTCGGCAAGCGGCCCCCGCTCTTCCGCCCGCCGTACGGCAACTACAACGAGGACACCCTGCGCGCCGCGAAGAGCTGCGGCGTCAAGGCGGTCCCGCTCTGGGCCGCCGAGGCCTTCCCCGACCACATGGAGTGGCGCGAGTGGGACCGGGACCTGCACCCCGGCGACATCGTGCTCACCCATTTCCGCGGCAAGGGGGACTGGAAGGGCACCATGCCGGACATGATCCGCCGTGCGATGAACGTGATCACGGCCAAGGGGTACGCGGTGGCGAGACTCGAGGACTACGTATGAGGGGACCACGCACGAGGTGGGCCGCCGCCCTCGCCGTGACCGGCGCGCTCCTCGCCCTCCCGGCCTGCGCCTCCTCGGTCGACCCGATCGAGCGGCTCGGCCGGAAGGCGGCGGAACGGGTGAGCCCCCGCCCCTCGCCGGTCCAGCACGTACGGGCGGCGGTGGACGCGAAGCGCTGCGAAGGGGCCCCGGCACCCCGTACGGTCACGCCACGGAGCGATGAATTGGCACTCCGCTTGACCGAGTGCTAATCGCGGTCATAGTCTCGGCCCTGGCACTCCCCACTGGAGAGTGCCAACACAGCGACGGGCAGGTCCGGCACCCGCGACGACGGATCCACCTGGTCGCCACCTCAGACAGTTAACCCCGTGAGATCTCCGAAGGGGGAGGTCGGATCGTGACGACCACCAGCTCCAAGGTTGCCATCAAGCCGCTCGAGGACCGCATCGTGGTCCAGCCGCTCGACGCCGAGCAGACCACCGCCTCTGGCCTGGTCATTCCGGACACCGCCAAGGAGAAGCCCCAGGAGGGCGTCGTCCTGGCCGTGGGCCCGGGCCGCTTCGAGAACGGCGAGCGTCTGCCGCTCGACGTCAAGACCGGCGACATCGTGCTGTACAGCAAGTACGGCGGCACCGAGGTGAAGTACAGCGGCGAGGAGTACCTCGTCCTCTCGGCTCGCGACGTGCTCGCGATCGTCGAGAAGTAATTCTCCGAAGTACCGAAGTACCTGAAGCAGATGCTTTGAGCTGCGCCCCGAGGCCCCTTTCCCAGGCGCCCCGGGGCGCAGTTCGTTCCACCCGAATCCGAGAGGGCTGAACCGCTCCCATGGCGAAGATCCTGAAGTTCGACGAGGACGCCCGTCGCGCCCTTGAGCGCGGCGTCAACAAGCTTGCCGACACGGTGAAGGTGACGATCGGCCCCAAGGGCCGCAACGTCGTCATCGACAAGAAGTTCGGCGCCCCCACCATCACCAACGACGGTGTCACGATCGCCCGCGAGGTCGAGATCGAGGACCCGTACGAGAACCTCGGCGCCCAGCTCGTGAAGGAGGTGGCGACCAAGACCAACGACATCGCGGGTGACGGCACCACCACCGCCACCGTGCTCGCCCAGGCCCTGGTCCGCGAGGGTCTGCGCAACGTCGCCGCCGGCGCCTCCCCGGCCGCCCTGAAGAAGGGCATCGACGCCGCCGTCAAGGCCGTCTCCGACGAGCTGCTCGCCACCGCGCGCCCGATCGACGACAAGTCCGACATCGCCGCCGTCGCCGCGCTCTCCGCGCAGGACCAGCAGGTCGGCGAGCTCATCGCCGAGGCGATGGACAAGGTCGGCAAGGACGGTGTCATCACCGTCGAGGAGTCCAACACCTTCGGCCTGGAGCTCGACTTCACCGAGGGCATGGCCTTCGACAAGGGCTACCTGTCCCCGTACATGGTCACCGACCAGGAGCGTATGGAGGCCGTCCTCGACGACCCGTACATCCTGATCCACCAGGGCAAGATCTCCTCGATCCAGGACCTGCTGCCCATCCTGGAGAAGGTCATCCAGGCCGGCGCCAGCAAGCCGCTCCTGATCATCGCCGAGGACGTCGAGGGCGAGGCCCTCTCCACCCTCGTCGTCAACAAGATCCGTGGCACCTTCAACGCCGTGGCCGTCAAGGCCCCCGGCTTCGGTGACCGCCGCAAGGCGATGCTCGGCGACATGGCCACCCTCACCGGTGCCACCGTCATCGCCGAGGAGGTCGGCCTCAAGCTCGACCAGGCCGGTCTCGACGTGCTGGGCACCGCCCGCCGCGTGACCGTCACCAAGGACGACACCACCATCGTCGACGGTGGCGGCAACTCCGAGGACGTCGCGGGCCGCGTCAACCAGATCAAGGCCGAGATCGAGTCCACGGACTCCGACTGGGACCGCGAGAAGCTCCAGGAGCGCCTCGCGAAGCTCGCCGGCGGCGTCTGCGTGATCAAGGTCGGCGCCGCCACCGAGGTGGAGCTGAAGGAGAAGAAGCACCGTCTGGAGGACGCCATCTCCGCGACCCGCGCCGCGGTCGAGGAGGGCATCGTCTCCGGTGGTGGCTCCGCGCTCGTCCACGCCGTCAAGGTCCTCGAGGGCAACCTCGACAAGACCGGCGACGAGGCCACCGGTGTCGCCGTCGTCCGCCGCGCCGCCGTCGAGCCGCTGCGCTGGATCGCCGAGAACGCCGGCCTCGAGGGCTACGTCATCACCTCGAAGGTGGCGGAGCTGGAGAAGGGCAACGGCTTCAACGCCGCGACCGGCGAGTACGGCGACCTGGTCAAGGCCGGCGTCATCGACCCGGTGAAGGTGACGCGCTCCGCCCTGGAGAACGCCGCCTCCATCGCCTCCCTCCTCCTCACCACCGAGACCCTCGTGGTGGAGAAGAAGGAAGAGGAGCCGGCGGACCACGGCCACGGCCACGGTCACGGCCACTCCCACTGAGGCGGCTGACCGACAGCTGAGGCCCGGTGCTCCCGTCGCGGGAGCACCGGGCCTCACCGCCTTCCCGACCGGCGAGACGCTCCCTACGCCTCCACGGCGCCGAGCTGCTCCATCAGCCCGAGCAGGTCGTACTGCCACCAGCCCTCGACGGCCTTGCCGTCCTCCCGGAACCGGTGCACGACCATCCCGGTCATGCTCACCTCCATCCCGGTCGGCTGGATCCCCATGAAGTCGCCGACGTGGGTGCCGTTCCAGGTCCAGCGCGTGCAGACCCGGTCGCCCTCGGCGATCTGGTCCTCGACGGTGAAGTCGAAGTCGAAGGCCGCCCGCCACATCTCGGCCTCGCGCCGCAGCGCGTCCATGCCGTACGAGTCGTTCGGAGTGCTCGGATCGTGGTCGTGGTACCCCTCGGCGAACACCTCGTCGAGCGGCGGGAGCTCCCCGGGCGTCGAGAGCAGCTCGAAGAACCGGCGGGAGGCCGCCTTGTACATCTGTTCGTCCCGGACCACGTCCAGGTCCGTGAAGGTCGGCATCTCGTCACAGAGCGCAACCATCTCCCGGAAGATCCGGTCGGTCTCGGGGAGCTGCGAATTGCGCATGGCCACGTCGTACGAGGGGAACTCGACGATCTCCACGACGTGCGAGGCGTCGGAACGGTCCTTGCCGACGATGCTGTGCGTCGCGGTCCGCTTGCCCTTGGTCTGCTCGACCCACCGGTCCATGAGCCGGTTCAGGTCGTCGACCCGGCTCGTCTTGCAGTCGATGATCTGCACGAATGTCATGACGCCTCCCGACCCAGGTAGGACCTTTCCAGTCTAGGTACGGATACCTGTGGTGGCGTGCGGACGCCTGGGCCGGGAAGGCGGCCCTCCTGTCGTGGTTCGCCCTCGACCCGCCGGGCGTACGGATCGTCTCCTTCTTCGTCACCGCCCGCTGGGCCGCGCAGAACGACGCCGCCGCGTACGTCGACGTCGTCCTGGAACAGCTCGCCGAACCGGCCGCCGAGCCCCTGCCCGCCCTCCTCACGGCCGACGGCGCCACCGGGAGCGGCTACGCCGAGCGCTGGAGGTCTGACACCCGGACCTCCTCCGCGAACGGCTCGCCCCTCCCGTAGCGCGCCACCTCCTCCAGTGCCTGGTCCGCCATGCGGTGGAGTTCGTTGCCGAGGGAGCCGGCGACGTGGGGGGTGAGGAGGACGTTCGGGAGCGTCCACAAGGGGGAGTCGGGCGGCGGGAGTTCCGGGTCCGTCACGTCGAGGATCGCGTGGAGGCGGCCCGAGACGAGGTGGGGGAGGAGGGCCCGCTCGTCGACCAGGGAGCCGCGGGCGGTGTTGATCAGGGTCGTGCCGGTCGGCATCGCGGCGAGCTGGGCGGCGCCGATCATGCCGTGGGTGGAGGGGAGCTGGGGGGCGTGGACCGAGACGATCGTGCTGCGGGCGCAGAGTTCGTCGAGGCCGACGAGCTCGGTGCCGGGCGGTGGGGTCGTCACGTACGGGTCGTACAGCAGGACCTCGAAGTCGAAGGGGCGCAGCAGTTCGAGGACCCGGCGGCCGATGCGGGAGGCGCCGACGATGCCGATCGTGCGGCGGTGGTTGCCCCAGGTGGCGGACTCCGCCAGCCAGGCGTGGTCGGTGCGCAGTTCGGCGTACCGCTGGGCCGAGCGCAGGACCCGCTTCCCGGCGAAGAGGATCGCGGCGAGCGTGTACTCGGCGACGGGCAGCGCGTTGGCGGCGGCGGCCGAGGTGACGCGCAGTCCCCGCTCCCAGCAGGCGTCGGTGACGTGGTGCTTGACGGAGCCGGCCGCGTGGACGACGGCCCGCAGGCGGGGCGCGCGGTCGAGGACCTCGGCGGTGAGCGGGGTGGCCCCCCAGCAGGTGAGGAGGATCTCGGCCTCGGCGAGGGCGGCGGCGGCCCGCGGGTCCGGGGCGGTCAGGTCGTGGGCCACCAGGTGGGGGTCGGTGCGCGCGATCCGGGTCAGGCGGCCGCGGTGGTCGTCCGTGAGGAGGCGTCCGTCGACTCCCGGGCCCATCGCGAGCAGGAGGGTCGGGCGGTTGTCGGTGGTCGGGTGCATCGTGGTTACCGGCACTTCCTCACTTGACGCTGCCGGCGGTCAGACCGGCCTTCCAGTGGCGCTGGAGGGAGACGAAGGCGATGACGAGGGGGACGACGGCGAGCAGGGACCCGGTGACGACGAGGGGGTAGTAGTCGGGTTCGGCGTGGGCGTTGCTGTTCCATGCGTACAGGCCGAGGCTCAGCGGATAGAGCTTCTGGTCCGAGAGCATCACCAGGGGGAGGAAGAAGTTGTTCCAGACGGCGGTGAACTGGAAGAGGAAGACGGTCACGAAGCCGGGCATGACCATGCGCAGGCCGATGGACCAGAAGACGCGCATCTCTCCGGCGCCGTCGATACGGGCGGCTTCGAGGGCCTCGTCGGGGATGTAGCCGGCGCAGAACACCCGGGAGAGGTAGACCCCGAAGGGGTTGACGAGGACCGGGATCAGGACCGCCCAGTAGGTGTTGACGATGCCGACCTCGCTGGCGAGGAGGTACATCGGCAGGGCGAGCGCGGTGGTGGGGACGAGCACGCCCAGGAGGACGAGGCCGAAGAGCTTCTCCTTGCCCCGGAAGTCGTAGACGTGGAAGGCGTATCCGGCGGCGACGCTGATCAGGGAGCAGGCGAGGGCGCCGAGGCCCGCGTAGAGGAGGCTGTTGGCGTACCAGTGGAAGTAGATGCCGTCGCCGTAGTCGGCGAGCCGGGAGAGGTTGCCGCCGAGGTCGAAGCCCTCGAAGGAGAAGGCGTTTCCGGCGAGGAGGCCTCCGGCGTCCTTGGTGGCGGCGGTGAGCAGCCAGACCAGCGGGAAGAGCATGTAGACGACGGCGAGGACGAGGGCGCCGTTGACGGCCGCCCGGGAGAGCCATCGGTTGGGGGAGCGGTTGCTCATGCCGGCTGCTCCTTCCGCGCGGTGCGGGCCGTGCGGGCCGGGTCCGCCTCGCGTGCCGTGTCCGCCGTGCCCGCCCTGCGGCGTCCCGTCAGCCGGGTCACGGCGAAGGAGAGCAGCGCCGCCGTCAGGGCGAGGAGTACGGAGGCCGCGGCGGCGAGTCCGTAGTCGTTGCGGTCGAAGGCCGCGGTGTAGGCGTACATGTTCGGCGTCCAGGTGGAGGTGACGGCGGAGCCGGTGCCCTTGTTGAGGATGAGCGGCTCGGTGAAGAGCTGGAGGGAGCCGATGACCGTGAAGAGGCCGACCATCGCGAGCGAGGACTTGATGAGCGGGACCTTGATGGCGAAGGCGATGCGCCAGGCGCTCGCGCCGTCGACGGTGGCGGCTTCGAGGACGGAGCGGTCGATGGCCTGGAGGGCGGCGTAGAAGATGACCATGTTGTAGCCGAGCCACTCCCACAGGGCGATGTTGACGACGGAGGGCAGGGTGCCTTCGGGGGAGAAGAAGTCGAAGCCGATGCCTCCGGCCTCCATGGCCCGCACGATCGGGCTGAGCTGGGGCGTGTAGAGGTAGACCCAGATCAGGGCGGCGATGATGCCGGGGACGGCGTGCGGCAGGAAGAGCGCGAGCTGGAAGAAGCGGCGGGCGCGGGCGAGCGCCGAGTCGAGCAGGAGGGCGAGGCCGAGGGCCCCGGCGAGCAGCAGCGGGATGTAGAGCAGGCAGTACCCGAGCAGGACGCCGAAGCCCTCCAGGAAGGCCCGGTCACCCAGCGCCGCGGTGTAGTTGTCGAGGCCGGTGAAGACGGTCTCGGTGCCGCCGAAGCCCAGTCCGGACTGCTTCTCGGTGAAGAGGCTGAGCCAGACCGCGTATCCGATCGGCACCACCATCACCGCGGTGAACAGGACGAAGAAGGGGGTCAGCAGGAGCGTGGCGGCGCGGGTGCGGGCCTTCATCCGGTCAGCCCTCGACCTTCAGGCCGCGCTTGGTGAGTTCGGCGACGGTGGCGTCGTGGCCGGCCTTGACGGCGTCGGCGATGGACGGCCCGCCCTGGGCGATCTTGCCGAACTCGTCCTTGATCGCGGTGTTGGTGGTGCCGGTGGTCGGGCCCCAGGACCAGTCGGGGTTGATGGAGGCGCCGGCGGCCTCGAAGAGCGCGTAGATGTCCTGGCCGCCGTAGTAGCCGGCGTCGAAGGCCTTCTTGGCGGCCGGGCGCAGGGCCGCGGCGGCGGGGAAGGCGGAGGAGGTGCCGGAGGCGATCCGGGCCTTCACGCCCTCCTCGGTGGTGGACATCCATTCGGCGAAGGCGACGGCGGCGGCCTTCTGCTTGCTGTCCTTGGTCACGGCGAAGGAGGTGCCGCCGAGCATGCCGCTGGCGGGCTTGCCGTCCCAGGTGGGTACGGGGGCGACGGCCCACTTGCCGCTCAGTTCGGGGACGTTGCCCTTGAGGACGCCCGCTCCCCAGGAGGCGCCGAGGTAGCCGACGGTGGTGCCGTTCTTGAGGGAGCCGACCCACTCGGGGCTGAAGGAGGCGTCCTTGTGGACGAGGTCGGCGTCGAGGAGGCCCTGCCAGTAGGCGGTGACCTTGGTGGTGGCCGGGTCGGTGGTGTCGACCTTCCAGGTGTCGTCCTCGGCCTTGAACCACTGGGCGCCGGCCTGCCAGGCCATGGCCTCGAAGGTGGTCGGGTCGTCGGGGAAGAAGGTCGCGATGCGGGCCTTGGCGTCGGCCTTCTTGACCTGCTCGGCGGCCTTCCTGAACTCGTCCCAGGTGGCGGGGACCTTCACCTGGTACTTGGCGAAGAGGTCCTTGCGGTAGAAGAAGGCCTGCGGGGCGGCGTCGAAGGGGACGGCCCAGGACTTCCCGCCGAGGGTGGTGAGTTCGACGGACTGCGGGAGGAGCTTGGCGCGGTCGGCCTCGGTGAACTGGTCGCCGATGTCCTGGAGGGCGCCGGAGCTCACGAACTCGGGGAGCGAGGAGTACTCGATGGAGACCAGGTCGGGGGCGTTGCCCGCCTTCACGGCGTTGGAGATCTTGGCGTAGCCGCCGGCGGTGCCGGAGGGGATCTCCTCGAACTTCACCTGGACGTCGGTGTGGGAGGCGTTGAAGGCGTCCACGACGTCCTTGGAGCCCTTGGCCCAGCCCCAGAAGGTGATGGTCACGGGCCCGTTCGGCTTGCTTGCGGTGTCGTCACCGCCGCCGCCGCAGGCCGTGAGGACGGCCAGGGCGGTGGCGGTGCCGGCTATGACGCGGGACGTTCTGCTCCAAGTACGGGTCACGGCACGGCTCCTGAGGGCGGCGGCTGGGAGGTTGTGGCCGTGATCCTGTGACCGTTCGTGACCGAAGTCAAGAGCGAAAGATTGATTGATCGAAAAAAGATCAGATCGAAGATGCGGGGCCTCCGGTGGAACCCCCGGAGGAACCTCCGGTGGAGCTCCCCGCGGGACCTCCGGTGGAACGCGCCCCGCACGAGTCCCGCACCCGCAGCCACGGCAGCAGGCTCAGGTGCCGCCGCGCTGCCTCCTCCTCGGACCCCTCGGTGAGCCGTTCCACGAGCAGCTCCGTGGCGTGCCGCCCCACCTGCCGCTTCGGCGGGGCGACCGCCGTCAGCGGAGTGTCGGCCAGGGCGGCGACCTCGTCGTCGTACGCGATCAGGGCCAGGTCCTGCGGCACCCGCACGCCCAGCTCGGCCAGGCGCTGCACGATCTCGATCGCGTCCACGTCGTTGTGGACCAGGGCCGCGCTCGCCAGGCCCGAACCGACGGACTCGTGCAGCGCCCGCACCGCCCGCTCGAAGCCCTCCGGGTCCGCCTCGGCCGGTACGGAGTCGATGACCGGGCGCGGCTCCTTCAGGCCCAGCGTCCCCAGCGCCTCGGTGTAGCCCGCGCGCACCGCGAGCGCGGTCGGAGAGTCCCGGCGGGCCACGAGCAGCGGTGTCGCGTGGCCGAGCGAGAGCAGATGGCGCAGGGCGAGCAGCACGCCGTGGGCGTGGTCGGAGGCGACCCGGTCCAGGCCGTCGAGCGGACTGCCGGGCTCGGCGCGACGCTCCAGGAGCACGGCCGGCACGGGCAGTTCGGCCAGCCAGTCCCCGTACGCGAGCCGGTCCTCGGGCCCCCGCCAGCCGGGCGCGACGAGGACGCCCTCGGCGCCGGCGGCGAGGAGGCCCTCGGTGCGGGCGCGGTCCTCCTCCGGCCGGTAGTCGGAGATCCGCAGCACGAGCCGCGCCCCGGCGCGGGCCGCCGCCTCGTGCGCCCCCCGGATGACCTCGGCGAAGTAGTACGTGGCGGAGGGGGCGAGCAGGCCGAGGACCAGGCCCTCGCCGGGGCGTCCGCCGCCGGGGGCGCCCTGCCGCCGGGGCCAGGAGACCTGGCCGTGCACGCGGTCGAGCAGGCCCCGGCCGGCCAGGACCTCGACGTCGCGGCGGGCGGTGACGGGGGAGACCCCGAGGCGTTCGGCCAGTTCGGAGACGCGGGCGGTGCCGCGCTCGCGCACCAGGGCCAGCAGTCGGTCGTGTCGTTCGGCAGCACTCTCGCGCACGGCGCGGTTCCCCCTCGCGGTGGTGGTGGTCCGTGGACCCCGGTGGTGCGTCGGCTCCGGTGGCCCGTCGACCCCGGGGTGGGTCACCCTAACCCAGAAATGATCGAACGATGAGAGTTTCGATCATTCGCTCCGACTCTCTTGACGTTCGATCGGAGTCTGTCCAGGATTCCCGGCGACACAGACGTCACCTCAGGGAGCCCCAGGGAGCATCATGCCCACGCCGCCCGAGAACCGTGAGCTCAGCCCGTACACCGGCTGGACCCGTGCCCACTGGGAGGCCACGGCCGACCGACTCCTCCTGGACGTCCGCCCGTTCGCCTCCCCCCGGGGCGGCCTCGTCGACCTCCCCGGGCCCCGCCCCAGCTGGTCAGGACCCCGCTCCGACGGCCTGGAGGGCTGGGCCCGCACCTTCCTCCTCGCCGCCCTCCGCGTCGCGGGCGCCCACGGCGAGGACCCGGGCGGCCACCTCGACCGGTACGCGGCGGGGCTCACCGCAGGCACCGAGAAGCCGGGCCGGGAGGACCGGGACTCCTGGCCGTCGATGGCCGGCACCCGCCAGGCGATCGTCGAGTCCGCCTCGATCGCCCTCGGCCTCCGCCTCACCCGCCCCTGGCTCTGGGACCGCCTCGACGACCGCACCCGGCAGCAGGCCGTCGACTGGCTCCTCCCCGCCCTCGGACCGTCCCCCGTGGACAACAACTGGTGGCTCTTCGGCCTCACCGTCGCCGGCTTCCTCCAGGACGCCGGCATCGAGACCGACCGCGCCGCCGCCACCGTCGACCGCTCCCTCGCCCGCGTCGAGGACTGGTACCTCGGCGACGGCTGGTACAGCGACGGCGACAACCGCGCCTTCGACCACTACAACGCCTGGGCCCTGCACTTCTACCCCGTCCTCCACGCCCACCTCGCCGGCGACCGGGAGCTCCTGGACCGCTACGGCCCCCGCCTCCGCGCCCACCTCGACGACCACGTCCACCTCTTCGACGCGAACGGCGCCCCCGTCCCGTACGGGCGGTCCCTGATCTACCGCTTCGCCGCGGCCGCCGCCCCCTGGCTCGGCGCCCTCACCGGCCACACCCCCCTCACCCCCGGAGCCACCCGCCGCCTCGCCTCCGGCACCCTGCGGTACTTCCTCGACCGCGGCGCCACCGACGAGCGCGGACTGCTCGGCCTCGGCTGGCACGGCCCGTATCCCCCGCTCGTCCAGGAGTACTCGGGGCCCGGCTCCCCCTACTGGGCGTCCAAGGGCTTCCTCGGCCTCCTCCTGCCCGCCGGCCACCCCGCCTGGACCGACCCCGAGGAACCCCTGCCCGCCGAACGCGCCGACACGGCCCGCGCCTTCGCCCCCGCCGGACTGCTCGTCCAGACCACCGCCGCCGACGGGCTCGTACGCCTCCACAACCACGGCAGCAACCACGTCCACAGCGCGCCCGGAGGGGAGGACGACCCCGGCTACGCCCGCCACGCCTACTCCACCCGTACGGGTCCCACCACCGGGCCCGCCCCCGCCGACAACCACTTCGCCCTGATCGCCGACGGGAAGGCCACCACCCGCGGCCCCGCCGTCCCGGTCGGCACCGGTCCCGACCGGGCCGTCTCCCTCCACCACCCGCTGCCCGGCGTCCGGGTCCTCTCCGCGACCCTCGTCCACGGCCGCGCCGAGCTCCGCGCCCACCTCGTCCTCGGCGCCCCGGAGGGGACCCCCGTACGGCAGACCGGCTGGGCCGTCACCCCCGACGGCCCGCACGCCCAGCTCCACCCCGTCCACGGCTACCGGCCCGACGTCGTGGAGCTCCCCACAGGGGAAACCCTTCAGGGCCCGGGGACCCGCACCCTCGCCCTGAACGGCGTCACCAGCGGCCCCGCGTCGCTCTTCGCAGCCCTCGCCTCCCTCACCGCCGAGCCCGACCCCGCCCCCGTGTCCCACCTCGCGAACGTCCGGATCGACGGACTCCTGCTGACCGTGACCTGGCAGAACGGCACCACCGCACACCTCGATCTCGCGGAGCCCGGCACCTCGGACCCGGAGGACCGGTGAGGCCGGGCATCCGCCGGTCCACGCCGTGCACCGGCGGAGCCGGTGGTGAGCGCTACCGCGGGCCGTACTTGCGGCCCGCCTTGGAGGAGACCCCGCCGAGCAGGCCGCGCGGCGCCAGCTTCACCACGCCCATGAGGGCCTTGTAGCGGGGGTCCGGGATCGACAGCGTCTTCCCCCGCTCCAGGTCGGTGAGCGCCGCCGCCACCAGCTTGTCCGCGTCGAGCCACATCCAGCCGGGGATGTTGTCCGTGCCCATCCCGGCCCGCTCGTGGAACTCGGTCCGTACGAAGCCGGGGCAGAGCGCCATCAGCCGCACCCCGCTGCCCGCGAGGTCCCGCGCCGCGCCCTGCGTGAACTGCACGACCCAGGCCTTCGAGGCGCCGTAGGTGCCGCGGGGCACGAAGGCCGCCACCGAGGCGACGTTCACCACGGCGCCCCGGCGGCGGTCCTTCATCGAGGCGGCGGCCGCCGAGGTCAGCCGCAGCACCGCCTCGCAGTGCACCGTCAGCATCTTCAGCTCGTCGGCCATGGAGACCTCGAGGAAGCGGCCCTTGTTGCCGAAGCCGGCGTTGTTCACCAGCATGTCCACCGGCTGCTTCCGGTCCGAGAGCCGGGCCTCGACGGCGGCGATCCCGTCCTCCTCGGAGAGGTCCGCGGCGAGCACCTCGGCCTCGACGCCGTGCCGGTCGTGCAGCTCGGTCGCCTGCTCCCGGAGCCGCTTCACGTCCCTGGCCACGAGCACGACGTCATGGCCGTCCGCCGCCAGTCTCCGTGCGAAAGCGGCCCCGATGCCCGCGGTGGCGCCCGTAATCAGTGCAGTCGTCATACGGGCAACCTAGTGCCTGTCCTCCGGACCGGGCCGGGCCCGCCGGGTCCCCGCCCCCGCGGCTACGCCCGGGCGTACTTCTCCGTGTACTGGCGGGCGAGCGCGAGCAGACCGGACTCCATCCACTCGGCGGCGGCCAACGTGGAGGGCAGCAGGGCGCGTTCGGTGGTCGCGGCGCGGTGCAGGAGCGCCACGGTGACGTCGTGGTCCGGCCGGTGCAGCACCGTGATCGGGTCGCCGGCCCGCACCTCGCCCGGCACGATCACCCGCAGCAGCGCGCCGGGACCGGCCTCCGACTGCGTGAACCGCTTCACCCAGCCCTTCTCCCCGAGGAAGCCCGCGAACGTACGGCACGGGATGCGGCCGCCGGTCACCTCCAGGACCACCTCGTCGCCGATCCGCCACCGCTCGCCGATCAGGGCCCCGTTCACGTCGAGGCCGCGGGTGGTGAGGTTCTCGCCGAAGGAGCCGTTGGCCAGTTCGCGGCCGAGCTCCCGCTCCCACAGGTCCAGGTCCTCCCGGGCGAAGGCGTACGCCGCCCGGTCGTCGCCGCCGTGGAAGCGCAGGTCGCAGACCGCGTCACCGGCGACCCCGCCGCCCCCGACGCCGGGCGCACCCGGCGCCTCGATCCGCACGGGCCCCTCCACCGGACGCTTGTCGATGCCCGTCATCCCCGAGGCGGCGTCCGTGTACTCCACGGGCTCGGCGCGGCCCACATTCACACTCAGCAAGGTCATGCGGGCACTGTAAGGGCGGCGATCTCAAAGGCGCTCGCGAGAATGAGCCCCTTCACCCAAGAGTCGCTTATGCTGGACGCATGATCGAGGCCCGCCACCTCCGCGTCCTGCGCGCCGTCGCCGCCACCGGCTCCTTCTCGGCCGCCGCGCGCGAACTCGGCTGCACCCAGCCCGCCGTCAGCCAGCAGATGAAGGCGCTCGAAGCCTCCGCCGGCACGCCGCTGCTGATCCGTACCGGACGCGAGATGCGCCTCACCCAGGCCGGCGAGGTCCTGGTCCGCCACGCCTCCGGCATCCTCGCCGGGCTCACCGCCGCCGAGGAGGAGGTCGCCGCCATCGCCGGGCTCCGAGCGGGCCGCGTCCGCCTGGTCTCCTTCCCCAGCGGCAGCTCCACCCTCGTGCCCACCGCGCTCGCCGCGCTGCGGGCCGCGCATCCCGGCACCCGGGTCTCCCTCGTCGAGGCCGAGCCGCCGCGCTCGATCGAGATGCTCCGCGAGGGCGACTGCGACATCGCCCTCGCGTTCCGGTACGGGGCGGGGCGGGCCGAGTGGGACGACCTGGTGGTCCGTCCGCTCCTCGCCGACCGGCTCGTCGGCCTGGTGCCCGAGGGGCACCGGCTCGCCGGAGCCGGGGCGGTCGGCATCGCGGAACTCGCGGACGAGTCCTGGATCGCGGGCTGCCCGCGCTGCCGCCGTCAGCTCGTGGACGTCTGCGAGGAGGCGGGCTTCACCCCCCGCATCGACTTCGCCACCGACGACTACCCGGCCGTGGTGGGCCTGGTCGGCGCCGGCCTGGGCGTGGCCGTCCTGCCGGAGCTGGCCATCGAGTCCGTACGCCCCAAGGGCGCCCGGACCGTGACCGTGGAGCCGGCCGTGGAGCGGGAGATCGTGGCCCTGACGCTGCCGGACCTCGCGCAGGTCCCGGCCGTCGCCGCCACGCTCGACGAACTGATGCGAGCCGCCGCGCGCGCGTAGGGCGATTCACGGCGTACGCGGGCGCGCGGGGCCGTTCACCGTCCGACTTCTGCCCGGCGCAATAGAGAAACGTTCCTTCACATACGTTCCCCGAACGATGTCATGGATGTCACGGACGCGCCGGACGTGGCCGACGCGGAGGCCGGCGCCGTCGTGATCAGGCGATTGCGCGCGCGTCCCATGAGTTCTTCGCGTTCGTCCTCGGTGAGGCCGCCCCATACGCCGTAGGGCTCCCGCACGGCGAGTGCGTGTGCCGCGCACTCCGCGCGCACCGGGCACCGCATGCAGACCTCTTTCGCCGAGTTCTCACGCGCACTCCGTGCCGCGCCGCGCTCTCCCTCGGGGTGGAAGAACAGGGAGCTGTCGACCCCGCGGCAGGCCGCGAGCAGTTGCCAGTCCCACAGATCGGCGTTGGGTCCGGGAAGGCGGGAGAAATCTGCCATTGCGCTTGTCCCCTTGAAACCGTGTCGAACGGATAGGTGGGCGGGTGGATGGCCGATGGCCGGGCTCCTCGGGTCCCGACAGGTCCGGGTGGCTACACCTACTGTCGAAGTAGATGTAAATATGACTCATTGCGAATCTAGTCACAGACACCGCGAAAAGGGAAGAAAACCCGCCAAATGGGGCAGAGCTTGCGATGTTTGGGCGAACCGCCTGCGTCGCTCTCCTCCGCGCACGCCTCCTCACGTAGAGTGCCGAAGACGCCGTCCGACCCGTAACTCTTTCGAGTGACCGTCGTTGAGAGTGCGGAGGCGGTTGAAGGAACAGGCGATCGGGCAAACGTCCGAGAGCGTCAACCGCACAGGTGACGATACGTACAGCCCTGGAGGCTCAAGGTGACGCGCAACAGCTGCGAGAGCCGCGGAGGTCAGGCATGACATCCGTCCTCGTCTGCGACGACTCCCCGCTTGCCCGAGAGGCGCTCCGCCGCGCGGTCGCGACCGTGCCCGGCGTCGAGCGCGTGACCACCGCGGCCAACGGCGAGGAAGTCCTCCGCCGCTGGGGCGCGGACCGCTCGGACCTGATTCTGATGGACGTGCGCATGCCCGGCCTGGGCGGCGTGGAGACCGTCCGCCGGCTGCTCTCCGCGGACCCCGGCGCCCGCATCATCATGCTCACGGTCGCCGAGGACCTCGACGGCGTCGCGCTCGCCGTCGCCGCGGGCGCCCGTGGCTATCTGCACAAGGACGCCTCGCGCGCCGAGCTGCGGGCCACGGTCACGCAGGCGCTCGCCGACCCGACCTGGCGGCTCGCCCCGCGCCGCCTCCGTTCGGCCGAGATGGGCGCCGCGCCCACCCTCACCGCGCGCGAGATCCAGGTCCTCGAAGGCATGAGCCACGGCCGGTCCAACGCGGAGATCGGGCGCGAGCTCTTCCTCTCCGAGGACACGGTCAAGACGCACGCCCGTCGCCTCTTCAAGAAGCTCGGCGCCTCCGACCGGGCGCATGCCGTCGCGCTCGGATTCCGCTGGGGTCTGGTCCGCTGAATCGCAGGTCACCTGCCATCTCCCCGTCCTCGCCCGCGTCCGTCGTGGGGTGGACGGGGTGGGCTTGTGTCACTTCCCCGCGGAATGCCGCATCCTTGAGACGTGGAGTTCCTCGGGGACGAGTCGATCGAGCGGGAGGGGAGGGCGCGGGAGATGAGTGCCGGCGCACCTGCTCATAACGCTTCGGTGCACAACTACGGACGCGGTGCCACGAACCGAGAGGCGTCGGGGCACCATGGAGCGATGCGCGACGACGAGACCGTGGGTCCCCCCATGCCTGCCGGGCAGGGGGAGATCGGCGCGCTCGTGCACCGCGCGGTCGACGGCGACGCGCAGGCCACCCACGACCTGCTCGCGCGCGTCCACCCGCTCGCCCTGCGGTACTGCCGCACGCGCCTCAACCGACTGCCCGGCGACGCCCGGCACTTCGTCGAGGACCTCGCGCAGGAGGTCTGCGTCGCCGTCCTGATGGCGCTGCCGCGCTACAAGGACACGGGCAGGCCCTTCGAGGCCTTCGTCTTCGCGATCGCCGGACACAAGGTCGCCGACCTCCAGCGGGCCGCCATGCGGCACCCGGGGTCCACCGCCGTGCCCTCCGACGAGATGCCCGAGCGGCCCGACGACTCCCTCGGCCCCGAGGAGCGGGCCCTGCTCAGCGACGACGCCGAGTGGGCCAAGAAGCTGCTCGCCAACCTCCCGGAGAACCAGCGCGAACTGCTCGTGCTGCGGGTCGCGGTCGGACTGACCGCCGAGGAGACCGGCCAGATGCTCGGCATGTCCCCGGGCGCCGTCCGGGTCGCGCAGCACCGCGCCCTCAGCCGGCTGCGCGCACTGGCCGAGCAGTAAGCCTTGCCGGGCCCCGTCGTCCCTTTCGTACACGTGCGAACGTCCAAAGCTGCCCGCTGATCTTGCTCGTGGAATGAGACACCGCTCCAGCCCGTTAGCATGGACATCCCGCACCGATCAAGGCCATTTGGGAAGGTGTCATGACTGCCAACGTCGACGGAGTGCCCGAGAAATTCGCGACACTCGGGCTGACCTACGACGACGTGCTGCTGCTGCCCGGCGCGTCCGACATGGCGCCCGACCAGATCGACACCGCCTCGTACATCTCGAAGAACGTGCGGGTGAACATCCCGCTCCTCTCCGCCGCGATGGACAAGGTCACCGAGTCCCGCATGGCGATCGCCATGGCGCGACAGGGCGGTGTCGGTGTGCTGCACCGCAACCTCTCCATCGCCGACCAGGCCAACCAGGTCGACCTGGTGAAGCGGTCCGAGTCCGGCATGGTCACCGACCCGATCACGGTCCACCCGGACGCCACGCTCGCCGAGGCCGACGCCATCTGCGCCAAGTTCCGCATCAGCGGCGTCCCCGTGACCGACCCGGCCGGCAAGCTCCTCGGCATCGTCACCAACCGGGACATGGCCTTCGAGTCCGACCGCAGCCGCCAGGTGCGCGAGGTCATGACGCCGATGCCGCTGGTCACCGGCAAGGTCGGCATCTCCGGCGTGGACGCCATGGAGCTGCTGCGCCGCCACAAGATCGAGAAGCTTCCGCTGGTCGACGAGGCGGGCATTCTCAAGGGCCTCATCACGGTCAAGGACTTCGTCAAGGCCGAGAAGTACCCGAACGCCGCCAAGGACAAGGAAGGCCGGCTGATCGTCGGCGCCGCCGTCGGCGTCGCCGGTGACGCGTACGAGCGCGCCCAGGCCCTGATCGAGGCGGGCGTCGACTTCATCGTCGTCGACACCGCCCACGGCCACTCCCGCCTGGTCGGCGACATGGTCGCCAAGATCAAGTCGAACTCCTCGGTCGACGTCATCGGCGGAAACGTCGCCACCCGCGACGGCGCCCAGGCGCTGATCGACGCCGGTGTCGACGGCATCAAGGTCGGTGTCGGCCCGGGCTCCATCTGCACCACCCGCGTGGTCGCCGGCATCGGCGTCCCGCAGGTCACCGCGATCTACGAGGCCTCCCTCGCCGCCAAGGCGGCCGGCGTCCCGGTCATCGGCGACGGCGGTCTGCAGTACTCCGGCGACATCGCGAAGGCCCTCGTCGCCGGCGCCGACACGGTGATGCTCGGCTCGCTGCTCGCGGGCTGCGAGGAGTCCCCGGGCGAGCTGCTCTTCATCAACGGCAAGCAGTTCAAGTCGTACCGCGGCATGGGCTCGCTCGGTGCCATGCAGTCCCGCGGCGAGCAGCGCTCCTTCTCCAAGGACCGCTACTTCCAGGAGGGCGTCGCCTCCGACGAGAAGCTCGTGCCCGAGGGCATCGAGGGCCAGGTGCCCTACCGCGGCCCGCTCGCGGCCGTCGTCCACCAGCTGGTGGGCGGTCTGCGCCAGTCGATGTTCTACGTCGGCGGGCGCACGGTGCCGGAGCTCCAGGCGAACGGCCGCTTCGTCCGGATCACCTCGGCCGGTCTCAAGGAGAGCCACCCGCACGACATCCAGATGACGGTCGAGGCGCCGAACTACAGCAGGAAGTAACACAGCGCGACGCGTGGGGGGCGGTTCCGGCATGTGGCCGGAGCCGCCCCCCACGCTTGTGTCGGGGATACTGGTAGGCGCAGACGTAGAGGGAAAGGCCACACATCGTGACTGAGATCGAGATCGGGCGCGGCAAGCGCGGCCGCAGGGCGTACGCGTTCGACGACATCGCCGTCGTGCCGAGCCGGCGCACCCGGGACCCGAAGGAGGTCTCGATCGCCTGGCAGATCGACGCCTACCGCTTCGAGCTGCCGTTCCTGGCCGCCCCGATGGACTCGGTCGTCTCGCCGCAGACCGCCATCCGCATCGGCGAGCTCGGCGGCCTGGGCGTGCTGAACCTGGAGGGTCTCTGGACCCGGTACGAGGACCCGCAGCCGCTCCTCGACGAGATCGCCGAGCTGGACGAGGCGACCGCGACCCGCCGCCTGCAGGAGATCTACGCCGCGCCGATCAAGGAAGAGCTGATCGGGCAGCGCATCAAGGAGGTGCGCGACTCCGGTGTCGTCACCGCCGCCGCGCTCTCCCCGCAGCGCACCGCGCAGTTCTCCAAGGCCGTCGTCGACGCCGGCGTGGACATCTTCGTCATCCGCGGCACCACGGTCTCCGCCGAGCACGTCTCGGGCGCGGCCGAGCCGCTGAACCTGAAGCAGTTCATCTACGAGCTGGACGTCCCGGTCATCGTCGGCGGCTGCGCCACGTACACCGCGGCCCTGCACCTGATGCGCACCGGCGCGGCCGGCGTCCTGGTCGGCTTCGGCGGCGGCGCCGCGCACACCACCCGCAACGTCCTCGGCATCCAGGTCCCGATGGCGACCGCGGTCGCCGACGTGGCCGCGGCCCGCCGCGACTACATGGACGAGTCCGGCGGCCGGTACGTGCACGTCATCGCCGACGGCGGCGTGGGCTGGTCCGGCGACCTGCCGAAGGCGATCGCCTGCGGCGCCGACGCCGTGATGATGGGCTCCCCGCTGGCCCGTGCCACGGACGCGCCCGGCAAGGGCCACCACTGGGGCATGGAGGCCGTCCACGAGGACGTGCCGCGCGGCAAGCTGGTCGACCTGGGCATCGTCGGCACCACCGAGGAGATCCTCGCGGGCCCGTCGCACACCCCGGACGGCTCGATGAACTTCTTCGGCGCCCTGCGCCGCGCGATGGCCACCACGGGCTACAGCGAGCTCAAGGAGTTCCAGCGCGTCGAGGTCACGGTCGCGGACGCCGAGCACAAGCGCTGATCTCCGTACGTACGCAGAAGGGGCCCCGCACCGGGTGGTGCGGGGCCCCTCCGCGTGTCACAGCCGGTGGGCCGCTCCGGCGGGCGTCGCGCCTCGGGTGTCGAGGAGGAGCTGGGCCTTCACCGAGAGGCCCTGGAGGTCGTACGTGCGGTGGTGCTGGAGCAGGATCGTCAGGTCGGCGTGGGCGGCGGCCTCGTAGAGGGAGTCCGCGCGGGGGACGGGCAGCTCGCGGACGCGCCAGTCGGAGACGTGGGGGTCGTGGTAGCTGACGGCGGCGCCCAGGTCCATGAGGCGGCGGGCGATCTCGTCGGCGGGGGAGCCCTGCCGGTCGGGCAGGTCGGGCTTGTACGTGATGCCGAGGAGCAGGATCCGGGCGCCGCGGGCCGACTTGCCGTGCTCGTTGAGGAGGGTGGCGGCGCGCTGGACGACGTACTGCGGCATGCGCTCGTTGACCTGGCCGGCGAGTTCGACGAGGCGGAGCGGGCGGTGGGCGCCGATCGTGTCGACGGGGACGCCGTGGCCGCCGACGCCGGGCCCGGGGCGGAAGGCCTGGAAGCCGAAGGGCTTGGTCTCGGCGCAGCGGATGACGTCCCACAGGTCGACGCCGAGTTCGTGGCAGAGGACCGCCATCTCGTTGACGAGGGCGATGTTGACGTGCCGGAAGTTGGTCTCCAGGAGCTTGACCGTCTCCGCCTCGCGGGGACCACGCGCGCGTACCACCTTGTCGGTGAGCCGGCCGTAGAAGGCGGCCGCGGACTCGGTGCAGGCCGGGGTGAGGCCGCCGATGACCTTGGGGGTGCCGGCGTAGCCGTGGGTGCGGCTGCCGGGGTCGAGGCGGCCGGGCGAGTACGCGAGGTGGAAGTCGCGTCCGGCGCGCAGGCCGGAGCCCGCCTCCAGGGTCTCGCGGAGGAGTCCCTCGGTGGTGCCCGGGGGGACCGGGGACTCCAGGAGGACGGTGGTGTGCGGGCGCAGCCGGGCGGCGAGCGCGCGGGCGGCGTCGGTGACGGCGGTGAGGTCGAGCGTCCGATCGGGGCCGAGGGGGGTCGGGGCGCAGAGGACGGCGGTGCGGACCCGGCCGAGCTCGGCGGAGTCGGTGGTCGGCCGGAAGCCCCCCGAGAGCATCCGGCGGATCTCGGAGGCGGTGAGGGAGCCGTCGACCGGGGAGCGGCCGGCGGCGAGTTCGGCGGCGGGGTGGGGGTCGGTGTCGTAGCCGATGGTGTCGATGCCGGCGGCGGTGGCGGCCTGGGCCAGGGGGAGTCCGTGGTGGCCGAGGCCGATGACGGCGAGATCAGCGGGCATGGGGGTGGGCCGTCCTTCCCAGTAGCCGGAGGGGACGCGACGCGCAAGCCCGGTGGACAGAACGGGTCGAGCGCAATGTCAGACTAGGCGTAAATATGACCGATATGC
Source organism: Streptomyces sp. NK15101 (assembly GCF_020400725.1). Lineage (GTDB taxonomy): Bacteria > Actinomycetota > Actinomycetes > Streptomycetales > Streptomycetaceae > Streptomyces. Next base: position 6,349 of record NZ_JAINVG010000084.1, on the reverse strand, counting down.
GGCATTGTGTGACCGAAGGTTGCCGAGTGTTATCCACAGGTCCGTGGCGAGGCGGTGGCTGAAGTCACGGGAGCGGGCCAGAATCGAGCTGTGAGCCGGACCACACGGGCCCGGTTCACGGCCTGTGCGCGTCCCGCCCGAAGGGCGGTGACGCGCGGGACGGACGGGGGACGACGGGAGGCAGCAGCGTGAGGACAGCGACACTGGGACCCGCCGAGCGCGCCGAGGCGCTCGCGGCCATGGCCGAGCGAGAATTGGACGTGCTGGTCGTCGGCGCCGGAGTGGTCGGCGCCGGAACCGCCCTCGACGCCGCCACCAGAGGGCTCTCCACCGGCATCGTGGAGGCCCGCGACTGGGCCTCCGGCACCTCCAGCAGGTCCAGCAAGCTCATCCACGGCGGCCTGCGCTATCTGGAGATGCTGGACTTCGCCCTCGTGCGGGAGGCGCTCAAGGAGCGCGGACTGCTCCTGGAGCGGCTCGCCCCCCACCTGGTGAAGCCGGTCCCCTTCCTCTACCCCCTCCAGCACAAGGGCTGGGAGCGGTTCTACGCCGGCTCGGGAGTCGCGCTGTACGACGCGATGTCGCTCTCCTCCGGCCACGGCCGTGGACTCCCCGTCCACCGGCACCTCTCCCGCCGCCGCGCCCTGCGCGTCGCACCCTGCCTGAAGAAGGAGGCCCTGGTCGGCGCCCTGCAGTACTACGACGCCCAGATGGACGACGCGCGCTTCGTCACCACCCTCGTGCGCACCGCCGCTTCGTACGGTGCCAGGGCCGCCAGCCGGGCCCGCGTCATCGGCTTCCTCCGCGAGGGCGAGCGCGTCGTCGGCGCCCGCGTCCAGGACGTGGAGGCCGGGGCCGCGTACGAGATCCGGGCCAAGCAGATCGTCAACGCCACCGGCGTGTGGACGGACGACACCCAGGCCCTCATCGGGGAGCGCGGCCAGTTCCACGTCCGCGCCTCCAAGGGCATCCACCTCGTCGTGCCCAAGGACCGCATCCACTCGACCACCGGACTGATCCTGCGCACCGAGAAGTCCGTGCTCTTCGTCATCCCCTGGGGACGCCACTGGATCGTCGGCACCACCGACACCGACTGGGACCTCGACAAGGCGCACCCCGCCGCCTCCAGCGCCGACATCGACTACCTCCTGGAGCACGTGAACACCGTGCTCGCGACCCCGCTCACCCGGGACGACGTCCAGGGCGTCTACGCCGGCCTGCGCCCCCTCCTCGCCGGCGAGTCCGACGCCACCAGCAAGCTCTCCCGCGAGCACACCGTCGCCCACCCGGTCCCCGGCCTCGTGGTCGTCGCCGGCGGCAAGTACACGACGTACCGCGTGATGGCGAAGGACGCCGTCGACGAGGCGGTGCACGGCCTCGACCAGCGAGTCGCCCCCTGCGTCACCGAGGACACCCCGCTCCTCGGCGCCGAGGGCTACCGCGCCCTGTGGAACGCGCGGGCGAGAATCGCCGCGAGGACCGGCCTGCACGTCGTCAGGGTCGAGCATCTCCTCAACCGCTACGGCTCCCTGACGGAGGAGATCCTCGACCTCGTCGCGGCCGACCCGAGCCTCGGCGAACCGCTCGCGGCGGCCGAGGACTACCTGCGCGCCGAGATCGTCTACGCCGCCTCGCACGAGGGCGCGCGCCACCTCGACGACGTCCTCACCCGGCGGACCAGGATCTCCATCGAGACCTTCGACCGGGGCGTGCTCAGCGCCCGCGAGTGCGCGGCACTGATGGCGCCGGTCCTCGACTGGGACGACCACCAGATCGAGAAGGAGGTCGAACACTACGAGAAGCGGGTGGAGGCGGAGCGGGAGTCGCAGCGGCAGCCCGACGACCTGACCGCGGACGCCGCACGGCTCGGGGCGCCGGACATCGTGCCCATCTGACAGGGCGTTCAGGGGGTCCGCGTCCGGTGGGAACCTGGGGGGCACGCGGAGGCGTCGTATCCCGGAGTGCGGACCCGGGGGCGTCACCCGCCCCGAGGTGAGAGACAATGGCCTCTCTTCCAGGGCGGGTTACCGCATCGCGCGGGAAGCGGCAGACGCGGCGAAGATCAGGGATCGCAGAGGGGACGCATGTCGGAGGCGGAGCAGTCGCGGGACAGGGCGAGGGACCCCAGGCGGGACGCCGCCGCGGGAGCCGCGACCGACGGCGACCGAGGAGCGGTTCCGGCCGCGCGTGAGCCGGAGCGGGACGCGGAGGACGCGCAGGTCAGCCGGGGTGCGCAGGGCCCGGAGGACGGGCCTGGGCCGGGGCGGGACGTCGAGGACGCGAAGCCCGTGGAGCCTGTGGCACCGGCGGGATCCGTGGAGGCCGCGGAGCCCGCGGCGGCTGCGAAGTCCGCGCGGGGCGCCGCGGTTCCGGAGCCCGCGAAGTCCGTGGAGCCCGCGAAGTCCGTGGAGCCGGAGAAGTCCGTGACGTCCCTGGAGTCCGCGAAGTCCGTGGAGTCCGTGGAGTCCGCGCCGGACGGTGCGGTTCCGGCCGCCCGGGAGTCCGGCCAGGACGTGAAGGGGTCTCAGGAAGCGCCGTCCGCCCGGGCGACGGGTCCGAGCGTGACGGGTTCCGGGGCCGGTGGTGACGGCGCCGTCGGCGCCGGGCGGCTGCGCGGCACCGAGCCCTCGACCGGGCGTGCCGGTTTCGGGGCGGGTGACGGTGACGGCGAGAGCGACCGCCGGACCGGTCCGGCCACCGCGCGCGGCGGCGACAGGTTCCGCAAGGCGCCGGCCGGCGAGGGACGGCTGCTCGCGGGCCGCTACCGGCTCGGCGCGGTCCTCGGACGCGGCGGCATGGGCACCGTGTGGCGCGCCGTCGACGAGACCCTCGGCCGCACCGTCGCCGTCAAGGAGCTCCGCTTCCCCACGAGCATCGACGAGGACGAGAAGCGACGCCTCATCACCCGGACCCTGCGCGAGGCGAAGGCCATCGCCCGGATCCGCAACAACGGCGCCGTCACCGTGTACGACGTCGTCGACGAGGACGACCGCCCGTGGATCGTCATGGAGCTCATCGAGGGCAAGTCGCTCGCGGACGCCATCCGCGAGGACGGCACCCTCACGCCCCGGCGCGCCGCCGAGGTCGGCCTCGCCATCCTCGACGTGCTGCGTTCGGCGCACCGCGAGGGCATCCTGCACCGCGACGTGAAGCCGTCCAACGTCCTGATCGCCGAGGACGGCCGGGTCGTCCTCACCGACTTCGGCATCGCCCAGGTGGAGGGCGACCCCTCGATCACCTCCACCGGCATGCTCGTCGGCGCCCCCTCGTACATCTCCCCGGAGCGCGCCCGCGGCCACAAGCCCGGTCCGGCCGCGGACATGTGGTCGCTGGGCGGCCTCATCTACGCGGCGGTGGAAGGCAGCCCGCCGTACGACAAGGGCTCCGCCATCGCCACCCTCACGGCCGTGATGACCGAGCCGGTCGACCCGCCGAAGAACGCGGGCCCCGAGCTGGAGCAGGTCATCTACGGCCTCCTCGCCAAGGACCCGGCGCAGCGGCTCGACGACGCCCGCGCCCGGGTCCTGCTGCGGGCCGTCCTCGACGCGCCCGAGCCGGCGCCCGTGGTCCCGCCCGAGGTCACCGCCGTCGTACCGCTGCCGCCGCGCCCCGAGCGGGCTCCGGTGGCTCCGGCGGCCGAGAAGGCCCCCGACGCGGCCGCGGAGCGGATGCGGGGCGCGCTGAAGTCCGTACGGAACGCGGCGGCTTCCGCGAAGGCCGAGCCGGCGTCGGCCCCGAGGATCGCGACCGAGCCGCTGCGGGGCGGCGGCAAGCCCGCCCCCGCCCGCGCGCCGCTGACCGACGTCGTGCCGCGCCGCACCCTGGTGATCATCGCCGCGGTCGCCGTCCTCGCCGTGCTCGGGACGATCCTCGCGGTCTCCCTCGGCGGCGGGGGCGACGAGGGAGACCAGGGCAAGGGCGGCGGGGACACGACCGCCTCGGCCGGTGCCACGGCCGGCGGCGACGGCTCCGGAGGCGCGGACGGTTCCGGCGGAAGCCAGGGCCAGTCCTCGGGCGGCCCCGGCCAGCAGGGCGGCGTGCAGCCCGGTGACAACGGCAGCACGGGGTCGACGGGCACCGACGGCACGACGGGGTCCACGGGCGGGCAGAACGGCACCACCCCCTCCGGCAAGCCCGGAGGCGACGCGGGCACGCGGCTGCCCGCCGGCTACACCTTCGTCACCAACGGCCCGTTGCACTTCACGATGGCGATGCCGGTGTCCTTCAAGCAGCGCTCGATCCCGGGATACTCGCTCGGCGCGATCTTCAGCGAGAGCGGCGGCTTCCCGCGCGTCCAGGTCGACTACAACGACAGCCCGAAGGACAACGCGGCGAGCGCCTGGGAGCTGGCCAGGTACGGCGTTGCCGCGACCAGCCAGGACTACAAGCACCTCGGCATAAGGACGGTCTCCTACAAGGGTTACCCGACCGTCGCCGACTGGGAGTTCGAGCGCACGCAGAAGGGCATCCGCGTCCACGTCCTCAACCGCGGCTTCAAGGTGGACGCCACGCACGGCTACTCCATCATGATCAGCTGCGCGGCGGACGAGTGGAACGGCGCGGAGTGCAGGACGCTGCGGGAGACGGCGTTCGCCACGTTCAGCCCCAAGGACTGACCGGTGGCACGTATCGTGAGCTTCGCGGACCGAACACGGCCGAACAGAGCCGTCAACTGTGCGGCGTCGGACCGGAACTGACGGACTCGCGTGATCCCGTCCGATCCCGAGGGATCCACGGGCCCACGGGGGACATCGTGCGCGCGTGGGGAGGCGTCGTGGACGACTACGCGGGAAGGGTGCTCGCCGACCGCTACCGCCTGCCGCTGCCGCCGGCGGACGCCGACGCGTACGACCCGGTGGAGACGCGCGCCTTCGACACGTACAGCGGGCAGGAGGTCCTGGTCCGCCAGGTGCCGCTGCCGGAGTTCGTCGACGCCGAGGTGCTCGACGGGCGGGGCGGACCCGCCGGTCCCCACGGCGGGGCGGGCGCGGCCCCCCGCCGGCCGGCCGAGCCCGTCGTGCGGCGGGCCATCGAGGCCGCCCAGGCCGCCGCGCAGGTCCCCGACCATCCCCTGCTCGACCAGGTCTTCGACGTCTTCGCGGAGGCCGGCTCGCTGTGGATAGTGAGCGAGCGCGTGGCGGCCAGACCGCTGGCCGCGCTCCTCGCCGAGCGGCCCCTCAGCCCGTACCGCGCGGCCGAGATAGGCGCCGACGTCCTCACCGCCCTGCGAGCTCTCCACGCGCACGGCTGGGTGCACCGGAACATCACCTCCCGGACCGTCCTCGTCTGCGACGACGGCCGCGTGGTCCTCAGCGGCCTCGCGGTGGGCGCCGCCGAGGAGGCCCTCTGCGGCTACGCGACGCTCCCGGAACCGCCGGACGAGTTCGCCCCGCCCCCGACGACCGAACGGCAGGAACACGAGCCGACGGATCCCGGACAGGACGCTCACACGGCTGATCCGTACGGGGCGGAGGAGTACGGGGCGGAGGAGTACGGGCCCGGGGGGCGCGGCTCCGAGGAGCGCGGGCTCGAGGAGCACGGCTCCGAGGCGTACGAGGCGGAGGAGTACGACTCCGACGGGTACGGCTCCGAGGCGTACGGCTCCGGTGGGCATCTCTCCGAGGCGTACGGGTCGGATAGGTACGGGTCGGAGGGATACCGGCCGGAGGAGTACGACGCCGGCGGGTACGGCTCCGGCGGGTACGGCTCCGGGAGGTACGCGCTCGAGCCGCACGAGCACGAGCCGCACGAGCACGAGCCGTACGCGCTCGAGTCGCCCCACGCCTCCGAGCCCGCCGAGGAGTACGGCTCCGAGGAGTACGGCCCTGACGGGTACGGCCCTGACGGGTACGGCCCCGAGGCGTACGAGGCGGAGGTGTACGAGGAGGGCGACGACGGCGAGGAGGCCGACGGGTCCGGCGGTGAACCGTACCCCGACGGCACCACCGGTCCAGGCCCCGACGGGCCCGCCGCCCCCGCCCCCGAGACCTACGGTGTCGACCCCTACGGGCGGGCCAGGCCGGCCGCCGCCGAGACGCGGCCCGCGGTCACGCCGCCCACCGCCGACGTGCGGGCCGCGCGGGCCGGGGCCATCGCCGCGTACCGCGCCGGTGCGCGAGCCGCCGCCCGGCTCGGCGAGACCGGGGCGCTCCCCGTCCAGCGCCCCGCACCGCCGGAGTCGCCCGGCCCGCCCCCGCCGCCGACGGCACAGGCGTCCGGCGCGCCCGAGCCGCAGTGGTGGGCGCGGGTGGCCGAGGAGGAGGACGACGAGGACGACGGCGACGAGCCGTACGGCGGCGGCCCGCGGACCGGTCCGCCGCTCCTGGGCGGGGACCGAGAAGGTCATGCG
>NZ_JAINVG010000083.1 GCF_020400725.1 Streptomyces sp. NK15101 | reverse complement strand
TACTTCGGCTGACGCCCACCGGAAACACCCCCGAACGACGGAGCGCCCCGCCCGGTACAGACCGGTCGGGGCGCTCCGCGGCGGGTAGGAGGGTCTCTCCTCCCCCGTGCTCGGTAGGCCGTGTGGGACTCGAACCCACAACCAATGGATTAAAAGTCCACTGCTCTGCCAATTGAGCTAACGGCCCGTGGACAAGCACACCCGAGCAGCATAGCCCGAGAGGGCCCGGGAACCGATCGGGTATCCGACACCGGCCGTGGCGCGGGCGTGGCGCGGGCGCGGTGCTCGTACGGGACAGGGCCCGTGCGGGCACCGGGGTGCTCGTACGGGCCCTGCTCAGCGTTCTACGCGATGTCAGCCGTTGCGCTTCCAGCGCGGCTTGTCGTCGCGGCGGCCGAAGGAGCCGCCGGTCGAGCCGGCGCTGCCGCGGTGGTCGTCACGACGGCCGTACGGGCGGTCGCCGCCCGAGCGGAAGCCGCCGGAGGGGCGGTCGTCGCGGCGGTCGCGGTTGAACGGACGGTCGCTGCCGCGGTGGCCGCCGTGGCCGCCACGGTCGTCGCGGTTGAAGCCGCCCGACGGACGGTCGTCACGACGGAAGCCGCCGGAGGGGCGGTCGTCGCGGCGGAAACCGCCGGACGGACGGTCGTTGTCACGACGCTCGAAGGGACGGCCGCCACGGTCGTCACGGTTGAAGCCGCCCGACGGACGGTCGTCACGACGGAAGCCGCCGGAGGGGCGGTCGTCGCGGCGGAAACCGCCACGGTCGCCGCCACGGAAGCCACCGCGGTCACCGCGGTCGCCCCGGTCGTCACGGTTGAAGCCACCGCGGTCGCCGCGGTCACGGCGCTCGAAGTTGCCCCGCTCGTCGCGGAAGGTCGAACGCTCCTCGCGCCGCTCCTCGGCACGCGCGGCGCGCTCGGCCTCGGCGGCGGCGGCCGCGACCTCGGCCTCGGCGGCCTCGGTCACCTCGGCGACGGCGGCCTCCGGGTCCTCGCCGCGCTCGCGGGCGGCGCGGGCGATCAGGCGGTCGGCCTCCTCGCGGAGCTCGACGGCGCGGCGCTGGAGGCGCTCCAGCTGCTTGGTCAGGTCGACGACCTCGCGCTCGGCCTGCTTGGCCGAGTTGTTCGCGGAGTCGGCCTGGACCTCGGTCAGCGAACGGGCGCCGGTGATCTCGGCGACCTCCGGGTCGAAGGCGCCGGCGCCGCCGACGATGTGGCGCGAGGCGTCGACGCCCGCGTCCTCCATCAGACGGAAGATCTGGCGGCGCTGGTGCGGCAGGGCCAGGGAGACCACGACGCCGGAGCGGCCGGCGCGGGCGGTGCGGCCCGAGCGGTGCAGGTAGTCCTTGTGGTCGCCGGCCGGGTCCACGTTCAGGACCAGGTCGATGCCGTCGACGTGGATGCCCCGGGCGGCGACGTCGGTCGCGACGAGCGCGTTGACGTAGCCGTCCTTGAAGTCGGCCAGGGTGCGCGTACGGGCGCCCTGGGTCATGCCGCCGTGCAGGGCGTCGGCCTTCACACCGGCCTCGCGCAGCTGCTCGGCGATGCGGTCCGCGCCCAGCTGGGTGCGGACGAAGATGATCGTGCGGCCCTTGCGCGCGGCGATGGCGGCGGTGACCGGGGCCTTGTCCTTCGGCTTCACGACGAGGACGTGGTGGGTCATCGTCGTGACGGCGCCGGCGGACGGGTCGACCTCGTGCGTGACCGGGTTCACCAGGTAGCGCTTGACGAGGGTGTCGATCTCGTTCTCCAGGGTGGCGGAGAAGAGGAGGCGCTGGCCGCCCTCGGGGACCTGGTCGAGCAGCTCGGTGACCTCGGGCAGGAAGCCCAGGTCGGCCATCTGGTCGGCCTCGTCGAGGACGGCGACCTGGACGTTCTCGAGGGAGCAGGCGCCGCGGTTGATGATGTCGCGCAGACGACCCGGGGTGGCGACGAGGATGTCGACGCCGCGCTCCAGGGCGTAGATCTGGTTGCCCATGGACGTACCGCCGCAGACGACCTTCATCTTGAGGCCGAGCACGTCGCCGTAGGGCTGGAGGGCGTCCGCGACCTGCATCGCGAGCTCACGGGTCGGGGTGAGGATGACGCCGCGGGGCTTCTTCTTCTCGGTGTGGCCGTCCGCCAGGGTGGCGAGCAGCGGCAGACCGAAGGAGAGGGTCTTGCCGGAGCCGGTGCGGCCGCGGCCGAGGATGTCCTTGCCGGCCAGGGCGTCCGGGATGGTCGCCGCCTGGATCGGGAAGGGGGTGGTGACGCCGTTCTGCGCGAGCTTGCGCACGACGCCCTCGGGCAGACCGAGGTCGCCGAAGGTGACGGTGGGCTCGGCGGGCTCCTCGACGGAGGCCTCGGCGCCGGTGTCGTCGGCCTCGATCTCGACGGTCTCGTTCGAGACGGTCTCGACGGTCTCGGTGGCCTCTACGGCCTCGACGATCTCGTCGTTCTCGGGCATGACGGCGTGGTCAGAACTGAAAATGGACATGCGAAATGCGAAACCTTCCGGAGTCTCGGCACGCGCCCGTCAACTCCGTGATTTCGCAAATCGACCGCCTCAATGCGGTCAGCCACGGCTAGGGAGAGTACGCGCCACACGGCGCTCTTCTGTGTCGGCGCCGGGCAATGGGATCAAACGATCTACCACCATACGCACCCTCCCCCACCTGTGGCAAATCGGACTACGTCACACCGGCCCGACCTGCGGAGACGCCTCCGGCTCCGGGGGTGCGCCCGGCCCGTCCGCCGCCCGCATCGCGCCCATCTGGGTCTCGGTGCCGGAGGTCGGCGGATCGGTGGGGTTCGAGGTCGGCTCCGGAGTCGGCTCGGGCGTCGGGTTCGAGGTCGGCTCGGGCGTCGGCTCGGGGCTCGGCGGGGTCGGCTCGGGCGTGGGCGTGACCCCGCCGCCGTCCTGGCCCCCCGCGCCTCCGCCGCTGCCGCCGTTCCCGCCGCCGCCACTGCCCCCGCTGCCGCCGTTCCCCCCGCCCCCGCCGGAGCCGCCGCCCGTGGCCTCGTGGCCGCCGCCGGCCGGCTGCGACTTCGACGGCCCTCCGGGTCCGCCGGGGCCCTCCACCGGCAGTACCGCGCCCGCCGAGGGCTTCGCCGTGCCCGACGGCGAGCCGCTCGGGACCGGGGACTCCTTGCCCGCGCCGGCCGCGGCCGGTCCGCCCTTCTCCGGCCGTCCGTTCCAGGACCCGCCGTCCCCGTCCCGGACACCGCCGCCGCCGTCGCTCTCGGCCGCCGCGCCGTGCTTCCCCCCGGACGCGCCGGGCGCCGGCTTCGCCCCCTCGTCACTCACACTCATACAGCCGCTCAGACCGGCACAGGCCGCGACGGCCAGCGCGGTGGCGGCCCATCGCACCGGGGTGGGCAAATGGCGCACAGGGGCACCTCCAGGACACAACAGGCAGGAAAGGAACGCGTCGCACTGCCCAACTCCCCGGGCACCGCAAGGGACACGGCCCCCGCACAGCCGCCCGCTCCGGCCGAAGCCACCCGGCCCGCGCCCGCTCCGCTCAGCCGTAGCCGAGCGCGTGCAGCCGCTCGTCGTCGATGCCGAAGTGGTGGGCGATCTCGTGGACGACGGTGATCTCGGTCTCCTCGACCACGTCCTCGCGCGACTCGCACATCCGCAGCGTCGGCCCCCGGTAGATCGTGATCCGGTCGGGCAGCACCCCGGCGTACCACTCGCCGCGCTCGGTCAGCGGCGTCCCCTCGTAGAGCCCGAGCAGCTCGGGATCGTCCGGGGAGGGCTCGTCCTCCACGAACACGGCGACGTTGTCCATGAGCCGTGTCAGCTCCGGCGGAATCCGGTCCAGGGCCTCGGCGACGAGCTCCTCGAACTCCTCGCGCGTCATCTCCAGCACGGGCCCATTCTCCCCCGCCCGGAAACCGTTTTGGCGATAGCGGCCGACATCCCATATGCTTCTCACGTCCCCGACGCGCTGAGAAGCGCGCAGGTGAGCCTCTAGCCCTCATCGTCTAGTGGCCCAGGACGCCGCCCTTTCAAGGCGGTAGCACGGGTTCGAATCCCGTTGGGGGCACGCATTACCGTGTGCGACACTAGTGGTCGCACAAAGCAAGGTCCTGTGGAGCAGTTGGTTAGCTCGCCACCCTGTCAAGGTGGAGGTCGCGGGTTCAAGTCCCGTCAGGATCGCTGAGGTCGGAAACGACCTCGTGGCTGGGTAGCTCAGTTGGTACGAGCGATCGCCTGAAAAGCGATAGGTCGCCGGTTCGACCCCGGCCCCAGCCACAAAGAGAAGGCCCCGTTCGAAAGAACGGGGCCTTTTCGTTTCACGTGAAACAGGCAGCGGCGGTACGGGGAAGGGGGGGTGGCCCCCTTCCCCGTACCGCTCAGCTCTCCTCGCGCTCCCGCGTACGCCCCCGAAGGCCCCGGACCGCGAGCACCGCCGTCACCGCCGTCACGACCGCGACGAGCAGCGCCCAGTCCGGCACCGAACGGCCCAGCGAGGCGACCCGCTCCTCCACGGCGAAGGAGTCGTCCACCGACAGCGGCCCCGGCAGCGCGGTCGTCCCGTCGAAGACCAGGAAGAGCGTGCCGAGGGCGATGAAGAAGAGGCCCGAGAGCAGCGAGGTGGAGTGGACCTCGAAACGCCCGGCCCGGAGCGGGCGGCCGCGCAGCCAGCGCCGCCGCCCCAGCTCGTACCGGTCCCAGAGCAGCGCCAGGACGAACAGCGGGACGGCCATGCCGAGCCCGTACACCGCGAGGAGCAGGCCGCCGTACGCCGGGCTGCCGCTCAGCGCCGCCACCGTCAGGACGCTGCCCAGGATCGGGCCCGCGCAGAAGCCCGCGAGGCCGTAGACCAGGCCGAGGGCGTAGACGGAGAGCGCCGTGGTGGGCCGGATGCGGCCGCTCGCCCCGGCGATCCGGCGGGAGGTGAAGCCGAGGCCGAGGACCTGGAGGACGCCGAGCCCGATGATCAGCCAGCCGCCGGCGGTGACGAGCAGGTCCCGGTGGCCGTAGAAGAACCGGCCGGCGAGGGAGCCGGCCGCGCCGAGCGGGACGAGGGTGGTGGCCAGGCCCGCGTAGAGGATGCCGGTCCTGGCCACCAGCTTCGCGCGCGTGTCGATCGAGTACGCGAAGAAGGCGGGCAGGAGCAGGGCGCTGCACGGGCTGAGCAGGGCGAGGAGGCCGCCGAGGAAGGCGGCGAAGTAGCCGATGCCGGAGGTCACCGCGCGGCCTTCTTCGGAGCGGCCTTCGCCGCCGCCTCGATCGCCTCCGTGAAGGTCTCCAGGGGCTGGGCGCCCGCGATCGGCCGGCCGTTGATCAGGAACGACGGGGTGGAGGAGGCGCCGAGCTCGTACCCCTGTTCCTGGTCCTTCCGTACGGCCTCCCGGGCGGCCGCGCTCTCGCTGTCCTTCGCGAACCGGGCCGCGTCGGGAACGCCGGCCTCCTTCGCGAGGGCGGCCAGACGCTCCTTGCCGAAGCCCTTCTCCTTGGCGCCCTCGGCGTAGGCGGCCTTGTGGAACTCCCAGAACCGGCCCTGCTGCCCGGCGGCCCAGGAGGCCCGGGCGGCGGTCTCCGACTCCTCGCCGAAGATCGGGAAGTTCCGCCACTCGATGCGCAGGGTGCCGTTCTCGACGTACTTCCTCACCAGGGCGGGCTCGGTGTCGCGGGCGAACTTCCCGCAGTAGCCGCACTTGAAGTCGGCGTACTCGATGAGCACGACGGGCGCGTCGACGCGGCCGAGGGCGAGCTTGTCGGAGGCGTCGCGGCGGGCGTACGCCTCCAGCTCGGCGTAGACGCCGGCGGAGGGGTCGGCGGAGACCTCGGCGACGGCCGAGGAGCCGGAGGCGCCGGGGGACGAGGGCTTGGTGGCGGTGTACGAGACGACGCCGAGCAGCACGGCGGCGGCCGCGACCCCGGAGACGATCGCGACGGACTTGGACCTGGACCTGGACTCGGACATGCGGAAGCGCTCCTGAAGGCGGGAGGGAGAAGGGACGGCGGAGGACGGCCGTCCGTCTAAACCCTCAGAACCGAGAGCTCCACGGGAGTCGGCACGCGCGCGGGTGGCTCCCGGCCGGGCTGTGCGGCCGGGCCGAGCGCGTCCGGCCGCCGGACCGCGGGCGTCACCCGGTCGACGGCCAGGGCCGGCAGCAGCTCGGCGAAGCCGTGCGCACGCGGCGGTACGACGGGGGTCGCGGCCCCCTCGTCGGCGGCGTGCCCCGGGTCGCAGCCGGGCACAGCGGCGCCGAGGACGACCGGGGCCGCACCGCCGGCCGGGGTCATGCCGCCCGGAGCGGAGGCGCCGCAGACCAGGAGGGAGAGCACCAGACCCAGGAGCGCGGCGAACGCCGCCGACGCGCGGGCGGTGCGGAACATGCGAAACCCCTCCGGTCCGGGCCAGATGCCCGGAATACTACGCACCGCCGCCCGGCCCCCTTCGTAAATGGGTTCGCCGCTTCTCGCCCGCAGGTGCGATCCTGGATCCCGTATGTCTACTTCCTTCGCCGCCCTCCAGTCCGTCCTGGCCGAGGTCTCGCTGCGGGACTCCCACCGGCTCGGCCGCCGTCTCGAAGGCGCCCGCCGCATCCGCAAGCCCGAGGCCCGCGCGGCCGTCCTGGACGAGATCGCCGCCGAGGCGGCCAAGGCCAAGGAGCGCGTCGACGGGCGCGCCGCCCGCGTGCCCGCGGTCACGTACCCCGAACAGCTGCCCGTCTCGCAGAAGAAGGACGAGATCCTGGAGGCGATACGCGACCACCAGGTCGTGATCGTCGCCGGTGAGACGGGCTCCGGCAAGACCACGCAGATCCCGAAGATCTGTCTGGAGCTGGGCCGGGGCGTCCGGGGCATGATCGGGCACACCCAGCCCCGCCGGATCGCCGCCCGCACGGTCGCCGAGCGCGTCGCCGAGGAGCTGAGGACCCCGCTGGGCGAGGCGGTCGGCTGGAAGGTCCGCTTCACCGACCAGGTGAACCCCGACGCGACCTTCGTGAAGCTGATGACGGACGGCATCCTGCTCGCCGAGATCCAGACGGACCGCGAGCTGCGCGCGTACGACACGATCATCATCGACGAGGCCCACGAGCGGTCCCTCAACATCGACTTCCTGCTCGGCTATCTGGCCCAGCTGCTGCCGAAGCGCCCCGACCTCAAGGTCGTCATCACCTCGGCGACGATCGACCCCGAGCGCTTCTCCCGCCACTTCGGCGACGCCCCGATCGTCGAGGTCAGCGGCCGTACTTACCCGGTCGAGGTCCGCTACCGGCCCCTCCTGGAGGAGGACTCCGACGAGTCGGACCGGGACCAGATCACCGCGATCTGCGACGCCGTCGACGAGCTCCAGAAGGAGGGGCCGGGCGACGTCCTGGTCTTCCTCTCCGGAGAGCGCGAGATCCGCGACACGGCGGACGCGCTGATCAAGAAGAAACTCTTCAACACGGAGATCCTCCCCCTCTACGCGCGCCTGTCGCACGCCGAGCAGCACCGGGTCTTCCAGGCCCACTCCGGCCGCCGGATCGTCCTCGCGACGAACGTCGCCGAGACCTCCCTGACCGTCCCCGGCATCAAGTACGTGATCGACCCGGGCACCGCCCGCATCTCCCGCTACTCGCACCGGACCAAGGTGCAGCGCCTGCCGATCGAGCCGGTCAGCCAGGCCAGTGCCAACCAGCGCAAGGGCCGCTGCGGCCGTACGTCGGACGGCATCTGCATCCGGCTGTACTCCGAGGACGACTTCCTCACCCGCCCCGAGTTCACGGACGCGGAGATCCTCCGTACGAACCTGGCCTCCGTCATCCTCCAGATGACCGCGGCCGGCCTCGGCGACATCGAGAAGTTCCCCTTCATCGACCCGCCGGACCACCGGAACATCCGGGACGGCGTGCAGCTCCTCCAGGAGCTCGGCGCGATCGACCCCGCCGAGAAGGACCCGAAGAAGCGGCTCACCCAGCAGGGTCGGAAGCTGTCCCAGCTGCCGGTGGACCCGCGGCTGGCCCGGATGGTCCTGGAGGCCGACAAGAACGGCTGCGTCCGCGAGGTCATGGTGATCGCGGCGGCGCTGTCCATCCAGGACCCGCGCGAGCGGCCGTCCGAGAAGCAGGCGCAGGCCGACCAGCTGCACGCCCGGTTCAAGGACGAGACGAGCGACTTCCTCTCCTTCCTCAACCTGTGGCGGTACGTCCGCGAGCAGCAGAAGGAGCGGGGCTCGTCCTCGTTCCGCCGGATGTGCAAGCAGGAGTACCTGAACTTCCTGCGCATCCGCGAGTGGCAGGACATCTACGCCCAGCTGCGGACGGTCGCCAAGCAGATGGGCATCCACCTCAACGAGGAGGACGCGTCGGAGCAGTCCGTGCACGTCTCCCTGCTCGCCGGCCTGCTCTCCCACATCGGCCTGAAGGACGTGAAGGAGAGCAAGGAGAGCCGGGACCCGAAGCGCGAGGGCACCCGGAACGAGTACCTGGGTGCGCGGAACGCCAAGTTCGCGATCTTCCCGGGCTCCGCGCTCTTCAAGAAGCCCCCGCGCTTCGTGATGTCCGCCGAGCTGGTGGAGACCTCGCGGCTCTGGGCCCGGGTCAACGCCCGGATCGAACCGGAGTGGATCGAGCCGCTCGCGCAGCACCTGGTGAAGAAGACGTACAGCGAGCCGCACTGGGAGAAGGACCAGGCGGCCGTGATGGCCTTCGAGAAGGTGACGCTGTACGGCGTCCCGATCGTCGCCGACCGCAAGGTGAACTACGGGCGGATCGACCCGGAGGTCTCCCGCGACCTGTTCATCCGGAACGCGCTCGTCGAGGGCGACTGGCGCACGCACCACAAGTTCTTCGCGGACAACCGCAAGCTCCTCACCGAGGTGGAGGAGCTGGAGCACCGGGCCCGGCGCCGGGACATCCTCGTCGACGACGAGACGCTCTTCGACTTCTACGACAAGCGCGTCCCCGAACACGTCGTGTCGGGCGCCCACTTCGACTCCTGGTGGAAGCACAAGCGCCGCGAGGAGCCGGAGTTCCTCGACTTCGAGCGCGAGATGCTCATCAACGAGAAGGCGGGGGCGGTCACCAAGGACGACTACCCGGACTCGTGGCGCCAGGGCGCGCTGAAGTTCCGGGTGACGTACCAGTTCGAACCGGGCGCGGACGCGGACGGCGTGACCGTCCACGTGCCGCTCCAGGTGCTCAACCAGGTCACCGACGAGGGCTTCGAGTGGCAGATCCCCGGTCTGCGCGCGGAGGTCGTCACGGAGCTGATCCGTTCCCTGCCGAAGCCGATCCGCCGCCACTACGTCCCGGCGCCGAACTTCGCGACCCGCTTCCTCGACTCCGTCGTCCCCGTCCAGGAGCCGCTGACGGGCGCGCTCGCCCGGGAGCTCCAGCGGATGGTCGGCGTCCCGGTCACGGCCGAGGACTTCGACTGGGCGAAGGTCCCCGAGCACCTCAAGGTGACCTTCCGGATCGTCGACGAGCGGCGCCGGAAGCTGGCCGAGGACAAGGACCTGGAGGCGCTGCGGCTGAAGCTGCGCCCCAAGGCCCGTCAGGCGCTCTCCAAGGCTGCCGCGGCGGCGACGGGCGGCCCGGACGGCTCCGGGCCCTCCCTGGAGCGCACGGGCCTCAAGGACTGGACGATCGGGACGCTGACGAAGGTCTTCGAGACCCGTCGGGCCGGTCAGCCGGTGAAGGCGTATCCGGCGCTCGTCGACG
Source organism: Streptomyces sp. NK15101 (assembly GCF_020400725.1). Lineage (GTDB taxonomy): Bacteria > Actinomycetota > Actinomycetes > Streptomycetales > Streptomycetaceae > Streptomyces. The sequence goes on along the minus strand of NZ_JAINVG010000083.1, from coordinate 23,606 downwards.
AGGGCGACTCCGTGGCCGTGCGGCTCTTCGACTCGGAGGCCGAGCAGGCGCGGGCGATGTGGCGGGGCACCCGGAAGCTGATCATGCTGAACATTCCGGTGAACCCGGCGAAGTTCGCCTCGGAGAAGCTGACCAACCAGCAGAAGCTGGCCCTGTCGTCGAACCCGCACGGCTCGATCCAGGCCCTCTTCGACGACTGCGCCACCGCCGCCGCCGACAAGCTGATCGCGGACCACGGCGGCCCGGCCTGGGACGAGGAGTCCTTCCGGAAGCTGTACGACAAGGTCCGCGCGGACCTCGTCGACGTGACGGTGCGGACGGTGGGCCAGGTCCAGCAGATCCTGGCGGCCTGGCAGGCGTGCGAGCGCCGGCTGAAGGCGACGAACAGCCTGGCGCTGATCGCCAACCTGACCGACGTCCGCGAGCAGCTCGCCCGGCTGATGCCGGCCGGCTTCGTCACCCGTACGGGCCTGAAGCGGCTGCCGGACCTGATGCGCTACCTGGTGGCGGTGGACCGGCGGCTCCAGCAGATGCCCACCGGGGTCCAGCGGGACACCACCCGGATGGAGAAGGTCCGGGAGATGCAGGACGAGTACGCCTGGCTCCTGGAGCAGCTTCCCAAGGGGCGTCCGGTGCCTGCCGAGGTCACCGACATCCGCTGGATGATCGAGGAGCTGCGGGTGAGCTACTTCGCCCACGCGCTGGGCACGGCGTACCCGATCTCCGACAAGCGGATCGTGAAGGCGATCGACGCGGCGGTCCCGTAGGCCCCGGCGGCCCCACGGGCCCCGTAACCGGAACGCTGCCGTCGGTGAGTTCGACCAGACCCCCTGACCTGCTGTACAGTCTGTCTCGCAGCCAAGGTCCTGTGGAGCAGTTGGTTAGCTCGCCACCCTGTCAAGGTGGAGGTCGCGGGTTCAAGTCCCGTCAGGATCGCCTCTGTGAAGGCCCGCATCGTGAGATGCGGGCCTTCGTTGTGTTCCCGTGTCTTGACGGGGTCGCGCGCCCGCCGGTACCCCGGACTTCAGGGAACCGGGGGCCCACACCGGAGGTGGTCGCGCATGGCCGCGGCGTCCGCAGCACGGCACGACACTCGCGCGTTGCTGCGCGCCCATCTGGCGGCCGCGTCGCGGTACGGACACCTCACCCGGCAGTGCGCCGTCTGCCATCACCTCCTGCGGCTCGCCATGGAGGCCCCGGAGCCCGAGGAGCCGGCGGACGCCGCCGAGGACGAAAGTCCCACCGACCCATGACCAACGGCGGGTTGGGGGCGTTCCGCGAAGTGAGAGGCTGTCCCTTGGCAAGACTTCGTCAGTGTGACGGGTGTCACTGAAAGAGTTTCAGAAACCCCTGCACTTACACCCTCCCTACACCACCCGGATTTAATATGTGCAATTGCACCACCCTGGAGGGAGTGTGGCGCCGGGCACAAAAAAGATCGCGCTGGACCCGGCGGAGTCCAGCGCGATCGTTGACGAACACCTGTTGGGGCAGGGATCCGTCGGCAGTACTAGGGGTGGGCGACCGGATTGGGGGATCCGGAAGGGCCCGGTGTTACGGGGTGTTGCAGGGTTCTGCAGGGTTCTGCGCGACCTCAGGCCTCGCTGCGCTGCTGCGGAATGCCCGCCAGCAGCGCGCGGACCTCGGCCTCGCGGTACCGGCGGTGCCCACCCAGCGTGCGGATGGACGTGAGCTTGCCCGCCTTCGCCCAACGGGTAACCGTCTTCGGGTCCACGCGGAACATCGTGGCAACCTCGGCGGGGGTCAGCAGCGGCTCGGCATCAGGGGTGCGAGCGGTCATGAGCGGCCTCCTCGGGAGAACCGAACCTATCTCGGTTCTTTCCTCTAAATTCTGCACCTTGACCCGCCATGCCCGAAATGGCAGAAGCGGGTCGAGTCGGTTATAGGACGAACGGCTTGTCCTCGGCACTACAACTACACCATCCGTCCAGCCGCGTCGGCCAAACCGATGGAATTGCCCTCGCAGGTGTTCATCAGCGGCGGAAGTCGACTGACCATGCCATAACGGACAGTCACGCCACTGTGACGATCAGTCACAGAGCGATCAGGAGTCCTCAGACCCCCCATAGAGTGCAATGCTGAGCGTTCCGCCCGAACTTGGGCGGAAGGAACCCTCCCCGGACTCCTTGTCCTATTTTGGCACGAGGGTGGGCGATGGGCGCAAGGGTGCGTTACGTGCTGTCCGTCACGCTTGAGCCAAAGGCCCGGATCGGGACCAACGTCCTCACGCCGTCGGTGCGAAAGCCTCGAACGCCGGCACGCACATCGAACCGGCCACCGAAACCGGCCACCACTCGAAGATCATTTACACCCGCCGGACATGTCTTGTCGATACCGACCTGACGAACTTGTCCGACTGGTGTCAGTTCGCGAAACGCAGGTCCCTGACAGCCCGCCAGCGCTCCGCGAGGCGTCCGTACACCTCGCTCGCCGCCTCGTCGTCCCCGTCCCGCAGCGCGGCGATCCCCTCCGCCAGCTGGGCCGCCGACCGGTCCTCCGCCAGCCACCGGGCCGGCAGCGCGTACACCAGGCCGCCGAAGTCCAGCTCCACCAGCGCCCGCGGATGGAACTCCTCCAGCCAGCGCCCCACCTCGATCAGACCCCGCGTCATCGGACCTTCGTCGATCGACTCCCGCAGCGCCTTGAGGGCCCGCGCCAGACGCCGCCGCGCCTGGGCCATCGTCGTCCGGTAACGCAGCACCGGCGCCCGGCCCGTGGACCCGTCCCCCGGCTCGTACTCCCGGTCCTCGTCCCCGAAGAGCGCGAACCAGCGCAGCGGCACCTGCCAGACCCCCGTGCGGATCCACGGCCGCGCGTCCGGGTTCCGGCTCAGCCAGCGCTCGTAGTCGCTCGCCACCTGGGCGCGCACCACCGGTGGCAGCATCGCGTCGAGCACCGCCCCCGGGTACGGACCGGCCGCCAGCTCCTCCAGGGCCAGCCAGCCGCGCAGCCGGGTCCGCCACGGGCAGATCACCACCACCCCGTCCAGGTGCGCGACGAAGGCCTCATCGCTCTCGTGCACCGGCACCGGCACCGGGGGCGTCGGCAGCAGGTTCGCGAGCGAGCGGCGCAGCTCCTCCTGCGCCCCCGGGACGCGCGGCCGGCGCGCGTACCGGGCCCAGTGGGACCGTTCCGGCTCGGGGAACGCGGCCAGCGGCTCGTACACCCGCAGATAGGACGCGTAGGGGACGGGGACCGTGGAGGCGACCGACATGTCGCAAATCCTTCCACGGAGGTACCCCCGGAGGGGGTGATCCTGAGCACTGAGGCCGATCTACGCCCAGGTAGGACTTACCCTCTTGCCGAACTGGTCCTCCCCCACCCACAGGGAGGGCCGCAACCGCCGCTTCGTACTTGGGAGTCACCACCGTGACCGATGTGACCGGCGTTCCTGGCGACGTACTGAACACTCTGTTCCACTCGGAGCAGGGTGGCCACGAGCAAGTCGTCCTCTGCCAGGACCGCGCCACCGGCCTCAAGGCCGTCATCGCCCTCCACTCCACCGCCCTGGGCCCCGCCCTCGGCGGCACCCGCTTCTACCCGTACGCCACCGAGGCAGAGGCGATCGCCGACGCGCTCAACCTGTCGCGCGGCATGTCGTACAAGAACGCCATGGCCGGACTCGACCTGGGCGGCGGCAAGGCCGTCATCATCGGCGACCCGGAGAAGATCAAGACCGAGGAGCTCCTCCTCGCCTACGGCCGCTTCGTCGCCTCCCTCGGCGGCCGCTACGTCACGGCCTGCGACGTCGGCACCTACGTCGCCGACATGGACGTCGTCGCCCGCACCAACCAGTGGACCACCGGCCGCTCCCCCGAGAACGGCGGCGCCGGCGACTCCTCCGTCCTCACCGCCTTCGGCGTCTTCCAGGGCATGCGTGCCGCCGCGCAGACCCTCTGGGGCGACCCGACCCTGCGCGGCCGCAAGGTCGGCGTCGCCGGCGTCGGCAAGGTCGGCCACTACCTGGTCGAGCACCTCCTGGAGGACGGCGCCGAGGTCGTGATCACCGATGTGCGCGAGGAGTCGGTGCGCCGGATCACCGACAAGCACCCGCAGGTCACCGTGGTCGCCGACACGGACGCGCTGATCCGCGTCGAGGGCCTCGACGTCTACGCGCCCTGTGCGCTGGGCGGTGCCCTGAACGAGGAGACCGTGCCGTTCCTGACCGCCGGCATCGTCTGCGGCGCGGCCAACAACCAGCTCGCCCACCCGGGCATCGAGAAGGACCTGGAGGCGCGCGGGATCCTCTACGCGCCCGACTACGTGGTCAACGCCGGTGGCGTGATCCAGGTCGCCGACGAGCTGCACGGCTTCGACTTCGACCGCTGCAAGGCGAAGGCGACGAAGATCTTCGACACCACCCTGGAGATCTTCGCACGTGCGAAGGCCGACGGCATTCCGCCGGCCGCGGCGGCCGACCGGATCGCCGAGCAGCGGATGGCGGAGGCCCGCCGCGCCTGATCCGCGCCCCCAGCAGTACGGAGGGCCGGCCCGCCGCCGGGGAGACTTCGCTCACGCCCTTCGGCGGGTCGGCACTCCAGAAGAGGTTAAAATCGCGATTGACCAGCGAGGAAAGGGCACCTCGAAGGTTCTGTACCGGGGTATGTGATGCGCGCGGCGTACCGTAGACCCACGGAAACAGGTACCGTTGAAGCCCTACGGACCGGTCTCTCTGTCGAGAGCCCGTTCCGAATCATGAACGCGTGTCAAGACTCTGGGGCCGACGAGCCCCGTCACCGAGGGGGTCGAGCCATGGGGCGCGGCCGGGCAAAGGCCAAGCAGACCAAGGTCGCCCGCCAGCTGAAGTACAGCAGCGGCGGGACAGACCTGACGCGTCTGGCCAATGAGCTGGGCGCTTCGACTTCGAGTCAGCCGCCGAATGGCGAGCCGTTCGAGGACGACGACGAGGAAGACGACCCGTACGCCCAGTACGCGGATCTCTACAACACGGACGACGAGGACGAGGACGACGAGTCCGGTCCGAGCACGTCCCCGCGTCGCGCTTGACCTTCTGAATCACCGAAACCCGGACCGGGGTCACCCGGCCGGGTTTCTGTGCTGTCCGCGTGCTTCTCCGCGTACTTATCCGCGTGCCGTTCGCACCGGAAGCGGGTACGCGAACGGGGCGCCCCCTGAGGAGCGCCCCGCCGTACTTCCTACTTCGCGTAGTCTCCGACCAGCTCGGCGCCGGTCGTGTGCGCCCCGCGCTCGGTGATCTCGCCCGCCACCCAGGCCTCGACCCCGCGGTCCTCCAGGGTCGCCAGGGCCACGTCCACGGACTCGGCCGGCACGACTGCCATCATGCCGACGCCCATGTTGAGGGTCTTCTCCAGCTCCAGGCGCTCCACCTGACCGGCCTTGCCGACCAGGTCGAAGATCGCGCCCGGCGTCCAGGTCGAGCGGTCGACCGTGGCGTGCAGCCCGTCCGGGATCACCCGCGCCAGGTTGGCGGCGAGGCCACCGCCCGTGATGTGGCTGAAGGCGTGGACGTCCGTGGTCCTGGTGAGGGCCAGGCAGTCCAGCGAGTAGATCTTCGTGGGCTCCAGGAGCTCCTCGCCGAGCGTCCGGCCGAGCTCCTCGACCCGCTGGTCGAGGGTCATGCCGGCGCGGTCGAAGACCACGTGCCGGACGAGCGAGTACCCGTTGGAGTGAAGGCCCGAGGACGCCATGGCGATGACCGCGTCCCCCGTACGGATGCGGTCCGCGCCGAGCAGCCGGTCGTACTCCACGACACCCGTGCCCGCGCCGGCGACGTCGAAGTCGTCCGGGCCGAGGAGGCCCGGGTGCTCCGCCGTCTCGCCGCCGACCAGGGCGCAGCCGGCCAGGACGCAGCCCTCGGCGATGCCCTTGACGATGGCGGCGACCCGCTCGGGGTGGACCTTGCCGACACAGATGTAGTCGGTCATGAAGAGCGGCTCGGCGCCGCAGACGACGATGTCGTCCATGACCATCGCGACCAGGTCGTGGCCGATCGTGTCGTACACGCCCATCTGGCGGGCGACGTCGACCTTCGTGCCGACGCCGTCGGTCGCCGAGGCGAGCAGCGGACGCTCGTAGCGCTTGAGGGCGGAGGCGTCGAAGAGGCCGGCGAAACCACCGAGGCCGCCGAGGACCTCGGGGCGCTGCGTCTTCTTCACCCACTCCTTCATGAGCTCGACGGCGCGGTCGCCCGCTTCGATGTCGACGCCCGCGGACGCGTAGCTGGCACCGGTGGTCTGAGACATGGGTTCAGAGCTTTCGTGTCGTACTGCGGGTGTGCAGCGGGGTCTTACGGGCGCCGGAGGGCGTCGGAGGCCGCGGTGGCGGCCGGGCCGGCCGCCAGCTCGGTCTCCAGGAGCTGCTTGCCGAGCAGCTCGGGGTCCGGCAGCTCCATCGGGTACTCGCCGTCGAAGCAGGCACGGCAGAGGTTCGGCTTCTGGATCGTGGTCGCCTCGATCATCCCCTCCAGGGAGATGTACGAGAGCGAGTCCGCGCCCAGCGACTTGCCGATCTCCTCGACCGACATCCCGTTGGCGATCAGCTCCGCGCGGGTCGCGAAGTCGATGCCGAAGAAGCAGGGCCACTTGACCGGCGGCGAGGAGATCCGGATGTGGACCTCGGCCGCACCGGCCTCGCGGAGCATCCGGACCAGCGCGCGCTGGGTGTTGCCGCGGACGATCGAGTCGTCGACGACCACGAGCTTCTTCCCCTTGATGACTTCCTTGAGGGGGTTCAGCTTCAGCCGGATGCCCAGCTGGCGGATGGTCTGGGAGGGCTGGATGAAGGTGCGCCCGACGTAGGCGTTCTTCACCAGGCCGGCGCCGAAGGGGATGCCCGAGGCCTCGGCGTAGCCGATGGCCGCCGGGGTGCCGGACTCCGGCGTCGCTATCACCAGGTCGGCCTCGACCGGCGCCTCCTTCGCGAGGCGGCGGCCCATCTCCACGCGGGAGAGGTACACGTTCCGCCCGGCGATGTCGGTGTCGGGACGGGCCAGGTAGACGTACTCGAAGACACAGCCCTTGGGCTTCGCTTCCGCGAATCGCGAGGTGCGGATGCCGTTCTCGTCGATCGCGATCATCTCGCCCGGCTCGACCTCGCGGACGAAGCTGGCGCCGCAGATGTCGAGGGCGGCGGACTCGGAGGCGACCACCCAGCCGCGCTCCAGACGGCCGAGGACCAGCGGGCGGATGCCCTGCGGGTCACGGGCCGCGTAGAGCGTGTGCTCGTCCATGAAGACGAGGGAGAAGGCGCCCCGGACCTCGGGGAGGACCTTCGCGGCGGCCTGCTCGATGGTGAGCGGCGTGCCGTCCTCGTCCACCTGGCCCGCGAGGAGCGCGGTGACCAGGTCGGTGTCGTTGGTGGCGGCGACCTGGGTCGCGCGGCCTTCCTTCTTGGGCAGGTCGGCGACCATCTCGGCGAGCTGCGCCGTGTTCACCAGGTTGCCGTTGTGGCCGAGCGCGATCGAGCCGTGGGCGGTCGCCCGGAACGTCGGCTGCGCGTTCTCCCACACGGAGGCCCCGGTGGTCGAGTAGCGGGCGTGACCGACCGCGATATGACCTTGGAGGGAACCGAGAGAGGTCTCGTCGAAGACCTGGGACACGAGGCCCATGTCCTTGAAGACGAGGATCTGGGAGCCATTGCTGACCGCGATTCCCGCGGATTCCTGACCCCGATGCTGGAGGGCGTAGAGCCCGAAGTACGTGAGCTTTGCGACCTCTTCACCCGGAGCCCAGACACCGAAGACGCCGCAAGCGTCCTGGGGGCCCTTCTCGCCGGGAAGCAGGTCGTGATTGAGTCGACCGTCACCACGTGGCACGTTCCCGAGTGTAGACGGGCTCGACCACTGGTCCGAATTGAGGAAATGCGGGGGTGGTCGCCCTCGTACGATCCCACCAAATGATCAACTCGGGCTTGGAGAGGGCTACGAAGCAGGCGGGGTAAGGGATTCCGGCCCCCGGGCCCCGGCGAGCGGACGCTCGTACCAGGCCCGGGGCGCTCCCGCGATGTGACGGACGCCGCAGTCGGCGTCCGTTCAGCGGGCGTTCGCGGTCGCCGTGAGGCCCTCGCCGGAGGCGTCGGTGAGGGTCAGCGTTCGTTGGTTCAGCCGATACGAGAGCGGGCCGTCGAGGAGCTCGTACAGCTTCGTCTCCAGCCGCATCTGCGGGCCCGTGCACATCATCCGGGTCGTCGCCGCCGGGCCCTCGACGGTGAGGGTCCGGGCCTTCTCGTCGAGGCGCGCGACCGCGGAGAAGTCGTTGCAGCCCAGGTTGCCGGTGATCCGGCCGTCGGCACCGAGGACGAGGCGCGCCTTGGCGCCGCTGCCGGCGGGGAGCGAGGACGCCGTGCCCCCCGACACCAGCCCCTCGACCTTCCAGGTGGTGCCCCGCAGCGGGGCCTCCTCCTCGGCCGTCAGCTCCACGCTGTTGCGCCCGTCGGCCGAGGCCAGCCGGAGGCCGTCGCCCTTCATCGTCCCCTTCAGCGGGCCCGAGAAGGCCTTGAGCAGTTCCGTCTCGAAGCGCTGCCGGTCGGTGGGACAGCCGATCTCGGTCACCCCGTCCGGGGAGACCGTGAGGGTGTCGCCCCGCACCACCACACCGGCGCCGAAGGTGTTGCAGCCGCTGTTCCCCCGGACGCGGCCCCCGGACTCGAAGTCGACGCGGGCGCCGTCGGGCGCGGCCGACCTGCGGCCGTCGACCGTGACGGCGTCGACCGTCCAGTGCGTGCCGGCGACCGGCAGGTCCGGGGAGACGGTGTCCGCACCACCGGAACCGGCGCCTCCCTCCGTACCGCAGGCGGTGAGCAGGAGGAGGGGGACCAGAACGACGAGTGCGCGTGGCTTCGACATGCCGATGGGACGGAACGGGCCGCCGTACGGTTCCGGGATCAGCCCATCAGAGGGAGCAGACCGCTCAGATCCGCACGCTCCCCGCTCGCGCTCACGTGCGCCGCGGCCAGCTCCGCCGCCCACTCCGTACGGCCCGTCGCCAGCCGGAGCCAGGTCAGCGGGTCCGTCTCCACCACGTTCGGCGGGGTGCCCCGGGTGTGCCGGGGGCCCTCCACGCACTGCACCACCGCGTACGGCGGGATCCGCACCTCGACCGCCCCGCCCGGCGCCTTCGCCGCGAGCGCGTCGGCGAGCAGCCGGGTGCAGGCGGCGAGCGCCTGGCGGTCGTACGGGACGTCGGCGCCGGTCGCCGCGTTCAGGTCGTCGGTGTGGACGACGAGTTCGACGGTCCGGGTCACGAGGAAGTCCCCGAGCCGCATCGCTCCGAAGCGGGTCGGGACGAGCCGCTCGTCGGAGACGGCCGCGACCGCCTCCTCGTACCGCGCGAGGGTCTCCGCGTACAGCGCGGGCAGGTCGGCCGTGTCGATCGCCCGGGTGTCCTCGTCGATGCTCACCGCCGCCGTCGCCGTGGCCAGGGGCCAGTCGACCAGGGCGAGTTCCTTCCGCGCGGGCTCGGGCTCCGCGAGCTTCCGGGACAGGGACGCGAGCACCATCGTCAGGTGCGCCGTCAGGTCCCGCACCGTCCACTCCCCCAGCCGGGTCGGGCCGTCCAGCTGCCCGGGCGTGAGCGCGGTCACCGCCTCCCGGACGTTCCGGAACTGGGCCAGGACGGCCGCCCTGGTCTTGGCGGAGTCGTAACTGCGGGCGCGCTTCTTGGCAGGTGGCATGGCCCGAGGCTAGCCCCGAGACTGGAAGGAACGGAGCCAATCGCAGCGAGAGCAGGCGACGGGACCATGACCCATCACGAGCACCCCGACGCAGCCCTGGTTCGCCGGGGATACGAAGCGTTCACCGCCGGCGACATGGAGACGCTCACCTCCCTGATGACCAGCGACTGCACCCATCATTCGCCCGGCGAGAGTCAGATGTCCGGGCACTTCAAGGGCCGGGACAACGTCCTGGGCCATTACGCGAAGCTCTCCGAGCTGACCGGCGGCACCTTCCGCGTGGAACTGAAGGGCGTCTACCCGGACGGCCGGGGTCACGCCATGTCCGTCCACAAGTGGCACGCCGACCGGAACGACCGGGGCATCGAGATGGAGGGCGGCCTCTTCTTCACGATCATCGGCGGCAAGATCTCCGACATCGACGAGTGCGTGGCGGACATCGTGGAGAGCGACGCCTTCTGGGGCTCGGGCGACTGACCCCGGGCACCGGTGTACGGCAGAGCCCCCGCCCGGAAAGGGCGGGGGCTCACACCGTCTGCGTACGGACGATCAGGCCAGCAGGCCCGGGATCGTCGCCTCGTGCGCCTCGCGCAGCTCCGCGAGGGAGAGCGTGAACTCGCCCTGCACGTCGACCGCGTCGCCGTCGACGACACCGATCCGGGTCGCGGGCAGACCCCGCGCACCGCACATGTCGGTGAAGCGGAGCTCCTCGCTGCGCGGGACGGCGACGACCGCACGGCCGGCCGACTCGCTGAAGAGGAACGTGAAGGCGTCCAGGCCCTCCGGGACGACCAGGCGCGCGCCGTTCCCGCCGCGCAGGCAGGACTCGACGACCGCCTGCACGAGACCGCCGTCGGACAGGTCGTGCGCCGCGTCGATCATGCCGTCGCGCGAGGCCGAGATCAGGATCTCGCCGAGCAGCTTCTCCCGGTCGAGGTCCACGGCCGGCGGCATGCCGCCGAGGTGCTGGTGGATCACCTCGGACCAGGCCGAGCCGCCGAACTCCTCCTTGGTGTCGCCGAGCAGGTAGAGGAGCTGGCCCTCTTCCGCGAAGGCGATCGGGGTGCGGCGGTTGACGTCGTCGATCACACCGAGGACGGCCACGACGGGCGTCGGGTGGATGGCGACCTCACCGGTCTGGTTGTACAGCGACACGTTGCCGCCGGTGACCGGGGTGCCGAGCGCGAGGCAGCCGTCCGCGAGACCACGGGTGGCCTCGGCGAACTGCCACATCACGGCCGGGTCCTCGGGCGAACCGAAGTTCAGGCAGTCCGAGATGGCGAGCGGCTTGGCGCCGGAGGCGGCGACGTTGCGGTACGCCTCCGCGAGCGCGAGCTGCGCGCCCGCGTACGGGTCGAGCTTGGCGTAGCGGCCGTTGCCGTCGGTCGCCATGGCCACGCCGAGGTTGGTCTCCTCGTCGATGCGGACCATGCCGGCGTCCTCGGGCTGCGCCAGGACCGTGTTGCCCTGCACGAACCGGTCGTACTGGTCCGTGATCCAGGACTTGGAGGCCTGGTTCGGCGAGGAGACGAGCTTGAGGACCTGGTCCTTCAGCTCGGCGCCGTTCTGCGGCCGGGGCAGCTTGCCGGCGTCGTCGGCCTGGAGCTCGTCCTGCCACTCCGGGCGGGCGAACGGCCGGTGGTAGACCGGGCCCTCGTGGGCGACCGTGCGCGGCGGCACGTCGACGATCTGCTCGCCGTGCCAGAAGATCTCCAGGCGCTCGCCCTCGGTGACCTCACCGATGACGACGGCGATGACGTCCCACTTCTCGCAGATCTCCAGGAAGCGGTCGACGTGCTGCGGCTCGACGATCGCGCACATGCGCTCCTGCGACTCGCTCATGAGGATCTCCTCGGGCGAGAGCGTCGCGTCGCGCAGGTGCACCTTGTCGAGGTCCACGCGCATGCCGCCGGAGCCCGCGGAGGCCAGCTCGGAGGTGGCGCAGGAGAGCCCGGCGCCGCCGAGGTCCTGGATGCCCGCGACGAGCTTCTCCTTGAAGATCTCCAGGGTGCACTCGATGAGGAGCTTCTCCTGGAAGGGATCGCCGACCTGGACGGCGGGGCGCTTGGCCGGCTTGGTGTCGTCGAAGGTCTCGGACGCGAGGACCGAGACGCCGCCGATGCCGTCGCCGCCCGTGCGGGCGCCGTACAGGATGACCTTGTTGCCGGGGCCGGAGGCCTTGGCGAGGTGGATGTCCTCGTGCTTCATCACGCCGATGCAGCCGGCGTTGACCAGCGGGTTGCCCTGGTAGCAGGAGTCGAAGACGACCTCGCCGCCGATGTTCGGCAGGCCCAGGCAGTTGCCGTAGCCGCCGATGCCGGCGACGACACCGGGCAGCACGCGCTTGGTGTCGGGGTGGTCGGCCGCGCCGAAGCGCAGCGGGTCGACGACCGCGACCGGGCGGGCGCCCATGGCGAGGATGTCGCGGACGATGCCGCCGACGCCGGTGGCCGCGCCCTGGTAGGGCTCGATGTACGAGGGGTGGTTGTGCGACTCGACCTTGAAGGTGACCGCGTACCCCTGGCCGACGTCGACGACGCCCGCGTTCTCGCCGATGCCGACGAGCATGGCGTCGTTCTCGGGGGTCTTCTCGCCGAACTGCTTCAGGTGGACCTTGCTGCTCTTGTAGGAGCAGTGCTCGGACCACATGACGGAGTACATGGCGAGCTCGGCGCCGGTGGGACGGCGGCCGAGGATCTCGCGGATGCGCGCGTACTCGTCCTCCTTGAGGCCGAGCTCCTTCCAGGGCTGCTCGCTGTCCGGCGTCTCGCTCGCGTGCTTGACGGTGTCGAGGCTCATCAGGCGTTGACCAGCTTCTTGAGGATCGAGGTGAAGAAACCGAGGCCGTCCGTCTTGCCGGTGCCGACCAGCGGCTCGACGGCGTGCTCCGGGTGCGGCATGAGGCCGACCACGTTGCCCGCGGCGTTGGTGATGCCCGCGATGTCGCGCAGCGAGCCGTTGGGGTTCATGTCCAGGTAGCGGAAGGCGACCCGCCCCTCGGCCTCCAGCTCGTCGAGCGTGCGCTCGTCGGCGACGTAGCGGCCGTCCATGTTCTTGAGCGGGACCTCGATCTCCTGGCCCTCGGTGTAGTCCGAGGTCCAGGCGGTCTCCGCGTTCTCCACCCGCAGCTTCTGGTCGCGGCAGATGAAGTGGAGGTGGTTGTTGCGCAGCATCGCGCCCGGCAGCAGATGGGCCTCGGTGAGGATCTGGAAGCCGTTGCAGATGCCGAGGACGGGCATGCCCGCCTTCGCCTGCTCGATGATCGTCTCCATCACCGGCGAGAAGCGGGAGATGGCTCCGGCCCTCAGGTAGTCGCCGTAGGAGAAGCCGCCGGCCAGGACCACGGCGTCGACCTGCTTGAGGTCCTTGTCCCGGTGCCAGAGCGACACGGGCTCGGCGCCCGCCAGGCGGGCGGCACGCAGCGCGTCCTGGTCGTCGAGCGTTCCGGGGAACGTGACGACGCCGATGCGTGCGGTCACGACTCCACCTTCACGACGAAGTCTTCGATCACGGTGTTGGCAAGGAAGGTTTCGGCCATCTCATGGATGCGGGCGAGGGCGGCGTCGTCGACCGGTCCCTCCACCTCCAGCTCGAAGCGCTTCCCCTGACGGACGTCGGCGATTCCGGCGAACCCGAGGCGGGGCAGTGCGCGCTGCACCGCCTGTCCCTGCGGGTCGAGGATCTCCGGCTTGAGCATGACGTCGACTACGACGCGTGCCACTGGCACTCCCGGTGGTGTGTTGCGGGCGGTTCCCTCAGCGTACCTGCCTCCAAATTCTACGCGGGTAGAGATCTGAAGGATCCTACAAAAGCCCGGTTCGGAGCGGTGTGCGTCACACGAACGGCATCCAGGCTCCGGACACACGCTCCACACAAAATTCGAGCGAAATATTGCGGACCACATTGCGCCGGGACACGCTGAAACAATTGCCGGGGCTTCACAATGCGACACCCACCGCTGTACAAAGGAATCCAGAAGAAAGCAGCATTGTCCCGGCACAGCCGTAAGGTCGGCATCGCCGCACGTCAGGGGCGCCACAAGCGTCCCCCCGACCGCGGCGGCCGCAGGAAAGGACCGATATCCGTGGCTCAGCGTGTGGTGGTCACTCTCTCCGACGACATCGACGGCGGAGAAGCGGCTGAAACGGTCGCGTTCGGCCTGGACGGGAAGATGTACGAGATCGACCTGAATGCTGCCAATGCAAAGAAACTCCGCAAGGCCCTCGCGCCCTACCTCGCCGCCGGCCGCAAGCTGCCGGCCCGGGTGACGGCCGGCCGGAGCGCCACGGCGACCTCGTACACGCACACCGCCCTCGCCCCCGACCCGGCGGCGGTCCGCGCCTGGGCCCAGTCCAACAAGATGGACGTGCCCGCCCGCGGCCGGATCCCGAAGCGCGTCTACGAGGCCTTCCACGCGGCGGGCTGAGCGGGGCCGCCGGGGGGTGGGCCGAGCGGGCCCCACGGGGCGGGCCGAGCCGATTTGCATTGCACCCCCCATGATCCGGTAGAGTCTGGATCACGCCGAGGGGCGAGGCCGAAAAAGCCGAGTCCCCAGCAGCGTGCGGGTGTAGTTCAGTAGCAGAACAGCCCCCTTCCAGGGGGAAGGCGCAGTGTGCGATCCCTGTCACCCGCTCTGCGAGATCGCGTTACCGACCACTCCGGTGGATCAGGTAGAGTGGTGCTCGCACCGAGCGGCGAAAGCCGACCGGTAGCAATGCGGACGTGGCTCAGTTGGTAGAGCATCACCTTGCCAAGGTGAGGGTCGCGAGTTCGAATCTCGTCGTCCGCTCAGGGAGTACGAAGGCCCCGGTTCTCAGGAACCGGGGCCTTCGTCGTGTTCCCGAAGAATGTGAAGGGCCCCACACGGCGGTGTGTCACGAGCACCCGCCGGGTTGGGTATAGTTAGCAGCGCGCTACGGCGCACGCGGACGTGGCTCAGTTGGTAGAGCATCACCTTGCCAAGGTGAGGGTCGCGAGTTCGAATCTCGTCGTCCGCTCCATGAAGAAGCCCCCGGTCGAATCGACCGGGGGCTTTCTCGTTCCCGGGCTAGGACCAGGCCTGGCCGGTGAGGAGTTCGTACGCCTCGATGTACTTGGCGCGGGTCTTCTCCACGACCTCCTGCGGCAGGGCCGGCGGCGGCTGCTCGCTCTTGCGGTCCCAGCCGGAGGCCGGCGAGGTCAGCCAGTTCCGCACGATCTGCTTGTCGTACGAGGGCTGGGCGCGGCCCGGCTCCCACTCGGAGGCCGGCCAGAAGCGCGAGGAGTCCGGGGTGAGGACCTCGTCGGCGATGACCAGGCGGTCGCCCTCCGGAGTGCTCTCGAAGCCGAACTCGAACTTCGTGTCGGCCAGGATGATCCCGCGGTCACGGGCGATGTCCCGGGCCCGGGAGTAGACGGCGAGGGTCGTCTGGCGCAGCAGCGCGGCCGTCTCGGCGCCGACCTGGCGGGCGACCTCCTCGTACGACACGTTCTCGTCGTGGTCGCCGACGGCGGCCTTGGTCGCCGGGGTGAAGATCGGCGCGGGCAGCTCGGAGCCGTCGGTCAGGCCCTCGGGCAGGGCGAGGCCGCAGACCGTGCGGGACTCGTTGTACTCCAGCAGGCCGGAGCCGGTGAGGTAGCCGCGCGCGACGGCCTCGACCGGGACCATGTTCAGCGACTTGCAGATGAGCGTGCGGCCCTCCCAGTCGGCGGGGGCGCCGGCCGGCAGGTCGGTGGAGAGCACGTGGTTCGGGACCAGGTCGGTGAGCTTGTCGAACCACCACAGGGAGAGCTGGGTGAGGACCCGGCCCTTGTCGGGGATCTCGGTGGGCAGCACCCAGTCGTAGGCCGACATGCGGTCGCTCGCCACCATGACGAGGTCGCCCGCCTCGTTCCGGTACAGGTCGCGGACCTTGCCCGTGTGGAGATGGGTCAGGCCCGGGACCTGGACGGGCTCGGGCTTTTCTACGAATCCGGACACGGTTCCTCCGCGTAGGTTGATCCAGGAGCGAGTCCGATTCTCTCGCACATCCGGGCGGACCCGACCGCGAGGCCCTGTGACCCCCCGCTCAGTCCCTCTTGCAGATCCGGTCGAGGAGGTTCGCGGTGGCGCGCTGGATCCGGGCGTCGACGTGCCCCGGCCGGTCCAGCGCCGGCGACCAGGCGAACGTGCCGGACGCGAAGACCCAGGCGCCGGACGGGGCCCGGTAGAGACTCGTCTCCTGGTGGCGGAGCGCCCCCTCGCCGTCCCGGTAGGGCGAGTGCGCGAGCAGGATGCGGCCCTGGTGCTCCGGCAGCGCGGTGCGCGGGAAGTAGCGGTCGGCCTCGCCCGCGACCAGGCCCGGGAGCTCGTCGCCGTCGCCCGCGCCGGTGGCCTCCCAGAGCCAGTGGTCGGCGTTCCGTACGACCAGCGGGTTCGGTTCGGGCACCCGGCCCGCGTACTGGATGCCGAGGAGCTGCTGCTCGGGCCGGTCGACCTCGCGCCAGAGCGCGGGACGGCCGGGGCCGCGCCGCTTGCGGCAGGTGAGGAGGCGGTCCGGCACCCCGGACGGCGAGGGGCCCAGCTCCACCTGCCAGTACATGGTGTTGGCGGAGAGGAAGACGAGCGAGGTGCCCTGGTCGCGGGCGAGTTCGGCGGTCCGGCGCATCGGTGCCGACCAGTACTCGTCGTGGCCCGGGAAGACCAGGCCCCGGTAGCGGCTCGGGTCGACCCGGCCCGCGTGCAGGTCCCGGGTCTCGGCGTACGCCAGGTCGTATCCGTACCGCTCGGCCCAACGGATGAAGTCGTACGCGTGCCCCACGTGCAGCGGCAGGCCCGCGCCCGCGTACGGCCGGTCGAAGGAGACGGTGACGGCCGCCTCCTCCTCGCCGAGCAGCCGGCCTTCCTCGTCCCAGGCGTGGTAGAGGCTGGCGCCGGTGTGGCCGTCCTCCGGGTAGAGGTTGTACGCCTGCCAGGTCACGTCCGGGAGGACGAGGAGCAGGTCCGCCGGGTGGTTGTCGCGGACCGTGAAGGGGATGTGCGAGCGGTAGCCGTCGACGGTGGTGAGGACGGCGACGTACGCGCCGATCGACCAGTACGCGGGGACCTGCAGCCGCCAGGACTGCCACCAGTGGTGGCAGGAGACCGTGCGGTCGGCGGTGAGCGGGGCCGGCTGGACGATCCCCGAGAGCCGCGGGCTGGTGGTGATCTTCGCTGCGCCGTCGCCGCCGTAGTGCCCGATCCGATAGACGTCGACCGAGAACTGCTGCGGCGGGTCCACGGTGATGTGGAAATCGATCGACTCGCCCGGCGCCACGGCCCCGTCGGACGCGAAGCCCTTGATCTGGCGCCGGACGTCGTCCGCCGTGCGCGGACCGCCGCCGCCGCCGCGGGCAAGGGTCTCGTCCGCGTACCAGGGGACCATCTGGCCGGTGTCGTCGAAGTAGTTCTCCGAGCCCCGCAGCCAGGGCAGCGGGCCCTGGCCGAAGGGATCGGACACGGCGTGCGCGAGCGCACCCGACTCCCACCGTCTGATCTGCTCCGCCCCCATGTGCGCCCCTCCCTCGACTCCCCCGGTCGTCCGGTCAGTGCCTGTTCGATGCCCGTTCAGTGCCTGTGCAGTGCCCGTGATGCGTGCCTGCGGTCCGTGCCTCTGTCAGTGACGGTCTCCAGCACATCACATAACGCACGCACTCCGTCACCGTTCGTCGTGAATTGACGAGAGTGGAAGCCGGGACTCCGGCTGGTGCCCTTCCCGGAGGGGTCTCAGACCAGGC
Organism: Streptomyces sp. NK15101; assembly: GCF_020400725.1. GTDB lineage: Bacteria > Actinomycetota > Actinomycetes > Streptomycetales > Streptomycetaceae > Streptomyces. The sequence goes on along the minus strand of NZ_JAINVG010000083.1, from coordinate 6,200 downwards.
GTACGGGCTTCTCCGGGCGCACCCCGGTGCGGGCGAGCCAGGCCCGCAGCGGCTCCGGGTCGCCGTCCTCGACGAGCGCGAGGACCCGGGGCCCGAGGTCCGCCGCGCGCTCGCCGCCGACGAGCAGGGCGGGTCCGTCGAGCCAGTCGAGGCCGGGAGCGGCCTCGGCCGTGTCCACGGCCGCACAGCAGACCATCGCGGTCACGTGGTCGGCGAGCAGGTCGCGGCCGGTGCGGGGCGGCTGGAGCGGGAACAGCGGCAGGGGCCCGTCGGGGCCGCTGACGGCGTCGGGGACGGCGGTGCCGGCCCGCTCGCCCTTGTCGGCGGCACGGGCGGTCGCGGCCGCCGCGGCGACCCTGGCCTCCCGGGCCGCGTCCTCGCGGGCGAGGAGCGCGCTGAGCGCCCCGGCGAGCGTCTCGGCGGCGGGGTTGACCGGATCGTCGTCGTCTTCGGGACCACCGGAAAGGACGAGGCCGGGCTCGTGCTCGTCGGCGTGGGCGGCGGCGGGCTGGGGCTGCGGCTGCGGTTCGGGATCGTGCTCGTCGGTGTCGGCCGGGGGCTCGGGTCCGTCGGCACCAGGGCCGCGCTCGGGCCGGGGCCCGGCGGCGGCGGCGGTGGTGCGCTGCGGCTCGCGCCCGTCGACGCCGACGGTCCGCCGCGGCTCGGGCTCGTCGGCGGTGGTGGCGCGCTCGTGCTGGGGCTCGTGCTCGGGACGGGGGGTCGTCAGGTGGGCCATCACGCGGGTCAGGGTCGGGCCGGACGCGCCGGAGGCCGGTCCGTCGGCGGGTGCGGCCACGCCGAGGCCGTCGAGGACCTGGTGCAGGCGGGCGGCGTCTGTGCGCCACTTCCGGTCGACGACCTCCTCCGGATACTGGCTCCACTCCACCGGGGCCCAGTCGGGGCCGGGCTCGGCCGGGCCGCCGTGGAAGAGACGGGCGGCGAGCAGGGAGGTGGCCTCGTCGACGGCGCCGGGCTCCTCCAGGAGGTCGCAGGCGGGGCGCTCGCCGAGCCGGGAGGAGAAGCCCTCCGCGAGCCGGTCCCGGCGGGAGAGCTCGGTCAGGGCGGAGACCACGCCCGCGTCGAGCCTGGCGGGCCAGCGGCCCATGCGCCAGGCGGGCAGCGCGACCCGGGTGAGCAGGCGGTCCCAGCCCGCGTAGGCCAGGCCGACCTGCTCCTGGGCGACGATCCGTACGCCGTAGTCCACGGCCTGGGCGCGCTCCGAGCCGGCAGCGGCGACTCCGCGCTCCATCTCGGCGGCGTGCCCGCGGCAGGCGCGCAGCAGCACGCGGGCGACCTGCCCGACGCCGTGGGCGCCGATCCGGCGGAGCGGGTCGAGGCCGGGGGTCCGGGGCACGGCGACGGCGGCGTCCAGACCGCGGACGAAGCGGCGGGCGGCGGCTATGTCGGGGTGGGCGGCGGGCCCCGTACCGGCGACGACGGGGGCGAGGACCGCCCGCAGCTCGCCGACGCGCATCCACCACAGGAAGGGCGAGCCTATGACCAGGACCGGGGCGCCGTCTCCGCCGGACGTCCGGTGCGGGCGGTGGGCCCGGTGGGTGCGGTCCTCCAGCCAGCTGTCGCAGTCCGGGGTCAGGGCTATCGCGGCGGGCGCCGGAACGCCGAGCCGGTCGGCCAGATCGCGGACGAGCCGGTACAGGTCGGGGGCGGCGGACTCGGCGAGCTCCACCGTCGGCGTGGCGGCCGGACGGGCCCGGGCGACGACGAGGGCGACGGCCGCGGCGGCGAGGAGCACGACGACGGCGAGGACGGTCACGATCCAGCGGGCCGTGTCCCAGGCCGCTCCGGTGAAGTGGCCGGTGACCCCGCCCGCGTACAGGACGACGGCCACGGCGGCGGGGAGCACGGCGAGGCCCAGCGCCCTGCCTCGGACGCGGAGGACGGCGAGGGCCCGGGAGCGCGCGGCGCGCGCACCCCACTCCTCGCCGACAACGGAACCGGTACCGGACACGCCGTTCATCACCCCCTCCTGTCCTCGACGGGACTGCCTGTGGCGGTGTTGCTCACTCCCCCACTGTGGCACCCGCCACTGACATCGCAATGCCGGTGGGCCAAGTGCCGGAATGCCTTCGCCGCACCCTAGTTGGGGCCGTGGCGGGCGTCATCCGTATGGCCGAGCCGTCACTCGATGGAATGGCTTTGGGTAAAGGTGATGGCGCACTTGTGGCCGTGTGGTTCACGAATTCCGCACCACACGGCCACAAGGGGAATCGGGTTGAATCAGCCGGAATCAAGCGGGATCAGGCCTCGGCGGCCTTCCGCGCGATGTCCGTGCGGTGCTGCGAACCGTCAAGGCGGATACGGCCGACCGCCGCGTACGCGCGCTCGCGCGCCTGCGTCAGGTCCGAACCGGTGGCGGTGACCGACAGGACGCGCCCGCCGGCGCTCAGGACCGCTCCGTCCTCGCTCCGCTTCGTACCGGCGTGGAGCACGTACGCGTGCGGGGCGTCCTTCTCCGCGACCTCGTCCAGGCCCTCGATCGGGTCGCCCGTGCGCGGGGTGTCCGGGTAGTTGTGGGAGGCGACGACCACGGTGACGGCGGCCTCGTCGCTCCAGCTCAGCGGGGCCTGGTCGTCCAGGGTGCCGTTCGCGGAGTTCAGCAGGACGCCCGCGAGCGGGGTCTTCAGACGGGCCAGGACGACCTGGGTCTCGGGGTCGCCGAAGCGCGCGTTGAACTCGATGACCCGGACACCGCGGCCGGTGATCGCCAGACCCGCGTAGAGGAGACCGGAGAACGGCGTGCCGCGGCGGCGCAGCTCGTCGACCGTCGGCTGCAGGACGGTCTCCAGGACCTCCCCGACCAGATTCGGGTCGGCCCAGGGCAGCGGCGAGTAGGCGCCCATGCCACCGGTGTTCGGGCCCTCGTCGCCGTCGAGCGCGCGCTTGAAGTCCTGCGCGGGCTGGAGCGGGAGGACGGTGGTGCCGTCGGTGATGGCGAAGAGGGAGACCTCGGGGCCGTCCAGGTACTCCTCGATGACCACCCGGTCGCAGGCGAGCGCGTGCGCCCGCGCCTGCTCGACGTCATCGGTGACGACGACGCCCTTGCCGGCCGCGAGGCCGTCGTCCTTGACCACGTACGGAGCGCCGAAGGCGTCGAGCGCCTCGTCGATCTCCTTCGGGGTGGTGCAGACGTAGCTGCGGGCGGTGGGGACCCCGGCGCCGGCCATGACGTCCTTGGCGAAGGCCTTGGAGCCCTCCAGCTGCGCCGCCTCCCGGGACGGGCCGAAGACGGGGATGCCGGCCGCGCGGACGGCGTCGGCGACGCCGGCGACGAGCGGGGCCTCCGGGCCGACGACGACCAGGTCGGCGCCCAGCTCGGTGGCGAGCGCGGCGACGGCCGCGCCGTCCAGCTGGTCGACGGGGTGCAGCTCCGCGACCTCCGCGATTCCGGCGTTGCCGGGCGCGCAGTGCAGAGCGGTGACGTCGGGATCGAGGGAGAGAGAGCGGCACAGGGCGTGTTCGCGGGCGCCGCCGCCGATGACGAGGACCTTCACGCCTGCCAGGGTAGCCCGCGGGGCGGGATGCCCCTTGTGCGGGCCACCGAGCGAGACGGCCCTACTCGTTCGTGTATTCCTCCACAACCGTGGCCCCCAGCTCGCGCACGATCAGGTCGTGCCCGGAGAGCGCGGAGTCGACGAGGTCCGGGTCGTCCTCCTCCGGGACGTCGTCCTCGGGCGCCACGGGCTGCGGCGCCGGCGGGGTGTACGCGGGCGCGGGAGCGGGCGGCGGGGCCTGCTGGAACGCGGCGGCCGGAGCGGGCTGCGGCTGCACGGGGGCGGGCGGCGGGGCCTGCTGGAACGCGGGCGCGGGGGCGGGGGCGGACGCGGGCGCGGGCGCGGCGGACCGGCCGCCGCCGAAGCCTCCGGCGCCGCCTCCACCCCCGAAACCACCGGCGCCGCCTCCACCGAAGCCTCCGGTTCCGCCCGAACCGCCGAAGCCGGTGGCGGCGGGCGGGGGCGCGGCGCCGCCCGAGGGGTCGATGATCGCCTCGATCTTCCAGTTCACGTTGAACTGCTCGGCGAGGGCCTGCTTGAGGACGTCCTCGCTGCCGCTGCTGGCGAAGTTGTCCCGGGCGCCGGCGTTGAGGAAGCCGAGCTGGAGCGTGGTGCCGTCGAACCCCGCCACCTGGGCGTTCTGGCTGAGCAGGATCCAGGTGAAGCGGCGCCGGTTCTTGACGGCGTCGAGGATCTGCGGCCACAGGTTCCGCACCTGGGCCGTGTCCCCGCCACCGCCCGTGGCGGCCGGCCCCGGGGCCTGCGGCGCCGGCTGGTCCTGCACGGGCGCGGGGGCCGGGGCCGCGGGCGCGGACGCGCCGGGCCAGGCGCCGGGCGCGCCGCTGCCGGGGGTGGCGGCACCCGGCCAGGCGCCGGGCCGAACCGCGGCGGGCTGCTCCTGCACGGGCACGGGAGCCGGCTGCTGGACGGGGGCGGGGGCCGGCGGGGGCGGGGCCATCGGAGTGTGGGCCTCGGGCCCGGGCACGTACGCCATGGCGGGCGCCGGCGGTCCGGGCGTGAAGACGGGCGCGGGCGCGGCGGCCGCCCCGCGCTCCAGCCGGTCGAGCCGCGCCTGGAGGGAACGCTCGTCGTCGAAGGCGGCGGGCAGCAGCACGCGCGCGCAGATCAGCTCCAGCTGCAGCCGGGGCGAGGTGGCACCGCGCATCTCGGTGAGACCCGCGTTGACGAGGTCGGCCGCGCGGCTCAGCTCGGCCGCACCGAAGACGGACGCCTGGGCCTGCATGCGCTCGATGACGTCGACGGGGGCGTCGACCAGCCCCTTCTCGGCGGCGTCGGGCACGGCGGCGAGGATCACGAGGTCCCGCAGCCGCTCCAGCAGGTCGGCGACGAACCGCCGGGGGTCGTTCCCGCCCTCGATGACCCGGTCGACGACCTCGAAGGCGGCGGCGCCGTCCCCGGCCGCGAACGCGTCGACGACGGAGTCGAGCAGCGACCCGTCCGTGTATCCGAGCAGAGAGGTGGCCATGGAGTACGTCACACCGTCGTCGGCGGCACCGGCGAGCAGCTGGTCCATCACCGACATCGAGTCACGCACGGAACCGGCGCCGGCGCGGACGACCAGCGGCAGCACCCCGTCCTCGACGGGGATCCCCTCGCGTCCGCACACCTCCCCGAGGTAGTCCCGGAGCGTCCCCGGCGGCACGAGCCGGAAGGGGTAGTGATGGGTCCGGGACCGGATGGTCCCGATGACCTTCTCGGGCTCGGTGGTGGCGAAGATGAACTTGAGATGCTCCGGCGGCTCCTCGACCACCTTCAGGAGGGCGTTGAAGCCCGCCGAGGTGACCATGTGGGCCTCGTCGATGATGTAGATCTTGTACCGGCTGGAGGCGGGCCCGAAGAAGGCCTTCTCGCGCAGGTCACGGGCGTCGTCCACACCACCGTGGGAAGCGGCGTCGATCTCGATGACGTCGATGGACCCCGGACCGTTCCGGGCGAGGTCCCGACAGGACTGGCACTCGCCGCACGGGGTGGGCGTGGGCCCCTGCTCGCAGTTCAGACACCGCGCGAGAATGCGCGCGCTGGTCGTCTTGCCACACCCGCGGGGCCCGCTGAACAGGTACGCGTGATTGACCCGGTCGTTCCGCAGGGCCTGCTGCAACGGGTCGGTGACATGCTCCTGCCCGATGACCTCGGCGAAGGACTCAGGGCGATAGCGGCGGTACAGCGCGAGAGACGACACGTATACGAGGTTATAGGCGCCCACCGACAACCCGGGAAAACGGGAAGGGGGCGGGGGTGGAGGCGCGTGCGCGGCACGGGGCACGGGGCACGGGCGGGGCGCGGCACAGGGCACGGGCCGGGGAACGCAAGCGCCCCCCACGCACCTGCCAGAGCCGACCTACCCTTGCTGCCTTCCGGCCCTGGGGGAGTTCAGTCAGATAGCACCGCGTGAGGGGCTCCGCCCAGCGTACCCGATCCGAACCCCCGCCCGTCCCCCCTCCCCGACCTGCACCCCTCGACCACCCCCGCCCCGAGATCGTGTGCGCGAGCACCCCTCCCGGTCATGTAATGTTCTCCCCGGAGGATTCGCCTAGAGGCCTAGGGCGCACGCTTGGAAAGCGTGTTGGGGGCAACCCCTCACGAGTTCGAATCTCGTATCCTCCGCCAGTGCCTCACCGGGCACGTTGTCGAAGGGCCCCACCGTTCGCGGTGGGGCCCTTCGACGTA
>NZ_JAINVG010000082.1 GCF_020400725.1 Streptomyces sp. NK15101 | reverse complement strand
GCAGCGTTCACGGTCGTCGGTCCAGGACACCGGGAGGTAGAGGCGGCGGTCGATCAGGGTGCGGCCGCGGTCGGTGGCATAGGCGAGGAAGACGCCGACCTGGCAGTTCTCCGTGCGGCCCGCGGTTCCGGAGTACTGCCGCTGGACCCCGGCCGACCGGGTCCCCTTCTTCAGGAAGCCGGTGTCGTCCACGATCAGCACCGCCTGCGGGTCACCCAGATGCTCCACGACGTACTCGCGCACGTCGTCCAGGACCTCCTCCGCGTCCCAGTCGATCCGGTTCAGCAGCCGGTGGAGGCGGTCCGGTCCCGCATGGCCGGCCTCCTCCGCCAGTGTCCAGCCGTTCTTCCGCTCCAGTGGAGCGAACAGCCCTCGCATATACGCCAGCGCCGACTCACGCGGCTCCGACCTGGCGAAACGGTGCACGAACCGCTCGGGCAGAGCCTTCAGTTCATCCGCCCACGACCGGGCGTCAGCAAGCTCCCCACCCATGACCAGACCAACGACCCACCTGCCCAACCGTCACGACAAAGACCGTTGCAGTATTAGAGCCTGTCCGGCGGATCTTGTCGGGGCGCACCGGTGAACGGAGGAACCGAGAAAGCTCCTGGCCCTTTGTCCTGGTCTTCGAAGCAGAACGTAACCTGGTGGCATGTTGCTGATCCACGACGGGAAGACCACCGCCGACGCGCCCGTCCCGCGCACCGGCGGCGTCCCGCTAGTTCCGGAGGGCTTCGTATGGCCCCTATGCCGCGAGTGCGATGGAGCCATGCAGTTTCTCGCGCACCTGCCGCTGCCCTTTGGCGTGGCGGCGGTGTTCTTCTGCCAGAACGACCCGGGTATGTGTGACGACTGGAGCGCCACTGCCGGAGGCAATGCCGCCTTCCTTTTCGACGGCGAGCGGCTCTCCCCGGCCACCGTTCCGGCCGAGGGTGAAACGGATCTCGGTGCGGTCACCGCTCTTCGCCTCCGCCCTGAGCACACACCGGCCCTCGAACGGGTTCTGGGGCGACTGGGCGGCGAACCGGACTGGCTCCAGAGCGACGAGACCCCCGTCTGCCCTTCCTGCAGCGTTCGAATGACATTCGCCGCGGAACTGGAGGAGGGACACGACTTCGCCACCTCGGCGAACTTCGGAGGCGGAGGCCGTGGCTACGTCTTCACCTGCCGCCCCTGCGCCAAGGCCGCGTTTCTCTGGCAGCGCTGATAATCCCGTCACTGGGTACCGTCCGGCTCGTCACGGGCGGAGCCATAACCGGACCGCTGCTGCGGTGACGGTGCCGTGGAAGACGTAGGCCCTCTTGTCGTAACGAGTCGCGACCGCAAGAGAGTTCTTGAGCCGGCTGATGGTCCGCTCCGACTTCGTTGCGCCGCCGGTAGCGGTCACGGTCGAAACCGATGGGCCTGCCGCCCAAGCCGCCTCTGCGTCGGCGATCGGCCCGCTGGTCCATGGGCTCGGGGATGGTGTGCCAGATCCGATGTCTTCGCAGGTAGCGGCGGTTGCGGCGTGAACTGTATGCCTTGTCGCCACTGACGCGGTCCGGCCGGGTCCGGGGTCGTCCGCCCAGCGGCCAGGGAACCCGGGTCCGGTCCAGAACCTCGATCATTTGGGGCATCACCCCACTGGCCTGGTGTGAGCAGGAGGTCCATGGGGCGCCAGCCGCCATCGCCGGCGAGGTGGATCTTGCAGGTCAGGCCGCCCCGGGGCCGTCCGAGTCCCTCGTCGGGGCGGTGGTGCCGGGGCATCGTCCTTTTTTCGGAACCCGCGGCCGGGCCTTGCGGGCCCCGGCCGCGTGCTGACGGGCCCGGCAGGACGTCGGGTCGACACCGACCATCGACCAGTCGATCCGGCCCGCGAGGTCGGCGTCGGCTTGGACCGCGTGCAGGATCCGGTCCCAGGTGCCGTCCGCCGGCCGGCGACGATGCCGCTCGTAGACGGTCTTCCACGAGCCATGGCGTTCCGGCAGGTCACGCCATGGGACACCGGTGCGGATTCGGAACAGGATCCCGTTGACCACGGTCCGGTGGTCGTTCCACCGGCCGCCCCGACCACCCAGTGGTGGCAGGTGTGGCTCCAGCAGCGACCACTCGCGATTCGTCAGATCCCTCCGGCCCACGGCCGAACCACCGAACCACCGGTCAGACGGTCCCATGATCCGCCGGACAGTACTTGGGGCCGCTGGCAACACATGGTGGCGACCCCATGCCTCCAGGGAGGCGGGTGATGCCCGGCCTTCGACGCTGCCACGGCCGCCATCCGTGTTCCGCGAAGCGGCCCCGGAAGACCGAGGACCCGTCCCGATGCCGTCCTGGCGGACCGCGCGTACCCATCTCGCGCAATCCGGAGTCGCCTCCGCCGACGTGGGATCCGCGCTGTCATTTCTCAGCCGTCCGACCAGGTCGGTCACCGTCTGCGGCGAGGCCGCGCCGGCGACCGCCCACCGGCGTTCGATGCCGACGGGTACAAGCAGCGCAACGCGGTCGAGCGATGCCTCAACCGGCTCGAGCAGTGGCGAGGTCTGGCCTTGCGAACGGACAAGCTCATCATCGCTTACCAGGCCGCACTCCATGTTGCCGCCATCCTCATCTGGACCCGACTCTGAGCGGCGAGGAACCTACCCGGATACGTTCGCCAGCCATCCGGTGGCGCTCACGACCTCGCGCGCTATGTCGACGACGGTCCGTCCGTCAGTCGCCACTCGCACCGTGTCCGGGGGTGCCTGCTCATCCAAGATCCGCGCCTTGCGGGCGCTGCCCTCCAGCTCCTGCTCCAGCTCCGAGCCCAGTTCCCGGCCGGTCAGCCGCTCACGGGCGGTGGCGTCGGACGCGGTGAGCAGCACCCGCACGATCCTGACGTCCGCACCCATGGCGCGTAGGAACATGCCCTCGTTCTCGGCCAGGACGCTCACCGTGTTCGTGTAGATCAGGCGGCGGTACCCGAGCCCGGCATAGTTCGACCAGAGCGCCGCCAAATTGCGCTCGGTGATCTTACTGCGGTGTGGGTCCCCCTCCGGAGCGGGATGGGCCTGCCCCATGAAGTCACCTTCGATCACACAGTGGGGAACCATCGCAGCACGCAGTCGTGCTGAGACCTCCCATCCAACCGTCGTCTTGCCGACGCCGGCGCGCCCTCCGATGAGCAGTACCTCTGCTTGATCCATAACTGCACTCTGCCACCGAGCAGTCGAACCACGCGAACCAAATGTGCGCGGATCAGGGAGACAGGCCCTAGCTCAGCGTATTGACCGCAGCCGCGTCGTACGGCTTCAGCTCGTCGGTCCGCCCGGCCAGGACCTTCGCCGCCCACTCCGGGTCCTGGAGCAGCGCACGGCCGACGGCGACCATGTCGAATTCGTCGCGCTCCAGGCGGTCGAGGAGATCGTCGATGCCCTGGACCGGGGCGCCCTTGCCCGCGAAGGCGTGGATGAAGTCGCCGTCGAGGCCGACCGAGCCGACGGTGATGGTCGGCCTGCCGGTGAGCTTCTTGGTCCAGCCTGCCAGGTTCAGGTCCGAGCCTTCGAACTCGGGTATCCAGTGGCGGCGGGTGGAGGCGTGGAAGACGTCGACGCCGGCCGCTGCGAGCGGGGTCAGGATCGCCTCCAGCTCCTCCGGGGTCTCGGCGAGCCGCGCGTCGTAGGCGTCCTGCTTCCACTGCGAGTAGCGGAAGATCACCGGGAAGTCCGGGGAGACGTTCTCCCGGACCGCGGCCACGATCTCGGCCGCGAACTTCGTACGGGCCACGGGGTCGCCGCCGTAGGCGTCGGTACGACGGTTCGTTCCCGCCCACAGGAACTGGTCGATGAGGTAGCCGTGGGCGCCGTGCAGCTCGACGCCGTCGAAGCCGATGCGTTCGGCCGCCGCGGCGGCTTCGGCGAAGGCGCCGACGACCTCGTCCAGATCGCTCTGGGTCATCGCCTTGCCCGTGCCCTCGGTCCCGTCGGTGCGGATGCCGGAGGGACCCATGGCGGGGGCGTCGGGGTAGGGGGCCTGACCCTGCCGGCGCACCATGCCGATGTGCCACAGCTGCGGCACGATCGGGCCGCCCGCCACGTGCACGGCCTCGGCGACCTTCGCCCAACCCGCCAGCTGCTCCTCGCCGTGGAAGCGCGGCACGCGGTCGCTCTGTCCGGCCGACTCGTGGCCGACGTAGGTCCCCTCGGTGACGATCAGGCCCACGCCGGCGGCGGCGCGGCGGGCGTAGTACGACCGCACGTCCTCGCCGGGGACTCCGCCGGGGGAGAACATGCGCGTCATGGGCGCCATCGCGATGCGGTTCGGGACGGTCAGGCCGTTCAGTGTGACGGGCCGGGACAGGATCTCGGCCGCGCGGGAGGCGGGGGACGCGGTGACGGTCACAGGGACGCTCCTCATGGCTACTACTTGACAACCTTGATGCTTGAGAACTTCATGCAATGGGGAGAAGGTAGAGGCAGATGCTTGAGATGGTCAAGCATTCCCGGATAGGGTGGCCCCATGACAGAAGGCCCCCGCGTCGACACGAACCAGCTCATGGAGCTGCTCTCCGTGTCGCTCGGCGTCTACTACGGAGATTTCACCGTCGCGGCGGCGAGCGAGAACCTCACGGCGAGCCAGGGCAAGGCCTTGACCGTGCTGCGCCGGGGGCCCGCCGCGATGCGTGCCCTGGCCGGGACCATGGCCTGCGACGCTTCCAACATGACCGGGATCATCGACCGGCTGGAGCAGCGAGGGCTGGTGCGCCGCGAGGCCGACGCCTCCGACCGGCGCGTCAAGAACGTCATCCTCACGGCCGAGGGCGAGCGCGTCACTGACGCGATCCGCGCGAAGATGCGCACCACGCAGGAAGGCCTGGACAGACTCGACGACCAGGACAGGGACTGCCTGTACGCCCTACTGGAACGGGTCTTCGTCTCCCGGCCCCCCACCTGACCCCGGCCTCCCCGCGCCTCCTCGACACCGCCTCCGGGGTCCTGGTCGTCGGACCTCCCGGCGTCGGCGAGACCATGTCGTCCGTCGCCCTCGTCGTCCGTCGCCCTCGGCCGGGCCGCGGTCGACACCGGACACCGCGTCTACTTCACCACCACCGCCGGACTCGCGGCCAAGCCGCCGTCCCCTGCGGTCCCGTCCCCTGCGATGGTGTATCGGGCGCGAGGGCGCGCAGTCGCCGCTTCGAGCCGTACCCCCTGTTCGGATGGACGCGTAAGTCTTCCTGGGTTCCTACCGCGATGTGAAGGGGGGCAGCGGTTCACGGGTGGTGTGCCAGACGGGCGGGAGCGCGGTGGTGCCCGTACGAGCGGCGATCACTCCGCCCGCGATGGCGCAGGTGGTGTCGATGTCGCCGCGCCCGGCGACGGTGGTCCACAGCCCTTCGTGGAGGTCGTCGAGGTGTCCTGCCGCACACCACAGGGCGTAGGGCGCGGTGTCGGGTCCGGACATCCGGTAGCCGGATCCCAGGACCTTCGCCGCGTGTTGGACCGAGGTGTGCGCCGGCATTCGGGCCGCGATCCGCAGTCCCGATCGGACGTCGCTGTGGGGGAGCAGTGCGGCGATGGCGTGGAGGAAGTCCGGGCGTGCCGGGGCGGGCCCGCCGCGACTGCGGGTTGCCAGCGCCGCGGCGAGGGCCACGGCCACCGCCGCGGCGGCCGCTTCCGGGTGGTGATGCGACACCGCGCTCTGGCGGGCGGCCTGCTCGACGACGGCGTCGAGGTCGGCGGAGTGCCAGGCGCCGAGCGGCGCGACGCGCATGGCCGCGCCGTTGCCCCAGGATCCTTGGCCGTCGAACTGTCCGGCGACCACCTCCCGCCAGGGCTGGCCCGCGCCGATCCGGCGGAGCACGTCGTGCATGGAGGCCCCGTAGCCGCGGTGCGTGTCGTGGGCGTAGGCCTCGGCAAGTCGCAGGGCGAGGCGGTCCTGGTCGACATCACCGCTGCTCTGGGCGAGTTCCCGTACGAGCACGAGCGCCTGGGCGGTGTCGTCGCTCCACCGCCACAGTGGCCCCGGGGGCGGGGTTCGTGCTTCCAGGGCTGCGGTGCCTTCGCGGCGCAGGATGCCGAACCAGCAGTCGCCGAAGGCATCACCGAAGGCGAGACCGGACAGCGAGTCCAGGACGGCGGTCGGCGGATCGATCATCGGATGAGTATTACAGGGCAACGGCGTTCCCGGCGCTCCGATTTCGGCGCGGCATGGACGTGCTCCCTGTCCGGGCGGAGGCGCCCCCGTCAGTGGGCACGCCGTCGCCGGCGACTGAAGCGACTGGACTGCGGCCCCACTCTTGGCCGGGAGCGTGGTCGCCCGGGCCAAGAGGATTGGTCTCGCGGTGTGGTTCACCACGGTCGTGGTTGTTCACCCCTCATTCTTCCCGCTGGTTCTTCCCTCGCGGGGGTGACCCCACCAGCTCGTTCCGCATGGCCGCCTCGTGCGCCGTCCGGTTCACCGGAACCGGAGAACCGACGCGGCCGCGTGAAGAACGTCAGGTGGAGGGGCAGGGGGCGAGAACGGGACTCAGCGCACCAACTCCGCCGCCAGCAGGTCCATCAGCAGACCGTCGTGCCAGGTGCCGTCCGCGCCCCGCTCGTACTGGCGCATCACGCCGACGGTCCGGAACCCGACCTTCTCGTAACAGCGGATTGCGGCCGCGTTGTCGGCCGCCGGATCGATGACCAGCCGGTGGTACCCGCAGTCGTCGACGAGGTGTCGGGCGAGAGTGCGGACGGCGTCGGTGCCCAGGCCCCGACCGTGCACCGACGGATCGAGGAAGAGGTCGATCCCGGCGTGCCGGTACCCCGGGTCCTCCTCGGAGTACCACTGGATCATGCCGACGATCCGGTCGCGGTACCGGACCGTCAGGCAGCGGGTGGAGGGATCCTCCAGGTCGGAGACGACCTCCCCGGCCAGGTCGTCCTCGCCGAGCCAACGCGCCCGAACCTCGGGCGTGGCCCGGATGGCGGCGAGGGCGGGGACATCCTCGAGGGCGGAAGGACGCAGGACGACGGAAGTACCGTGCAAGTCGCTCATGATGCCCAGCCTGCCTCAGGGGACGGCCGTCGCGCCGCTGTCCGGCACTACTGGACCACGAGGAGGGCGGAGACGGCCCTCGTCTCCTCGGCGTGCTCGGCCGGCAGTCCGGCGGTCACGGCTTTCCTCCCGGTCGGGACGAGAGCGTGGGATCGCTCCCGCAATCGAGAGCGCATTGCCACTGGAACGCCTTGAAACCGAGGGCATGCATGGCTTCATGCGGGATGCGGTCCAGCGGCAGAGACCCGGGACCCCCACTCCGGTTCCGCCGCCCCGAGCCCCGGGCGCGGCGCCCCGGACCGCTGCCTGCAGGTCGGTGGACCGCCGACAAAGATCATGGACACATGTTCAGGTATCATGGACACCTGTCCATGATCTTTACGGGAGATGCCCCATGAACGTAACTGCGAACGTGCTGGTCGCGCTGGTAGCCGCGCTGCACGCGTACATCTTGGTTCTCGAGATGTTCCTGTGGGAGAAGAAGCCGGGCCGCGGCCTCTCCGGCTTCGACGCGGACACGGCCCGCGCCACCGCCCCGCTTGCCGCGAACCAAGGGCTGTACAACGGGTTCCTGGCCGCCGGACTGGTGTGGGGCCTGATCGCAGGGGACCCGACCGGGTTCCGGGTCCAGGTCTTCTTCCTCTCCTGCGTGCTCATCGCCGGGCTGTACGGCGGATTCACCGCCAACCGGCGCATCTTCGTCGCCCAGGCGCTGCCCGGGGCACTGGCACTGGCCGCCGTCCTGCTCGCCCGGTGACCGAAGTGCAGGCAGATCCCCGTACGGCACGGACCCGGGCCAAACTGCGCCAGGCACTGCTGGAGGAATGCGCCCACCGCCCCCTGGGAGAGGTCAGCGTCGCCGCCCTCGTGCGCCGGGCGGCAGTCGGCCGTGCAACGTTCTACCTCCACTACGCGGACCTGGAGGCGCTCGCCGTCGACGCCTGCGCCGACATCGTTCGCGAAGCCGTGGACGCCCTCCACGCGTGGCGCGGTTCACCCGATCCTTCGACCCCGCCGCCGGCCCTGCCGGCCTTCTTCGAGCGTCTGGCCCTGCACGGCGGGCTCTACCGGGAGCTGCTACGCCCGGGCGGCAGCGGCCCTCTCGGCCAGGTGCTGCACCAGGACCTGCGCGCCCGCAGCCGCACGGAGCGCGCCTTGGCCGGCGCGCCGGAACCCGACCTGGTCGCCTCGGCCGTGGCGGCGGCCTTCGCCGGCGTTCTCGCCGACTGGCTGCACGGCCTCATCGAGGCCACCCCCACCGAGATCGCGCAGCGGGTCTGGCGCCTGCTCGTCAACCTGCACCGCACACCCCTGTCCTGACGAAGGCCTCCGCTTCCCGCTGGTGCGGAAATGGGCCTCCGCCGCCCGGCCGCGATGCCCGATCCCCGTTCCGAGGACGGGAAGCAGCAGGCCCTTCACGTCAAGGACCGCTCCGACTTCGACGCGGCCCAGCAGTTCGGTTACGCCCATGGGAAACAGTTCACCGAGCCGGACAGCTTCGCTTCAGTGTCGGACCCCGAGAGGTGGCTGTGGATGCCCGGCCTCGTCCCGGTTCCCTGTCTGCCTCTTCAGACGCCGTTTCTTATGACCGTCTCGAAGTCGACCGCTCACCGCCGGTTCCTGATCTGGTCGCGGGCCGGCGTGTGGGGCCGGCGGACCACGTCCTGGCTGACTGGCTACCGCCGGCTCGACCGTCGTTACGAGCGCCATCCCCGCAACTACCTGACCTTCTCGGTCTGGCCGCAGCCGTCCGCCGCTACAAGCGCTTCGCCCACCTCACTACATAGGGCACGGTCTGAAGGAAGTTGGGCGGAAGGTGGTCCCCTTCGTCGGGACATCCCCTCAGAAGCTCGCGCCGCGGCCGACGCCCGCACCGCCCGGCTCGCCGCCCAGGCCCGCAGTCTCGAAGCCCGCCTCGGCGAGGCGCTCGGCGAACAGTTCCGGTGGCCGGTCCGGCAACGGCGGACCGGATGGCACCGAGCAGTTCAAGGCCCGCGTCCCCCCCCCCCCGAGCAGCAGGTCGTCGGCCTGACGCTCAAGTTCAGGACCAGGGCGACGGGCTGAACGCCGCCCGCTCGACCATCCGCGGACTCAGGGTCCAGCTCGACCACGCCCCGGCACGACGGCACTGAAAGCACTGGTCGGACAACGGACTGCGGTCCTCAGTCGCACTGCGTCGGGGATCCACGAGCACCTGCTGCAGATGGTGGAGAACCGGAACTCCGCCCACCACGACCTGTTCTACGGCGAGGACGTGGCCTGGCCGGGGCCCGCCGGGGAGGGTGCGGAGCAATGGTGGTGCAGGGATCCGGGTCGAAGCCGTCTGTCGTGGCTTCGACCCGGACCCACCGGCCGGACCCACCGGCCGGACCCACCGGCCGGACCCACCGGTCATGGCCGGGCGGTGAGGAGGGCCGACCATCTCCGCCATGGTCATGTTCCCGGCGGGATCCGTGACGTACTACCTGTCGACGGCGTCGGTCACGCGCTGCCAGCCGTCCAGGTCTGCGAGCCGTGCCTCCAAAGCGGAGCGCATGCCCGTCGCGCTGGAGGTGCCAAGGGCCAGGCGCAGCGGAGGGTTGGGGCTGTCGACCGCGGTCCGGATGCCCGCGGCGATCCGTGCCGCGGCGGAGAACGCGGACGCCGGCAGCTCTCCGATGCCCTTCTGGACCTCACGCACGGTCTGGTCGTAGTCGCCCAGGCCGGCTGCGACATCGAGGCGGGAGAGGAAGGGGGTCGCGGTCATCCCGGGCTGGATGATCGTGACCTTGATGCCGAGTGGTGCGACCTCGGCCGCGAGCGCGTCCGACAGCCCCTCGACCGCGTACTTGGTGGCAGCCAGCAGACCCACGCCGGGGTGGGCGGACTGCCCGTAGACCGACGAGCCCTGGAGGATGTGGCCGGACCGCTGGGCGCGGAGCACCGGCAGCGTGGCGCGGAGCACGTTGAGCACTCCGAAGACATTGGTGTCGAACACGGCACGCACCTGTGTGTCGGAGGCCTCCTCAACGGCTCCGAACAGTCCGTATCCCGCGTTGTTGGCCACGACGTCGATACGGCCGAACCGTGTGAGCGTGCCTTCCACCGCGTCCCGGACGGCTCGCTCGTCCCGTACGTCGGTCTGGACGAGAAGGAGGCGCTCACCGTGCGCCTGCGCCAGTTCGTCCAGGGGAGAGGTGTCGCGGGCGAGGGCCGAGACGGTGTCGCCGTTCTCCAGTGCCTGGAGCGTCAGTTCGCGGCCGATGCCGGACGTGGCGCCGGTGATCAGCCATGTACGGAGGTGGGCCTGGTGGTTGGAGGTTTCATTCATGTTGCGACCGTAAGCCGTTAGCTCGCAACTAGTCAACGTCGGTTCGACTCGGAAGTTGCTCCCTAGCCGGATTAGTGCCGCTCCCGTTGATGTACTGTGGGAGGATGACCGCTACGGCAGCCGGATCCCCCAGACCCAGCCCGCGCACCGTCACTCCGACGGTGGAGACCGTTCTCGCGTTCGTGAACACGCGCGCGGACGGATCGGGTCGCCAGGAGCTGTTCGGGGACGGGGACTCGTTCGCGGCATGGCTGGCGGAACGCGACGAGTTCGGCGGCGAAACCGTGGTGACCGACGCTGACGCGGCGGTCGCGCGCGAGCTGCGCGACGCCCTGGTGACCGTACTGCTCGCGCACTCGGGCGATGAGGAAAGTCTGGGTGAGCCGCTGCAGCGTGCCGAGCGGCACCTGCGACGTGTGGGTTCGCTCTACCCGCTGGCGACGGTGGTCACGGCCGGTGGTGTAGAGCTGGCCTCGCCGCAGGCAGGGGTGCCGCACGTGTTCGGAACCGTACTGGCGGCGGTGACGACGTTTGCGCAGAGCGGCGACTGGGGGCGCGTCAAGGCGTGCCGGAACCCCCCGTGCCATTTCGGTTTCTTCGACCGCACCCGCAACGGGGGAGGGCTGTACTGCAGTACTGGCTGCGGCTCTCAGGTGTCCATGCGCAAACATCGCCAGCGGCTGCGCCACGGCAGTGGCACGCAGTCCGAGGCATGAGGCCGTCTCCCGGCGAGGAAGGGCGATCATCCCCACCGGCAAGCGCCGGGGCCGGAACCCTGGCTTGGCCGACATCCACCGGGCACTTGTCGAGCACGAGAAGCACCAGACGCATCCCGAAGCCGCCCACGCGGCCCACACCGACTTCGCCACCCTCCAGGCCGAAGGCGACGACCGGCCACTCTGAGCCCCTTGTCACCTCACGGAAGTCTCGAAGGGCAGGGCCTGTGAGGACCGCCTCGCCCACGCCATGGCGAGAACGCTGTCCCGGCGCGTCCGGGTGAGCTTGCGGCCGGCCCCGTACAGCACCCCGCTGCCCCCGCTGTCGTCGTCTCGACCGCTCCCGAGCTGCGTCGACGCGAACCGCGCCCTCGCGGTGCTCCGTGGAAACGTCCCTGGAGAAACATCCCCGGAGAAACATCGGGGACCCGGACACATCCGGCGAGCACATCGAACGCGACCGGACGCGGTGCAGCAGCTGCTGGAGCCGAGTCACCCGAGTCACCCGAGTCACCCGAGTTCTGTCGAGTTCTGCTCACCTTCGAGCAGATCCGCGTGTACGGGCTGCCCGAGGGCGAACACGTGGGCTGAGTTCCATGGCCGGAGCGGGCCGATCGATCCTGCTGGACCGCGAGCCCGAGGTGACCGGGACGGCCTCGCGACCGTACGGCACCGTCGGCCGCGTCGACCCCGGGGTGTACACCCGTGGGCCGATGCCGCGGGGGAGGGGCACGTGACACCGTTCCCCTGCGCCCACGGACTGCCCGTGGTGGCATAGTTGACCATGCGTTACCACGGGAGGGGCCATGACCGACACGCCGATCATCAACCGGAGGGGCATGACGCGCCGCGGCATGCTGGGAGCCGCGCTGGCCGTCGGGGCCACCGTGCCGCTCGCCGCCGCTGCCGGCCCCGCGTGGGCCGACCCGGCCGCCATTGCCCCCGCCGCGACGCGGCTCATGCTGCCCGCGCCGACCGGACCGCACCCGGTGGGCACCGTCCGGCTGCACCTCGTCGACCGGTCGCGTCCGGACGACATCGCCGGCCCCGGACGCTTCCGCGAGCTGATGGCCACCGTCTGGTATCCCGCCCGGGACGTCCAGCGGTACCCGGTGGCGCCCTGGATGCCGGACGGCGCGCTCCGGGCGTTCCTCGCCGATGCCGGGTTCGGCGACCTGGCTCCCCTGGGGCCGCTCACGGCCGGCCACGCGGGCGCTCCGGTGCGACGAACGGGCCGACGGCTGCCCGTCGTCGTGTTCTCGCACGGTGCGCACAGCCACCAGGGCGACCACACCGTCATGGTCCAGGAGCTCGCCAGCCACGGATACGCGGCCGTGACGGTGGCTCACCAGTACGACACGTACACCGAGTTCCCCGACGGGCGGATCGCCGTCCCACTCTACGACAGGCGGGCGCCGACGCTGCCCGGGGACTTCGCCGCCGACCTGCTTTTCGTCCTCGATTGCGTCGAGCAACTCGCCGCGGGGCGCAATCCCGACGTCGACCGCCGGGAACTGCCGGCCGGGTTGCTCGGGTCACCCGATCCGCGGCGCATCGGTGCGCTCGGCTGGTCGAAGGGCGGGACGGCCACCGCCTGCGCCATGCTCGCCGACGACCGCATCCGGGCCGGGCTGAGCCTCGACGGCCCGATGCAGATGAAGCCGCCACTGGCCGGCGACCTGGAGCGGCCGTTCATGATGATGTCCGCCGAGTTCACCCGAGCCACGGATCCCGCGGTCGCCGCCTTCTGGTCGCACCTGCGGGGCTGGCGTCTGAACATCCAGGCCCAAGGTGCCGCCCACGTCTCATGCGGCGACAACGAGGCACTGTTCCCGCAGGTGGCGAAGCTGTTCGGATGGAGCGCGCAGCAGCTCCAGGACGTGATCGGCACCCTCGATCCCGACCAGGCTGTGAAGATCCAGCAGGCGTATCCGCTCGCGTTCTTCGACGAGCACCTGCGCCACCGGCGGGGCCACCTGCTCGACGGGCCGTCCCCGGCTTTCCCGGCAGTGACGTTTCTCCCCTGAACGAATACCTGGGAGCGCGGCTCCGCGCTCCCTCAAAGATCATTGAGGGAGCAGGGCGACCGGGCCGAGTCCGGTCCGAACCACTTCGGCGACAGGGAAGAAGTCTCTGGTTTGCTGCTTTCTGCGAAGGCGACTCGGCGGGGGGCGCCTGTGGTGGGGGTCGTCTGTGGTCAAGTTCACCCCGGTCCACGATGCCTGGTGGACGCAGACCATGAGATGCGTGGCGAGCGGGACGGCGGCCCCGTACGTTGATCGAGATGCCGCTGCCCGGACGCCGCACGGCTCACGAGCATGCCGCCACCGGCAAGTCCCCATGCCCATCATCCTGGGCGCCGAACCCGCGATGCAGGGCTGCCGCGTCCGCTGCATCCTCCCACGAAGACGGCGAACGAGCTGGTGGAGGCAGCCGCCGAGAAGCAGCTGAACAAGACCATCACCGGCCCCGCCTCCGTGCCCCATCGTCGACCGCCCCACCGCCAACGGCACCAGCTCCTGGGTCGGCCCAGCCGTCGATCGCGCCTCGCCACAAGGAGCGGAGCAGCGCGAACCGTGCCAGCTCCGGCTGGTTCTCATCGATCTCGGACCGCACCCAATCCGGCGCGTCAGCCGCACCAAGGGCTTCGAACCGCGTCCGAAGCGACTCCGTCGCAGCTCGCTTCCGACGATGTCAGTCCGGACAACCACGACCGCCACATCGCCTCGACGTCATTCCTCGCACCAGGACGCCCCGCCGGACGCCGGCACCGCCAAGATCAATAATCTGCCCCGATCCTGATCCTCGGCGGGCGATGCCATTTCTGGTGAACGTGCGCAGCACCCAAGATCGCCAACCGCTGCCCGAACCGCTGATCAGTTGCTGCTACTTCACGGGTTCCGGCACAGCTTCTGGGGCAGGCCATTTTCAGGCAGGGGGCTTGCCTGTGGGCTCCGCAGTGTCATGGACCAGTTCGGCGAGCTGCAGCAGAACCCCGTACGTAGCCATTCGGCCGTGGACGCGGAGGAAGGAGGACCGGCTGAAGCATTTGAAGATCTCCCGTCGGGTCACCTTCCAGAGCTTGTGCTCGTACGTGCTCGCCGCCTCCAGCAGGGTCGATTCGGCTTCCTCCGCACCACCATCGAACTCCGCGAGGGTTCGTGTTTCTCGATCCATCTCGCTGACACCGTCGACGGGCATGGCAAGCACAGTCCATCTGGACACGCTGAGACCCGTTCCCCCTGCACCGCCGGCCACGGCGCACACCGCCCAAGTGCGGCAGGCCACCCTCACACCCAACCGGCGCCACAGGAGTTGTGCCGGGACCACTTCACGTGGACGAAGCCAGGACGCCGCTCCTCACACTCGTGGGGATGGCTCATCGAGCATCCATGGGCTCCGACCGGGCCACGGCTGCTTCCCGCGCACGCGGGACGGTCCCTGTCGGCGTACACGCGAGCATGCCCAGCCGGGTACGGACGAACGTGTCCGGTCGCGGGCATGGCCAGGCGCCTTGACCTGAAGTGCGATTGAGGTTCTAGCGTGTCGTCTGCTTGATCATCAGACGACGGGAAACCCGCCCGTGATCCTCGTGACCGGAGCCACTGGAAACATGGGCAGTGCCCTGCTCAAGGAGCTGCACGCACGCGGTGCCGGGCCCCTGAGGGGGCTCACCCGTGATGCCGCTCGGGCCGTCTTCCCCGAAGGGGTCGAGGCCGTGCAGGGCGACCTGGCAGAGCCTGCGTCGCTGAAGTCCGTGCTGAGAGGGGTGCGCTCGCTGTTTCTCGTGTCGCGTCCGGGCTCAGACGCGGACATCCTCGAAGCCGCCCGGCAGGCGGGCGTGGAGCACGTCGTGCTGGTGTCGTCCATCACCGTCCAGACCCCCGCACCTCGGCCCCGCCGGTGAGAACCTGGCGGTGGAGGAGCTGCTCAAGGCAAGCGGCATGGCCTGGACGATCCTGCGGCCGACGCAGTTCGCATCGAACGCCCTGATGCGGGCCGCTTCCGTCCGCGGCCGGGAGACCGTCCATGCGCCGTACGCCGGGACCGCGCTGCAGACCATCCACCCTGCGGACATCGCATAGGTGGCACGCGTGGGACTGACCGAGCCCGGCCACCACGGACGCACCTGTGCCTTGACCGGTCCGGAGCCGGTGACCGCCCGGCAGCAGGTCGAGGCCATCGCGGTAGCACTTGGCAGGGAGGTCCCCTTCGCCGAGATCAGCCGCCGGCAGGCCCGCGCACAGATGGTCGCGGTCTTCGGGCCCGAGGCCGCGGACGCCGTGCTCGACGTCACTGGCGGAGACGTGAACCCCGAGCTGTCGATGGTGCGCGACACGGTTTCACAGATCACCGGAACGCCGGCCCGCCCGTTCCGGCAGTGGGCTCCGGAGAACGCCCACGCCTTCCGCTGAGTCGCCCGGGCCTGAGCGCGTTCACCCGTACTCAGGTGTGCACTTCCAGGAGGACGCAGACGGTCCCGGCTCATGGAGCCCGATTCGGGATCGGGCTCCTGCTCCCCGTTCACACGAGGGTTGTTCTCGCCGGCCGGCGTGTGGGATGTTCCCGCCCCAAGGCTCTGCTGCGGATTGCCCACTTCGCAGGGCTCGAAGTCGTGCGGGGCTGGGCCGAGGGCCGTGGCGAGCGGCTGTGTGCCGTACTGGAGGCGTACGCGCGCGCATGTTCTCCGCGCGTCGTGAACACCACGGCACCGACATGGCCGCCCTGTTCCAGCAGGGGCCGAACGTCACCAAGACCCACCACCGGCTCGGCGGTCACCACGGGCCGCCGGGCCGCGCCCGTCCTGCCCCCGGGCCCCGCGCCCTGTGCCGAGTGGCGGGAGCGTGTCCGGCCGGGTGGTGCCAGGAGCGGGCGTCGAACTCGGCGTAACCGGTGTCCGGCCTGTGGCTCAACGTCCGGTGGCGAAAAGGGAACCTTCTGCTGCCGGTGCCAGGGTCTCGCCCATGGCGTTGATGCGCAGTCAGACAGGCCTTCCCACGCATGGTGATGCCATGGCGGTGCCCGCGGGCCGGTGCCTCCGGTTCATGGGGGCCGGGCGCGGGTGAACTATCTTGGGCGGCAGCGAGACGAGAAGGAGACACTCCGTGGCATCCGGGCAGCAGGCGCGTGCACAGGCAGCCGCGATCACGCCGGGCAGGGGCTCGTCCGAGGCGGAGGCCGTGATGGAGACGGCCTCTCCCGCCGAGCGGGTGCGGGCGCTGTTCGGCGGGCACCGGCTGTCTCCCGCGCAGCGGCGTATCGCCCAGTTCCTGACCGATCACCTCACCGAGGCGGCGTTCCTGTCCATCACCGAGCTCGCGGAGCGCGTGGGGGTCAGCCAGCCGTCCGTGACCCGGTTCGCCTCCTCGCTGGGCTTCAGCGGCTATCCCGCGCTCCGGGAGGCTCTGCAGCCCATCGCGCTCAGCGCGGTCGCCGGGGCGCCCGGTGAGGGGGAGGGGGAGGGGCGGCACCGTAACGAGCTCCAGTCGGCGATCGACGCCGAGATCGAGAACCTGACGTCCCTGCGGCGCGCCCTGGCCGACCCCGACCGGATCGTCGGCATCGGCCGCGAGCTGGCCCGGTCCGTCCCCCTGACCGTCGTGGGCCTGCGGATCTCGGTCTCCCTCGCCGAGTATTTCGCGTACGCCGCGCGGCGCATCCACCCCGATGTCCGGGTGGTGACGCGGGGTGGCAGCGTCGCCTACGACGGACTGCTCCAGGCGCGCGAGGCGGGCGGTACGTGGGTGCTGGCCTTCGCGATGCCGCGGCACGCCAAGGAGACCCTCGCCGTCGTGCGCGCCGCCCACGGTGTCGGGCTGCGCGTCGCGCTGATCACGGACCTCGCGCTCGGGCCGCTGGCCGACGAGGCCGACGAGGTGTTCACCGCGGGCACGGGCTCGCGGCTCGTCTTCGACTCGTACGCGGCGCCGGGGGTGCTGTCCGCGGGCATCCTCCAGGCCATCGCGGACGCGGACCCGGAGCGTACGCAGGCTCGGCTCGAGAAGTACGAGCACGCGGCGGAACAGCACGACTTCTTCCTGGACGACTGAGGCGGCTGGAACCGACCGAGGCGGCTGGAACTGGCCGAGACGACTGGGCCGGGTTTCGGGTCCCCACATGATCGTTTGGAATGAAAATTTTCATGCCCTTGCCTACTTGGCGGTATATATATTTACTAAGGGGGCCCCATGGGACCGAACGGAACATCGAAGGCCGCCCCCTCCTCCTCAGACGGCCTCGATGTCTCGTCGGTCCGCGCCGCGTTGTCGCGGATGTTCTGTGGCGGCTCCGACCACCCCCTGGGTCGGAGCCGCCACAGAGCCACACCCAGGCGTCCCGGCTCTCACGGGGGCGCTGCGCCACTGCCGGAGGCCCGAGGAGCACAATGCCCACGACGGCTGGGCGAGGTGCCTGGACCGTGACCGCCATGCGGCGTTATCCGTCCATCTCCGGCCATGGAAGGACCAGGCCGTTTCCTTCGGATCATCTCGCCGACCAGATGAGAATGGCGGCGACATGGAGTCCGGCGAGGTGGATCTAATAGCTCAGCGGTGAGCCTAAGCATGGAAGTGCAAGGGCTCGCTGTGTGAGGTGGAAGCCTGCCGCCGTTCCGGGACTGTGATCCCTCGGGTCAGACCGGCTCCTCCTCACCACGCCGTCGGGCGGAGGCCCAAGGTGGATCCGGGGACGCGATCCCTTCAGCAAGACCGCGCCCCGCCCGATGGCACCGCACCCAGCCAGGTTTTCATGTCCCCAGCCCGCCGGCAGGGGCCGACCTCTCAGCAGTTCGCGAGCCCGGAGCTCTCCAGCAGACCGAGGTCCCTGCCGGTCGCTGGAGTCACGAACGGCTCATGAGATGGCGTGCCCTGAGCACTTCTATTAGAGCGCCGCGTGCTCCGCATCGAACCGACCAGCACCGCGAAACAACGCAGGAACGGGAGAACGAGGTTGAGCAAGGTCTTCTGCGGCATCGACTGGGCCGAGAACCACCACGACATCGCGCTGGTCGATCAGCATGGCACCCAACTGGCGAAGCTGAGGATCAGCGACGACAGCGCCGGCTTCAACGCCTTGCTAGAGCTGCTGGCCCGCCACGGCGACAGTCCGGAGGAGCCCATACCGGTGGCGATCGAGACTCCGCGCGGCCTGCTGGTCGCCGGCCTACGGGCCACCGGGCGGAAGGTCTACGCGATCAATCCGCTGGCCGCCGCCCGCTACCGGGACCGCGGCAGCGTCGCCCGGGCCAAGTCGGATGCGGCCGACGCCCGCGTCCTGGCCAACATCCTCCGCACCGACATGGCCGCCCACCGGCCGCTGCCCTCTGACAGCGAACTCGTCCAGGCTGTCGCCGTCCTGGCCCGCGCACATCAGGACGCGGTCTGGGACAAGACCCAGATGGTCAACAGACTCCGCTCCCATCTGCGCGAGTACTACCCGGCCGCTCTCCAGGCGTTTCACGGTTCCGGCACGCTGGGCCTCGATTCCAAGCACGCTCGTGTGGTCCTGGCCGCGGCGCCTACCCCTGCGGCAGCAGCCCGGCTCACCCGCAGCCAACTGCGTGCTCTGCTCAATCGCGCCGGTCGGCTCCGACGCGGGACCGACGCCGAGGTCGAACGGCTCCGGGAGATCTTCCGCAGGGAGTGCCTGCACCAGCTGCCGCAGGTCGAGCAGGCCATGGGCAAGCAGGCCCAGGCCCTGATCCAGCAGCTCGAAGCCACCTGCCGAAGCGTCGACGACCTCGCGACGGCCACCGAGGAAGCGTTCCTCTCCCACCCCGACTCGGAGATCATCACCAGCTTCCCCGGCCTGTCGGTGCTGTCCGGAGCCCGCGTCATCGCCGAGGTCGGTGACGACCGGGAGCGATTCGCCGACGCCCGGGCCTTGAAGGCGTATGCCGGCGCCGCCCCGGTGACCCGGGCCTCAGGCCGCAGCCGCGTCGTGGTCGCCCGAGCCGTCAAGAACCAGAGGCTGGCCTCCGTCGGCTACATGTGGGCCTTCGCAGCCCTGCGCTCGCACGAACCCCGCGAGCACTACGACAGCCGACGTGCCACCGGTGAACGCCACACCGCCGCCCTGCGGAACCTGTTCAACAAGCTTCTCGGCTGCCTCTACCACTGCCTGCAGAACCACATGCCCTACGACCCCGAACGGGCCTTCGCTACACCCGTTGCGCTCGCTGCCTAGAGCCGCGGGCCAACGGAGATGTCGACTGCGGCCGCATTCCAGCCGGGCTCGTCGACGGCGACACGGATCCGCCGCCTGCCCCCTTCGCCGATGAGGCTCACGAAGCGCGTCACACCCATGACATCACCGATGACCAGCCGTCCGTCAGCCAACGAGATCGGCCCCTCGAAGACAGTCGTGAAGGACGGATTCGGCCCCGGCTCTTCGTCGAGCGGCTCGGTGAAGAGCCGGACCTTGATGAGCCGAACCTGAGCCTGAACTCGGACCGCCACATGGGTGTCGCACCCGACCGCGGCCTCGCCCTCCAGAGCCAACGCCGGCAGCCAGTCGGTCGACCCCAGCGCTAGAACCGGGTGATTCACCCGAAAATCAACGCCAGCGACCTGCATGTTCGGCCCCCTCCGAGTCCCACCTCATGACGCGCGGCGATGTTATCGGGTGGCTCCGACATGCCAGGCACATCACCCCCGACCGCTGGGGCTGGACGTGACGCCGCACCCATCGAGTTGACCTCCAGCGACATGAGATGTCTTGCTGGTCAGGCCGCGGCGAGAGAGTCCGAGGACAGAGCGGTCCGGCTCGCCGGCCGGGGCCCCTTTGGACGGGCCCCGGCGGCGTGCTGATGAGCCCGGACGATGGTGGAGTCGACCGTGACGATCCGGTCGAGGTCGCCTTCGGGCGTCGGCCCGGGCGAGCAGGGCGGTGGGGGCCTTCCCCCAGGTGCCGTCGGCGGACCGCTTCCGCAGCCGGTTGTGGGCGCCTTTCCGCGAGCCGGAGTGCTCGGGCAGGACCATCCACGGTGTGCCGGTGCGGTACGTGAACGCGATCGCGTCGATCACCTGCCGGTGATCAGGCCACCGCCCACCCCGCTTCGGTGTCCGGTCCGAGCACTCCGGCTCGATGCGTGCCCGAAGAGGCGGTGTACGACCACGTCATCCTGGACGGAGTCGCTCTGTGGACTGACGAGGTCGTCTTTGGACGGTCCCGTCAGCCGCAGGTGGGAAGCCCGCCCTTCGTCCTGGGCGGGGCTTTCGTGCAGGCGGCCGAGCGGTTCACCACTGGACCAGGTCCATGGAGCTATGGCCGAGCCAGTCCGCGAAGGTGACCGGGCGGTCGTGCAGCCGCATCGGGAGGATCAGGTCGCAGGTGGCGCGGGCGTCGAACCACATTTCGCCGCGGTGAGGGCCGGTGACGACCAGGAGGGTGTGGAAGCCGCAGCCGTTCTCCTGGATGTAGACCGCGCCGGCCGTCTTCCGCTCCTGCAGCACGCCGCACTCGTCGTCCCAGGCCCGCCATGCCTCCGCGTCCTCGTACGAGGGCTCGCGGTCGTCCAGTTCGTCGTCGTAAGCGGCGTACGAGTCGGGGTGCGGGAAAGGTTCGGTGAGCAGGCCGTAGTTGGTGTCGCGGTCTCCGCGCCAGCGCCAGCCTTCCGCGCCCCGGGCGAGGCGGTTGATGCGGTGGCCGGCACTCACCCGTAGCAGGTAGTCCCGGTACTCCGCCGGGAACCTGATCCCCAGGTCCGCCTCCGCCTCGCGGACCTCCGGCTCGGACAGCGGCGGCGCCGCCGGATCCCGGTACGTCTCCCAGGCCTGGGGGCTCGCGGGTTCGTGGCGGTGGCCTCGCAACAGGCGTCGGTACTCCACTGTCCAGTCGGTCGTCACGACGTAAGGGTAGACATGGGGGCTTGCCTGCCAAGCGGGCGCGTTCCTCCGGGACAGCAACTGTGAGTTCACTGGCCTCTGTCCTCCCCTCGAGGCTGCTCGCCCCGCGAAATCGCTTTTCGACAAGGGAGATGGACGGCGTCGTACGTCCACTCGTCCGTCACGGCGGCCGCGCTCCTCCCCGCGATGGCTCTGTCGGCCGGTCGGGCCGGCGCGGCTTCCACCGCCGACGACACGGACACCGCCTGCCTGACGGGCGACTCGTACCGGGCAGGGACACTGCCTGCGTGACCAGGGAGATCTATCCGGCGGCCGACCATTGGAACCGGGGCCAGCCGCTCGGCGGTTTCGTCAGACGGCTTCGACGACGGTTCCGGAATCTTCGAGTGCGGCAACCTCGTCGGCGGGCGCGGTGGTGTCGGTGACGAGGGTGTGCAGGAGCGTGGTGGGCCGACGTGGGCGTAGGCGGTGCGGCCGAGTTTGTTGCCGTCCGTGGCGACGACGGTGCGGCGGGCTGAGGCGATGCTCGCCGGCGCGGGGTCGTCCGCCGGGCACCATCAGTGCGGCTCGGCCCGGGGGTCGCTGAGGACGTGGATGGCCTGGAGGGACAGGGGCATGACGGTGACGGGTCGCTCGCGCAGTAGGCGGGCGACCTCCAGGCAGGTGGTGCCGCTGTCCAGCAGGACGCTCTCGCCGTCGTCGATGAGCGAGGAGACCTCGGCGGCGATCCGGCGTTTGGCGTCGACGGCATCGCGGGCGCGCAGCGCGAACGGCGGCTCCTCGCCCCGCAGCAGCAGGGTACGCGCGCCGCCGCGGACGCGTTTGAGGACGCCCTGTCCGGCGAGTACGCCGAGATCCCGCCGGATGGTCATCTCCGATGCGCCGGTCAGCGTGGCGAGGCCCTGGACGGTGACCTGACCCCCTCGCTTCGAGCCGCCCGCGCGGCTGCCTTCATCTCCTTCGCCCTGGCCGGGACCCTGATGGGCACCTGGGTGGTGCACATCCCCGCCATCGAGACCCAGGTCGGCATCAGCCACGCCACCCTCGGGAGCCTGCTGGTGCTTCTCGGGCTCGGGGCCTTCGCGGGCATGCAGGTGGCCGGCCCCCTGACCGACCGCCTCGGACCGCGCCTCGTCGTCCCCGCCACCGGTGTCCTGGCCGGCGCCACCCTGGCCTGCCCGGCCTGGCCCGGGACCCATGGACGTTGGCAGGGGCCCTGCTGGCCTTCGGCTTCTGCAACGGCTGCCTGGACGTGAGCATGAACGCCCACGCCGTTCACGTGGAGGAGGCCTACGGCCGGCCCGTCATGTCGGCCTGCCACGCCACCTTCTCCGTCGGCTGCGGCATCGCCGCCCTCGCCGCGACCGGCGCCGCCGGCATGAGCCCAGCCGCCACGCTCGGCGCCTCCGCCGCGCTCGGCATCGTGATCGCACTGGCCCTGACCCGCAGCCTGCTCCCCGGCACACCCGGAGTCGTTTGTCGACGGCTTCGGGAGTCACCGCGTGTCCCCGTTGCTTGATCAATATCGATGAGGTCGGGAGTCGCTGACGGCTGGGTCGGCGTCTTGAGGGAGCTCTCGGTGAGGGCCCTGAGCTCCGTGAAGCGGCTACGGAGTGCGGCTTGGTCGATGTACGGGGTTACGGCAGCGAGGACTGGTTGTGGCGCGGAATCCCCACGGGGCGGTCGCGATGGTTGCCGGGGAGGTCAGTCCCAGCGGGCGGTTGTCCTTGCCGTCCCGCATGTGGTTGAGCCACCGCTGGTACCAGCTGAGGAAGTCCTGTGCGGAGGAGACGTTCGGGTGCCAGAAGCCGTCCGCGTTGCCAGTGACCATGCGGCCGGTGAGGGGGCCCGTCACTGCGATCAGGCACAGATCGCCGCAGCCCATCTCGATGACGTGAAGGAACAGGTCTCCTTGCAGCGCGTCAGGGTGGTCCACATGAGTGAATCCCCGCGGTCTGCCGTCCGCCGGTTTCCGGTTCATCGTGAACAGCCTGCACTCCTCCAGCGGAAGGAGACCGTAGAAGGGGCCGGCGCCGCTGCCCCCGAGTTCGGTGAGGAAGGCTCGGTAGGCCGCAGGCAGGACGATGTGGTGCTCCGCCTCGAAGGCGTCGGCTTCCGAAGCGCTGATGCGCGGGCCGAGGCGGAACTGGTGGCGCTCCGCGCCCATCGAGTGGCTTCGCCGCGCCTGGTACGGGATTTTGGCCAGCTCGGAGCGTATGCGAGTGATGCGGGAGTCCATCGGGGGATCTCTTCTCTCGTCTCCGAGACTCTACCGAACGCTCCGGCAGAGACACATCCAAGGCTCTGGAGAGATCCTGCCCACGGGTGCAGTCGCGGCCTGGCTGCGGCTGGCGGTGATGTCGGCATCACGGTTCACAGGGCGCGACGCCTGGAGCTCGGGGTACATGTCCCCACGGGGCCGGCGTCGGGTGCCTTCCGAACTCGGGTTCTGGCACAACTTCTGTGCAACTACGCCGACCGGGCTTCCGTCTGCCTCATGACAGGCCCCTGAACTGCTGGTTCCCGGCGTGCTCCGGCCTTGGCCACCGAGCTTCGACTCGACACCGCATAAGTTGTGTCAGAGCCCAAACCCATGGATAAAGCCACCGGGGCTTCTTCGTCTCACAGTACCGACGCCCGCGCCGTTCGGCAGGCGACGTCGAGGACCGTGCACAGGGCGGCCAGCCCGCCGCCCTCGATGACCGTTCCGGGATCGGTGGCCAGCAGCTTCGGGATCCCGCTCACGCAGTGCGCGATGCCCAGGAGGGCGAGCTGCTGCTCGGGAGTCAGCCAGGCCGAGACCTCCGGCATGACATAGATGAGGCCGTTGAGCGTCTCCTCCGTCGCCTCGGACAACCCTCCCCGGCCGGTCCCCTCGACCCAGGTCTCGTCTCCCGGGTCAAGGGTCGTCATCGCGTCCTCGACCGCGTCGGCGAGCGGGCCGACGATCCAGGTCTCGCTCGGTGGCAGCGGCAGGTTCCGGATCCAGGCCGCCGCGCGCAGACCGGCGGCCGCGGCCTGGGCAAGGGCTTCCTGCTCGCCGGTCCACGGCACGCGCGGCTCCGGCTCGACGGCAGATGGTGGGGGCAGGCGATGAAGGAACATGCCTAGCTAACGCCCCTGGTCGGTATCGGTCACCCCGGCCAGACCCTGTTCGCCCGAAGTTGCGGCGAGGTCACGAGTAGCTCTCTGTAGCGAATCCGGGGTGTGTTTGTCGGCCGTCCCTACCGCACGCAGCCGACGTGAGAACCCGACTCGATACCCAACCCACCCGAGACCACACCGCCCAGGGAGAGAGTTCGCATTATCGGGTGAACTTGCCTCTGACATGGCCTTTTGGCGGTTATCGGCAGTGATCTTGCATCTAGCCTCGGTACGGGCACGCCGACGCGTGCCGTCGCATCACTCCCGCGAAAGGGCAATCATGGCCACCGCCACCACCGACCCGATCAGCCTCAAGCTGGACCAGCTGTTCGACGCCACCGACACCGACGGTGACGGCTACGTCGACTGGAGCGACTACCAGCGCCTCGTCGACCGCTACCTCAGCGCCTACAAGATCGACAAAAGCGACCGTCGGGCGCAGGCTCTGCTGATCGCGTACCAGATGCAGTGGGCCGAACTGCTGCGCCACGCGGACGGCTCCAACCGTCTCTCCAAGGAGCAGTACCACTTCGCCAGCCGTGCGGCGAGCGTGGACACCAGCCGGTTCAACATGGTCGAGGGCGTTCCGCACGCCATCTTCGACATCATGGACACCGACGGCGACAACACCATCAGCCAGGCCGAGTTCAAGCAGTACCTGGACGTCTGGAACATCACCGACCCCGGCGCCATGGACACCTTCGCCCAACTGGACACCGACGGTGACGGATCCATCAGCCGGCAGGAGTTCATCCGCGCGGTCAGGGAGTTCTTCTACTCCCCGGACCTGGAGGCCCCCGGCAGCCTGATCTTCGGACGCCTGTCCCGCTGACACGCGAGGCCGCCGGTTGGCGGCAGACTCGCGGACGTGCGCCGCGTCGCAGGACGGCCCGACCCTCGCCCGGCTGTCCTCCCGCGACCCCGCCCGGAAAGCGGTCCGGCCCGGAACCATCGATGGCAGTTCCGGGCCGGACCGCTTTCGACGGTACGGGCAGGATGGCCAGTCCAGGCCGCCATCCTCCACCCTCGCGGAAAGCGGCCGACCCATACGATGAGCAGCGTGAACGAACGCCGCACCCTGGGCCCTGGGCCGGAGACCGCCGACCGCATCGTCGCCGCCGAGGCCGACCTGCACGAATCGATCCCGGGCAGCCGGTTCCCGAACCTCGACGAGCTGCGCGGCCGCGGCCTGTTCCAGCCCCGCTCCGCACCGGCGCCGGGCCCGCGCCGCACCCTCGGGGCCGGCGGTGGCGCGCCCAACGGGACGGACATCACCGACTGAGCCGCGTCCAGTGGTCACCCAGACGATCCGAAGGGGTCGGACACTCATCCGGTGTGTCCGACCCCTTCGCCGTGCCTTGCTTTGTTCACGGATCGGTGAGGTCTTCGTGTCGGTATCCAAGCGGCCGCGAGACCTGCGCACTCTGAAGAAGCCTCGGCAGCCATAAGCCTGCGCGCACCCTCCCGGTTACCGGTCGAAGCCTGCCCTTCCGCCCCAGGCCCTCTGTGGCCTTGTTCAGGAGAAGCGGTTCTGGCGCAACTTCTGTGGAGCGCGCACGTCGAGTGACGCGCGCAGGGGTCAGCACACTTCTGCGGTGTGCCCTACTCTTCCGACAGGAGGGGATCGTGAACGGGTTGGTGCCGTTGTTGAAGCGGACCTGGGTGGACTGGGCCGTCTTCGTATACGTGGTCGTTACGGCGGCAAGGTGCAAGAGCCCATTCCTGGTCGTCTTCTTCACCCTTGTCGCGCTCGTGGCGGCGGTCGTCGCCGTCCTCAAAACCCGGCGACTCATGCGGGGGGCCGACCCGGTTCTGTCACGCACTGCGCACGAGGCGAGACCACACCACAGAAGTTGAGCCAGACCCAACCCGGGTTCTGGCACAGGTTCCGTGCAGCAGTGACTGAGAGTTGCGAGCCGGGAGGTGGCTGCCTCGCTGGTCAGGACTGGATTTGATCCGGCCCTACGAGGTTAGGGTGCTGATTCACGAACCGAGGAGAGCTGGCGTGCACGACAGACCACGGATGGAGGAAGCCCTCGATGTCCTGCGTGCCGAGCTGGAGGTCGAGCGATCGGCGAAGACCGAGTTGACCACGCGGGCTGCGTGGCTGGCCTTCATGCGATTCGCGCGGCAGCGCTTCGCCACGGCGCCCACCCCCGACTCAGACGGCTTGCTCTTCCAGTACGGCACGCACGCCTTCAGCGGGCGTCCGATGTTCACGGTGGACCTCACGCGACAGTTCGACATCAGTGACGACGGCGGTGAGCACGACCACTACGTACAGGTTCACTGCGAACTCCGCTACGAGTGCGAACCCGCCCTGGAGGCCCGGGGAAGCTTCAACTCCTGGTTCTTCCACGACGCCGACGCGGGCCTCGACGAGTGGCTCGCCGCCATGGAGGGACACCTCGAACTGCTGCTTGCTCGCGTGCCCTCCGAGATCGATGTGTACGAGGACCCGGCCTAGGTCGTCACGCCAACAGAACTCGCTTGCGCAGGAGGTCGAAGCCGGCGCGGCCGAACATCTGACGCTTCAGCATCTTGATCCTGTTGACGTGTTCTTCGACGACACCAGAGTTCCAAGGCAGGGTGAGGCCGGCGATGACGGCGTCACGGTCGCGGTCAATGCCCGCGACGAGCCATTCCGGCAGGCACTCGCCCTTGCGGTCCGCGAGCATGATGGCGAAAGACCGGACGTGACGAGTGAGCGCGTCCAGTTCGGGGCAGTGGGCCCGGATGGCCTTGAGTCGAAGCTGCTCGATCTCGGTGAGGTTCTCTGGGCGGCGGAGGATCCGTCCGGCGACAGACCGGGGCGAGGGCGCCCTGGCGGTAACCGTCCGCGGTGACGTGCGCTTCTCTTGCAGGTAGGCGCGAACGCGCTGGTAGCTGCCTCTGTAACCGAGTGGAACGATCTCCTCCCACAGCTTCCAGGCATTGCTGCGGCCTTCGGCCCAGCGATCGTCGAGGTAGGTCTTGTACTCGTCGAGAACGGAGGGACGGTTCTGCCACTGGCCTGTGAAGAGCTCCTCTGGAATCTGGACGTCGGCGAGCTGCTTGACGGTGCGATAGGTCATCCCGAGCTGCCGTTGGATCGAACGTCGGCTCTACCCGGCCTCCAGCAGGGCGTGGACCGCGGCGTGTCGAGTCCGGGTGCGGTCAGCGAACCGATGGCCTCGCGGCCACGGCGAGCCGGACGGGTCCGCCGCCGGGGCGGGCTCGGATTCGGACTCGGCTTGAGTGGAGGGACGAGAACGCGCAGGCAGCGGCGGTGCTGGGCGACGCTTCGCTCGACGGCCTCGCTGAGGTTGTGCCGGAGATGCCATCGGTCCGCGACCTGAGTCGCCTGCGGGGCTCCGGCTGTGGCGCCTTCGGCGAAGAATGGCGCGCGGTCCCGGCGGACGACCTCGACTCCAGGCCGCTGTGTCCGCCGCGTCT
This sequence comes from Streptomyces sp. NK15101, assembly GCF_020400725.1. Lineage (GTDB taxonomy): Bacteria > Actinomycetota > Actinomycetes > Streptomycetales > Streptomycetaceae > Streptomyces. Next base: position 6,173 of record NZ_JAINVG010000082.1, on the reverse strand, counting down.
TCAACCGCCACCACATCCTGGCCGAAGCCCGCCGGAACCTGCTGGAGACGCTGTGCGGCCGCGCCTTCGCTCCGGGCCTGGCCGCCTACCTCACCCGGATCGCCCGCCACGACGGAGGGACCACGCCCGACGGCACCTCCTACGAGGCAGCGCACCCGGCGATCGTCGCCTGGACGCAAAGCTCCGCGGCCGAACGCGGCAGGAACGAGCTGACGCTGCGCGACCTCCAGGAGATGCTGGAGAGCTGTCCGGCACAACGCCCCGACGCCCACGGACGAGATGTCCGTGGGCGTCGGAGTGTAAGGGCGATCGGCCCGGCTGGCACCGGTCGGCGGGACGGACGGAGAAGCCTCAGGGACAGCGGCCGGGACGCACCCGGGCGCCCGCCCAGACGGCGTCGGAGAGCGGCAGGAGTGTGGGGAGCGACCCGCATGAGCACGGAGCCCCGATGGTCGAGCCGACCCACCGCACCTCTCATCGGAGCAGCGCGAGCGCTGGGAGCAGTTCCTGGACGCGAGCCGGAACCGACAAGGTGTTCAAAGGGCCTCACCCGCATGTGCCGGGCATTCTGCGGCCCCCGTCGGGAACCCCGTTCCCTGGGAACCTTTCACGCTCGGGGGTTCAGTCGCTGTGCTCTGCCCCGGGTGCGAGCACGACCTTGCCGACGACCGTGCCGGATTCCGCGTGCCGTAGCGCGGCTGCCGCCTGGTGCAGCGGGTACACACGGTCGATCTGTGCCTGGATGGTTCCGTCACGCAGCAGTTCGAACACCTCGGTGAGGTCTTCGCGCAGGGCGGCCCGGTACCGCTGCGGGTTTCGGGCCTTTCCGGCCCACAGGTTGAAGAAGTGGGCGCTGCGCCCGTTGGGCAGGGCGTTCCACAGGGCCAGCCGGGCCACGAGCCGCAGTACCGTGAGGGTGCCGTTTCCCGCCTGGTCGCGGGTCGAGGCGCTGCCGTAGGAGACGAGCGTGCCGCGGGGGGCGAGCATGCGCCAGGAGTCCTTGATGCCCTTGCCGCCGACGTGGTCGAAGACCGCCGCGACCCCGTGCGGGGCCAGCTGCCGTACTCGGGCGGGAACGTCGTCCCGGTAGTCGACGGGCAGCGCTCCCAGCGCGGCGACGGCCTTTTGGTTACGGGCCGAGGCGGTGCCGATGACGCGCACGTCCTGGGCCCGGGCGAGCTGGACCAGTACGCTGCCGACACCGCCGTTGGCTCCGTGGACGACGATGGTGTCACCCGGTCGGACGTGCGCCGTGCGGAACAGCATCCGCCAGGCCGTCGCGCCGTTCGTCACGAGCGCCTCGGCCTCCGCGGCGCCGACTCCCTCCGGTACGGGTACGAGATCGGCGACGTCCAGCAGCACGTGGTCGGCCCAGCCGCCGGTCTTGGTGAGGGCGGCGACCCGCTGCCCCACGGCCGGGCCGGGCTGCCCGGCGGTGGTGGGCGTTCCCAGTTCCTCGACGATGCCGACGAGGTCGTAACCGGGGACGAAGGGGAAGGCCGGCATGTCGTAGTACTTGCCGCGGCGCATCTGCTGTTCGGCGAAGCTCACGCCGCTGGCCTCGACGCGGACCAGGGCCTGACCGGGTCCCGGCTGGGGACGTTCGCGCAGGCGGACTTCGAGGCTCTCGGGCTCGCCGACGGCGGGGAGAACGATCTCGGTGATGTGCACGGGTGCTCCTCATGGGGAGTGGAGAGATGAAAACGACGGGGATAGAGTGGTCAATCACTCACTCTTAGATCCGGAGAAACGGCCGCCGCCCCGCGAGCGAGCAGCGACCGGACGGCCTGCCGAAGGGGGGAGCGAGTCAGTAGTGGACGATGCCCGCGGCCAATGTGCGCGTCCAGGGGGCGTCGAGGGAGGAGGCGTCCAGGGAGACGATCAGGTGGCAGAGCGTGCCGGCCGCGAAGAACTTCTGGATCTGCTCCTCACTGCCGCCCGACGCGCCGCGTACGTACTCCACGGTGCGGGCGTACCCGGCGCGCACGGCCTCCCTGATCGCCGGTTCGGAAACGGCCGCCGCTTGGGCGTGCAGCTGCACCAGGAGCAGATCGTTGTCGCTGATCAGCCGGGCGTAGGCGTCCCCCATGGAGTCGAGCACGGCCTGCGCCTCACTGCTGGCGACCTCGGCCGCGCCCCGCTCCAGGGCGCCACGCACCCGGGTGAAGCAGTGCTCGACGACCGCGGTGAACAGCGCCTCCTTGTTGGGGAAGAGCCGATAGACGTACGCCTGCGAGATGCCGGCCGCCTTGGCGACCTCCCCGGTCGTCGTGCCGAAGTATCCGCGTGCCGCGAACGCCCCGATGGCGGTGCGCAACACCGTTTCCCTGCGCTCCTCGGCGGTGGACAGTCGGCGGGGTTCCGTGTTCATGTGAGTACTCAATCACTCACTTACTCCTTCGGTCAAGGAGTCCACAGCCTTCAGGTCGCCCAGCTGGCCAGTTGACGCCCAAAAAAGTGAGTGATTGGCTACTCACACATTGAAGCCGGGGGGTCCTTCACCCTCCCGGGCCTCCGTCTGCCCATGCCGCTCTTTCGACACCAGCAGGAGACACCATGCTTCCCCTCGTTCACGCCGCCTCCGGACTCCTCGCCGCCGCCATCGGCGCCGCCCACCTCGCCCCCCAGCCCGTGACCATCGACGAAACGGCCCCCGTGATCACCCGCGACGCCGTCGTCATCCACGCCCCGGCCGGCCGCGTCTGGCGCCTCCAGACCGACGTGGAGGGATGGCCGACCTGGCAGCCGGGCGTCGGCTCCGTCGTCAAGAAGACCGAGGGCGCCCTGCGGCCGGGATCGTCCTGGGTGTGGTCCACCGAGGGCCTGGAGAACATCACCTCGACCGTCGAACAGGTCGAACGCGGACGTCGCATCGTGTGGGGAGGTCCGGCCGCCGGCATTACCGCCGTCCACGTCTGGACCTTCGAACCGATCGAGGACGGGGTCATCGTGCGCACCGAGGAGTCGTGGACCGGCGAACCGGTCGACGCCAACACCGAATACCTGCAGGAAGCCCTGGACGCGTCCCTGGACCACTGGCTCGACAACCTCAAGCGCCGCGCCGAACAGGGCATATGACACCACTCGCGCGCATGGCCCGATCCCGGCTCCGCAAGTGAGTGATCAGCCACCGTAAGCTCTACGGGCGGGACGCCTGCCCTGGCAGGGCAGACACCGGGCCACCGGCCCTGTTGAACAAGCGGCAACCTTCCACCCCGGACCCGTCCCTGCACGCCCAGGCCGGCGGCCAGGGCCAGGCAGACGTCGGACGGACGCCGATGACAACCGCCCCCCGAGCGGACGCTGCGCGAGAACAGGCAGGGCCGGGCGGCCTGGGGCGCGGAGCTGCTCGCGGACGCGAAGGCCAACGCAGAACGGGCGCCCGGCGAGGACCACGCCGCCATGACCACCCGATCGAGGTGCCGATCGACGATCGCGACAACCCCCTGCGCGTGTTCACGGTCGGTTCCGGAGACGAACGCAACCTCCCCTACGTGCGCCAGAACTGGTCCGGATCTCATTCGGTCCACCCTGGGACCGTCCGTGCCCCAGAATGATCACCGGGTTCGCGGTCGCGGGTCCCAGGCGGCAGGCGTGAGGAGATTCGTGAAAGACGTCATCCAGTACATCCGGGACACCCACTGGCCGGAAGAGGCTCCCACACAGTTTCCCGACGAGCAGCTCCTTGCGCGGATCGAAGAGGAACACGGCATCCAGCTGCCCGCCGGGCTCCGGGAATTCCTGCTCCACATCGGCGACGTCGAGCGCGCCCGCCTGGAGCCCGTTACCGTCACGGACGAGGACGCGGACACGTACCTGCCGGACCTCATGACCATCGCCTGGCAGCAGGGCGTCCCGCGCGACCTGATCGTCCTGTGCGAGGACGACGGCGACTTCTACCTCGTCGGCCCCGACAACGCGGTCGTCTTCTGGTCGTGCATCGGTGCGGGCGGCCTCACGGAAGACCGTTGGGAGTCGGTGTGGCACTGGGCCCGCGACAAGTGGCTGCGCCTGCCGCCGCCGGAGGCGACCTGACCGGGGACGTCATAGAGGGGGTTCGCGAGCGAGGGGCTCCTCACACGGGGTTTCGACGGGGCGCGGCTTCGGCAGAGACTTCTCGTACGGGTGCCGGTGGTGAACGTTGCCGGAGTACAGCCAGAGCACGGCGGAGGCGATCTCCTCGGGCTTGCCCAGACGGCCGACGGGTTCGTCGGCGATGAGGGCTTCGCGGGCGGTGTGGAGGCGGGGTTCGCCTTCGTACGCGTGCTGTTTACGGGGGCCCTGGGCCTCGCCGGCGCGCCGGCCGCCGCCCTTGCCGCGGCCGGGGGCGTTGTCGCGCCGCTCGAGGACCGCGCGACGGGGCCAGAGCCGGGACCCGTGAATCGTGATGCCGGGGGAGAGGTAGCCCTGGGCGGCGTAGGAGCGGAGGGTGGCGGTGGTGATGCCGAGCAGGGCGGCGGCCTCTTCGGCGGTGAGGAGGTCCTCGGGGTGCTCGCCGGCGGGGAGGGCGGGGACCGGCTTGCCCGCGAGGTACGCCTCGGTCTGGGCGAGGTCGTAGAGGAGGTGGCGGCTTTCGGGCAGGAGGCCGGGGACACGTTCGCGGAAGGCGGGGGCGTCGCGGCGGCGCCAGGTGGCGAGAGGGACGCCGGCGCGCCGGGCGATGCCGGCTTCGTTGATGACGGGGCGGCCGCGGGGGATCACATCGTCTCCTCAAGTCTGTGGCCGGGGTGCGGCCGTATGATGGCGGCACAGGGACGGGTCCTGTTCGGGTCCGGACTTTGCGAGGAGCCGGCGGTGTGCCGGGCCGCTTTTGGGCGGCCCTCCGCCGGCTTCACTCATGTGCAGACGTCCGCCCCACAGGGCGACGCTTTCAACGTTGCATCACCCCGGACCGATCGGTACCGCCCCGCCCCACTCAGGCGCGCAACTGGCCCAGTTCGCTGCCGATCGCCTCTCGGAGCACGTCGTGCCGGGGACCCAGCCTGAACTGTTCCTCGCTCCACCGGTCACGCGGATAGAGCCAGACCGAAGCGCCCACGGCCTCGGCCGGCTCCCACTCGAAACGCGGCCACACGTGGGCGTGGAGGAACGGGTCCTTGTTCCCGAGGATCTCCAGGTGGACCCGCCGGAACGCCGGGTCCAGGCGCCGGCAGGCACGCTCGACCGCCTCGCCGAGCTGATCCATGTCGGACAGGAACGACAGTCGCCGTCCTCGCGGCAGGTCGGAAAGCCGCTGCACACCCGGCTCGTCCACGAGGAGAACCGAGTACCCCGGCAGGAACTGCACGTCACCGATCAGGGAACTCTTTCAGAGTGGCCGCTGATCGGGTGACGGGCTGAGGTTCCGCAACGCGCGAGGCTCCCGTGCCGTTGAGAGAGGTGTTCGACGTCTCAACTCGTCAGCGCAGGAGCCTCGTTGGTTCCATATCCTGCCGCACTCGACCTGTCGCACGCCCTGGTCGAGTGGGTAACCATGCTCATCGTCGCCCCTGAGGGTGACCGACGCTGCAAGCTCCCGCCTCACCAGCGTGCTCTCGTCGGCCTGGTCCACCTTCGCCGCCACGACCCACTCGCGCAGATCGCCGTCGGCTTCGGCATATCCGTCAGCACCGCCCACGCCTACGTCAAAGCAGTCGTCGAGCATCTGTCCCGAAGGGCGCCCGGCCTGCTGCGTATCCTGCGCGAGACGAACCCTGGTCACGTCCTGCTCGACGGGACGCCCGCCGAGTGCGACCGCGTCGGCGACAGCCGGGCCGACTTCTCGCAGAAGCACCGCCGTCACGGCGTGAACGTGCAGGTCATCGCCGATCCCGCGGGCAAGCTGCTGTGGCTCTCACCCGCCCTGCCCGGCCGCACCCACGACCTGATCGCGGCCCGCACCCACCGCATCATCCGGATCTGCGAACGCCAGGGCGCTCCCGTGCTCGCCGACCGCGCCTGCATCGGCGCCGGCCCCTGGGTGACCACACCGATCAGACGGCTTCCCGGCCGGGAGTTCACCACGACCCAGCGGACGATCAACCGAGCTCTGTCGGCGGCACGAGCACCGGTCGAACGAAGCGTCGCGCGACTCAAGTCCTGGCGCATCTTCCGCAAAGCCCGCTGCAGCCCCAATCGCATGACCGTCATCGCCGCAGCCGTCCTCACCCTGGAGCGTCAACGCTGAAAAGGCG
>NZ_JAINVG010000081.1 GCF_020400725.1 Streptomyces sp. NK15101 | reverse complement strand
TACCCCTGCTCGACGGCGAAGAGCTGCGGCTCCCCGGCGACCCGCCACAGCTCCGGGCGGGCGGTGTCGATCAGCCGGTGGTCCGGCAGCAGCCACTGCTCGTCGAACGGCCCGAGCGCCACCCGCACCGGGTCCGGGCAGGGCCCCGACTCGCGCGCGAAGCGCGTGGTGCCGGTCCGCTGCCCGGGCAGCGCGCCCACCGTGCTCGCCGGGGTCCGCGCCCGGCTCGGCCGGAACAGCGCCTCCCGCTCGGCGCCCCCGGCGGCCACGAGCCGGTCCCACCGGCTCCGCAGGGTGCGGGCGTCCGGGGCGACGATCCATGACCGCCCGAACCGCAGCGGGGCCACGGACCACGGCATCAGCTCGTCGAGACGTACGTATTCCGTCACGCCCCGCATGCTAACGACGCCTGTCCGTACGGGGCCAGCGCCGGCCGCGCCGGGGCGGATCCGTCAGCGGCGCCGCCGGCGGCGCCGCGAGGGTTCCGACCGGGCCGCCGGTTCGAGCGGTGCGAGGTCCTCCAGGAGACGGCGGTACGCCTCGGGGTCCTGCTCGAAGTCCGCACCGGCCGCGAGGGCGGCCCGGTCGGCGTCCTGCCCCCGGAGCAGGTCGACCGAGGTCTGGGCGAACCGCTCCCGCAGGCCGTGCCGTTCGGCGTCGGCCAGCAGTCGGCGCAGCTCGGCGACCGCGGCCTCGGCCTCGGCCCGGGCCGCCGGCCCGGCCCGGAGCCTGTGGCTCAGCCCGGCGGCGGGGGCCGCCTTCTCCAGCAGCGGGCGCAGTCGGGCTGCGAACTTCCGGGCGGTCGCCGCCACCGCCCGCGCCTGCGGTCCGGCCTCCCGCAGCACCCACAGGGCGCGGACCAGGTCGGGGTCGGGCACCGCGCCGAGCTCCCCGCGCCGCCCGGCGTCCCGTACCGCGTCCACCGCCCGCGCGTGGTCCTCGGACGCCCACCCGGCGGCCTCGGCCAGCCGGATCGCGCGCCGCACGAGCCGCGCCTCCACCCCGAGGACCCGGGGGAGGGCGCGGAGGTTTCCGCCGACCAGTCCGGTCAGGATGAGCAGCACTCCCAGCAGCAGGAGGGTGTCGGAGGCGGAGAGGTCCTCCTCCGAACCGGCGTCGACGTCGTACAGGTCCCCCCGGTCCGGCCCTTCCGTGAACATGAACCCGGATGCCCAGCCGTAGCCCCGGCTGTCCCCGTAGTTCGGCGCCTTGAGGAGGTCGCTCCGGCCGACGTCGCAGTGGTACGGCCCCTCCCGCGTCTTCTTCGCGTACGGGTCGGTCCACCGGACCCGGCAGGTGCCGTCGGCCTTCTCGTGGACCACCGCGAGGTCGATCTGGCGCGTCGCGGGCAGCCCCGCGTCCGGCTCGGTCGCGTACAGCCCCACCGAACACGCGAAGAGCGCGAAACCGGCGGTCAGGACCCAGCGGAAGAAAGGTACGTGCCTCATGTGGTCACCCCCCGCCGTCAGCCTGGCACGGTGCGGGCCGGAGGGCGAGGGGCCGGTTCCGGCAGCGTGTCGCCGCCGTCCCCGCCCGCCTCCGGCAGGCACCGCCGACCCGCGGGCGTCAGTGCGCCTCCACCGTGACCGTGAAGGAGAAGCGGTCGCCGCGGTAGCGGATGCGGGCCACGTCGACGACCCGGCCGTCCTCGTCGTAGGTCACGCCCGTGTAGTGGAGGATCGGGGAGAGCAGCGGGACCTGGAGCAGTCCCGCCGTCTCCGGGTCCGCGAGGCGGGCCTCGACCGTGTCCGTGATGCGGCTGATCCGCACCCCGACCACGTCCCGCAGCACCTTCGTCATCGGCCAGCGCTCCAGATCGGCCGGGTCGATCGCGGCGGCGAGCTCGGGCCGCACCGCGTTCTCCGCCCAGTTCGTCGGCTCGCCGCTCTCCCCGTCGCTGCGCAGCCGCCGGTACGCCACGACCTCCGGCACGTCCGGGAAGTACTCCGCGAGCTCCCCGGGCACCGGCTCGGTGCCGTGCCCGAGGACCGTCGTCCGCTCGCCCGACTGCTGGGCCACGATCGCGTCGATCGAGCCGAGCAGCCGGCGCGGGGTGGACCGCCGGGCGCCCGGCTCGATGAAGGTCCCGCGCCGCCGGTGCCGGCTGATCAGGCCCTCCTCCTCCAGCTCCTTGAGGGCCTGGCGCATGGTCAGCACGCTCACGCCGTAGTGGGCGGCGAGCTGCTCCTCGGTGGGCAGCCGCAGCGAGGCGTCGGACGTGCGGCCCAGTATCGAGGCGCGCAGCGACTGCGAGACCTGATACCAGAGCGGCAGCTTGCGGTTCAGGACCAGCGAGTCGGGAGCGAAGGCGGTCACGGGTTCTCCGTACGAAGGCTACGGGCTTACGGCCGAGACATTACGGCCGGAAGTGGCGCTCAAGACCCTGCCATACGTCGTCGTATCCCTTCTGCAGATGGTCGGCGCCCGCGGCCTGCGGGGTCATGATCACCGGCCAGCGGGTCTCGAACATGAACGCGAGGCCGTCGTCGATCTTCTGCGGCTTCAGCTCGGCGGCGCTGGCCCTGTCGAAGGTCTCCCGGTCGGGACCGTGCGCGGACATCATGTTGTGCAGCGAGCCGCCGCCGGGCACGAAGCCCTCCGCCTTCGCGTCGTAGGCGCCCTCGATGAGGCCCATGTACTCGCTCATCACGTTCCGGTGGAAGTACGGCGGCCGGAAGGTGTCCTCGCCGACGAGCCAGCGCGGGGCGAAGACCACGAAGTCGACGCCCGCCAGCCCCGGGGTGTCGGAGGGGGCGGTGAGGACCGTGAAGATCGACGGGTCGGGGTGGTCGTAGGAGATCGTCCCGATGACGTTGAAGCGGCGCAGGTCGTAGACGTACGGGGTGTGGTTGCCGTGCCAGGCGACGACGTCCAGCGGCGAGTGGCCGTACGTCGCCGACCAGAGGTTGCCGCAGTACTTGTTGACCACCTCGACCGGGCCCTCGACGTCCTCGTAGGCGGCGACCGGGGCGCGGAAGTCACGGGCGTTGGCGAGACCGTTGGCGCCGATCGGGCCGAGGTCCGGGAGCTGGAACGGCGTGCCGTAGTTCTCGCAGACGTAGCCCCGGGCCGTCTCGTCGAGGAGCTCGACGCGGAAGCGGACGCCGCGCGGGATCAGCGCCACCTCGCCCGGGCGGGCGGCGAGCAGGCCCAGCTCGGTGCGGAGGAGGAGGCCGCCGCGCTCCGGGACGATCAGCAGCTCGCCGTCGGCGTCGCCGAAGACCCGCTCCATGGAGGCGTTGGCGTGGTAGAGGTGCACGGCCATGCCGGTGCGCTGCGTCGCGTCGCCGTTGCCGCCGAGGGTCCACAGTCCGGCCAGCCAGTCGGTGCCGGGCGCCGGCTCGGGCAGCGGGTTCCAGCGCAGCCGGTTCGGGTCCGGCACGGTCTCGGCGAACGGGGCGCCGGCGAGGCTGCCGTTGTCGATCCGGGTGAACGGCGGGTGCGCGGCCGACGGGCGGATCCGGTAGAGCCAGGAGCGGCGGTTGTGGGACCGCGGCTCGGTGAAGGCGCTGCCGCTGAGCTGCTCGGCGTAGAGGCCGAGGGGTGCGCGCTGCGGCGAGTTACGGCCGTCCGGCAGCGCGCCGGGGACCGCCTCCGAGCTGTGCTCGTTGCCGAAACCGGTGCTGTAGGTGAGCGCTTCGGCCGTCTTCCTGGCCTGCTCCGTGGTCATCGACCGCTCCTGTCCTGAGCCCGCAAGGGAATCCTATGCATGACCGTAGGATTCCGCGCGCCCTGCGTCAATGGCGCGCCGGTGCGCCGCGGCGGATTGGTGCGTGCACATGGGGTCCAAAAACATGAACACTGCTCTACTCTCACGCGCATGTCGTGGACCCGAAGGTTCGTCTCCGTGCTCTCGGTCGTGCTCGTGGCTCTCGCCGCGGCCCTGTTCACCCCTCCTCCCGCCCAGGCCCACGAGGAGCGGCCCGTCACCTTCCCCGACGGGACCGGCAGCGTGCCGGAACTCCGCACGGGCGAACCCGACCTCCTCGTCTGCAAGACCGACCGCGCCGACTTCGAGCGCCGGATCTCCGGCTTCCCGGCCGGCCTCAAGGCCCGCAACCTCGCCCTCTTCGAACGCTGCACCCGCACCGGCCACCGCCACCTCCAGCAGGCCGTCGACGCCGTCGACCGGCCCGGCCTCACCATCGCGGTCCTCCCCGGCCTCTACGAGGAGGAGCCCTCCCTGCCGCCGCCCACCGGCGCCTGCGCCACCCTCGAGGCCCCCAGGTCCGCACTCGGCTACCAGATCCTCAGCTACGCCCAGCAGCTGCGGTGCCCGCACAACCAGAACCTGGTCGCGATCCTCGGCAAGGAGAACCTCCAGATCGAAGGCACCGGCGCCTCCCGCCTCGACGTCGTCATCGACGCCAAGTACCGGAAGCTCAACGCCATCCGCGCCGACGGCTCCGACGGCGTCTACCTCCGCAACTTCACCGCCCAGCGCACCACCTTCAACTCGCTGTACGTGCTCGCCGCCGACGGCTTCGTCATCGACGACGTCCTCACCCGCTGGAACGACGAGTACGGCTTCCTGACCTTCGCCTCCGACCACGGCCTCTACAAGAACTGCGAGTCCTACGGAAACGGCGACTCCGGCATCTACCCCGGCTCGGCCTCGAACATCAACGACGGCCACGGCTACGACGTCCCCCGCTACTCCATCGAGATCACCGGCTGCCGCAGCCACCACAACATGGTCGGCTACTCCGGCACCGCCGGGGACTCCGTCTACGTCCACGACAACGAGTTCGACCACAACATGGGCGGCGCCTCCATGGACTCCGCCTTCCCCGGCCACCCCGGACTCCCGCAGAACCACGCCCGCTTCGAACGCAACCTGATCCACGACAACAACCAGAACTACTACCCGTACGTCGCCGACGGCACCTGCGCCAAGCCCCCCGTCGACCGCGGCTACGAACAGGGCGTCGTCTGCCCCCAGATCTCCATGCCGCCCGGCACCGGCGTCATCACCGCCGGCGGCAACTGGAACCTCTACGAGGACAACTGGGTCTACGGCCACCAGCGCGCCGCCTTCTTCCTGAGCGCCGTCCCCGCCTTCATCCGCGGCGAGTCCGCCTGGGGCAAGCAGACCGACACCTCCCACCACAACCGCTACGCCGGCAACCACCTCGGCGTCGACAAGGCCGGCCACGCCCGCCCCAACCGCACCGACGTCTGGTGGGACGGCCAGGGCGGCGGCAACTGCTGGCAGTCCGACGCCGGTGCCGCCACCCCCGGCGCCCCGCCCACCTGCGGCACCCGCCGCGGCGAGGTCTCCGGCTCCACCGACCGGCTCGTCGGGGAACCCGTCAAACTCGCCCAGCTCCTCGTCTGCGCCGACTACAACGTCCAGGCGCGCCGCCTCCCGGCAGGCTGCGACTGGTACGGCGCCCGCGGCCTCCAGCGCGTCGAGACCCAACTCGCCCTCGGCAGCGCCCTCGTCCTCGCCCTCGCCGGCGGCGCCCTCTGGTGGCGCCGACTGCGCGGCCACCGGCTCGCCGGCGCGGCCACCCTCCTCGGCCTCGTCGGTCTCGCCCTCGACGTCGCCGGCTCGACCCTCGCCCTCACCCCGACCGTCCTCCCCTCCGTCGCGCTGCTCCTCACGGGCGTGTGGTGGATCCTCCTCGGCCTCGCCCTGCACCCCGCCCGCCCGGCCTTCGCCCGGACCACGATGGTCCTCGGCGCCCTCGCGCTGCTCGACGCCTTCGACAAGGCCGTCCTCATGGTCCCCGGCCTCCCCGTCGGCCCCGCCTGGCTCCGCCTCCTGCTCGGCGTCGTCTGGGTCCTGTGGGCGGTGATCGCGGCCGGCACCCGCACCGACCGCACCACCGACCCCTCGGCCCGGCCCCCGGCCGACCCACCGGCCGGCCGTCCGGAAGCGGCGACGGCATGACGCCCCGCCGCCCCGCCTCATCCCTGGCCGCCGTCGCCCCGACCGCCGCTGCCCTGGCCGCCACCGCCCTGCTCCTCGCGGGCTGCGGCGGCCGGGCCACCACCCACCACAAACCCGGCACCAGCCATCAGGAGGCCACCGGCGGCAACGGCACCCTGCTCCCGGCCCGCGACGAGAGCGGACACCGGCTCCGTGAACTCCCCGCGGCGGACGCGCCCACCGTCAGGGCCGAAGCCCGTCCCGACTCCGAGGGCGGCTGGAACGTCCACCTCACGGTGGAGAGGTTCCGCTTCACCCCGGAGAGCACCGGCGGCGCGGCCCCCCCGGGCCGCGGCCACGCCCGCCTCCTCGTCGACGGCCGGGAGGCCGCCCGCCTGTACGGCCCCTGGGGCCACGTGCCACCCGGCGCCCACACCCTGACCGTCCGGCTCCACGCGGACGACCACACCGTCTGGGCCGTCGCCGGCACCCCCGTCCAGACCACCGTCCGCCTCGGCACCACCCCTTCCACCTCCGCTCCCGCCACCTCCGCCCCTGCCGCGTCCGCCGCCTCCGCCCCTGCCACGTCCGCCGCCTCCGCTCCCGCTTCCGGCACGGCCGCTCCCGCCGGCTCCGCCCCCTCCGCGCCACCGAGCCCCCGGCCCACCGAGCCCGGCCGGACCGTCACCCTCACCATCACCGGGAAGGCCGTCCAACCACCCCCCTCCCGCATCGAGTTGAAGAAGGGCGAGCTCCTCACCCTCCGTATCACCGGTGACCGCGCCGACACCCTCCACATCCACGGCTACGACCGCGAACTGTCCCTCTCTCCCGGCGTGACCGCGACCCTCACCCTCACCGCCGACCGCACCGGCCTCTTCGAGGTCGAGACCCACGAGTCCGGACTCGTGCTGACCCAACTCCTCGTCCGATGACGGCCGTCACCGCCGCCCACCTCGCGGACCCCTCCCGCATCGGCCCCCTCGGGCTCCCGCTCGCCCACGGCGTGGGCTCCCGGCACGACCTCCCCCTCTCTCCCTTCTACGCCTATGCCGGCGCCTTCACCGCCCTCCTCTTCTCCTTCCTCGCCCTCGGGCTGCTCTGGTCCTCCTCCCGCTTCCGTGGCGACCTCTCCGGCCGCCCGCTCCCCGCCGTCCTCCAGCGGACCGCCGACGCCCCCGCCACCCGCGGCGCCCTCCGCCTCCTCGGCGCCGCCACCGCACTCGTCTTCCTCCTCCACCTCCTCCTCGGCCCCGACGACCCGGACCGCAACCCCGCGCCCGGCGCCCTCTACGTCCTGCTCTGGGTGGGACTCGTCCCCGCCTCCCTCCTCCTCGGCCCCGTCTGGCGCCTCCTCAACCCCCTGCGCGCCCTCCACGCCCTCCACCCGTCACGGAAGCCGCGCCCCCTGCCCGCCGCGCTCGGCATCCGGCCCGCCGCCGCCGGACTCCTCCTCTTCACCTGGCTGGAGCTCGTCGCCCCCGCCAACACCTCCACCACCACCCTCCTGATCGCCCTCGCCGCCCACACCGCCGTCCAACTCCTGGGCGCCGCCCGCTACGGCGACCGGTGGTTCGCCCACGCCGACCCCTTCGAGGTCCACTCCTCCCTTCTCGCCCGGCTCTCACCCCTCGGCCGGCGCGCAGACGGCCGACTGGTCCTGCGCTCCCCCCTCCACGGCCTCGACTCCACCCCCCAGACCCCCGGACTCGTCGCCACCGTCTGCGTCCTCCTCGGCTCCACCGCCTACGACGGCCTCTCCGACAACCCCCGCTGGATCACCACCCTCCAGACCTCCCCCCTCGGCCCCGTCCCCACCGCCACGCTCGGCCTCCTCGCCGCCGTCGCCCTCGCCGCCGCCTGCTACGGACTCTGCGCCGGCGCCCTGCGCCTGATGAACCCCGGACTCACCACTCCGCTCACCTCCTTCGCCCATTCGCTCGTGCCCATCGCCCTCGGCTATCTCACGGCCCACTACTTCTCACTCCTCGTGACCGAAGGGCCACGTACCGTCATCATGGCAGGGGGTACTGACAACGCCCCCTCGCCCGCTCCACCACTGGGCCCCGGGGGCCTCGCCACCCTTCAGATCGCCGCGATCGTCACCGGCCACGTCCTCGGCGTCGTCGCCGCGCACGACCGGTCCGTGCGCCTCCTCCCGCCCGCCCGCGCCGTCGCCGGCCAACTCCCCCTGTTCGCGCTGATGATCGCGTACACCCTCGGCGGCATCGGCCTGCTGATCGCCTGATCCGGACCGGAGCGGCATCATGGACCCCGTGCCCCAGACCCACCCCCGAACCCAGCCGGCGCTCCGCCGCGCCCCCGTGCAGCGGCGCAGCGCCGAGCGGCTGGCCCGGATCCTCGACGCCTGCGCCGCACTCCTCGACGAGACCGGGTACGAGCAGCTGAGCACCCGCGCCGTCGCCACCCGTGCCGGCGTCCCCATCGGCTCCGTCTACCGCTTCTTCGGCAACAAGCGGGCGATGGTCGCCGCCCTCGCCCACCGGAACCTCGACCGGTACGCCGAGCGGGTCTCGGAGCGGCTCGCCGGGGCGCCGGTCCTCGACGCGCACGGAGCCATCGACGGCGTCCTCGACGAGTTCATCGAGATGAAGCGGACCGTCCCGGGATTCGCGCTCGTCGACTTCGGCGTGCCGGCCGCCGCACCCGGAGAAGCCGCGGCGGCCGGCTCGGCGGACGGCCCGGCCGAGGCCGCCGCCGAGGACCCCAACCGGCTCGTCGCCGAGCGGATCTGCGCCCTCCTCGCCACCCACCTGGGCCGCACCGCCGACGAGGAGCTGCACCGGAAGGTGCTCGTCGGCGTCGAGACCGCCGACGCACTGGTCCGGCTGGCCTTCCGCACGGACCCCGCCGGGGACCCGGCGCTCGTCGCCGAGACGCGGTGCCTGCTCCACGCGTACCTGGCGCCCTCGCTCTCCTGACCTTCGCAGGCCCCCTCCCGCCCGTGCCTACCGGTCGGTAAGCTCGGCGCCACCCGACGCACCCAGGGAGACGCCATGCCCACCGCCCTGCGCATCTGCCCCCTCTGCGAAGCGACCTGCGGACTCACCCTGACGCTCGACGGGAGCCGCGTCACCGGGGCGCGCGGCGACCGCGACGACGTCTTCAGCCAGGGGTTCGTCTGCCCCAAGGGCGCCTCCTTCCCGGAGATCGACGCCGACCCCGACCGGCTCCGCACCCCTCTGGTCCGCAAGGACGGCAGACTCCAGGAGGCCACCTGGGCCGAGGCGTTCGACACGATCGCCGCCCGAATCCGGCCGATCGTCGAGGAATACGGACCGGACTCCGTGGGTATCGTCCTGGGCAACCCCAATGTGCACACGATCGCCGGCGCCCTTTACCCGCCCCTGCTGGTCGGCGCGTTGCGCACCCGGAACCTCTTCACCGCCTCCACGCTCGACCAGATGCCCAAGCACGTCTCCAGCGGCCTGCTCTTCGGAGACCCGCTCGCCGTCCCCGTGCCGGACCTGGACCGCACCGACCACCTGCTGATCCTCGGAGCCAACCCGCTGGACTCCAACGGCAGCCTGTGCACCGCCCCCGACTTCCCCGGCAGGCTCAAGGCGCTGCGCCGGCGCGGCGGCACCCTCACCGTCGTCGACCCCCGGCGCACCCGCACCGCCCGCCTCGCCGACCGGCACGTCGCGATCCGCCCCGGCGCCGACGCGCTGCTCCTCGCCGCCCTCGTCCACACCCTCTTCGACGAGGAACTCACCGACCTCGGCCCGCTCGCCGCCCATGTGGAGGGCGTCGAGGAGGTACGGGCCGCGGTGCGGGAGTTCGCCCCCGAGGCGGTCGCCGCCGCCTGCGACGTGGACGCGGACACCATCCGCGCCCTCGCCCGGGAGCTCGCCGCCGCGCCCACCGCCGCCGTCTACGGGCGGATGGGCAGCTCCACCGTGGCGTACGGCAGCCTCGCCAACTGGCTCGTCGACGTCCTCAACGTCCTGACCGGCAATCTCGACCGGCCCGGCGGCGCGCTCTTCCCGCTCTCCGCCACCGCGCCCGCGCCACGCCCCGCCGGACCCGGCAGGGGCTTCGCCCTCGGTCGCCGGCACAGCAGGGTCTCCCACCATCCCGAGGTCAAGGGGGAGTTGCCGCTCGTCGCCCTCGCCGAGGAGATCGAGACGCCGGGGGAGGGGCGCATCCGCGCGGTGATCACCGTCGCCGCCAATCCCGTCCTCTCCGCCCCCGACGGGGACCGCCTCGACGCGGCCCTCGGCTCCCTCGACCTGATGGTCGCCGTCGACCCGTACCTCAACGAGACCACCCGCCACGCCGACGTCCTGCTGCCCCCGCCGCCGCCCTCCCGGAGCGCCCACTTCGACTTCGCCTTCAACTCCTTCGCCGTCCGCGACCAGGTCCGCTACACGCCGGCGGCCCTCCCCCTCGAAGCGGACCGCATGGACGAGTGCGAGATCCACGCCCGGCTGATCCTCGCCGTGTCCGGGATGCACGGCGCCCCGCCGTCCGCCGTCGACGACCTGGCCGTCGACACGACCCTCGCCAAGGCCGTGACGCAGGAGCACTCGCCGGCGTACGGCGCGGACCCCAAGGAGTTCGCCGCCCGGCTCTCCGGGGCCACCGGGGCCGAGCGGCGACTCGACCTGATGCTGCGGCTCGGGCCGTACGGCCTCACCCTCGACGAGCTGAAGGCGCACCCGCACGGCATCGACCTCGGCCCGCTGAAGCCGCGCCTGCCCGCGCTCCTCAAGACCCGCAGCGGACGGATCGAACTGTTCCCGGCGCCCCTCGCCGCCGATCTGCCCCGGCTGCGGGCCGCCCTCGACGCCGTACCGGAACCGGGGACCCTCCAGCTCGTCGGCCGCAGGCACCTGCGCTCCAACAACAGCTGGCTCCACAACACCCCCGCGCTGGGCGGGGGATCGAACCGCTGCACCCTCCAGGTGCACCCCCGGGACGCGGAGCGGCTGCGGCTGACCGACGGCGGAATCGCCCGGGTGAAGGGCGAGGGCGGAGAGGTGGAGGTGCCGGTGGAGGTCACCGACGGCGTGCGGCCGGGCGTCGTCAGCCTCCCGCACGGCTGGGGGCACGACCGGCCGGGCACCCGGCTCGCCGTCGCCTCCGCGCGCCCCGGCGTCAACGTCAACCAGCTGCTCGACGGATCCCGGATCGACCCCCTGTCCGGCACGGCCGTCCTGAACGGCTTCCCCGTGGAGGTCTCACCTCTTTAGGTCTCGTCCCTTCAGGTCGCCCACGGAGGTCGCCCCTTCAGGCCGCCCACGAAGGTCGCCCCTGTAGGTCGCCCATGGAGGGCGCCCCGACGATCACCCCCGTCGTGACCTGGGGTTTTGCTCGTATTGCTCACGCGTCAACATCTTGTTAAGGGCAGAAGAGGGCACCTACGGTCATCCGGACCGCCGCTCGGCGGCAGTTCAAGGGTGAACGTGAGGTGTCCTCCATGCTGACCGTCCTCGGCTTCGCCATGATCGCGACCTTCCTGGTCCTGATCATGCTCAAGAAGATGTCGCCGATCGCGGCGCTCGTACTGATTCCCGCGCTGTTCTGCGTCGCGGTCGGGCAAGGGGCCCAGCTCGGCGACTACGTCATCGAAGGGGTCGGCAAGCTGGCGCCGACCGCCGCGATGCTGATGTTCGCGATCGTCTACTTCGGCGTCATGATCGACGTCGGCCTCTTCGACCCGATCGTCCGGGGCATCCTGCGCTTCTGCAAGGCGGACCCCGTCCGGGTCGTGGTCGGTACGGCGGTGCTCGCCGCGATCGTCTCGCTGGACGGCGACGGCTCCACCACCTTCATGATCACCGTCTCGGCGATGTACCCGCTCTACAAGCGGCTCAGGATGAGCCTGGTGGTCATGACGGGTGTCGCCGCCACGGCCAACGGCGTCATGAACACCCTGCCGTGGGGCGGGCCCACCGCCCGCGCCGCCACCGCGCTCAAGCTGGACGCCGCCGACATCTTCGTGCCGATGATCCCCGCGCTCGGCGTGGGCCTGCTCTTCGTCTTCGCCCTGGCGTACGTGCTCGGGCGCCGTGAGCGCAAGCGCATCGGCTACCTGACCCTCGACGAGTCCCTGGTCCCGGAGACCGGCGCGGTGCTGGTGACGGCGGGCGGCGGCAAGGGCGAGGGCGAGGGCGGCGGCAGGAAGGCCGCGGGCTCCACCGGTGACGCCCCCGGCGCGGCGGCCGGTGCGAGCACCGGCGAGGGCGACGGGTTCCAGGGGCTCGACCCGAACCGGACGACGCTCCGCCCCCGGCTGTACTGGTTCAACGCCGCCCTGACGGTGGCGCTGCTCGCCGCGATGATCCTCGAACTGCTGCCGATCCCGGTGCTGTTCCTCCTCGGCGCCGCCCTCGCGCTCACCGTCAACTTCCCGAAGATGGCCGAGCAGAAGGAGCGGATCGCCGCCCACGCGGACAACGTCCTCAACGTCGCCGGCATGGTCTTCGCCGCCGCCGTCTTCACCGGCGTCCTCACCGGCACGGGCATGGTCAAGCACATGGCCGACTGGCTCGTCGGCGCCATCCCGGCGGGCATGGGCCCGTACATGGCCCTGGTCACCGGCGTGCTGAGCCTCCCGCTCACGTACTTCATGTCGAACGACGGCTTCTACTTCGGCGTGCTCCCCGTCCTCGCGGAGGCGGGCGCGGCCCACGGCGTGTCGCCCCTGGAGATCGCCCGCGCCTCCCTGGTCGGCCAGGCCCTGCACATGTCGAGCCCGCTGGTCCCGGCCGTGTACGTGCTGGTCGGCATGGCGAAGGTGGAGTTCGGCGACCACACCAGGTTCACGGTGAAGTGGGCCGCGCTGACCTCGCTGGTCGTGCTGGCGGCGGGAATCCTCTTCGGGATCATCTGACCCCGCCGGACCGCGTCGGACCCCGCCTCCCACGGGCGGGGAGTGAGCCGGACGGGTGGAAGTCGGAGGGTGGCGCGCCGGGTCGCCACCCTCCGTGCCCAGTTTGTGACAGATAGTCGGATTATCGCAGCAAGCGCCCGATGAGTTCACGACTGGAGGACCTTCCCCATGACGACACCCCCCACCCGCGCGCTGTTCCGAGCGGCCCTCGCCACCATGGCGCTCACCGCCGCCACCCTCGGGGGTGCACCGGCGGCCTTCGCCGCACCCGGTGACGACGGCGACGTCAAGGTGCACCAGTCGACCACGGCCGACACCAGCCCGGTCAACGAGCCCCGCGTCGACTGTCCCTTCCGCCTCGCCGCTCTCAACTTCGACGGCCTGCCGAGCATCGACTACGCGATCTACCCGCAGCCCGGCCCGCCCGGAAACAACCCGGGAAACCCGCTGAGGGCCGGCACCGTCCCCCTCAACACCAACGGTGACGGGGCCGCAGGACCGATCGAGCTGCCGATCGGCATGTACAAGGTCGAGTGGACGTGGGAGGGCAAGCTCGGCGCACCGAAGTCGAAGGTCTTCAACGTCATCAGCAACTGCGAGCCCAACGGCAACGGCGGCAACGGCAACGGCGGCAACGGCAACGGCGGTAACGGCAACGGCGGCAACGGCGGGGGTCACGGTCACGGCCACGGCAAGCCCCCGCACGGCCCGGTCGGCGCCGGCGGTGGCGGCAGCGCTCAGCTCGCCGCCGAGGACTCCTCCGCCTTCGGCGTCGGGGCGGCCGTCGCCGCCGGCCTCGCCGGTACGGCCGGCCTGGTCCTGATCCGCCGCTCGCGCCGCCGCGACAATGGCGCCGCGTAGGTCCCGCTTCACCCGCAGGCAGCGGCGCCTGCTCCGGCTCGCCAGGACCGCGGCGGTGGCCGTGGTCCTGGTGACCGGGGGCGTCTGGTGGGCCGGTGACGGGGAACCGGCCGACCCGCCGCTCGCCGCGACCCCGGCCGCCCACGGCCGGGCCGGGGCGGCCGCCGGAGCGCCCGCCGCCCTGGAACACCAGGCGAAGCCGGAACGCACGCCGAAGCCGGAACGCAAGGCGAAGCCCCGGGTGCCGCCCAAGGCCACGCCCTCGCCGCGGCCCGCGCCCCCACCCGCACCGCTGGCCCGTTCGCGTCCCGTCACGGTTGCCGTTCCGGCCATCACCGTCGAGGCCCCCGTGATCGAACTCGGCCTCGACGACAGCGGAAAGCTCGGCACGCCGCCCGTCGACAACCCCCGTCTCGCCGGCTGGTACGCCAAGGGGCCCGCCCCCGGCGAGCGCGGAACCGCCATCGTCGTCGGCCACCGCGACACCCGCACCGGGCCCGCCGTCTTCCTCAACCTCAACTCGCTCAGCGCCGGCAACACCGTCCGGGTCGCCCGTGCCGACGGCAAGGTCGCCGTCTTCACGGTCGACCGCGTCCGGACGTACGCCAAGGACGACTTCCCCGACAAGGAGGTGTACGGGGACACCGGGCGGCCCGAACTGCGGCTGCTCACCTGCGGCGGAGCGTTCGACCGGGGCAAGGGGTACGAGGCGAACATCGTCGTCTTCGCCCACCTCACCGAGATCGCCCAGAAGATCTGACCGCCCGGTCCCGAGCCCCGCAGCCCCCGAGCGGTCGAAACCGCACACGAACCCACGCCCCGGTCGACGGATCCAGCCGCTCCGTCGACCGGGGCGTGTGTCGTGTTCCGAGCCGGGGGCCGTTCCGGTCCGGAGCCCCGCGGCGCGGACCGTCGCAGGCGCGTCGAGCGCCCCGGGCAAGTGGGATTCCACCAGTTCCGGCGCCGTACGGCTGTACGGGACCGACGTGGACAGGGCGTGGGCGGGGGCGGCACGATCGAGCGGCGCCGTGGCATGCCGCCGGGCAAGGCCCGAGCATGCCGCCGGCCGGGCTCGGGACGTGTCGCCGGGCAGGCCCGGAGCGCGCGGCCGGCCGAGCCCGGAGCATGCCGCCCGGTGGGAGTGGCCCGGGTCGTGCCGCCCGGGTGAGACCCGAGGCACTCCGAAGGGATCTGGCGCCCAAAAACTATCAGCGCTAGTTTGGGTCGGACGACGTACCGGCCACCTGAGGAGACAGCGGATGAAGGCCCACGACGCGATGTACATCGGAGGGGAATGGCGTCCCGCCTCCTCCACGGCCACCATCCCCGTGCTGAACCCGGCCGACGAGCAGGTCATCGGCCACGTCCCGGCGGGCACCGCCGAGGACGTCGACGCCGCCGTGCGCGCCGCCCGCGCCGCGCTCCCCGGCTGGGCGGCCACCCCGCCCGCCGAGCGCGGAGCGCGGATCGCCGCCCTCCGCGACGCGCTCGCCGCCCGCGCGGAGGAGATCGCCGCGACCGTCACCGCCGAGCTCGGCGCCCCGCCGCAGCTCGCCGCCGCCGTCCACGCCGGACTGCCGATCGCCGTCGCCGGCAGCTACGCCGAACTCGCCGCCACCCACCCCTTCGAGGAGAAGGTCGGCAACTCCACCGTCTACGCCGAGCCGGTGGGCGTCGTCGCCGCGATCACCCCCTGGAACTACCCGCTCCACCAGATCGTCGCCAAGGTCGCCCCGGCCCTCGCCGCCGGCTGCACCACGGTCCTCAAGCCCGCCGAGGACACCCCGCTCACCGCACAGCTCTTCGCCGAGGCCGTTCACGAGGCGGGCATCCCGGCCGGCGTCTTCAACCTGGTCACCGGTCTCGGCCCGGTCGCCGGGCAGGCGCTCGCCGAGCACCCCGACGTGGACCTCGTCTCCTTCACCGGCTCCACCGCCGTCGGCCGCCGCATCGGCGCCCTCGCGGGCGGCGCCGTCAAGCGGGTCGCGCTCGAACTCGGCGGCAAGTCCGCGAACGTGATCCTGCCGAGCGCCGACCTCCCCAGGGCCGTCGCCGTCGGCATCGCCAACGTCATGTCCAACTCCGGCCAGACGTGCAGCGCCTGGACCCGGATGCTGATCCCCGCCGACCGGTACGAGGAGGCGGTGGCGCTCGCCGCCGAGGCCGTCGCCAAGTACGTCCCCGGCGAGCGCGTCGGCCCCCTGGTCAACGCCAAGCAGCAGGAGCGGGTCCGCGGCTACATCGAGAAGGGGATCGAGGAGGGCGCCCGGCTCGTCGCCGGCGGCCCCGAGGCCCCGCGCGAGACCGGCTACTACGTCTCCCCGACCGTCTTCGCCGACGTCACCCCCGACATGACCATCGCCCAGGAGGAGATCTTCGGCCCCGTCGTCTCGCTCCTGCGGTACGAGGACGAGGAGGAGGCCCTCGCCATCGCCAACGGCACCGTCTACGGCCTCGCCGGGGCCGTCTGGGGCGAGCCCGGGGCGGCCGTCGCCTTCGCCCGCCGCATGGACACCGGTCAGGTCGACATCAACGGCGGTCGCTTCAACCCGCTGGCCCCCTTCGGCGGTTACAAGCAGTCCGGCGTCGGTCGGGAGCTCGGCGCGCACGGCCTCGCCGAGTACCTCCAGACCAAGTCCCTCCAGTTCTGAGCGCGAAAGGAGCAACGAGCGTGATCCGCGCCGCCGTCCTGCCCGCCGTCGGCTCTCCGCTGGAGATCACCGGCATCGAACTCCCCGAGCCCGGACCCGGCCGGGTCCGGGTCCGGCTCGCCGCCGCCGGGGTCTGCCACTCCGACCTCTCCCTCGCGAACGGCACCATGCGCGTGCCCGTCCCGGCCGTCCTCGGCCACGAGGGCGCGGGCACCGTGGTCTCCGTCGGCGAGGGCGTCACCCACGTCGCCCCCGGCGACGGCGTCGTCCTCAACTGGGCGCCGTCCTGCGGCAGCTGCCACCCCTGCGCGCTCGGCGAGGTCTGGCTCTGCGCGAACGCCCTGACCGGCGCCGCGAACGTCCACGCCCGCGCCGAGGACGGCAGGGACCTCCACCCCGGCCTCAACGTCGCCGCCTTCGCCGAGGAGACGGTCGTCGCCGCGAACTGCGTCCTGCCCGTCCCCGAGGGGGTGCCGCTCACCGACGCGGCCCTCCTCGGCTGCGCCGTCCTCACCGGCTGGGGCGCGATCCACCACTCGGCCCGGGTCCGGAAGGACGAGACCGTCGCCGTCTTCGGCGTCGGCGGGGTGGGCCTCGCCACGCTCCAGGCCGCCCGGATCGCGGGCGCCTCGACGATCGTGGCGGTCGACGTCTCCCCGGAGAAGGAGGCGCTGGCACGCGCGGCGGGAGCCACCGAGTACGTCGTCGCCTCCGGGACCACCGCCAAGGACGTCCGGAAGCTGACCGGTGGCCAGGGCGTCGACGTGGCCGTGGAGTGCGTCGGCCGCGCCGTCACCATCCGGACCGCCTGGGAGTCCACCCGGCGCGGCGGCCGCACCACGGTCGTCGGCATCGGCGGCAAGGACCAGCAGGTCACCTTCAACGCCCTGGAGATCTTCCACTGGGGCCGCACCCTGGCCGGCTGCGTCTACGGCAACTCGAACCCGGCCGAGGACCTGCCGGTGCTCGCCGGGCACATCCGGGCGGGCCGGCTCGACCTCGGCGCCCTCGTCACCGAGCGGATCGCCCTGGAGGGCATCCCGGGCGCCTTCGAGAACATGCTCGCGGGCAAGGGCGGCCGCGCCCTGGTCGTCTTCTGACCCGACGCGCCGAGGACCCGCACCGGCCGGAACCGGTGCGGGTCCGGCCGTCACAGGTCCAGGACGAGGCGCGCACCGCGCGAGCGGCCCACGCAGATCATCATCGTCGTCCCCGAGGCCTTCTCGTCCTCGCCGAGGACGGAGTCGTGGTGCTCGGGCGTCCCGGCGAGCACCTTCGTCTCGCAGGTGCCGCACCAGCCCTCCTCACAGGAGTACGCCACACCCGGCACCACCTCGCGCACGGTGTCGAGCAGGGTCCGGCCGGGCTCCACCCGCAGGGTCCGCCCGGTCCGCCGCAGCTCGACCTCGAAACCGCCCTCGCCGGAGGGCCCCTCCACCGGCGCCGCACCGAACCGCTCCATGTGCAGCGGTCCCGCCCACCGCTCCTCCACCGCCCGCAACAGCCCCTCCGGGCCGCAGCAGTACACGGCCGTGTCCGCCGGCAGCCCGGCGAGGACGCCGTCCAGGTCGGGCAGCCCCGCCGTGTCCTGCGGGACGAGCGTGACCCCGGGGAGCCCCGCGAGCTCCTCGCGGTACGCCATGGAGGCGAGGCTCCGGCCGCCGTACAGCAGGGACCACGAGCCGGGCGGCAGGGAGCGGACCATCGGGAGGAGCGGGGTGATGCCGATGCCGCCCGCGACGAACAGATACCGCTCGGCGGGCACCAGCGGGAAGCGGTTGAACGGACCCCGCACCCCGAGGACCGTGCCCTCGCCGACGGCGGTGTGGATCTCCTCGGAACCGCCCCGGCCCGTCGGCTCGCGTAACACCCCGATCCGGTACGTGCGCCGCTCGGCCGGGTCGCCGCAGAGCGAGTAGTGCCGGACCGCCCCGGACGGCAGGGTCACCTCCAGGTGCGCGCCGGGCTCCCACGGCGCGAGCTCGGCGCCGTCGGGATCCGCGAGCAGCAGCCCCCGGACGCCCTCCGCCTCCTCGGCGACCGCTCGGACGGTCAGCCGGCTCGTCGGCACGGACATGGCATCACCTCGAAACTCGTGACGGCGGCAGCAACGGCTCCGGCCACACCCGGCACACCGCCCCGTACAGCACGGCGGCGACCAGGAAGGAGGCCGGCAGACTCAGGTCGACGCCGCCGGTGAGGCCGGTCAACGGGCCGGTGTACAGCGGGTTGTTGACCCACAGCACCCCCACGAAGGCACCGGCCGCGAAGGCCGCGGCGGCCCTCGGATTGACCCCGCCCGTGTACCAGTACCGTCCGCCGCCGCCCGTGGTGAACGTCCGCAGCGCCTCCGCGTCGTACCGGCCCCGGTGGAACGCGTACCCGACGGAGAGCACGGCCGCCCACGGGGCCACGACCGTGAGGAGCAGCGTCACGAACGCCGACATGGCGTCCATCGCGTCGTACACCACCGCCCCGAGGTACAGCACGGCCGCCGCGAGCAGCGCGACCACCGTGGTCACGGCGGCCCGCGAGGCGCGCCAGAACACCGAGTTGGCGGAGAGCCCGGCCGCGTAGAGGCACAGCCCGGCCTGCGGCAGGGTGCCCGCGAAACCGAAGACCACCACGGCCACCGCGAACCAGCCCGGCACGGCGTCCGTGAGGCCCTGCAGCCACGGCTCGTCGGGCACGGGGAAGAGCGTCGTCACGTACGCGCCGGTGAGCAGCGCCGCGAGACTGCTGAGGAACATCGAGATCCCGCTCGCCCGCACCACCCGGCCGGTGGGGGTGCCGGCGGGCATGTAGCGGGTGTAGTCGCCCTGGAAGGTGGCGTACGACAGGGGCACGGTCGCGGACGCGGTCGCCGCGAGCAGCCACGTGTGCAGGGTGCTGTCGAGCGCCAGGGTCCCGTCCGCGTATCCGGAGTACCCGGCGTCGAAGCGGGGGGCGAGCACGAGGGCGGTGCCGAGCAGGACCGCCCCGCCGGTGACCGCCGTGATCCGGTACGTGCGGACCAGCGTCTCGTGGCCGCGCACGGCGACCAGAGCGACCGCCGCCGCCGTCACGAACATCGCGACGGTCAGCGCGCCCGGGCCCGTCGGAGTGGAGAGCAGCCGGTGCCCCGCGACCATGACGGCCGTGCCGCCCGTCCACACCGCGATCGCGAAGAAGCCGAGCGCCGTCACCACCGTGATGACGTTGCCGACGACCCTGCCCCGCACCCCGAAGTGCGCCCCGCTCGCCACCGGATCGTTGGTGCCGGTGCGGACGCCGAACCGGGCCAGCGGTGCCAGCAGCGCCGTCCCGACGGCGACGCCCGCCGCGATCGCGCTCGCCGACGCCCACCAGCCGAGACCGAAGACCACGGGCAGCGCGCCGAGCACCACCGTGCCGAACGAGAACTGCGCGGAGGGCCAGATCCAGCCGAAGTCGGCCGGCGTCGAGGTGCGCTCCGCGTCGGGCACCGGCGCGATGCCGTCGTGGTCGGCCGCCGCACGGGGCGGCGTCGCGGTGGACGCCGCCCCGGTCGGTGTGGTGGTCACGAGGCGCCCCCGGCGAGCTCCTCGGGGCGGTCCTGGCCGGGCAGCACGTCGACCACCCGGAGGGCGGCGCAGGCCGCCCCCGAGGTGCGTTCGCCGTTGGTCAGGTCGAAGGTCGTGTGGTGCAGGGGGCAGGTGATCCGCAGCCTGTCCCCGTCGACCCTGCCGTACTTGAGCCGGCCCCCGCGGTGGGGGCAGACGGCGGCGGCGAGGACCTTGCGGCCGCCGACCTCGACCAGGACCAGGTCCTCGGTCACCTGGCGGACGACGGGCTCGCCGGAGCCCTGCCGCCCGGCGGACACGGCCGTCATGCGACGGTCTCCCGCGCCCGGGCGATCGCCGCCTCCGTGGCCTCGCCGACGATGTCGGAGGCCAGCCGCACGCCCGCCCAGATCTTCGCGAGGTCCGGCTCGTCGAGCGCGCGGATCGCCGTGCGCATGTGGTTGCTGTGGTACGAGTCGATGTACAGGTGCTCGGTGTAGTAGGCGTCGTGGACGATCCCGAGCCGCTTCGCCGCCCGGGCGAAGCTCTGGAAGGCGTACAGGACGCTGGTCTCGAAGTAGGCGTACGCCCCCAGGAAGTACTGGGGAGACGGCGCCCGGCTCGCCAGCCAGTGGAACATGTTGACGTACGCGTAGCACTCCGGGGACGTCTCGTCGAGGTAGTCGTCGAGCTCCAGGCTCATGCCGAGCTCGGTGAGCAGGTCCCGGTAGAGCTGGGAGTGCGCCTTCTCCTCGTTGCCGCAGCCGAGCTCGTCGATGAGGACCCGGAAGACCGCCATCGCCGAGCGGTACGGCAGCCGGGGGACGACCGGGAGCAGCGACTCGGACTCGGTGAGCCCGTCGAGCGCGAACTGCCGCACGACCACCTTGAACTGGTCGAGCGTCGCGTGCTCGGCGAGGAAGACCGCGCTCTCCGGGAGGGAGGCCTCTTCCTCGGCGAGGAACTCCTTGAGCGCCTGGAGCAGTTCGCCGGCCGAGCCGAAGCGGGGGGCGGAGGCCTCGTGGGCCCGCGCCTTCGGCAGGATCCACCGCTCCTCGATCGCGGTCATCGAGCCGTAGTCGCCGAGGTTGGGCACCCGCCGGTAGAGGGCGTGGAGTTCGCGCTGGGAGGTCGCGGCCGGGGCCGCGACCGAGTGCGCGGCCACCGGGACGGAGGATCCGGCGACGGGGGAGGCGGAGGTGGTGCTCATGCCGCCTTCGCCTCCTCGTGCGTGGTGGGGGAGGAGATCACGCCGCGCGTGTGCAGCTCCTTCTTCACCCACCGGTACCAGTCGTCGCGGAAGACGCCGTACCGCTCGCAGACGGCGTTGATCTCCGCCTGGCGGTCCGGGGTCGGGTCGACCAGCATCGCGTTGCACAGGGCGGGTTCGAGGTTGGCCAGCGGGCCGATGAAGCCCTGGATGCCGCGGGCGTCGACGAGGAGGTTCTCCCAGCCCTCGAAGACCGGGATGCCGGTGCCGGCCTCGGCCATCCTGCGGGTGAAGGCGGCGTCGCCGCTCGACTCCTTGATGCCGACGATCCCGGGGATCTCCTCGCAGATCCGGACAAGTGTCTCGAACTCGATGCGATTGCCCGACAGCGCCTCCTCGTTGTAGAGGAAGATCGGTATGTCGAGGGCCGCGCGGATCGCCCGGTAGTGCTCGACGATCTGGTCCTGCGTCACGTC
Organism: Streptomyces sp. NK15101; assembly: GCF_020400725.1. Taxonomy (GTDB): domain Bacteria; phylum Actinomycetota; class Actinomycetes; order Streptomycetales; family Streptomycetaceae; genus Streptomyces. Next base: position 12,545 of record NZ_JAINVG010000081.1, on the reverse strand, counting down.
GGCGCCGAAGGGCGTGGTGACGACGACGGCGTCGGCGCCGATCTCGGCGGCCGTGCGGGCCCGGTCGATCACCGAGGCGGTGTCGGGGAGCTGGATCCCGGCGAGCACGGGGAGGCCGTCGGCGTGCTTGACGGCGTACGTGACGACGTCCTGCCACTGCCGGGCATCGAGTTTCCAGCCCTCTCCGGAGGTCAGGGCCGGCATGAGGCCCGTGACCTCGGCCCGGACGTGGTCCAGGAGCCGGACGACGCTCTGCTCGTCGACGGTGCCGTGCTCGTCGAGGGGGGTGATCAGCGGGACGACGGTCCCGGAGTAGGTGTCAGGCATGAGTGGGGTGCCCTTCGGAAGGTCTTCAGAGGTTGTCGGAGTCGACCGTCAGCACCAGCGAGCGCCGGTAGAGGTCCTCCAGGTACGCCGGGAACGAGGCCTCCGCGGCGGCGCCGACCGGCACGACGGGCAGGCCGGTCGTCCGGAGCAGCCGGGGGCTCGCCGTGTGCAGCGTGCCGCCCCGGCCGATGACCTGGGCGAGCAGCAGGCGTTCGTGCGTGGGCAGGCCCTCGAGGGCGGGGGTGGTGAAGGCCCGCCGCAGGTCGTCCTCGTCGTACGGGACGCGGTCGATGGCCAGGTCGGTGTGGAGGACGTCCATGAACGGGTAGTACTCGTCCTGGATCTTCCGCTCGTAGCCCCACACGAGGTCGTCGCAGCGGCCGACCTGTTCCCAGTTCATGAGGACCCGGCCGGCCTCCCCGGCGGCCAGCCGGCCGGCGAAGAAGGCCTTGGCGCCGGCGCGGACGGCGTCGTCCTCGCTGTGCATGCCCATGAAGAGCGTGGCGTCGACGAACACCGCGGGGGCGTGGCCGGCCGCTTCGGGGGTGGTGTCAGGCCGCATAGCGCTCGAGCACCTTCCGCATCCGCTCCATCGCGCCGGCGAACACCTCGGGCTCGCGGGCCAGGGCCAGGCGGATGAAGCGCTCGCCCTTCTCCTTGGTGTTCCAGTAGAAGAAGGTGCCCGGCAGGACGTACACCTCCTCGTCGAAGAGGACGGCCTGGAGCTGGGTGGCGGTCAGGTGCTCCGGCTTGATGCGGAACCAGGCGACGCTGGTGCCGACGACCGGCTCCTGGAACTCCAGGATGGTGCCGTCGAGGGCGGCGCGGGCGGCGTCGCCGTTGGTCTTGATGATGTCGCGGACGGAGGCGAAGCCGTCCTCGATGGAGTCCTCGATGTACTGCGTGACCATGTTGAGGACGAACGGCGAGACGTTGAGCAGGACGCTGGTGTGGAGGTTGTAGACCTCCTCCTGGATGTCCCGGCTGGAGGTGATCATGGCGCACTTGGCGTCCTGGATCGGCCAGGTCTTGCCGGTGTCCTCCATCACCATGTAGGTGACGCCGGACTCCTCCAGGAGCTTGTAGATGTCGACGCGGCCGATGCCCTCGTCGCACAGCGCGAAGGAGGCGAAGCAGAAGTCCATCACCAGGACCTTGCCGTGGTCCACGCAGTAGCGGACGACCTCGCGGAAGCCCTCCAGCTTCTCGGCGAGCAGGGTGAAGCCGGTCGGGTTGTTGGGGTCGACCAGGTAGATCGCGTCCGCGTGGATCTGCTCGACCAGGCGCTCGTAGATGGCGTCCTTGTCGTGCAGCACCGACTCGTCGACCGGCCCGAGGGGCACCTGCATGTTGCGCAGCAGGTCGACCAGGTTGTCGAAGCAGGGCTCCACCAGCTGCACCGACATCCCGCGCTGCTTGAGGAACATGCCGGCGACCATGGTCGAGACGCTGGCGGAGTAGGAGAGGAGCGTGCGGTCCATGGCCCGGGCGGTGGGCTGCTGGTGCAGGCGGAAGAAGGCGTCGACGAACTGGCGCTCGAAGTGCGCCTGCTGCTTCGTCTCCGACTCGTGCCAGAGCTCGGGGAGCCGCGAGACGATCCGCTCCTGCGAGACGGACTGACGCTGGTGCGTGTGGGCGTCGGCCAGGTTGAACCGGGTCTTCAGGGCCTCGATCTCGTGCTGGGTGAGGTCGACGAAGGTGCTGACGTCTGCCTTGTCGGTCAACGACATGAAGAACTCCCGCTGTCGATACGAAACTCGTCCGGAATTCCGGCGGCGTAAAAGACTTTAGGAGCTTCGAGCGGCCTTGCGAATAACGGCCGGGTCACGCAATTAATAATTACCGCGATGTTCTGCGGAAGGGAAAAAGGAACGACGGCCAGGCATTCCACGAATGGAATGCCTGGCCGTCGTTCTCTGTATTCGGCCGCCGGCGGCGGATTTTCGACTATTCGGTGGCCGCCCGCAGCAGGATGTCCTCGTACACCTTCGGGTCGTCCGAGGCGATGACCGGCCAGCCGATGCCGTACGCGCCCTCCCAGCCCACGTCGATGCCGGGGTTGGCGTGGTCGGAGCCGTCGGGCAGGAACAGGTGCGGGCTGCAGTTCACGCGGTCGCTCCTGGACAGCGCGGCCTGGTCGGCGAGGGTCCGGCGGGCCCGCCCGTCGTCCAGCGCCTCGGTGAGGGCGTCGACGTCGACGGCGCCCGTCTCCGCGGCCACGTCCAGGATCACCTTGCGGTGGCTGATGCAGCGCGACTCGGCCCAGAAGGCCCGGCGGAGTCCGAGGTCGAGCTGCTCCGAGGCGTTCAGGCTCTGCTCCTTCGCGGCGAGCACCGCCTCCAGGGCGGGCAGCGTCGTCGAGGGGTACAGCCAGTCCTTGGCCTGCCACAGCTGCCAGCCGGCGGCCGGCTCCAGGCTGGCCATCCGGGCGACCTCGCTGTCCGTGCCGGGGCGCGGGCTCGGGGCGTCGTTCAGCAGTTCCAGCGGGAAGGCGCGCAGGTCGAAGGAGACCTGCTCCTCCAGGCCGAGGCGGGCCCGGGTGGCGTGCAGCCGGTGGATGGCGATGTGCGCGAAGGAACACCAGATGTCGGAGAAGACGGTGACGACTCCGCGTGGCGGGGTCAGATCTGCGGTGGTCGGGTCGGACATGGTTCTCCTCTGTTCGGGTGCGCGGGCGGAGCGGGGCTCAGCCGGCGCTGGACTCGTGGGCGTCGAGCGCCGCCTCGAGGTCGAGGTCGGCGTCCGGCAGCCAGGCGGGCAGGGACGGGATGCGGGCCATCGCCTCGAAGAGCCGGGGCACGGCGCTCTCCTCGACGGTCGGCCCGTGGGCGCTGAGCAGCCGCGCGGGACGCAGCGCGGCCAGCTCGCGCACGGGCCGGAGGAACTTCGCCTCGTCGACCAGCGCGGTCCACGGGGCTATCGCACGGTTCAGGACCTCGAAGCCGTGGAAGAATTCCTTCTCGGAAAGGTCGGTGAAGTCCTGGCGAATTTCTTCGACGACGGTGCCGAAGCTGTCGGAGCTGTAGAGCGTTCCATCGGAATGGTCGAACACGGCGAGGGTTCCGGGTGAATCGAAGGTGGGCGGCCGGTGAAAGCTCAGCTCGCGGTCGCCGACTTTCATCCGGCTTCCCGGGTTCGCGGTCACCACCCGTTCCTGCGGAATGCTGAACTCTTCCGATATTCGCGTCAGTGATATCGCGTTGGCGAGCACCTTCGCGTGCGGCGCGGCGTCGAGGATCCGGCCGAGCGCGCCGGTGTGGTCGCGGTCGTCGTGGGTGACGACGATCCAGCGCAGATCGGCCGGGTCGATCAGCGACCAGAGGGAGTCCAGGAAGCCCTCCCGGTCGACGGGCATGCCGGTGTCCACGAGCAGCGGCTGTCCGGACCGTACGAGGAAGGCGTTCACCGGCTGGTCGCCGAGGCCGGGGATGGGCAGGGCCGAGGGGAGGACGTGGATGTCCGGCCCGGCGGTGTAGGACGTTCTCATGAGTCACCTTTCATGACGCACCGAGCGGGCCGGGGGCCCCGGGGGCCCCGGGGGCGCCGGCTCCGGTCAGACGAGCTGGATGGTCAGGGAGCCGGCGATCAGCAGGGCGAGGCCCAGGGCGCGCGGCTTGGTCAGGGAACGCTGCGGGAGCTTGAACAGGCCCTTGTGGTCGATCAGCGCGGAGGTCAGCTGCTGTCCCGTCACGGTGAGGGCGATGGTCACGGCCGCGCCGATGGTGGGGATGAGCAGGAAGGTGCCGGTGACGTACGCGGCGGCGCAGGCGCCACCGAGCCAGCCCCACCAGGGCATCTTCTTCAGCGGGGCGATCTTGGGCTTCGGGGTCCTCCGGGTCGCGTAGAGCACGAGCAGGACGACGGCGATGGTGAAGGTCGCCACGGCGAAGCTGATCACGGCGACGGTGATGGGCTCCTTCAGCTGGGCGCGCAGCTGGGCGTTGACCGCGCCCTGGACCGGCAGCACACCGCCGGCGACGATGCCGAGGGCGAGCCAGCCGACGCGGCCGGCGCTCGACATCTTGGGGGCGCCGGGAGGGGCCGCGGCCTTCATGCCCCGGATGATCACGACGATGCCCGCGAGGACCGCGAGGGCGCCGAGGACGATGCCGGCGCTCAGGTCCTTCTGCTCCAGGCCGAGCAGGCCGAAGAGGTCGAGGGCGAGCGAGGCGAACATCTGGCCGGTGACGAAGAGTCCGACGGCGGCGAGGGCGCCGAGCCGCGGGAACAGCAGGATGCCGCTGGTGATGTAGAGGGGGCTGGCGAGTCCGCCGAGCAGCTGCCACCCCTCCACGTCGGGCAGCTTGCCGAGCGCGCCGAGCGCACCGGCGGCCACCGCGAGCACGACGAGCAGCGTGGTGGCCACGCCGAGCTGGATGGTCGAGGCGCCGTACGGCGTGCCGACGGCCGAGTTGAGCTGGAGGTTCACCGAGGCCTGGACGGCCAGGAGGCAGCCGACCAGCAGGGCCGCGGCGAGGAGCGCGGTGTGCATCTGGATCTCCCTGGGGCGGGATGGCGAGCGGATAAGTGGACACTGAGTCCGTTTAGCATGCCATGCAACATGGCAAACGGACAAGGTGTCCACTTAGCCCCGGGGGAAGTAAGGTCTGGCCCATGAGCGAGGAAGAGCAGCGAGGTCGGGGAGCCGCCCCCGTGCACCGGGTCGGCGGTCTCCTCGGTGATCTGCAGGCCGCGGACGAACAGCCGGTCGCGCCGCGCAGACGCGCGGACGCGGAGCGCAACCGCGCCCAGATCCTGGCGGCGGCCGAGCAGCTCTTCGCCGAACAGGACCCGCGGTCGGTCACCATGGACCGGATCGCCAAGGCCGCGGGCGTCGGCCGCGCCACGCTGTACCGGAGCTTCCCCGATCCGTCCTCGGTCGCCGTGGCACTGCTCGACGAGCACGAGCGCCGGCTGCAGGGGCAGCTCATCTACGGACCGCCGCCGCTCGGACCCGGCGCACCGGCCGGGGAGCGGCTCGCGGCGTTCTACCTGGCGATGCTCGATCTGCTCGAACGGCACCTGCCGCTGGCACTGGGGGCGGAGACCGGCCCCGCGCGCTTCAGGACGGGCGCGTACGGCTTCTGGCGCGTCCACGTCCGGACCCTGCTGGTCGACCACGGGGTCGAGGACCCGGACCCCCTGATCGACATCGCGCTCAGTCCGCTGTCGCCCGAGCTCTTCCAGTTCCAGCGGCACCAGCTCGGCCTGTCGGCCGAGCGCATCGGACGTTCACTGACGGCCTTCGCGCGCCGGCTGCTCGAATCAGGAGGCGGTCGCTGAGCTGCCCTTCGAGGGCTCCTTCGACGGCGCCGGGGCGGCCGGGTGGACGAGGCCCGGCAGGATCAGCTCCCAGATGCGGCGCAGCCGTTCCTCGGCCGGATCGTGCAGGGCGCCGCTCTCCGCGGGCCAGGGCGCGTCTGCAGGCGTGCTCGGGTGACGCATCTCCAGCTCGACCCCGGTGATCACGTAGCCGATCAGCGCCGCCACCACCGTCGCGTCCACACCGGGCCGCAGCGCCTTCTCCGCCGCCGCGTACCGCGCGAGACGGCCCACCTCGCGCCGCCAGGGGCACTCCTGCCCGGGCCCGGGGTCGGTCGACGGCAGCTCGCGGGCGAGGCGCTCCCCGGCCCGCGCCACGTGATCGGTCTCGAAGAGCCGGATCAGCGCGTGGGTGGTGATCATCAGCTTGTCGATCGCGGTGCCGCCGACGCCTTCCATGGACAGGCAGGCCGACTCGACGGTGATCCGGGTGACCGCACGGGCCCGCCCGCGCACCGCGGTCGCCAGGTCGGACTTGGTCGCGAAGTGGAAGACGAGAGCGCCGGTGGTCACCCGTGCCTCACCCGCGATCCGGGCGAGGGACGCCCGCTCGTAACCCATCCTGTCGAACACCCGCGCGGCCGACGACAGGATCTCCTGTCTCGTCCGCTCCGCCCGCTGTTGAATCGCCATGAGCTCCCCCGTGGGCTTTCGAGAAGGCGTCGGAGCGTTATGTTCGGGCCCGCGCCTGTGACCGACTCGAAGCTATCCGGCCGGGAAGCGGTGAAACGTGGCTTCTCTCCCGTCCGGCCGGAACTGGGGGCTTGACGCGCGTCTTCCTCCCAGGTCGCGGGCGCCCGCCCCGCACGGGCCGCCCACGAACTGACCGGAACCGGGGGTATGCCCTGTCAGGTGGATTCAGCCGTTCCGGCGGTCACGGCGGCCCGCGCCCGGGAGCGGGATACGGCCACGCCCGCCAGACACAGCACACCCCCGGCGAGCGTGAGCAGTCCCGGCAGCTCGCCCAGGAACACCCACGCGAGGACCACGACGAGCGCGGGCACGGCGTACGTCGTCGCGCCCATCCGGCCCGCGGTCGTACGGGCGAGGGCGTAGGCCCAGGTCGTGAACGCGAGCGCGGTCGGGAACACCCCCAGGTAGACCATGTTCAGGGTCGCCGACAGCGGGGCCCGGCCCGCCTCCTCGACCAACTGCCCGGCGAAGGGCAGACAGGCCGCCGCCCCCACCAGGCACCCGAAGGTCGTCACCTGGAGCGCGCTGCCGTGGGCGAGCGCCGGCTTCTGGGCCACGACCCCGCCCGCGTACGCCATCGCCGCGAGCAGGCAGAGGACCACGCCGAGCACGGAGGCGTGCCCGCCGGAGCCGCCGCCGGACATCGACAGTCCCACCGTCACCGCGCCCGCGAAGGAGACCGCCATGCCCGCCAGCAGCCGGGGCGGCAGCGACTCCTTGAGGAACCGCGCGCCGAGCAGGGCGATCAGGATCGGCCCGATGTTGACCACCATCGCCGCCGTGCCCGCGTCGACCTCCTGCTCGCCCCAGTTCAGGACCACCATGTACACCCCGAACCAGAGCAGCCCCGAGGTCACGATCCCCGGCCAGGCGGCCCGCGGCGGCAGTCCCTCCCGCCGCACCAGGAGCACGGCCCCGAGGACCAGCGCCCCGGCGAGCAGCCGGCCGAGCGCGAGCGCGCCGGGGGAGTAGGCCGCCCCGGCGCTGCGGATGGAGACGAAGGCGGAGGCCCACAGGACGACGGTGACACCGGCGGCGGCGAGCGCGAGCCGGGAGGATTGCTTCTGCATGCCCCGACCGTAGGCGGTGGACCGTTCGGCGCTCACCGCAATATCGGGGGGCGATACGAGGCCGGGGACGGGGGCCGAGGGCCGGGGCCGGGGGCCGAGGGGCGAGGGGCGGGACCGTAGCCAGGAGAGGGGGCCGAGGGGCGCCGGCCCCGGCCTCGTACCGCCCCCTCAGCGCAGGGCCGTCGCCGGGATGCCGAGGCCGGTCCGCAGGGCCGTCTCGCCCTCCGGCGTCACCTTCACCGCCCGCTCGGACCCGATCCGTACGCACCACCCGGCGTCGAGCGCGTGCCGGCACAGCGCGGCGCCCGCGAGTCCCGCCAGGTGCGGGCGGCGCTCGGTCCAGTCGAGGCAGCCGCGCGCGACGGGCCGCCGCCCCTTCCGCGCGAGGGGGATGCCCTGCTCGTCGAACCAGGCCAGGCCCCGGTCCGTGAGCGCGAACCCGGTGTCCTGGTGCAGCAGTCCGCGCTCCGTCATCGCGTCGGCGATCGCGATGCCGAGCCGTCCCGCGAGGTGGTCGTAGCAGGTCCGGCCGCGCGCCATCGCCTGCCCGGCGCTCGCGGCGCGCAGCGAACGCGGCGGCACGGGCACCTCGGGCTCGGACCGGGCGGCCAGGTCCTCCACGAGATGGGCGATCCCGGGGTCGGCGAGCCGCACGTACCGGTGTCTGCCCTGCCGTTCCTCCGCGAGCACCCCGCCCGCCACCAGCTTCCCGAGGTGCTCGCTGGCGGTGGACGGCGCCACCCCGGCGTGCCGGGCGAGCTCTCCGGCGGTCCAGGCCCGCCCGTCGAGCAGAGCGAGCAGGAACGCGGCGCGGCTCTCGTCCGCGAAGAGCGCCGCGAGCGCGGCGAGATCACTGGCTGCCATGGGCCGAGCCTGCCGCACTCACGCTTCGGCGGTGGCCGAACCGTCGTGCGCGGTCGCGGACCGGCGGGCCGGGACCGCCTCGTACTGCAGCCGCAGGCCGTCGAGCAGCGCCCGCAGGCCCGTCTCGAACGCGCCTTCGTCGACCTTCTGGCGGCGCTCGGCGAGGAGGTGGGCCTGGCCGAGGTGGGGGTAGTCGGCCGGGTCGTAGGCCGTCTCGTCGTCGACGAAGCCGCGGGCGAAGGAGCCGAGGGCGGAGCCGGTGATGAAGTACCGCATCAGCGCGCCGATGGAGGTGGCCTGGGCCGGGGGCCAGCCCGCGCGGACCATCGCGCCGAAGACGGCGTCGGCGACCTTCAGGCCCGCCGGGCGGCGGCCGGGGCCCTGGGCGAGGACGGGGACGATGTGCGGGTGGTCGGCGAGGGCGGCGCGGTAGGAGACCGCCCAGTCGTGCAGCGCCGTCCGCCAGTCCCGGCCGTCCTCCTCCGCGAACATCGACAGGTCGATCTTCGCGCTCACCGCGTCCGCGACCGCGTCGAGGATCTCGTCCTTGGTGCGGAAGTGGTTGTAGAGCGAGGGCCCGCTCACGCCGAGTTCGGCGGCGAGCCGCCGGGTGGAGAGCGCCGCGAGGCCCTCCGCGTCCACGAGCGCGCCCGCCGTCTCGACGATGCGTTCTCGGCTGAGCAGGGGCTTGCGCGGTCGGGCCATGGCGCACATAGTAGGCCCGCACCAGAAAAACTAGCAGTGGTAATTAAATGGCCGAGTGGGGTGGCACCGCATGAATCTGGAACTGAGCGAGGAGCAGGAGGCCGTACGGCGGCTCGCCGAGGACTTCGTCGCGCGCGAGGTCACCCCGCACGCCGTCGCGTGGGACCGCGCCGAGCAGGTGGACCGCGCCATCGTGAAGAAGCTCGGCGCCGTCGGCTTCCTCGGGCTCACGATCCCCGAGGAGTACGGCGGTTCGGGCGGCGACCACCTCGCGTACTGCCTCGTCACCGAGGAGCTGGGACGCGGGGACTCCTCCGTGCGCGGCATCGTCTCCGTCTCCCTCGGGCTGGTCGCCAAGACGATCGCCTCCTGGGGCAGCGAGGAGCAGAAGCGGGAGTGGCTGCCCCGGCTCGCCGCCGGCGAGGCGCTCGGCTGCTTCGGCCTCACCGAGCCGGGCACCGGCTCCGACGCGGGGAACCTGGCCACCCGCGCCGTTCGGGACGGCGACGCGTACGTCGTCAACGGCAGCAAGATGTTCATCACCAACGGCACCTGGGCCGACGTCGTGCTGCTCTTCGCCCGCACCGGCGGCGCCCCCGGCCACAAGGGGATCTCCGCCTTCCTCGTGCCCGCCGACGCCCCCGGCCTCACCCGCCGGCCCGTCCACGGCAAGCTCGGTCTGCGCGGCCAGGCCACCGCCGAGCTCGTCCTGGAGGACGTCCGCGTCCCGGCGGACGCCATGCTCGGCCCCGAGGGCAAGGGCTTCGCCGTCGCCATGTCCGCCCTCGCCAAGGGGCGCATGTCGGTCGCCGCCGGCTGCGTCGGCATCGCGCAGGCCGCGCTCGACGCCGCCGTGCGGTACGCGGGGGAGCGCGAGCAGTTCGGAAAGCCCATCGCCTCGTACCAGCTGGTCCAGGAGCTCCTCAGCGACATCGCCGTCGACGTGGACGCCGCCCGGCTGCTCACCTGGCGGGTCGCCGACCTGATCGACCGGGGGCGGGACTTCGCCACCGCCGCCTCCAAGGCCAAGCTGTACGCCTCCGAGGCCGCCGTCCGCGCCGCGAACAACGCCCTCCAGGTCTTCGGCGGCTACGGCTACATCGACGAGTACCCCGTCGGGAAGCTGGTGCGCGACGCCCGCGTCATGACCCTCTACGAGGGCACCAGCCAGATCCAGAAGCTCATCATCGGCCGGGCGCTCACCGGGGTCTCGGCCTTCTGAGTACCCCATGGGTACGGGACTGAGTACGCCGGCGGATGTGGCGACGGCCACATCCGCCGGATGGTGTGCGACATGAGCGACACACCGGTCAAGCAGCAGAACACCGCCGCCTACTACATGCAGGCCGTCATCTCCTTCGGGGTCGCGATCGCCGCCGTGGCCATCGGGATCTACCAGCTCGACGCCAGCGGCTGGGTGCGGGCCTTCCTCGCCGTCTCGGTCCTCTACCTCACGACCTCGGCCTTCACCCTCGCCAAGGTCGTCCGCGACCGCCAGGAGGCGGGCCAGATCGTCAGCCGGGTCGACCAGGCCCGCCTGGAGAAGCTCCTCGCCGAGCACGACCCCTTCCAGAAGCTCTAAGCGCTTGCTCACCCTCGTTGTATGGTGTTCGTCCTGACGGGGACCGAGAAGGAGTGTGGGATGAGCGCGGCGGAGGAGAAGTCCGGGGGCGAGGCCATGCCCTGGGACGAGGTCACGCCCGAGGCGGCCCGGCGGCTGCTCGTGGCCGCCGTCGAGGCGTTCGCCGAGCGCGGCTACCACGCCACCACCACCCGGGACATCGCGGGCCGCGCCGGGATGAGCCCCGCCGCGCTCTACATCCACTACAAGACCAAGGAAGAGCTGCTCCACCGGATCAGCCGCATCGGCCACGACAAGGCCCTGGAGATCCTCCGGGCCGCGGCCGACGGCGACGGCACCGCCGCCGAGCGGCTCGCCGACGCCGTGCGCTCCTTCGTCCGCTGGCACGCCGAGCGCCACACGACCGCGCGCGTCGTCCAGTACGAGCTCGACGCGCTCGGTCCCGAGCACCGCGCCGAGATCATCGAGCTGCGCCGCGAGTCCGACGCGACCGTGCGCCGGATCCTCGAAGAGGGCGCGGCGACGGGCGAGTTCGACGTCCTCGACGTGTCCGGCACCGCGGTCGCCGTGCTCTCCCTCTGCATCGACGTCTCGCGCTGGTTCAACACCCAGGGCCGCCGGACGGCCGACGAGATCGGCGTGCTCTACGCCGACCTCGTCCTCAGGATGGTCGGCGCTCAGAAGTAGTAGCGGGAGACCGACTCGGCGACGCAGACCGGCTTGTCGGAGCCCTCGCGCTCCACGGTCACCGCCGCCGTCACCTGCACGCCGCCGCCCGCCTCCTCGACCTTCGTCAGGACCGCGGTGGCGCGCAGGCGCGAGCCGACCGGGACGGGGGCGGGGAAGCGCACCTTTTCCGTCCCGTAGTTGAGTCCCATCTTCATGCCCTCGACCCGCAGCACCTGCGGGACGAACAGCGGCAGGAGGGACAGCGTCAGGTAGCCGTGCGCGATCGTCGTGCCGAAGGGGCCGGTCGCGGCGCGCTCCGGGTCCACGTGGATCCACTGGTGGTCCCCGGTCGCCTCCGCGAAGAGGTCGATCCGCTTCTGGTCGATCTCCAGCCAGTCGCTGTGCCCCAGCTGCTCGCCCACTCCCGCGCGCAGCTCCTCGGCGGAGGTGAAGATCCTCGGCTCGGCCATGTGTCCTCGTTCCTTCTCGTACTCGTACGGCATACCCGATGGTCGGTGTCCAAGCGCTTGCTCAGCATGTGGGGTACGGGGGGCGCTGTCAACGGCCGCCGCCGGCGCACCAGTAGGGTTTTCCGGGTGCCGCATATTCCAGAGAAGATCCACGAACTCACCGTCGGCCAGCTCTCCGCCCGTAGCGGGGCCGCCGTCTCCGCCCTGCACTTCTACGAGGCGAAAGGGCTCATCCGCAGCCGCCGCACCAGCGGAAACCAGCGCCGCTACGGCCGCGACACGCTCCGCAGGGTCGCCTTCGTCCGGGCTGCGCAGCGGGTCGGGATCCCCCTGGCCACCATCCGGGAGGCGCTGGCCCAGCTCCCCGAGGAGCGCACGCCCACGAACGAGGACTGGGCCCGGCTCTCCGGGGCCTGGCGCACCGAGCTCGACGAGCGCATCAAACAGCTGGGCCGGCTCCGTGACCACCTGACGGACTGCATCGGCTGCGGCTGCCTCTCCCTGGAGACCTGCGTCCTGTCCAACCCCGACGACCGCTTCGGCGAAGAGATGGCCGGCTCCCGGCTCCTTCCGGTGCGCCGCCAGAAGAAGGCCACGGACTAGGAGCTGTCCGACCGGTCATCCGCCCGTGAGGGAACGTGCATGATGTCGCCCGGCCCTCACCTCCTGCACCACCTCCACCAGGCGGGCGACGAGGCTCTGCAACGGCGTCTCGTCCTGGTGTTCTGCCGCCGCGGCCCCTTTGGGGCGGGGACCGGCGGTGGGCCGGTGCGGGCGCCGGAAGCGTGCTGATGTGCCCGCACGGTGCTGGAGCCGACCGAGATGCCCCGGCGGACAAGTCCT
>NZ_JAINVG010000080.1 GCF_020400725.1 Streptomyces sp. NK15101 | reverse complement strand
GCAGGGCCTGGCGGAAGCAGCCGGGCTTCCGCCACCGCGAGCGGCGTTCACGCCTTCGTGCGTAGATGAGCCAGGAAACGTGCTCGACCAGCTCATGCGGGACGTCGACCGTGGCACGACACGGGAGAGGTTCCTCGGACGATGCGTGGTGCGTAGAGAACACCACCGCAACGACCAGGAGCCTCGCCTCGTTACACACCCTTGCTGACCTGCCATTTCACCCCACAGAGACAGGATGAAAACGGCTCAGTGACATTGATGCTGATACTCAAGTTCCGGTGGTCGTGGCTCGGGCGCTAACTGACGCCCTGCTGGGTTGTCCTCAAACTGTTCTGTCCGACCACCGGGACCTGTTCTCATGGCTCCGGCCGGGCGGAACACGGCCTGATAGCGCCTCTGTGTGTCAAGCGGCCTGAGCGAGGCGGTTCCGTTGGTCTCGTTTCATGATCCGGTAGACCACGTTGGACAGCCGTCGCTTGAGGGCTCTGCGGGCCTCCGAAGGTGTCTTTCCCTCGCTGATCTTGCGGAGGTAGTAGTCCTGTCCGCGGCCGCCGTCGCGGATCTGGCACACGGCGATGGTGTGCAGCACCGAGTTCAGCGCGCGGTTACCGCCGGCGTTGAGTCGGTGGCGGACGTTGTTGCCGCTGGAGGCGTCGAGTGGTGCACTGCCGGTATAGCCGACGAAGTGGTGCTCGGTGGGGAACCGGCTGACGTCCCCGATGTGGCCGAGGACCTTCGCGGCCAGCACGGTCCCCAGGCCCGGCAGGGTGGTCAGCGTCGTGCGGGTCGCGGCGACGGCCTCGCGCATCTCGGCTTCGTTGTCCTTGACCTGCCGGTCCAGTCTGCGCAGGTCGGCCAGCAGGTCACGGGCTATGTCCCGACGGCAGTTGTCGGTGGCCGTGACCGGCCGGATGCCTTTCATCAAGGCGGCAGCCTTGTCGGCCGACAGACCGGTGGGGCACCGCCGGGCAGGAGATCGCGCAGGACGGCGTGCAGTCGGTTGAGGACGCGGATGCGCTCGTGGACCAGGTCGTCTCGGCGCTCGGTCAGCAGTCGCAGGATCGTGGTCTGGTCTTCCTGGACCACGGGTCGCAGGTCATGGCGGAAGAGGGCGACCTGGGCGACGTGGAGGGCATCCTTGGCGTCGGTCTTGCGGTCTCCGCCGGTGGCCAGCAGCCGGGCCCGGGCTGAGAGGGTGGAGGGCACGTCGACCACGTTCTCGTCCGCGGCGGCCAGTTGCTGGGCGAGCGAGCGGCCCAGGCCGCCGGCGCCCTCGATCGCAAAACGACGGTCGGGCCACTGCTCGCACCAACGCATCAGCTGGCGGAAGGCGCCGGCGTTGACGACGAAGCGGCGCTGGGCCACCTGGTGACCGGCGACGTCGACGGCGACGGCTGTGTGGGACGACTTGTGGGGATCGACACCGATCAGGATCACAGGCTGCTGCCCTCGCACTCGATGAGTCAGGAAGGGGAGTGCGGTGGGCACCCTGACTTGAAGTCACCGTGTCACCTTCATGCCTCTGTCGAGCCACACCGCGCGGGTGTCGGCCGGCGGCGGCACGCTATCAGTGAGCCAGCCCGGGGGCGGCAAGGAGCACTGCGGGCCCATGCCGACCGACACCCTGGACGCTACGGCTGCAGACCGAGCGTCTGGGGTCGATTCAACAAGTCAGGAGCCTGGCCGGAAGCCTCCTCAATGTCCTGTCTGCACCCCCGGCCGGTGCTGCTGGCGGGGCGGAGACCTGGGCGGAGGCGTTCCTGCCATCGGCAGCAGGCCAGGCCGATCCGGGCCGGGGGGTGCCCCTATGTCTTTGGTCAAGGTGGTCGGGTGGCAGTGTGGCTGTCATGAGTGATGACGTGCCTGTTCGGGAGTCGGCCGGCGAAAGCATGCGGCCGTGCGACTTTTGCAGTCATCCGGTCGTGTTGGACTCGGTCGACGAGCGGGACTGTCCCGTGTGCGGCGAGGCCGCTGAGGATCAGCCCGCTGAGGCTGGCCGGGGTTCGTAGAAGGTTCCGTCGCGGAGCATCGCGAAGAGGACGTCGGCCCGGCGTCTGGCGAGGCAGAGCAGGGCCTGGGTGTGGTGCTTGCCCTGGGCGATCTTCTTGTCGTAGTAGGCCCGGGACGCCGGGTCACCCAGGGCGGCGAACGCGGAGAGGAAGAAGGCCCGCTTGAGCTGCTTGTTTCCCCTCCGGGAGGGCTGTTCGCCGCGGATCGAGGAACCCGAGCTCCGGGTCGCCGGGGCGAGACCGGCGTAGGCGGCGAGGTGGCCGGCGGTCGGGAAGGTGCTGCCGTCGCCAACCTCGATCAGGATGCGGGCTCCGGTCCTGACGCCGACTCCCGGCATCGAGGTCAGGACCTTCGAAAGAGGGTGGGCCTCCAGCAGTTCCTCGATCCGCCCGGCCAACAGTTTCCGCTGGTCGAGCACGGCCGTCAGGGATCCGGCCAGGCTCGGGACGATCAACGAGGCCGCCTCCGTCCCCGGAACAGTCACGGTCTGCTCGTCCAACGCGGCAAAGATCTCCTCGACCAGCCGCTCGGCCATCCGCGGTGCCTTCGGCCGCAGCAAGGTGACCAGCCGCCGACGTCCCGCCTTGCGTATCTGGGCCGGCAACCCGAACCGTTCCAGCAGCGTGAGGACGGCCGGGTGCTGCAACCGCGGTCCCAGGACCCGTTCCAGCGACGGATGGATCTGGGTCAGCAGGCCGTGCAGCCGGTTGGCCACCCGGGTGGCCTCACCGGCCAGGTCGTCGTCGAACCCGACGATCCTCTCCAGCTCGGCGATCGTCTCGTCCTCGCCGTCGATCGACCGCAGCGTGTGCGGCATCGCGCGGGCCGCGTCCGCGATGATGAACGCGTCCTTCGCGTCGGTCTTCGCCTCGCCGGGGTAGAGGTCGGCGATCCGCCGCATCGTCAGGCCGGGCAGGTAGGCGACCGGGCAGCCCATGTCTCTCGCGACGGCCAGCGGCAGGGCGCCGATCGAGGCGGGCTGGTCGACCACGACCAGCACCGTCCCGTGCTTGGCCTGGAGTTTCGCGAACAGCTCGCGGAGCTTGGGTTCGGTGTTGGGCAGGCGCTTGTCGAACGCCTTCTTTCCGGCCGGGGTGACGGCGGTGGCGTGGTGTTCGCCCTTGCCGACGTCCAGGCCGAGGAAGACGTCGATGTCGCCGGTGTCGATCACGTGCAGGCCCCTCCGCTCACGTTCTCGTCCGGCCTTGCCTGGGCACCGAGCTGCCACATCCACGTTACGGAGAGCTCTTCCGGATCGGGTGAAGCCGGTGCTCAAGCCCCTCATCAGCGGTCCGTCGATGCCTCCGGGCCCGGTGACACCACCCCCCGGATCATCAACCGCAACAAGGGGGGAAGTCATGCCGGACCCGAAGGCCGGAGGCCCCGTTGCGGAGCCACGAAAAAGGTAACGGGGGGGGGGAGTCGAGGGCATCCACCCGACCACCTCGTCGGCCCGCCCGGCGCATTCGCCGGACCGGTCGTGCCGAGCGGCCTGCCTGGCTCCAGGGGCGGCCCGAGACTCACCCGTGACCTGCGGAAAGATCCACGACGGAGGTTATCGCCGGTTTCGTCGCCACGTGCACAGGATCGTCACCGAACCGACATACCGAGCGGTCGGAAATCCCCTTATGCAAGGGCTATACCCATGAGTAACATACGCGGACCACCAGCGCCACCCGCCCGTTCCCCGGGGCGGCAAGGAGCAAGATCGATGTCGTACCACCAGCCTTTCCCCGGCCCACCGCCCCTGCCCCAGCACCAGAATGCCGGGCGGCACCGCCAAGAGGCGGCGTCGCAGTCCTGGGATACCGACCCACAGGCAGCCTGGGACTCGTCCCCGCGAGCGTGGGACTCCTCGCCGCAGGGCTGGGACTCCGCGCAGCAGCCCTGGGACGCGTCCCGGCAGCCGCAACCGCCCGCCGCCACCGACGATCGTGACGATCTGCAGCGGCTCGGATCGGCTTACCGCAGGCTCCGCCGCGTCGCCACCTTCACCGCGCTCGGCTACTTCGTCATCTTCCTCTTCCTGTCCGGCTACGCCCCCTCGATGATGACCGGCAACATCACCGGTGGTCTCACCACCGGGCTGGTCCTGGGGCTCCTCCAGCTGCCCGTGGCGCTGGCTGCGATCGCGCTGTACGAGCGGATCGCGCGCCACCGCGTCGACCCGCTCGCCGCGGCGATCCGCGAACGCGCCGAGCGGGCGGCAGTCGCGTCCCGGACGGAACGCCAGAGCCGCTCCGGACGTCCCGTGTGGCAGCAGCCCACCGGAGGTGCGCGCGCATGACCAGCTTCAGTTCCGAGGCCCAGACCATGTCGCTGATCGCGTTCATCGCGGTCATCACCGTCACGCTGCTGCTGTGCGTGATGACCGGTCCCGACCGTGACGACCTGGGCGATTTCTACACCGGTTACCGCTCGCTGTCCCCCGTGCAGAGCGGCCTGGCGATCGCCGGCGACTACATCTCCGCCGGCACCGTGCTCGGCACCATCGGCATCATCGCGCTCGTCGGCTACGACGGCGTCACGCTCGCCCTGAGCACCGTGCTCTCGCTGGTCCTGATGATGTTCCTGCTTGCCGAACCGCTGCGTAACGCCGGCCGGTTCACGATCGGCGACGTCCTCACCCGGCGTCTCCCCGGCCCCGCCGTGCGGATCGTCACGGCCGCCGTGACCCTGACCGCGCTGCTGCCGCTGGTGATCTTCCAGCTCGCGGGCGCGGGCGATCTCCTCTCGGTCGTCCTCGGCTTCGACTCCGACGGCTTCAAGACCGGGGCGATCGTGTTCCTGGGCCTGCTGATGATCGCGTACGCGGCGATCGGCGGCATGAAGGGCACCGCGTTCATCCAGATCGTCAAGACCGTCGCCCTGCTCGGCGCGTCCCTCGCGATCGCCGCGCTCATCCTCCACCGATTCGACTTCAGCCTGCCCTCCCTGCTGGACGCCGCCAAACGAGGCAGCGGGGCGGGAGACGCCTATCTCGCCTCCGGTCTGCAGTTCGGGGGCAACGAAATCGACATGATCAGCACCCAGTTGACGGTCGTGCTCGGCGCCGCGGTGCTCCCCCACATCACCATGCGCATGTTCACCGCGCGCAGCGCGGCAGCCGTGCGGCGCTCGATGTCCTGGGCCGTGTCGACCGTCGTCGTGACCTGTCTGCTGATCGCTGTCATCGGCTTCGGCGCGGCGGCGATCGTCGGCCACCAGGGGATCGTCGCCGGCGACCCGCAGGGCAAGACGGCGTTCCTCATGGTCAGCCAGGCCATCATGGGGACCGACCAGACGGCCATCGAGACCCTGCTGTTCACGGCCGTGGCGACAGCCGTCTTCCTCACCCTGCTGGCCTCGGTCGCCGGGATCACCCTCGCCTGCGCCAACACTCTGGCGCACGACCTCATCACGCACGGGCTGCGTCGAAAGGCGCGACTGAAGGCCTCCGCGGAGATGGCCATCGCCCGGATCGCCGCGGCGGGCGTCGGGTTCGTGGCGATCGCGATCGCCGCCGGTGCACGGCATCTGAACCTTCAGGCACTGCTCACCATGTCGTTCTGCATCGGCGCGTCCGCGGTCGCACCGGCCCTCGTCTACAGTCTCTTCTGGCGCCGCTACTCCCGTACGGGACTGCTTTGCACCCTCATCGTGGGTAGCACCTCCGCGTGCATCCTCATGACCGGCAGCAATCTGGTGTCCGGATCGCCCCAGGCGATCTTCCCGGGCCAGGACTTCAACTGGTTCCCGTTCACCACCTCGGGCATCCTCTCGGCCCCGCTGGGCTTCCTCGCGGGCTGGCTCGGCACGGTGCTCTACGAACGTGACCCGGCCGACCAGCACATGCGTTACGAAGCGGTGGAGGAGACGATCCTGGCCGGCACACCCGCGGCGAACGGCACCACTGCGTCCTGACGTGCACGCCCCCACGAAAGGGCGCCCGGCCTGAAGTTCCAGGCCGGGCGCCCCTTTCAGCTGTCCCGGGGTGCCTCGGGCCTCTCGTTTGGATCTTGCCGGGCTCGCATGCCCTGGTGCCGCACCTCGCCGCGTTGCCGTCGGTCGGCAAGGCTCCTTCCTCCGCCTTGCGATCCACGGCACCAAACCCCACTCATTGATCCGCCCTGATCCAAATGAAAGACCCTAGCAGCGAGGGGAGGGGCGGCCTCTTGCGTCGCGTCGGCTGGCTGCCAGGCCCGAGTAGGGCCAGGCGCCGCACTCCCGCCGTCACGGATGACGAGAGCGTGAGGCGACCGGACCACCGGGAAGTGGCGGACGGGGAGCATCTGCTGCCGCGATACGGCGGAGGCCGGTGTGGTCACTCCGCGTCGGTACCAGTCTCAATGTGGCCGATGAGCGTGTCGTTCAGCTGTTTTCCGGCCGCTCGTCTGCCCCTTGATCATGCTCGACCTCAGCCCGGCCAGGACACCGAGCAAAGCTGCTCGACGCTGCTCGACCGATCTTGTCGTTTTGCGTACGGACCGTGGTGCTCGCTGCTTGGATCACTTGCAGCAGGCAGTCGATTGCCAGAGGTGGGGACCATGGCGGTACAGAAGATCATGACCGTGACACTTGAGTTCGAGATGGGGGACCGAAAGATCCACGGTCCACGGATCAAGGCGGCGTACGACGCAGCCGTTGTGGCCGCTGTTGAGGCGGCAAAGGGGGAGCTCCTGGACGGCAGCGTCAGCGCCGTGCGGAGTCGGATGACGTGGGACTACCGGTGGGCAGACGCGTCAGCCGAGTATGCTGACGCCGAAGAATGGGACGAGGATTTCAACGAGCAGGAGTGACATCACAGTCCTGCTGGTGAGGCTGTTCGCCACGGTCAGGAACTCCGATGGCGGCGGAAGACCGTCGGGGTCCTGGAGCGCGCGGAGCAGGACGCAGGCGTACAACAGCTCCGTACCGCAACCACAGCAACCGCCCACACCCTTCACCCTCACTCCGAGGCCCCGTAGCGGCCGGAATGGCTGCCGCTGACCGTTCCGGCTAGAGCTACGGATCAGAAGCATGCCGTGGAGCCGAGAGGTTGATACCGGCTCCGCGGTCTGCCGTCTTCGGCCCAAGCGTCAGCTGTTGTGCCGGCCAACCGTTACATCGATGGCTCGGGCCTTCCACCCCGGGGCATCAACCGCCACTCGTACGTTCCAAAGGCCGCGGCCTCCAAGCAGGCTCACGAACCGAGTGAGCCCCTCCACATCCCCGACGGCCATCCGTCCGTCCGACAGCAAGAGTTGCCCGTCAAAGACGGTCGTGTAACTGATCGTTTCAGAATGAGATTCGCAGGCGCCTCAAGCAGATGATGCTGCAGGCGAGTTGGAGCAGGCCGAGGTGGAGATCGGCACGTATCTCGTAGCGCGTCCGCAGTCGTTTGAACTGGCGCAGCCAGGCGAAGGTCCGCTCAACGACCCAGCGTGTCTTGCCCAGCCCGGAGCCGTGCGGGACGCCTCGACGCGCGATCTCGGGTGTGATGCCACAGGCCCGAAGAGTGCGGCGGTACTTGTCGTAGTCGTAGTCGTAGTCGTAGTCGTAGCCGCGGTCGGCGAACAGCCGGCCCGGCCGGTGCCGCGGTTTCCCGCGAAGTCCTCGGATGCGGGGAATCGCGTCCAGCAAGGGCGTCAGCTGGGTGACATCGTGCTGGTTTCCGCCGGTCAGGGTGACGGCGAGGGGTGTGCCGTGCCGGTCGACTATCAGGTTGCTGCCCGGCCGCCCACGGTCGACCGGCGAAGGTCCGGTGTGCGCCCCCCTTCAGTGCCGGACGTGCGAGCCGTCGATCGCGGCGTCGTCCATGTCGAGCAGACCGGCCTTGCGCAGTTCGGCCAGGAGCACCTCGTGCAGGCGGGGCCAGACGCCGGCCTCGGTCCAGTCCCGCAGCCGCCGCCAGGCCGTCACTCCACTGCAGCCGGTCCGCTCGGCGGGCACGTCCCTCCAGCTGACGTTCTTGCGCAGCACGTACACGATGCCCCGCAGGGCCGCACGGTCGTCCGCCGGCAGACGCCCCGGATGCCGATGACGCCGCGGCGGGCGGGGCGGCAGCAGCGGAGCGATACGTTCCCACAGGTCATCAGGTACAAGATCATCCGGCACCTGCGCCACTTTGCCGCCACCAGACCCGATCGCCAAGCCCTCACGCCGAACTCATTCTGAAACGATCAGTTAGCCGTCGAGGAGGAAGACCACCGCCATCACGACGTGGAGGAGGGCCAGGAGGCCGCCGCAGACGACCAGGAAGGCGCCGGCGTAGGTGTCCACCAGGTGCGTGAAGGGGGCCACCGGCACCAGCACGTCCGCCGGGTCCTCCGGCGGGTGGGCCACGGTGATCGCGGGACCGGCCTCGCCGTGCAGGAAGCCGCGGTACGTGCCGGTCGCGTCCGGGTAGACGTATCCGCCGCGGGTCATCGTGGCCCGGGTGGCGGTCACCAGGACGCCGTGTCGGTACAGCCACCGTTCCCGTCGTGCGCGGATCACCCCGTACAGGCCGATCCACAGGCCCAGCCAGGCCAGGCCGCCGACCGGGATCGTGAGGATGACCACGTCCCACTTGCCCAGCGCGCCGGCCACCACGCAGAGGACGACGAGCGCCAGCAGGTGCCACAGCGCGCCCCGCAGGATCCGGCGGTGGAACCTCGTCCGCCAGGTGGGGGCGAGCGAGCGGACCACGGCGAACGGGGCCCCGTCGACGTCGTCGCTGTCCGTCCGGTTCGTCAGGATCGCGTTGACCCCCTCGGCGAAGGCGGTCGCCGCCGCCTCGTCCACGTCGTCGATGCGGTGGACGCGCGGTGTCGTCCCGGCCTTCGCCCGCAGCTCGATCAGGACCGAGCGCCCCTCGGCGCGTATCCGGCCCAGCCCGTCGGGGGTGAAGGTGACCTGCTCGCGCGGGAGGTCGAGGACCAGTCCGATGTCCTCGGCGGACAGGACGGCCCCGCCCCGGCCTCGGAGCACCGGGAGGGAGGAGATGGATGTCGACATGGGCATGATCGTAGAGCGGGTTTTCGCCCAGGTCAGCCCCTCGGACCCCCGTTCCCCGGCCCTTGCCCGGGAGGAGGGCGGCGAGGGCCGCCCCGCTCCCCGGCCAGCTGCTCCGGGGCGCGGGGCGCGCTGGTCGTGACGGGTGCGGCGCCGTCGGGCGCCGGGGTGTCGAGAGGGGCGGCGGTGACGACCTCCGCGAAGGCGAGCGTCCCGCTCTCGTCGACACCGGCGAGCAACCGCACGACACCACGAGCTCGATCTCAGTAACCGACCAAGAGCAATCTCACCGGGATTTCCTGTACGTCAACTACTCACACCCATCTCGGCGCTGACTTCACCAACGCGCGTCGCCGCCGACGGCGACTGGGGCGCCTGATGCTCCAGTGCGGTTTCGTGATCTGGTCGGCGGAGCTTCGTCTGTAGCGGCTGCCACGAGGGCCCACCTTCCGGGCCTCCAGGGCTGTCCGGAGCTGTGGGTCCTGGCTGTGGGCTTCGTCGCCGGTCACCACGGATGCTGAGTCTCGCCGGTCGCCGTCGTAGGTGCGCGGCTGACCGGCGCTCCCCGTCAGCCCTCGATGTCCTCGAGCTTCTGGGCGATGCGTTCGAGGGCGCTGAGGTCCTCGGCCGGGAGCCGGTCGATGAAGTGGCGTCGCACCGAGGCGACATGCGCCGGGGCGACGTTCTTGAGTGTGTCCAGGCCGTGGTCGGTGAGAACGAGGAAACAGCCTCTGCCATCCGCCGGGTCGGGTGCACGTTGCAGGAGGCCGCGCGCTTCCATCCTGGTGGCGTGCCGGGAGAGCCGGCTGCGGGACCATCGCATCTTGGCAGCCTGTTCCCGCAGGGTGCTGGTGCGGTTGGGCCGCTCCGACAACGTGCTGAGCACTTCGTAGTCGGGTTCGGAGAGCCCGGCCGCGGCCAGGTCACGCGCTGTGGCGGCCTGCACGGCGACCACCATGCGCCGGTAGGCCCGCCACGCCCGCTCTTCGTCCGGGGTCAGCCAGCGCACATTCTCAGCCGAGGGCTTCGTTGACATGGAATCAACCTACCGGATATTTTCATTTCCATGTCAACGAAAACGGCGCGCGTCCTCGTCCTGGTGTGCAGCACCCGGCCCGGCGCCCTCGGCCCGGCGGTCGGCACGTGGTTGATCGATACGATCACGCCTCGCGCCGGGGAACTCGACGTCGAACTCGTGCCCATGGCCATCGGCGACCTCGACCTGCCCTTCCTGGACGAAGAGGAGCATCCGTCGTCGGGTCTCTACGCGCACGAACACACCAGACGATGGAGCGCGCTCGTGAACGCCGCGGACGGCTTCATAGTGGTGACGCCGGAGTACAACTACGGAATGCCGGCGACTCTGAAAAACGCGCTCGACTACCTCGGTCGCGAGTGGGCATGGAAACCGATCGGTTTCATCAGCTACGGGAACACATCCGCGGGCACGCGCTCGGTCCAGCACGCCAAGCAGGTGGTGACCACACTGCGCCTGGTGCCGTTGGGACGCACGGTCGCGATACGCATCAGTGACGCGGTCGAAGACGGACAGATCCGCCCGAGCGCCACTCTTGCCGGGGCGGCCGTCGGTGTCCTGGACGAACTGGTCCGGGTTGCCCACGCCCTGCGTCCGATGCGCGAAGGGGCACGCCCCGGCCTGCCGCCCGGCCCACTGCCGGGTTCCTACCTGAGGCGGCTGACCCCTGATGACGCTCCCGAGGTCACGGTGGTGCAGCGGTGCTGCTGGGTGGACGAGGCCCTCGCCAACGACACCCTGGCCATCCCGGCCTTGCACGAGTCACCGGAGCAGATAGGCGAGTGGCTGGCGACCTGGCACGTCATGGGATTGTGGCGGGACGGCCGGCTGCTGGGCATGGTGCGGGCCCGACGTGTCGACACCGACTGGCACCTGGGCCGGCTCGGCGTCGTACCCGACCTGCGGGGCCAGGGACTGGGCCGCTGGCTGCTGCGCACCGCCGAAGCCGCGGCCGAGCCGAGCTGCCGCCGCATCGTGCTGCACACCGGCGTCCACAGCCGGCAGAACATCGCCCTCTACCAGAGCGAGGGATACCAGTCGGCGTCACTCACCGGCGATGACGGAACCGTCCGCCTCACCAAGGACATAACCCCGTAGAAACGTGGCCTAGCAGTCTGGTAGCAGTCTGGTTTCGCGAGCTTGTTGCGGACCCGGCCGGTGACGGGTACGGCCACCTCGTGATCACCGGTTGGTGTGTGGACAAACGAAGATCGTGCGGTGGCCGCTGGCCATAGCGTAGACCCCATCCGCTGGCGAGCGATGTTCGACCAGGTCCTGGCGCGGATCGCGGGCCAATTCGGTCGAGTTGAGCCCCGGGCCAGTGCCCGCGCCTACCTGATCGGGCTGCTGTCGAACGTCGAGCGCAAGAACTGCCGGCAGCTGGCCGAACAGGCCGGTCACGCCCGTCCCGGGCCGATGCGGCGGCTGCTGCGGTACGCACACGGGGACGCCGACGCCATCCGCGACGACCTGCGCGCCTACGCTGTCGAACACCTCGGCACCGGCGGCACGGTACTGATCGTGGACGAGACCGGCTTCGTGGAGAAGGGGCGTGCCTCGGCAGGAGTGCAACGGCAGCACACCGGCACCGCAGGACGCGTCGAGAACTCCCAGGTCGGAGTCTTCCTGGCCTACGCCACCAGCCGGGGAAGGGCACTGATCGACCGCCGGCTCTACCTGCCTGAGCACTCCTGGCGTGGTGATCCCGAACGCCGTCACGCTGCCGGGATACCCGACGACGTGCAGTTCGCGACCAAGCCCCGCCTGGCCTGGGAGATGATCGGCGCCGCGCTGGACGCCGGGGTGGAGGCATCGTGGGTGACCGGCGACGAAGCATACGGGAGGACACGCAGCTTCGAGCCGCCCTGGAGGAACGCGGGGCCGGCTACGTGATGGCCGTCGCCTGCTCGACACGGGTACGGATCAACCAAGGTCGCACCGCCATCCGCGCGGACACCGTCGCCAGCCGCCTGCCCGCCACCGCCTGACAGCGGCAGAGCGCGGACAACGGCGCGAAGGGTCTGCGCTACTACGACTGGGCCTGGGTCCACATCGGCCCGGGCAGCCGCCGTCACCTGCTGATCCGCCGCAACCGCACCAGCGGTGAGCTCGCCTTCTACCTGTGCTGGTCGCCCGCCGAGGTGCCCCTGGCCGAGTTGGTCCGCGTCGCCGGTGTCCGCTGGAGCGTCGAGGAGTGCTTCCAGGCCGCCAAGGGTCAGGTCGGACTCGACCACTACCAGGTCCGCAACTGGACCTCGTGGCACCGGCACATCACCCTCGCCATGCTCGCCCTGGCCTTCCTTGCAGCCATCGCCGCGGGTCAGGCCCTCAACCGGCCTGACGAACCCCACCACCTGGCCCGCAGCCTCGAACCGTTCCCGCTGACCGTCCCGGAGATCCGTCGGCTACTCGCGATCGTCTTCGGCCCACTGGCCCCGTCAGTGGCCGGGCTGCTGCACTGGTCCACCTGGCCCAGACGCCACCAGACAGCAGCCCGACACAGCCATTACCGGCGATGATCCGCCGACAAAGCTGCTGGATAGATCACGAAACCGCACTGGAGTACTGGAAGCGACGATGTCACCGTGGTCCGCGGTGTCTGACTGCCTCACGGTGACGATGTCTCCGTCGCAGATGGCCGCGTCGATCATGCTGTCGCCGACCACCTGAAACCGACGGGTTCCCAGAATCCTGGAGCACTCTCGCGAGGAACCCGACGGGGTCGTGCCGTAAATACCACGTTGCCCGTTGAGTTCACCGTCCGTGGAGCGCCTCCTCCGCTGTCGACAACCTATGAGCGTGCCACGCGCCCGCCCGGAACCACACGAGTACCGCCCCGCGGCCAGAAGTGCACTGGCGGCGGGGCGGTCGGGTACAAGGTTGTGCGGCTACTGACCGCTCGACACGGATTCTGTGTACACCAGTTGGTGGTTCTGCCAGGTGTGCCGATAGGTGACCTCGTCGCCGCTGGGACAGCACACTGGGTCCTCAGGGGTGGCCCACCGTACGCGAGAGGTGATCTGGGTGCCGTTCTGAGTGGCCACTTCGCGGAAGCTGTATGCCGTGCCCTCCTTCACCATTCCGACGTATCGGTTCCCGTAGAACAGCATGATGATCTGAGCGGACCCGTCACCGCCCCCCGGGCCACAGTTCCCGCACGCCTGCACAGCACGCAATGGACCACGGAGTTCCTTCAAGCCCTCTCGTTCTGTCGGAACATACCCATCGGACTTGAATACGTCCGCTGACGCAGGGTCGAATTCTGCAGTCGCGGAGGCCCCGCTACTGGTCGGGCACAGGTAGTCCAGCAGGCCGCCGGGAACCTTCATATCTTTCACCTTGGTGCATGTCGCACCATGGCTGCTGCTGCCCGCAGGCCCATCAACACCCAGCATCGTGACTGCTGGCGTCAACCTGTCGCCCTTACGCTTGAACAGAGTGGCAGACACCCGGTCCGCGTAAAGGTCAGGAACCCAGTCGACGACTGCCCAATCCCTCCAGCACTTCCGCCCCGTCACACTCATTTCTTCGGGATCGGTCACTTCCTTCAGGTCCGCTACCGCCGCCCTCGTGGTGGCTGCGTCAGGGCAGGCGGTCGGATTCTCCCGGGCTGCCTTGTCAGCCGGAGACTCGCGCAGAGTATTTTCCCAGAGCACCCGATCCCAGTGATAGAGGTCCGAGATCTCCACTGAACCCTTCTCGTACCCGAGCCAGCCCAGATCGAGCCCCGCAGACGTGTACACGCCACCACGCAGTTCCGTCTTTATGGTTCCCTGCTGCCCAAAATCTTCCTTATGTACAAGTTTTAGACCGGGGGTGATCTCCAGATAGGGGCCCGCAACGTCGTACAGTTTGAAAGTGAGCCGCGCGCCAATCTTGAGGCTCATTTCCGCTTCAAACGAGGGTGCCCCATCAACGCTGAATTCATTGTCGAAGTCGGCGATACCTTTCGCCTTCCCGCCGTCCGGAACTTCGATGCCCGCCTTGAAATGAGCTTTCTGTCTGGCTTTCACGGCAAGTTTGCCACCTACCCCGAAGACGCCGGTAAGAGCACCCTTCACGTGGATCACTACAACCAGCGGCCCCAAAGGGGCCGTGACTGTCCCGAGGGAGAATCCGTCGTTCTTGCGGTTCCAGGGGCGGTCACTTTTGGGATCTGGGTAGAGCCAGCGTGCATCACACTTGGCTTCTACGGCGTTCGACTTGGCGTCGATGCCGGCCGTTTGGGATGCGGTCAACGTCCACCGCAGCCCCTTTTGACGACCCTTGTCCCAACTGGTCTCCAAGGTCATCCTTGGCGTTGAGGCAGTGAACGCCAGGTCTGTTGCCAGCGGTAGCAGAAGGCCATTGGTGCATTGAAGACTGCCCTCCCCCTTCTTGGGATCGTCCTTGTCCGCCCCGAGATTTGTGCTGCGATCTCTGAACTTGTGCAGGAACGTGAAACCACCCTCGCCGTCCGCCTCCAGTTCAGGTTCCTCAGCGGTGTCGGCACCAAGGGCGAGATGGCTCGTCGGCATGAACCTTGTCCCCGCAAAAGCTGCCTGACTCACTGCGCCCTTCCGGCGCACAGCCGACTCGGGCGAAACAACGGGCGCGTCCACCACGCTGAGGCGTCCTTGAGGCACTGCCTCCCGCAGCGTCGCTGGCTTCGTTACTGCAATCACTCCGTCGCCGCTCGTGCGGACGCCGGTAACCCTTCTCAGCAGCCCTTCCGGGGTATGCGGGCCGACCCCAGCCACGAGCACGTCACCGACGGCAAGCTTCTTCGCGGTGGCGCTGCCGAGTGCCATAGTGACTGATGCGCCGTCAACCCCACGGATATCTGCAACGTCGACAGGCTTCGTCGTATGAGGGATGACCGTGTCGTAGTCAACCGTTACAGATGCCGTACCTCCAGCAGGTACCGTGACAGACTGCTCCACGTCCGGGGGGTACAGGTCGTGGTCGGCGCCGCTCACCTTGCCTGCAGTAATGGTGTACTGGCCCGGCTTCACACCGGTAAGGGTGCTGGTTTCAGTGACGTGTTTCGTCAGGCCGTCCGGTCCCCGCACCGTCACGTCACCGATCTTGCCGTCGGGAAGGCTTCCAACACGCACCCGAAGCTGCCCTTCGGACTGCCAGGGCAGCCAGCCCTCTCTCACTGCGACGGCCGTGCCACCGACCATGCAGGCGACCACGACGAGGATGACCCAGCGTCCCCATCGTGTAGATACTCTTCCGGCCATCCGTGTCCCTTCCTAGGCCCATGTACGCGGCGCACGATACGGTCGGCCGCCTACCCGGGCTCCAGAACCGGCCATCACCTCTCTCTCCTGGAACAACGGCAGCCAGAAGCACACTTCGGTCGGGCAGCGCCCCGGCACCCATTCCGGGCGCCAGCAGCGGCACCGCGGGCAACAGGCGGTGATCAGGGCTTCAGCCTCTGAGGCTGCCCGCCCGCCTCTCCCAGTCCACGGAATCAGCACCGACGGACCCCAACCTGACGAAGCACTACTAGGGTTGACCGACATCGACCCCATCGAGCCTGATCTGTAAGCCTCCATAGGACGGTGACTCGGGGGCAAGCTGGGCGTAATCCGTTAAGGGCGCGTCCGCGTACGAGAGGGAGTGAATCGCTCGTCCGGGCGCCCCGGCGCCCTGGCAAAGCGCTCCGGCCCGACCCCGCCGGCGGAGCCGGGGGACATCCGCTTGACCGACGCTCTCCCGTCACCTCGATCTTCGCCGGGCCCCGCGCCCGTGCCGACGTCGCCCCCGGCTTCTGCACGGTGCGGTGAGTGGAGAGCGCGGCCCTTCTCGATCCGGCGGAGCTTCTACCAGCCGGTCTCGGGATGCGCGTCGATGTCGGCGGTGCGGTAGAGCGGGACACCGACCGTTCCGGCTCGTGAGGTGCCGAACCGCTTCGGTGCCGGTAAGCGTTCAGCCCATGGTGAGCTGTTCGTGTTCGGGTAGATCGAGATGCACGATTCGGCCGGTGGGAAGGGCGTCGGTGAGTTCGCGGGCTTCCTGAGTGCTGCGGGTCAGGACCAGCTCTTTGGCGATGTCGGGGCAGGCGGTGATCAAGGCAGGGCAGGGTCGCACGACGCAGTACAGCGTCCGCTGCTTGTCGGCTGTGTGGATGGAGATGCCGTAGGCGTACTGCGGCCAGATCATTGGCCTCTCCGGGATCCCCACCCGCACACCCGAGGTCCGACAGGCGTACCCGGCGATGGCGGCGAGCAGCTCGGTGTGCTGCTCCTGAGACAGCCGGCCCCACCACGCCCGTGCCGTCTCCAGGGCCAGACGCTCCCGCTCTTCCCGCTCGCGGGCGAGTTGTGCCTCGCGCTCCGCCCGCTCCTGGCGCGCGTCCGCTTCGGCCCACCGGCGTCGCGCGTCTTTCAGGCGCAGGCGAGCCTCTTCCTCCCGTTGCAGCGGCAGAGCCTCAGACTCCGCAGCCTTCCGTATCCGCTCCTGCCCTTCCAGTTTTTTCCGGCGTCGCTCCGTGGCCTCCTCCCGCTCCTTCTGCCGGGCTTCCCGCTCGGCCCGCTCGGCTTCCTGCCGCTGCCGCATCGCCTCGTGGTTGCCCTGATTGACGATCGACTTCCGCGAGGTCCACCACCGATCCCGTCGGAACCGTCGTTGCTCACCGTTGACCATGCGGTGCACCCGCCGGTATCGGGGCAGCACCTCGGCGGGTACGGCCTGCTCCTCCAAAGCCCAGCGCACGAACCGCTCCAGCGGCCCCTCACGGAATTCCCACCGCCCACTGCGATAGACGAACCCGGCGAGCCCGTCGTCCACCACCCACGGCTGCTCGCGTTCCTGCGGGGCACGGACCCGGACGGCCGGCACCGCGCTGATCCACTGCGGCGGCCGGACATCCGGAGACACCCAGCACACCCGAATCCCCTCGGCGGCGTACCGGTCGGTGTGGGCGGCAATGTCGTCCACGGTGATCGGCGACAGCTGCGCCTCCCAGGCCATGCGCCGGCTTCCGTCTACGGACGAGGCCATGGCGTCCACCCGCCAGGACCCGCCCTCGGCCGGCACCTCCAGGGCCGCGAACCACCCGGCCGCCCGGATGGCGCCCGCCATCTGCAGCTTGAGCATGTGATGCTCCCACGACTCGTTCGACAGCTCGCACGACGGCGGCCGCCCGGGGGCCGTGGCAGAAGAACCGCCGCTTCCTGGGCCCGGAGAGCTTGGGGCGCAAAGTCCAACGGCACTCGAGGCAGGTGAGCGGGAAGCGGGGCTGGGCCTTGTGGATCCGGGCCCATTCCAGCCCGTGTCCGAGGTCGGGAAGGGTGGCATCGAGGTGGCCAAGGGCGGGGTGCAGCGCAGTGAAAGGCATGAATCGCATCTCCCGGCGATCCGGCATACGTGCGGCGTATCTACAGAACAGCAGATACCAGGCACCACTGACAGGGGACCGTGTACGTCGTGTCAGTCAGGACGCTCCGACGTCGGACCTGGCCGATGATCTTGCTCGTTTCTACAGGCCGAGAACGCGGAGCATCGCCATACGTGGGCAGACGACGGCTGGAAACCCCGGGGGACTGTAAGCAGGCCGCCACACCGCGCATGACGATACGGGTCAGTACCCGCCTCTGGCCCTTCGGAGCTCCTCGGCCGCCAGCTTCAGCCGCACGATGAGACCCTCTGCCTTCATGAGCTCACTGGCGCCGTCCTGCACTGCCCTGGCGATGTCCTCCGCCCCGCGCAGGCTGTCGGCTGCCGAGTACAGGGTGGAGGCACTGTCCTGCAGATGCCCCAGGGCGCTCGCGGTTCTCCACAGCAGGGGAGCGGTGTCCTGCAGATGCCCCAGGCCGTCGGAAGCGGACCGCAGCCACGACGCCGTGTCGGGATCGATTCCGAACCCGTGCACCCGCGGATCACGAAGCTCCTCCACCAGGACCTGAAGTGTCGCGGCAGCCTCAGGCGCGATCCGCGCGAGCTTTTCCAGCGCCTCGCGTGTCTCGTCCTTGAACGATGCGAACGACTCCGACACCAACTCCCGCAGCCGCTCCTCCGTCAGCCCCGCAGCTCCAGCAGCGGAGCCGTCCCCTCACTCTCCCGCTGCTCCTTCCACGCCTCCAGCAGCTCCACCGTGTACTGCTCACTACCGTGGCCGTCGACCCGGACGTGGTGGACCTTGCACAGCAGCAACAGATTCGAGAAGGCGTTCTTCTCGTCCAGCGACAGCTCCGGATCGAACCGCTTGCCGCCCGAGCTGACTGCCCGGATGTGCGCGATCTCCAGATTGAGAATGTGCTCCCCGTCGATGAACCGGGTGACCGGCTCCTCGCATCCAGGCCAGTAGCAATAGCCGCGGCACAGCGACATCAGCGCCGCATGCGTCCCCGACGTGTACTTCCGGGCCTCGCCCACGAAACTCCCTCCTGCGCCCGCAGGGAAGATTCCCACGGTCTAGTCATCCTTGGAACAGCCCTTGAAGGGCCGTTATCAAGTCCAGCGAAGTGAGCGAGGTGCCGTCACCCCCAGCCGTCTTTGAGGGCGTCAGCTCAGGTCTCGGGCCTGCCAGTTGGGCGGCAGCTTGGGCAGTCCGATGAGGGCGTCGATGCCGAGGTGTTCCAGGAGCAGTGACTTGAGATGGCGGCCGTCGATGAGTTCGACCCGGTTGCGTGGTGCGAAGTCCCAGCTGGCCTTGCCGAACCATGCGGTGGTGACCACGATGCCCTTCGACGCGCCCTTGTCGACGACGAGTCCCGCGACCGCCCGTACCGTCTCGGCGGACACGACGTTCTTGGTGCGCTTGGCCTGGATGATGCACAGCCCGCCGATCAGCGGTTCCTCGTTGACCGCGACGGCGTCGATGCCGTCGTCCCGCGATGCCTGGGTCACCCACGACTTCAGCCCGATCTTCTCGAACAGCCGCCGGATCAGGTGCTCGAAGTCGGTCGGGTCCATCGCGACCAGGTCAGGCCTGCTGTCCAGGCCGGCGACGACATCCCGCTCCGGGGCGATCTTGTATCGGGACAGGTCGAATGAGACGACAGGCCGCACCGGCTCCAGGTCGTAGGGGTGCTGGGAGACGATCGCGTCGAGATGATGCAGACTGGCGACCGGATCGAGCTCGGGCTCGTCCAGGACCAACTCCGCGAACCCCTCCCGGCTGACGCGCACACTGACCAGGCACGGCTCGATCGACTTCCCCGTGGCCCGGTCCTTGGCCCACACCTTGCCGTTGAACGCGATCTGGTCCACCAGCCCCGGCGGAGTCACAGCGAAAGCCTCATCGATCGCCCGCAACGCGAGCCGCGCCACCAGATCCCGGTAGAGGGCCTTCGTCTCCGCCTCCTTCCGCGGCTGCGGAACCACCGCCGGGGGAGTAGAAGCCTTGAACCGGTACTGCGCGACCGAAGGCACCACCGCCTGACCCGGCAGCTCCACCTCCACTACCAGCTCCCGCGACTCCGGCGCGAACGCCACCCGCCGCGCCCCGCCGAGCCCCTGCGGATAGTCGACGGAGCACAGCGCCTTCTCCACACCGACCGCGAATCCCTCCAGATCCCCCTCGCCGAAAGCCTGCTCCGCCTCCAGCCGCAGCTGATGCAGCCCACCAGGACGTGAACGCAGAACCGAGGAAAGAACTCTCAGCCGCTCTTCCACCTCGGCCGTCCGCTCAGAAGCCTCTCGCCGCATGCCTTCGACGGCCTCCTGCTTCGCGAGCCGCTCGGCCACAGCCTTCTCCCGGGCCTCGGTACGCCGCTTCTGTTCCAGCTCCTTTGCCCGCGCCGCATCCCGCTTCTCAAGATCCCGCACGATCTGCTCAGCCCTGCGCGCGTCGGCACTCTGCCGCGCCTGTTTCTCCTTCTGGGTACGCGACCACGCCTGCGCAGCCTCACGCTCCCTGCGGGCATCCTCCCTGGCCCGCGCGGCCGCGACACGCTCCGCCTCCCGGGCCTGACGCGCCAGCTCCGCCTCCGCCCGCTTGGCCGCGGCAGCCTTCGCCTTCTGGCGCTCCTGGTACACCTGCAACAACTGCGCCGCCAACGACTTCCTGCGCGCCATTCACCAGCCCCCACTCCACGTCAAAGCACAAGAACTGCCCCCACGCGAAGCCCGGCAATCTCAGTACCGGTTCGATGGCCTGACTCGCGCGCAGCATGACTGCTTTCCGCGCAGAAGACCTGCCTGTTCATGCTGCAGGAGGCGACCGTGGTTCCTCTCTGAACCTGCCCAAGAACCACCTGACCTGCGCGGGCTGTCTCGGCTGACCGCATGTGGTTCTGCCGCCCCATCCCTGATGGCCACCCTCCTGGTCAACGCCTCCCGCGGCGCCCGCCGCGCCGGCGAAGACCTCACCGAACAGGCCCGCCAGGTCCACCAGGCGCTCCTCGACCACGGCCACCACAGCATCGCCACCGGCCAGCTCCTGCGCATCGCCCTCGACGGCACCGGCGCCCGGCTCGTCAACGCCGGCCACCCCTGGCCACTGCGGCTGCGCGACGGCGCCGTCAGCGAACCGGCCCTGGCCGTGGACCTGCCCTTCGGCGTCGTAGGCCAGGGCGCCTACCGGGTGCAGGGCCTCGACCTGCAACCCGGCGACCGCCTGCTCCTGCACACCGACGGGATGCAGGAACGCGACGCCGAAACCGTCGACCTGCCGGGCCTCCTGCGCAAGACCGCCGCCGAGCACCCCCGCGAAGTGGTGCGCACGCTGGTCGGCGCGGTCAGTGATGCCTATGGCGGTCGTCCGCCCAAAGATGACGCCACTGTCCTGTGCCTGGACTGGCACGGCCCCACACCGCCCGCAACACGATGATCCAGCCCAGGCCCTCTCAGGTCCACCGCATCCCGACCTTGGACCACGGCCAACTGGGCTCCACTGTTCCGGCCAAGGTGCTGCCGTCGATACAGAGGAGGTCGCCCATCTTCACAATCCGCTCGTTTCTGGCCAGGACGGTCGCCTAGAGTTCGACCGCTATACCTGGAGTCAGGAGTCGAGATGGATGTTCAGATAGCAGTTCTCAGCGCGGTGAACAGCGGAGTCGACTCCTGCGAGCCACTGCACAAGGTCGGGCGGGAACTACGCGCTGGCTGGTCGCACACGAACCCGGGCGAGGAGGAGCACGAGCATTTCGCGGCCCTGTGGTTGGCCATGGAGTTCCGACTGCAGGACGGCACCTGGGACGTTGTCCGCAGACCGTTCCGCAGCACCGACGACAACGATGACCTGGTTTCGAGGGCCGTGGGCGAGATGCCGTCCGCGGCTTTCGAGGTATGGGCTGCCTACGCCCCCGAGACGACCCACCCCCTGGTCCGGGCCCGGCTTCACCACCTGCTCTGGGTGGCCCGGCACGGGACCCGGCCCATTGAGCACCTCCGCTCCGCAGTGCACGGCTACCGGGATGCTGCCGGCGCGCTGCTGGCGAAGGGGGAGGAACGCCTGGAGGCGCTCGTCCCCTCTCTGGATCCGGGTGGGGCAACGTCCTTCGACGTCGAGGTGGCCCGACTTGCTGCAGCGGACGCCCTGGTGCTCGCCTATGGCCTGGCGGCCGCTACACGGCAGCCGGAGCGTACCGACATCGTCGGCGAGATGACCGCCCTCGGCCAGACCGCGCTCGCCTGGAAGCCCCCGTCACCGGGCGTGCTCGGCCTCATGACCGCCCCGCTCGTAGTCAGCACGCACGACAAGCCCGTCGTGCGTCCCCTGCTCGAACGTGCCGTCGACGAGTACTGCGGAGAGGGCCAGTTCCACTACCGGGTGGAGTTCCTCGAAGAGCTCCGCTGCGTGGTGGGCGCCGACGAGCACCGCGACGTGGACGAACAGATCCACCGCGCCCGCATGGAACTGGCCGACAGCAGCACGGGACTCCGGAAACTCCTCGCCCTGGAAGACGCTGCTCGACATGCCCGCGACAGCGGGCTGACCGACGCCCTTGACGAGGTGCGCAGAACGCAGCAAAAGATCGGTCGGGACGAACTTCCCATGGACACCATCGGCACCCCGGTGCCCTTGCCGGCGGGCTACCTGGAGGCAGCGAGCGCGGCTATCGACGCTGCCGACAGCATGGAGCACGCACTCCACTCGATCGCCACCACTCCTCCCACGATGAGTGACTCCGCGGCCGTGCCGCCCGGGCTGCTGTCCCTGCCGACGGTGTACATCAACCCCAACGGCCCCGTCGTGACGCGCACCGTCGGGAGCGACAGCACCGGAGGAGAGGGCTTCTTCTTTCGGCAGCACATCTTTGCCCTCGACGTACACGGCCTGGTCATCGAAGCCCAGCTGGACCGAGTTCGCGACAGGTTCCGCCCGACAGCCGAGGACCTCGTGCCGTTCTTCGCCAGCCCGGAGCATGCTCCGGAGTCTCGAATGCGCGGTCTCGCCCGCGCCTTCGAGGCGTTCTGGGAGGGCGATGTCGACACGGTCCTGGCCCTGGCGCTGCCGCGCCTCGAAGGTACGCTGCGCCGCCGACTCCAGGCCGCTGACATCGCGGTGATCACGCACGCGAAAGGGGAGACCATCGGACAGGTCCAGCAGCTTGGCTCCCTCCTCGAGAAGCTGGATGAACTCGGCTTCCCCGAACCGTGGCCCCTCGTCCTCCGGACGGTGTTGGGCAACGCCGAGGGGCAGATGAACCTCCGCAACAACGTTCTGCACGATCTGGTCGACACGCCTTCCCGGCACCGGGCAGCGCTCGTGCTCCAGATCGCCCTGGCTGTGCTCTTCCTCGGAGAGGACCCACCTGCACGGACGGGGTCTGCCGACAGCGGCACGCGGATGCCGTTGCCGTGGAACGCCGCTGCCGATCAGCGTCTGCCGTTCCCTGTGCCCGACTCCCGGGCCCATCACTTCGTCACCCAGTACGCCGACATGCACGACGTCGTTGCCGACTTGACGGTGCCCTCCGGTATCCCGCAGTCCGCGGCAACAGTGCTGCACACTTCTCGCGAGCTCCTGCGCCACTCCTACTTCTGCTACGAATTTTCCACCGTAGCCCTCCTGCACGCCCTGATCGCAATGGAGATCGTCCTCCGGGCCAAGATCCCGGGCTCCGGCACGAAGCCGCTCCACGCCCTCATCAAGCAGGGCGAGGAGAGTGGCCTCCTGACCGGGCGGCAGACGGAGTTCCTCCACGAGGGGCGCAGGCTCCGCAACCGCATCGCCCACGGCCAGAGGGCTCATTCCGTCATGCCCCCACGCTGGGGAGCCAGGACGCTCACTACCTCCTTCACCTTGATCAGCGAAGTATGGGCGGCTCAGCCGATGCCACCGACCACAACTGACACAGATGAGGCCACAGGTATCTGAGATAAACGAGTTCGTTGGGGCCTGGTTCCTCCGGCGGGAGACCGCCCGTGGTGAGGCAGCGCCTGCACGCCGTTCTGGATGCGGAGCGGGTGATGGACGACCTGCGCCGCCACTTCGGAATCGGCCTGCCCCAGATGCCGGCGCGTTCACGGAGGGCCGGTTCGAGCACCTGGCAAGCGGGCGTGACCGTCGCCAAGTCGCGAACCAGTTCACCGCAGAGGACCTGGTGGCAGTGCAGTCCCTCTCGATTACCGTCCCGGCGCCCGCCGCTCTCGACCTGCTAGAAGGCTCGCTGGACGCCCAACTGTCCGAACTGCATCGAGAGTCGCCCGAGATCGCTGCCTGGTGCCGGGACGTGCCTGGCGGTCTGCTCTTTGAACGGGAGGTGCCTTGCGTTTCGCCTGGTCCCGTCTCAGTGCGCATCGTCCTCTGACGAGGTTGCGCTTCTTCCGGACTTCGAGTGGCTGTTTGCGGTGTCTTGGAAGTTGGCTCATTCGGGCTCTTCGTGATCACCCGGTCGCACTAAGCTACGCCCGTGGTGGTTGGTGAAGATGCCCAGTTGAAGGGCTTCTCGGGTGCCCGCAGAGCCAAGCAGTGGCTCGAGGGCACGATGCGTATCTTCGGGGCGTACGCGAACACGGACTCGCCGTCCTGTGGTCGCCGACTGACGATCCCATGGCCGTATGGCGGGCGGACGTTCTCCTTCGATCTGGGGGGAACGATGCGTGGTGAGCCGTATCAGAGCGACATGTTCTGCGCGGAGGTCAAGAACTACTCGCAGCCGGGAGACCAGGGGACACACTTCGACGAGTTCCTCGCCAAGTGCTACGTCGCCGCCCAGATCCAGCATCACCTGAGCGATCACTTCATGTGGATCACCTGGTCACCGTTCCGGGCGAACTCCTGGTCGACTCTCAACTCCTCCGACCAGGTGGAAGCAGCCGTCCTGCAGCACCGCAGCCGCGTGTTCGGCACCGACGACCTCGACGAGGCCCGGAAACTTCTGGACCCCGAACTCGCCCGGTCGGTCGCCGCTCGCCTGTGGCTGATCGTGCTCTCGGAGAAGCAGGAAACTCTTCTGCCTCTCAAGGACTGGGCCGCCATCGTGGCCGCTGAACTCACCCGCAGAGAGGGCGCATGGTGAACATCGTCGAGCAGTCGATCGCCCAGGCCATGGACGAGCCCGACGACCGGATGATGTTCACCCGCGTCAAGGACATCGTCGCCCGGCACCTGACCCGCATGGACCCCCGCGCCAAAGTCACCCAGACCGAGTTCTTCAACCACACCCATGTCCCCGACATGGTCCTGGACTGGCCCGGAAGGCCCCGCACACCGCGTCGGTTCATCTACCTGCGCACCACATCCGACCAGCGCGAACTCGAAGACGACCTGCACCGCCTGCCCAGCACGGACCGGCCGGTGCTCCTGACCCTTGGCCAGTTGCCCTTCGCCCCACGGCGAGGAGAGCCGCCTTTGCTTCCCGACAGCAGCACCACCCTCCTTCTCGACACCTCCGCGCTCGGCACCCTGCAGCCCCCCGGCAGCTCTCCCGGGATCCCCCACCTGGTCTCCAGATCCGTCCTCGAAGGCGGCCGCGGCGCTCTCGACAGGGCGGCGACCGAAGAACTCCTGAACACCCTCGTCCGCGGAGCCGAAGCCGCCCGAGCGGGAGAACGCCTCCCCACCCGTGAGGCCGTCGACGCTCTCACCGCGCAGATGACCACCGACGTCGCGGACCAGATGTCCGCCTTCCTTGCCGCGCTCTGGCAAGGCGGAGGCTCCACGCTCTCCTCCTTCCCCTCCTCCCGCAGGGGAGTGGGCAACCTCGACGAGACAGCACTTACATATCTGCTGGAGTCCGAGGAAATCACCGACGCTGCCTTCTGGAACCGCGTCGTCCGGATGATCAGCCTCCCCGTACTGCTCCGCACCCCCACCACAGACACCGGCAACCTTCAGCACCTCATGCGCCAGGCGATCCAGCTGTGGAACAGCCGCGTCTGCATGATCGTTCCCGGTATGGCCGATGCGACCACCAGCCCCTGGCGCTGGGCGGTGAAAGCCGGGCAGCTGATCCTGCAGACTCCGCGTTTCCAGATCCTGGTGGCCCAGTCCCGCCGGCAACTCCCGCAAAGGGAAGAGACCTCCCTGCCCCGCCTCGACGAGGTACGGAGCCGGGCCGACCGCTTCGGCATCCCGCTGACAGCTCTGCGCATGGTCGTGACAGACCGCCACATCGGATACGGCGGCCCCGGCGACGACATCTCCCACGACACCCGCCTCGACGGCATCAGCGACGCACTCGGGCAGGCCGAGGGCGTCATCGAAGCCGACGCGCGCATCGCCTCCGGCGCCATCCTCCAATGCCTGTTCGGCTACAGGGTTGCAAGCGCCCGCGGCGCACGCACCCAGGTACCGTTGGACGCTCTCCTGGGAACAACAACACGCCTCCTCTCCGATCTCACCGATGATGAGGCCGAAAAGATCACCCAGCTCCTCGGAGCACAACAGCCACTCCCAGACCAACCATGGAGCCAGCCCGGCTTCGACGACCTGTGACGCTCCTGATCCCATATATGGGGACGTCGACGAGGACCTGGCCGTGAAGCCGTACGCCACCGCCCAGCGGCCTGGCGACCGGACGCATTCCGGTGTGACGCGACGGCCATGTGCACGATGCCGGACGGCACCCGCGCCTACGCCCTCCTCGACGGCGTTGAAGACACCCGCATCGTCCGAACGTGGACCCGCGCCGCCGCCGGCTGGCCCGCGCGGCCACCGGATACGGGAACGCGGAGGCCGGCCTGCGTGTCGAGTACGAGCGCTACGCCGCCGACCCCGCCCGCCGCGACCACGATCCCGACCTGCCCACCGCGGCGGCCGTCGTCGCCGTGCACGTCCCCAGCGACCTGTTCTCGGTCGCCTGGTCCGGCGACGCCCACGCTTACCTTTTCCTCGACGGACTCGGGCTCCTGCGACCGCTCACCGAAGATCACAACGCCCGCCGGCGTCGTGGCAACACCGCATGGACCGTTCTAACGACCTCGTGCACGGTAAGCGATGGGACGTCGAGCTCTGGATCGTCGATCATGGCTGCGTGATGGGGAACGTGACGCGTGCAGTGATCATCAGCGACCGGAGGGTCACGAGGCTGTCGGCCGGAGTGATTGCTGAGCTCGTTGCCGAGGTAGGTCCGTCGTGGCATGAGCGTCACCGGTCCAGGTTTGCCTCCCGGCCGCGGAAGCGTGCTGTGGGCGCCGGCGCGAAGCACCAGTTGGTGTTCGTCGACCGGCTGCTGGCCACCCTTGTTCACCTTAGTCACGGGGTTACTCACAATGTGCTGGCCTGCTGGTTCGGGGGGACCGTTCCACCATCACCAGGGCCGTCAACGAGGTGCGGCCCCTGCTTGCCGAGCCGGGATGCACCGTCGGGCCAGACGTACAGTTGCGCACCCTGGCCGAGGTCATCGATCACCTCGGTGCCGGCGGGCAGACCGGCATCATCGACGGCACGGAGATCCGGGTCAGGCACCCCGCCGCCGGACGCAAGGGCCGGAACAAAATCATCTCCGGCAAGAACAAGCAGAACGCCGTCAAATCCATGGTGGTCACGGACAGCGAAGGCCGCGTCCTGTGGTGCAGCCCGGCCAGTCCGGCAAGCTGCGCGGACATCACCCACACTCGCCAGTTAGGGCTGGTCAAACTCCTGGCTGACGGGCCCGCGGTGGAGATCCTCGCGGATGCCGGCTATCAGGGCCTGGGTGCGCAGACCGACGGCCGGGTTGTGACGCCACCGCACCGCAAGTTCGAGAAGGACGCTTCGGACTGGTACGAGGAGATGCACGAACGGCAGCGCAAAGCGCATTCCTCCAGGCGGATCCGCGTCGAGCACGGCATCGCCCACCTCAAGAACCGGCGGCTCCCGCCCGCCACATCGGCCGCCGCGAGCACATGAGCGACACGGTCCAGGCCGTCGCCGGCCTGCTCTCCCACCAACAGACCGCAGACCTGACGCCTGCACGACAGATGTGAACACCAAGCTCGCTGGGAACCCCGACGTCTCACCGCTTACCGTGCGCGGGCTCGTTAGACGCCCGGCTGCCCGCGCTCCGGCTGCCTCAGCCCACCCTGGAGTCTCGGACCCCTGCCTGACTGGGCATCATGTCTGTCATGGACCTCGCAGGCATAGCAGCCCTCGCAGCCCTCGCAGGCATTCCGGTAAGCGTGCTGGTCGCGCACTGGCAAAAACGGACAGCCCTGCAACAGACTCATGCCCTGAACCAGGCAGCCCGCGACACCGCCGAAGCCAACCACCGCGCAGCCCTCGCCCAGGCCGAAGCCGACCATCGAGCCGTCAGGGAAGCCGCTCTCGAACAAGCCGAGGCCGCTCACCGGAATGCCTTGGAGCAAGCACAGGCCAGTCACCGACTGGCTCTCGAGCAGGCCGAAGCCGCACACCGCAGTGCGATGGCACAGGCCGAGGCCAATCACCGTGCTGCCCTCGAACTCCAAGCCGTCCAAGCCCGCGCCGACCACGAACGGTGGCTGCTGGACGCTCGCAGAGCCTCCTACGATCGCTTCCAGGAGTGCCTTGGCCGTTTCCGAACGGCCCTCTTGCGAGGCGTGGGGGCGGCGGACGCTTTGGACGCCATCATCTACGACATGCACAGCATCGCTCACGAGGTAAGAGGGGTCGGACCGTCCGAAGCCGGAGGGCTGGCTCGTGATGTCGTGCGCCGCTGCTCAAGCGTCACAAGAATGCCCGGCCTGGGCATAACCAGCGATGAGCGCGAAGAGGTGTGGAATACCTGGATAGCGCCCCTACGGGCACAGTTCAGCGATTCGGTGCACAGTGTAATGACCCGCAGTCCTGCCCTTTTTCTTGAATAGCCGGAGAGAAATTACCTCCAGGCACGGGGCGAAGAGTCCGCGCGGGGCCGATGCTTGCAGCCAGCCCAGAGAGCGCCGGTCACCCGTCCAGTCACTACAGGGGCTGGCGGCCAGGCGCGCAGCCACCGCGGCGCGGTCACGCCACTGGAACCTGTCCGCTCCGCGGACAGGTTCCAGTGGCTCACGCTCCCGCGAAGCGCCGCCCGGTCATCCATAGCAAGCCGGTCAGGGCAGCGGCGGCGCCTCAGCGGAAGCGGCTGCAACAACGGAGCCACCCGCTCCGCTCCCACGGGTCGTCAGACACAAGATCCGGCTTAGACGACGCACTGCCGGCCTGCGACCCTCACTGCCAAGCGCCTGAGCCAAACTCATTCTGAAATGATCAGGGAGCCTCTTTCATCCTGTGCTGAAGGGTGAAATGGGCTGCTCAGCGGGGGTGGTGACGAGGCAGGGCCCCTCGTCGTTGGCGTGGTGATTCCACTCGACACGCCGGCGACCGAAGGGACCCTGAAGGTTTCCGTATCCCGCCATGCTCGACGTCCCGCATGAGCTCGTCGAGCATGTGTCCTGGCTGCTGTATGAGCACTGCCGGGCCCGCAACATCCGCTGGCGCAAGCTCGGCCGCTTTGAACAGGCGTTGCTCACCCTCGTCCACCTGCGCAAGAACGATACGTTCTCCGAGCTCGGAGCAGGTTTCGGGATGTCCCAGGCCACTGCCTGGCGGTACGTCGACGAGACCTTGGACGTCCTGGTCTCCTGGGCGCCCGGCCTCCATGAAGCCCTCACCGGCCTCGGTGAGGGCGACCACGTCATCGTTGACGGCACCCTGACCCGCACCGGCCGTGTCCGTGCCGACGAGCCGTACTACTCGATGAAGCACCGCAAGCACGGCATGAACGTGCAGGTCATCACCCGCCCCGACGGCACACCGCTCTGGTTCTCCCGCGCAGCACCCGGTCGCACCCGCGACCTGACCGCGGCCCGCGCCCACGGCATCGTCCAGGCATGCCTCACCCGGCAGATCCTCGCTCTCGCGGACCGCGCCTACCAGGGCGCCGGCGCCACCTTCCGCACCCCCTACTACCACCACCGCGAACAGCCAGAGCACTGCCAGTAGTTCAACCGCGACCACGTCAGACTGAGAGCCCCCTGCGAACGCGCCTTCGCCCAGTTGAAATCCTGGCGGCTGCTCCGGCGAGCCAGATGCTCCACCCGCCGCATCGGCACCATCGTCCAAGCCGTGCATACGCTGCTGACCTGCAACTATCCAGGATGAAAGAGGCTGAAGGAATTAGGCCGACCTCTTTACCTATGGCTTCACATCGAGACGCACGAGCGCGCCGATCTCAACAAGCTGGTCCGGCAGCGCCAAATCGGAAACACCCATGACCGTGCTGGCGGGCCGGTGCTCCCCGAAGTACTCGGCGTGGAGGCGTGCTGTCGTGTCGAAGTTCTCCCGCAGGTTCCTCACCAGAACCGTGGTCTCCACTATCTGGCTACGCTCGGCCCCGAACCGCCTCAGCACCA
Source organism: Streptomyces sp. NK15101 (assembly GCF_020400725.1). Taxonomy (GTDB): domain Bacteria; phylum Actinomycetota; class Actinomycetes; order Streptomycetales; family Streptomycetaceae; genus Streptomyces. Next base: position 4,708 of record NZ_JAINVG010000080.1, on the reverse strand, counting down.
GGTCCAGATTCTCCAGCGTGGTGCGGACCTGCAGTTCGAAGTCGCCGGCACCCACGAAGTTGCCGTGACGGTCATGAGACAGCTGCCCCGACACATAAACCGTGTCACCGACCTGAGTGGCCTGGCTGTACCCGTACAACGACTCCCACGGCATGCCGAACCCGAATGCCTTCACCTGAGAACTCATGACTCACTCCCTTGATACAGCGCGCGGAACCGTCAGTTGCAGGCAGGCTCCTCGCGCGTAGAAGTTACGGGTCCGTACGAACGATGCTTGTCTGGTAGCGCCGTCCGAGTGTTCTCTGCACGCACAAAATTGGCTGCAGTGGGCTCCTCCGGGCGCCGGTGTGATGAGTGGAACCTGTACGCCGACGACGAGGTGCCCTGCCTCCTCACCACACCCGTCGGCCAGCCAGTTTCGCCCTCCAGCAGAGGATGAAAGAGGCTCACTGGCGCGCTGTACAACCCCGGCCGGAAGGCCAGCGGGCGCCCACGGCCGGGCGTGGGCGGCGGCGGTGCCGTTCGCGGGCACGCTTCGAAAGCCTTCGAAAGGCTGTCGGGCCGGCGGGCCGCCCCGCGAGACTCCTCAGTACCAGGGCAGGCCGCGACCGGTTCGCGGCCGGAAGGCATCGGGCCCTGGTGACCCACGTATGTCAGGAGCACATCAGTGATGAGGAGAGCTTTCTCCCGGCGGCCGGACGGGATCGGCCGGCACCGGCTGACGACCACAGTGCTGGCGGGGACGGCCCTCCTCCTCGCCGTCACCGGCTACGTAAGCGCCGGGGCACCGGCAGGCGAGGGCGGAGCCGCGGCACCAGCGGGGACCGTCGCCGCCACCACCGCCGTTGGGCGGAGCCTGCTGCACGACGCGGAACAGGAGCTCCAGCGCCGGTGCATGACGGCAGCCGGGTTCCGGTACTGGGCCAAGCCCGAGAACCCACTGCCCGAGGCGCGCGACTTCCCGTACGTCGTCGACGACGCGCAATGGGCCGGGCGGTACGGCTACGGCAGCGTCCTCGAACCACGGGTCGAGGCGCTCCGCCGCCAGGACCCGAACCGGGTGTACCTCGGCGGCCTGCCGCTGGAACGCCGCCACGCCGCCGTGACCGCCCTCAACGGCACCACCGACGGGCAGGGACTGCGCGCCGAACTGCCCGGCGGCGCGGTCGTGGGACACAACGGCAACGGCTGCCGGGTGACGGCCTGGCGCGCCCTGTACGGAGACGTCGCCGGCTGGTACGCGGCGAACACCCTCGTCGGCAACCTGGGCGGCATCAGGCGGCAGCGGGTCGCCGCCGAACCCGAGTTCGCCGCAGCCGTACGGGCCTGGTCGGCGTGCATGCGCGAGCAGGGCTTCCCGTACCGGACCCCGCGCGAGGCCAGGGACGCCTTCCTCGGCGGGAAGGGCGCTCCCGACAGGGCCCGTGAGGTGCGCGTGGCCGTCCGGGAGGCGCGGTGCGCACACGACAGCGGCCTGGCGGCCGTCGCCCAGCGCCTCGACCACCACCACGACCGGGAACTACTTCGCGAACACCGCACCGCCGTGGAGCGGGTGGAGCGGCTCCGGGCCGCCGCCCTGCCGCGGGCGCGTGCCGTACTGGGCCGCTGACCGGCGGTCCGCCACCCCACGACCCCCGCGCGCACCAGCGCGGGTCGCTCACCCCTGCACCGACAGCCGACATCACACGAGGAGAGTCCATGTCCAAGAACCGCATCACCCACCTCATGACCACCGCGCTGGCCGCGGCCACGATCGGCCTGTTCCCGGCAGCGGCGCACGCCGAGACCGCGCCGACGGCCGGTACCGCGGTGGCGGCCGGCACCACCACCGCGGCGGCCGACGGCTACCTGTACGCGTGGGAGCACTCGTGGAAGGGCGGGCGACAGGCCACCTGGTCCGGCGACAGCGACAACTGGGCCGACCGGAACATGCGCAACCAGGCGTCGTCGGTGCACAACAACGGCTTCGCCGGCGCCTACGAAGACGTGCGGCTCTTCTGGCACACCGACCAGAGCGGGGCCTGGTACTGCCTGGGCAACGGCAGCTACCTGATGGACATGCGCTACGACCGCTTCCCGTACAACGGAAACGGCGGCGGCGAGCCGCTGAACGACAACATCTCGTCGCACGACTGGGTCAACGCCTGCTGATCGCCCCCACCGCACACCGGGCCCGACCGCTCACCGGCCCGGCCCCCTGCCCCCGCCGCCCGCGCGGCGGGGGTTTCGGTCGTTCTCCCCCACTATCCGGCCAACGCCCTTCCGGGCAGAAGCCGCTGCCCTAGGCTCCCAGCCGACCGGGGACGACCGGTCACCCAAGGGACCCATCGGGGGATGGCCATGCCCAAGGAACCGACCGTGCCCATCGGCCCCACGGAAGACCTGCGACTGTCGGTCAGCAGGCTTCCGGGCACGACGCTCTTCTCCGTCATCGCCGACACCTTCGGCCACGCCTCCCACGGGATGCCACCAAAGTGGCGGCGCGTCATCCGCGACACGGCACCTCCCGCAGCCGCGGCGACCCTGCAAGCACTGCTCACCTCCAGCCATCCTTGGGCACCCGATTCGCTCGCCCTGACGTCGGGCGTCGACACCGGGGGCGGAACGGGCACCGCGACCTCGATCACCGACGAGCTGGACCGCATCGAGCCGGACACCCTGCTCGGTGAGGTGGAGCACCGGTTCGGCAGCGCCGTCCCCGCGCCATGGCAGCACGTGGCCGAACGGCCGGGGGAATTCCTCGACACCTACCGGACCCTCGCGCGCGCCGTCTGGGACGCCTTCGCCCCGCTGTGGCACCAGGCGGACGCACTGCTGGGCCGCGAAGTGGAACGCATCGGGGTCGCCTCCGTCACCGGCGCGCTCGACACGGTCATCAACGACCTCGGCGCCCCCGTCCGGTACGCCGACGGCCGGCTCCACCTGCCGCACCCGTGCCCGCAGCACGCCACCGGACCGGGGCGGCGCCGGGTCGTCCTCGTCCCGCTGGCGTCCGGGTTCGACGCCTGCACATACAGCGCGGAGGACCCGGACCTGATCTGGGTCGGCTACCCACTCCCGGGGCTGGGCCGGCTCGCCCACCGGTCCACCGAACCGCACCCCCCGCCCGCGCAGGACCGCCTCGACCTCGTACTGGGACCGGTCCGCGCCACCCTCCTGCGCCACGCGCGCCGGCGGCCGTCCGTGTCGGAAGCCGCGAGTCTCGCCCACATCACCGTCAGCACCGCCACCTACCACTGCGACCGGCTCGCCCGCTCGGGCCTGCTGCGGCGCCTACGCCACGGCCGGGAGATCCGCCTGTGCCTCACGGATGACGGTGCGGCTCTGCTCGACCTGCTGGCATGAGCGTCATCAGCGGGTCGCGCGGTCCAGTTCGGGGAGCACCGAGTGGCAGGGACGGCCCGCGGCGTGGTGCATGCCGAGCTCGCACATGCGGTTCGCCGAGAGGTACGCCTCGAACGTCCGGGCCGTCACCTCCGCCGCCTCCCGGCCATCGCCGATTCCGTCAACTCCGGTTGCAGCATTCCGCGGTCACCCGCGAAGGCGCAGCATCCGACGTCGTCCGGGGCGACCACCTCCTCGGCGTACGCCGCCGCGATCAGGAGCAGCCGGTCTGGGTCGTCGAGGTGCCGCATCGCACACGTGGGGTGGACGACCACGGAGGCCGCCCTGCGTCGTACCGTCAAGCGCAGCGGGAGTTCTTCGGCGGCCCAGACGACCGAATCCAACACGGTCAGCTCCGCATGCAGCTCGCGGTTGCGGCCGCTCAGGTACGGCACCACCTCGCGGGCCAGGCCCAGCGCGCACGAGGAGGCGTCCACGACCAGCGGCAGCCGGCCGCCTGCGGTCCAGCCCCAGGCAGCCTCGACGACCCGGTTCGCCGTCACACGAGCGCCCTCCTCGGTCGGCATGTCCCGCACGAAGACGGCACGCTTCCCCACCGTGCACGGATCTTGATGCGGCAGGGAAACTTACGGCAGCTGCCCCGAACGGGCCCGGCCCACGAATCGATCCATGCGCACACCATGCACGGGGTTGCGGCCGAACAGGCATGTTCGTGCAACTACCGGCAGCCAGTCGCCGCAGGCCTGGTCGCGGTGGGTTGTCAGTGGTCTGGTGCATGCTCATCGAGGAAGAGATCGGCATCGGCCACCCCTTCCACTGTTCCGGCCTGCGCCGGGTTTCCGGGAGGTGGCGAGTAGGCGTACTCATGCACGTGTGTCTACTCGTGGGCAGAGTGGTGTTGTCGCGTCAGGTGTTCAAAGGGGAGGTAGTACGTGATGCGTACGAAGAATGTATCGGTGGTGGCGTTTCTCGCTGCCGGCATGCTGTCCGTGGTGAGTGCCGGTCCGGCGGCAGCGGCTGATGTTCTGCTTCCGCATCCGGGCCCGGACGGCCTGCTGTGGGTGGAGGAGCAGACCGGGGACGGGGGAGTGGTCTCCGCGGGCGCGTGGGATCGCCTGCCCACGGTGTTGACGGTGGCGTGTGAGGGAGGCGGTAGTGTGCACGCGACGATGGAGTCACAAGGCAACCAGGTTGCCGACCTCACCGTGGACTGCCCCGTCGGCACCACGGGCACAGGCACGGTAAGCATGGATCCCGGCATGGTGACCGGATCCTTCAGCATCGGTATCGACGCCTCAGATGACACCATCCGCTGGGCCCTGACGGTCACCCAGCCCGAATAGAACGCACCCCACGCTCCTTC
>NZ_JAINVG010000008.1 GCF_020400725.1 Streptomyces sp. NK15101 | reverse complement strand
CACTCCTGTCCGCCTACGAAAGGGTCTCCGCGTGACCCCACCCTCCCGCCCACCCGGAAAACACCCCTGACCAGCAAAAGGACCCTCCCGAAGGAGGGTCCCGGTCTTGCGCCCCCGGCAGGACTCGAACCTGCGGCCAAGTGCTTAGAAGGCACCTGCTCTATCCACTGAGCTACGGGGGCCGGGTGGTGGCCGTGTGGCCAGGAGCCCCTGGTGGGTGGGGTGTGCCTGCCGGGACAAGGATAGGGCTCCGATGGCCTTGGCCCGGTTGCTTCACCTGCGTGGCACGATGTGGAGGTTCGGTGAAGCGAACCGATAATCGCAGGCAGGTGCGATTCGCGCAGCGCTTTTCACGTCGCTCGGGTCGGGTGTTGTGCACTCGTTATGCCCGGCCTTCCGGTCACCACCCTTCTCTTCGGCGCGCAGGGTCGCAATACGCTTCAAAAACACTCATAAATTGGGCATTCTTCGCATGTGGTGACCTTGGACGAACGGCCTCAGCTGATCGACGCACTCTCCGCCCTGCGCGACCGAGTCGCCGCCGTGCGTCTCCCACTGCCCCTCCCCGACACGCCCCGCGCACGCCAGACCCGGACCGAGTTGCTCGCCCAGCTCGACGACTACCTGGTCCCCCGTCTGAAGGACCCCGACGCCCCGCTCCTCGCCGTCGTCGGCGGATCCACCGGGGCCGGCAAGTCCACCCTCGTCAACTCCCTTGTCGGGCGCCGCGTCAGCGAGGCGGGAGTGCTCAGGCCCACCACCCGGACACCCGTGCTCGTCTGCCACCCCGAGGATCACCACTGGTTCGCCGGAATGCGGGTCCTCCCGCAGCTGACCCGCGTCTGGCTGCCCCAGGCCGACGAGGACCACCCCGTCGACGAACCGGCCCCCGAGGAGAACGCGCTGCGCGTCGAGACGGCCGCCTCGCTGCCCCGGGGGCTCGCCCTGCTCGACGCCCCCGACATCGACTCCCTCGTCGTCGAGAACCGGCTCCTCGCCGCCGAGTTGATCTGCGCCGCCGACATCTGGGTCATGGTCACCACCGCCTCGCGGTACGCCGACGCCGTGCCCTGGCACCTGCTCCGTACCGCGAAGGAGTACGACGTCACCCTCGTCACCGTCCTCGACCGCGTCCCCCACCAGGTCATCGGCGAGGTCTCCCGGCAGTACGAGGCGCTCCTCGACAAGGCCGGCCTCGACCACGTGCCCCGCTTCACCATCCCCGAGCTGCCCGAGTCCGCCGGCGGCGGCAGCGGGCTGCTGCCCGAGAGCGCCGTCGCCGAGCTGCGCGCCTGGCTCGCCCACCGCGCCCAGGACCCGGCCGCCCGCCAGCAGGCCGCCGACCGGACCGCCTCCGGGGTCATCGACTCCCTCGACTCCCGGCTGCCCGAGCTGGCCGGCGCGGTCGCCGCCCAGTACGCCGCCGCCGTCCGCCTCGGCGGCGTCGTCGAGACCGCGTACCGCGAGCAGGGCCGGCGGGTGCGCAAGGAGCTCGGCCGCGGCGCCGTCCTCGCCGGCGACGCCCGCACCCGCTGGCGCGGCTACCCCCGCGACAGCACCGCGGAGGAGCTCCTCGACGCCCTCACCGAGTCCCTCGCCGCCCTCCTCCACTGCGCGGTCTCCGCGGCCGAGGAGCACGTCCGGGACGCCTGGCGCCGCGAACCCGCCTCCGAGCCCCTCGGCCCGCCCCGGGGCGGCGCCGACCGGGAGGCGGCGGAGCGGATCGGCGTGGAGGCGCGCCGCTGGCGCCGCGAGCTCGAGGAGCTGGCCGAGGACGAGGTGCGGGGCATCGACCGCCCTCCGGGGTCCCGCCTCTCCGGCTCCCGCTCCGCCGGTTCCCGCGGCGTCGCCCCCGAGCCCGACACCGTCGCCGCGCTCCTCGCCACCTCCCTCCTCGGCGGCCGCCGCGCCCGCGCCGCCGGCGAACGCCTCGCCGAACTCCTCGGCGCCCAGACCGCCCTGCGGCTGCGCGACAAGGGCGGCGAACTCGTCCTCTCGTACGTCGACCGCGTCCTGCACACCGAGCGAGACCGCCGCCTCGCCCCCCTCGACGCGCTCGACGTGACCCCCGAGCCGCAGGCGGAGCTGATCGCCGCGCTCTCCGTACTGCAGAAGGAGAAGTGACGTGGTGGACGACGACCGGGAGCGCGGCCGCGAGCGCTGGGACGACGGGCTGATCGCACGGCGCGCGGCCGAGAAGGCCGCCGTCGCGGAGAAGAAGGCGCCGGAGACGCCGCGGGAGGAGGACGCCCTGCCACTCCTCGGCGGCAGCTACGGCGGCCCCCTCCGCAGCCGCCTCGACGCCCTCCACGAGCTCGTCGGGCTCTCCCGCACCCGGGTCGAGAGCGAGGCCCTCGCCGAGGCCGGACGCGTCCTCGACGAGGCCGCCGCCCGCCAGCGGCTCTCCTCCCGGCACACCGTGATCGCCCTCGCCGGAGCCACCGGAAGCGGGAAGTCCACGCTCTTCAACGCCCTCGCCGGCGTGCCCGTCTCCGAGACCGGACTGCGCCGCCCCACCACCTCCGCGCCCATCGCGCTCAGCTGGTCCGACGGCGCCGCCGGACTGCTCGACCGGCTCGCGGTCCCCAGCAGGCTGCGCCGCCGCCCCCTCGCCGGCGGCGCCGGCGACACCGAGCTCCAGGGGCTCGTCCTCGTCGACCTGCCCGACCACGACTCCGCCGTCACCGCCCACCGCGACCAGGTCGACCGGGTCCTCGGCCTCGTCGACGCCGTGATCTGGGTCGTCGATCCGGAGAAGTACGCCGACGCCGCCCTCCACGAGCGCTACCTGCGGCCCCTCGCCGGGCACGCCGAGGTCACCTTCGTCGTCCTCAACCAGATCGACCGGCTCGGCGCCGAGGCCGCCGACCTCGTCCTCGACGACCTGCGCCGCCTCCTCGACGAGGACGGCGTGGCGCTCGGCGAGCACGGCGAACCCGGCGCGACCGTCCTCGCCGTCTCCGCCCTGACCGGCGAGGGCGTCTCCGAACTGCGCGAAACCGTCGCCCGGTTCGTCCAGGAACGTTCCGCTCCCGAGCGTCGCCTCGCCGCCGACATCGACGCCGCCGCGGCCCGGCTGCGCCCGGCGTACGTCGCCGAAGGGCGGCCCGGCCTCGACGAACGGGCCCGGGACGCCTTCACGGACCGGCTCGCCGTCGCCGTCGGCGCCCAGGCCGCGGGCGAGGCCGCCGAGCGGGTCTGGCGCCGGGGTGCCATCCGCGCCTGCGGCACCCCCTGGCTGCGGCTCTACCGCTGGTACGAGCGGATGCGCGCGCACGGCACCGCCGACCCGCGCCCCGAACCCCCCGTCGAGGACGAGCTGACGGCCCGCCAGCGCGTCGAGCAGGCCGTCCGGATCGTCGCCGACGAGGCCTCGCGGGGCCTCCCGGTGCCCTGGGCGCAGGCGGTGCGCGAGGCGGCGGTGCGCGGCGCCGAGGGGCTGCCGGAGGCCCTGGACGAGCTGACGGTCTCCATGGGGGACCCGGCCGCCCGGCCGCCCCGGCCCGCCTGGTGGCCCGCCGCCGTCCTGGCCCAGGCGGTGATGACGCTCCTGCAGGTCTTCGGCGCGCTGTGGCTGGTGGGGCAGATCGTCGGCGTCATCGAGCCGGGGCTGCTGCCGCCGGTCCTCGTGATGCTCGGCGGCATCATCGGCGGCCCGCTCGTCGAATGGGCCTGCGAGAGTGCCGTGAGGGGCCCGGCCCGCCGGTACGGGCAGGAGGCCGAACGCCGCCTGCGGGAGGCGGCCGCCGCCTGCGGCCGGGCCCGGGTCCTCGACCCGGTGGCGGCGGAGCTGATGCGCTACCGGGAGGTGCGCGAGCAGTACGCGACGGTGGTGGGCACGCGCCCGTCGACGGCCCGGGTCGTCGTCGGCGGCCGCTCCGGCACGACCCGGCTGGGCGCGACGCGGGCGGGGGCGCGGGCGAGGTAGGCGACCGGGGCGCGGGACGGTTCCCCCTTCCGGGTGGGGGAGTTGTCCACAGGCGTGCGCCGGTCCACAGGCGTGAGCGGGGATCGCCCGGCCGCCCCAGCATGGTTCCCACGGGGTGTCCACGCAGCAGGACACCGGGAGAGCGGAGAATGGGGGCGGAACCATGAACGACACGACCGTGACGCTCGTCGGGAACGTGGCGACGGCGGTGGAGTACCGGGACACGGTGGCGGGCGGGGTGGCCCGCTTCCGGTTCGCGGTGACCGCGCGCCGCTGGGACCGGGAGCGGGGACTCTGGTCCGACGGGAACACCAGCTTCTACACGGTGTCGGCCTGGCGCTCGCTCGGCGCCAACCTCGCGGCCTCGGTCTCCGTGGGGGAACCACTCGTCGTGCACGGGCGGCTGAAGGTCCGTGAGGAGGAGCGCGACGGGCAGCGCAAGACCTTCGTGGACGTGGACGCGGTGGCCGTGGGACACGACCTGAGCAGGGGGACGGCGGCCTTCCGCCGGGCCGTCCGCGCGGAGCCCGAACCGCGGCCCGAGCAGGACCCGTGGACGGTGGCCGCGAAGGAGGGAACGGCCGTGACACCCCCATTGGTAACCACGTCCTGACCTTGCGTTGTGGGGATTTGTCGACCAACTCGCTTTCCTGATAACGATTTCGAGTCGGAATGGTTATCTGATCGCACGACAGGGCACCCGGGGCTTCCGCGTCCCTAGGATTCCCGGATACTCATGTGGCACGTGAGCCCATTGAGTCTGTGAGTTTTTGCTGGCGTGCGCTCCCCCCACGCGAATCGACCAAGTTCGCGGAGCGTCTCGCCGGGAGGGGAATCCAATGTTTTCAGTTCGTGGGCGTGGCGTTGCCCGCCTCGCCGCCACGATCCTGGTCTCCGGCCTCGTCGCGACCGGCACGATAGCGACCGCCGGCTCGGCCCTGGCCGATGAGGGCGCCTCGGGCACCGGCGGTGTCACGGCGAAGCTCGGTGGCCTGACCGACGACAAGGGCGCCGTCGAGATCACCGAGAAGAACGGCAGCAAGTGGTCGGTCGACGGCGGCCTGTTCACGATGGAGGTCGAGGGCGGGGGAAGCCTCTTCACCTACTGCATCGACCTCCGCACCGGAGCGAAGCGCGACTTCAACTACAAGGAAGTCGGCTGGGACGAGTCCTCCCTGCACAACAACGCCAACGCGGGCAAGATCCTCTGGATCCTGGAGCACGCCTACCCGAAGCTGTCCGCCGAGACCCTCGGTGGCAACGTGGGCGTCGACCTCTCCAAGCAGGAGGCCGCGGCCGGCACCCAGGCCGCCATCTGGACCCTCTCCGACGACGTCGTCGCCACGCCGAAGGACGAGGACGCCGAGAAGCTGAAGAAGTACCTGCTCGAGAAGGCGGTCGAGCTCGACGAGCCGACGGCCTCCCTGAGCCTCTCCCCGGCCACCGTGGCGGGCAAGGCCGGCGAGAAGCTCGGTCCGATCACCGTCACCACCAACGCCGAGACCGCCAAGCTCGCGACCGCCGCGGGCGCCCCCGCCGGCGTCCAGGTCGTCGGCAAGGACGGCAAGCCGGTCACCGACGTCAAGAGCGGCGACCAGGTCTACTTCGACGTCCCGGCCGGCACCGCCGACGGCACCGCCGAGCTGACCGCCGAGGCCACCACCAAGGTCTCGCTCGGCCGCGCCTTCGTCTCCATCGACGGCCCGTCGCAGACCCTGATCCTGGCCGGGTCCAGCGACTCCACCGTCACCGCCAAGGCCTCCGCCACGTGGGCCAAGAAGGGTGCCGTCCCGTCCGTGACGGTCGCCAAGGACTGCGCCAAGGGCGGCCTGGAGATCATCGCCGGCAACAAGGGCGACGAGGCCTGGACCTTCGACCTGAAGGGCGCCTCCTACACGGTCGGCGCCGGTGAGACGAAGACCATCACGGTCCCGCTCGCCGAGGACGAGGCGTACAAGTTCACGATCACCGGCCCGAACGGCTTCGAGGAGACCTTCGAGGGCGTCCTGGACTGCAAGACGGCCACCCCCGGCCCGAAGCCGTCGGAGACCCCCTCCACCACCCCCTCGGCCACGCCTTCCACCCCGTCGACCACCGGCGGTACGACCGGTGACACCACCGGCACCACCGGCACCACCACGACCGGTGGCGGCGACCTCGCCGAGACCGGCAGCTCCAGCGCCACCCCGATGATCGCCGGCATCGCCGCCGCGCTCGTCGTGATCGGCGGCGGCGCGGTGTTCTTCCTCCGCAAGAAGAAGACCGCCGGCCAGTGAGCCCGGGCCCCGGTGCCGGGCCCACGCCCGGCACCGGGCCGAAGCCCGGCCCCACGGAGTGATCCGTCGGCCCCGCGGAGCGGGCCGCTGATCCCGCGGAGCGATCCGCGCCGCGCGCACCCCGCCCCGTGACCCCGCACGACCCCGGCCGCACCCGCGGCCGGGGTCGTCGCACGTCCACCGGCCGACGCGGCGAAAGGCCACTGTTAGCCTGACCGGCATGATCAGGCGGGGGGCCGGGCGGGGGGCCGGACGACGGGTGCTCGACGGACCGTCCTCCGGTCCGCAGCGGGCTCTGATCACCGCCAGTTTCGTCAGCAGGGTGGGCAACGGCCTCTTCAACACCGCTGCCGTCCTCTACTTCACGTTCGTGGTGCACCTGCCCGCCGCCCAGGTGGGGGTGGGGCTGACGATCGCCGGCCTCAGCGGTCTGGCGGCCGGCATACCGGCGGGGAATCTGGCCGACCGGTACGGACCGCGCACGGTCTGGCTGACGGCCCTCGCCCTCCAGGCCGTCACGATGGCGGCTTTCGTGCTCATCGACAGCTGGCTCGCGTTCACGCTCGTCGCCACCCTGGACCGGCTGGCCGCCACGGCGGGCGGCGCGGCGGGCGGCGCGCTCATCGCCAGGGTCGGCGGGGAGCGCCCGGCGGCCTTCCGGGCCAGACTCCGCACGTTCGTCAACCTCGGCGTGGTCGTCGGCACCCTCGGCGCGGCCGTCGCCATCCAGATCGACACCCGCCCCGCCTACACCGCGCTGATCCTCGCCAACGCCGCCAGCTTCGCCCTGGCCGGACTGATCGCGTTCCTGGGCGTCCCGGCCTACCGGCCCCTGCCCCGGCCCGAGGAGCACCGCCGGTGGTCCGTCCTGGCGGACAGGCCGTACGTGTCCTTCGTGGCGCTCTACAGCGCCATGGGCCTGCAGTACCAGACCGTCTCCCTCCTGCTGCCGATCTGGCTCGCCGCCCACACCGACGCACCGCGCTGGACCGTGGCAGCGGTCTACGCGGTCAACAGCGGCGTCTGCGTGCTGCTGCAGAGCAGGCTCGGCTCCAGGGTGGAGACCCCACGCCAGGGCGGCCGCGCCTTCCGCCTCGCCGGCCTGCTGTTCCTCGTCAGCTGCCCGCTGATGGCACTGACGGCCGACGTCCCCTCCTGGGCCGCACCGGCGCTGGCCGTCCTCGCCGTGTGCGTGCACAGCGTCGGAGAGGTGTGGGAGTCCTCCGGCGGCTACGCGGTCGGCTTCGGCCTCGCGCCCGACCACGCCCAGGGGCAGTACCAGGGCTTCTTCGGCACCGGCTTCGACGCGGGCCAGGCCCTCGCCCCCGTGATCCTGACCGGAGCGGTCCTCGCGCTCGGACACACGGGCTGGCTGCTCCTGGGCGCCCTCTTCGCGGCCCTGGGCGCGGCAGGCCCCCCGGTCACCGCCTGGGCCGAACGGACCCGCCCCCGAAAACCGGCCCCGGAGGCTCCCGCACCGGGCCGGCGCGAAGCACCGCGAAGGTGACCGGAGGGACACGGACCAGGGGCCCCGCCCACTGGCCCGCACCCATGGGCGGCCCGGCACCGGGGAGCCCGGTCAGGGGCGCCGGCGGCGGGTGCGTGCGCGATCTTCCGGACCGGCGACCGGCAGTGACCGGCCGGCTACGAGAGCGGCTCGGAAACGCGCAGGTCAGCGGGCCCGCCACCTACTGGTTCGCTCCCAGGGGTGGCGGTCAGGCAAGATGGGGTGTATCTGCCCACTCACTCTTTGCCGGACGGTTTCTCTTGGCTGAGTACATCTACACGATGCGCAAGGCGCGCAAGGCGCACGGCGACAAGGTCATCCTGGATGACGTGACGCTGAGCTTCCTGCCGGGTGCGAAGATCGGTGTGGTCGGCCCGAACGGTGCCGGTAAGTCCACCGTTCTGAAGATCATGGCTGGCCTCGAGCAGCCGTCCAACGGTGACGCGTTCCTGTCGCCCGGGTTCTCCGTCGGCATCCTCATGCAGGAGCCGAAGCTCGACGAGACCAAGACCGTCCTGGAGAACGTCGAGGACGGCGTCGCCGAGATCAAGGGCAAGCTCAACCGGTTCAACGCGATCGCCGAAGAGATGGCGACGAACTACACCGACGAGCTCATGGAGGAGATGGGCAAGCTCCAGGACGACCTGGACCACGCCAACGCGTGGGACCTCGACGCCCAGCTGGAGCAGGCCATGGACGCCCTGGGCTGCCCGCCCGGCGACTGGCCGGTCGTCAACCTCTCCGGTGGCGAGAAGCGCCGCGTGGCGCTCTGCAAGCTCCTCCTGGAGGCCCCCGACCTGCTGCTCCTCGACGAGCCCACCAACCACCTCGACGCCGAGTCGGTGAACTGGCTGGAGCAGCACCTCGCGCAGTACAAGGGCACCGTCGTGGCCATCACCCACGACCGGTACTTCCTCGACAACGTCGCCGAGTGGATCCTGGAGCTCGACCGCGGTCGCGCCCACCCCTACGAGGGCAACTACTCGACCTACCTGACGAAGAAGTCCGAGCGGCTCAAGGTCGAGGGCCAGAAGGACGCCAAGCGTGCGAAGCGTCTGAAGGAAGAGCTGGAGTGGGTGCGGTCCAACGCCAAGGGGCGTCAGGCCAAGTCCAAGGCCCGTCTCGCGCGCTACGAGGAGATGGCGGCCGAGGCCGACAAGATGCGGAAGCTGGACTTCGAGGAGATCCAGATCCCGCCGGGCCCGCGTCTGGGCTCCATCGTCGTCGAGGTCGAGAACCTCTCGAAGGCCTTCGGCGACAAGGTCCTCATCGACGACCTGTCCTTCACCCTGCCCCGTAACGGCATCGTCGGCGTCATCGGCCCGAACGGCGCCGGCAAGACCACGCTCTTCAAGATGCTCCAGGGTCTGGAGACCCCGGACTCCGGCTCCGTCAAGGTCGGCGAGACCGTCAAGATCTCGTACGTCGACCAGAGCCGCGCCAACATCGACCCGAAGAAGACGCTGTGGGCGGTCGTCTCCGACGAGCTCGACTACATCAACGTCGGTCACGTCGAGATGCCCTCCCGGGCGTACGTCTCCGCGTTCGGCTTCAAGGGCCCGGACCAGCAGAAGCCGGCCGGCGTGCTCTCCGGCGGTGAGCGCAACCGTCTGAACCTGGCGCTCACCCTCAAGCAGGGCGGCAACCTGCTGCTCCTCGACGAGCCGACCAACGACCTCGACGTCGAGACGCTGTCCTCGCTGGAGAACGCGCTCCTGGAGTTCCCCGGTGCGGCCGTGGTCATCTCCCACGACCGCTGGTTCCTGGACCGAGTGGCCACGCACATCCTGGCGTACGAGGGCGACTCGAAGTGGTTCTGGTTCGAGGGCAACTTCGAGTCGTACGAGAAGAACAAGATCGAGCGGCTCGGCCCGGACGCGGCCCGTCCGCACCGCGCCACGTACAAGAAGCTGACCCGAGGCTGATCACTTCATGGCGAGGCACATCTACAGCTGTCCCCTGCGCTGGTCGGACATGGACGCCTTCGGGCACGTCAACAACGTCGTCTTCCTGCGGTACCTGGAAGAGGCGCGGATCGACTTCATGTTCCGGCTGGCGCCGGGGGACGGTTCCCCCTCGTTCTCCGGCGGGTCCGTCGTGGCCCGGCACGAGATCGACTACGTGCGGCCGCTGGTCCACCGGCACGAGCCGGTGACCATCGAGTCGTGGGTGACGAAGATAGGCGCGGCGTCCCTGACGATCGCGTACGAGATCAAGGACCCGGACGTCACGTACGTACGGGCCTCGACGGTCGTCGTGCCCTTCGACCTGGAGGCGCAGCGACCGCGCCGGATCAGCTCCGAGGAGCGCGAGTTCCTCCAGGAGTACGTGGACGACGGGATGTCGTCCGCCGCATGACCGTGCTCGCCCCGCTGCACTTCGCCGACGCCAGGGAGGCGGCGGCCCTCGCCGCCTTCCTGGGCCGGCTCGTCCACTACGACCGGGCCGCCGCCGTCCGCCTCCAGGCCGGCGGCGGGGCGCTGGCGGTCTTCGGACGGCCGCCGTCGTTCGAGGTGCTCGCGATCCGCACCGCCCGGCTCGTCGACGCCGTGGACCTCGACGTCACCGTCTCCGCCGGTGAACTCCTCGACGGCATCGAGGAGTCGGCCGGCAAGGCGGTCGTCCCGGACTCCGTCACCGGCCCGCCGTGGGCCGGGGTGCTCCCGCCGCGCGGCGGCTGGGAGCCGGTCCCCGGCCTGCCCGACGCCGCCGGGATGCGGGGTGCCGTCGCGGCCGCCGTCAGCGAGTTCCGCGCGCGGGACGAGGAGCTGCCGGAGGAGCGGCGCACCCGGGCCGAGCGCGACGCCATCGGCCGCGAGATCTGGTCCCGGACCCTCGGCACCACCGGGCTGCCGCTGCGTGCCGTGCACGCCGCGCAGTCGCTCGGCTTCCTGCCGCCCGGGGACGCGCCGGTGGCCCTGTTCGCCTCCGGTCCGTGGCTGCGGCTGCGCACCCCGTACGGCTCGATCGCGCTGCGCACCGTACCGATCGCGCTGGGCGTCGCCCCCCGATGACCGGCCTCGACGTCGTGGTCGACGGGCCCCTCGGCGGGGACGAGCTCAACGCCCTCTTCCACGCCGCCTGGCCCGGGCACCGGGACACCGACTTCGGTCCCGTCCTCGCCCGCAGCCTGCTCCGGGTCACCGCCCGCCGCGCCGGGCGGCTCGTCGGATACGTGAACGTCGTCGGCGACGGCGGCGTCCACGCCTTCCTCCTCGACACCACCGTCCACCCCGACGAGCGCCGCCGGGGCCTCGGCGTCACCCTCGTACGGGCCGCCGCCGAGGCCGCCCGCGGGCGCGGCGCGCACTGGCTGCACGTGGACTACGAGCCGCACCTCGCCCCGTTCCACGAGCGGTGCGGTTTCCGGTCCACCGCCGCCGGGCTCCTGGACCTCACGACCTGAGTCCCTCCCCGGCGATCGCCGTCACCGGGAGCGCAGGCAGGGACGCCGGGACCACCGGGGAGCCGTGGGCCTGGTCGTCGCGTTCGAGGACCGGGCCCATGCGGTGGGCGGGGTCGTACGCGATCCGGACCGTACCGCCCGTCCCGGCGATCCGCTCCTCGGCCGAGAACTCGGTGGGACGGCCGCCGACGCGGTCCAGCGTGTGGTGGTACAGGGTCTTGGCGGGCGGTGCGCCCCCGCCGGAGGTCGGGTGGCGGGTCACCCGGACCTCGCCCACCACGACGCGGTCGGCGACCGCGCCGCGGACCGCGGAGTCCCGCGCCTCCACCCGGACCGCCATCAGGCCCGCCGGGATCAGGACGGCCGCGGCGATGCCGCCGCCCTCGCGGAAGGGCGCATCGTGCGCCAGGAGCGCGGCGGCGGTCGGCACGAGGCCGCCGCCCACCGCGAGCACGGTGGGGAGGCCGTGCGGGCCCCAGCCGGCCCACGGCCACAGGAGCGTTCCGGCGGCGGGCACGAGCAGTGCCCCGGCGTACGGCACGGCCTTCCCCATGGGCACCCCCGTGAACGACGTCACCGGCCGGCCGGATCCGTACGCGGGGACGCTCCTTCCGCCCCGCACGGTCGCGCCGCGCCGTCCTCAGCCCTCCGCGTCGTCCGGCCACACCCCGATGTGGTCCTGCTCCAGCTCCAGGGCCACCCGGTGCTCCATGCCGAGGGCCTGGGTGTACTCCGCCGGGAGCTGGAGCCGGCCCGCGCGGTCGAGCATCGCGTACTCCCGTGCCACCAGCGACTCCTGGCCCTGCTCGTCGACCTCCGTGCGGCGCAGCACCTCCGAGGAGGTGCGGCCGTCGCGGATGGCGACCGTGCGGCGCACCTCGGAGGCGACCGCCTGGTCGTGGGTGACGATCACGATCGTCGTGCCCAGCTCCTCGTTGGCGCGGCGGAAGGCCGCGAAGACCTGCTCGCCGGTGGTCGAGTCCAGCTCGCCGGTGGGCTCGTCGGCGAGGAGCACGGCCGGGTTGTTGGCCAGGGCGACCGCGATCGCGACCCGCTGCTGCTGGCCGCCGGAGAGCTGGTGCGGCCGGCGGTCGCGGATCTCCGGGATGCCCAGCATGGCGAGGAGCTCCTCGGCCCGCTCCGCCTTCTGCTTCGAGCGGCCGCGCAACTGCATGGGCAGCGCCACGTTCTGGGCGGC
This sequence comes from Streptomyces sp. NK15101, assembly GCF_020400725.1. GTDB lineage: Bacteria > Actinomycetota > Actinomycetes > Streptomycetales > Streptomycetaceae > Streptomyces. The sequence goes on along the minus strand of NZ_JAINVG010000008.1, from coordinate 165,289 downwards.
CGTCAGGTACGGCAGGAGGTTCCGGGCGGTCTGCTGCCAGACGAAGCCGACGACCTCGCGGCGGTAGCGCAGCCGGGCCCTGCCGTCCATCCCGAGCAGGTCGCAGCCGGCGACCCGGGCCGCGCCGGCGGTCGGCACGTCCAGGCCCGCCAGGATGTTCATCAGCGTCGACTTGCCGGAACCGGAGGCGCCGACCAGGGCCATCAGCTCACCCTCCTTCACCAGGAGGTCGAGCCCCTGGAGCGCCTGCACCTCCACCCCGTCGGTGGTGAAGATGCGGACCAGGCGGTCGCAGGCGATGAGCGCGTCATGACCGTACGAGGGCCGGTCGCGGTGCGCCGTGGCCCGCCGCTCCAGCTCCTCGAGGGAGGTGTCGGAAAGGGCCGTGCCGGTCTTCGTCATCGTGCGTCTCCTGCCCTGAGTTCCTGGATCGAGCTCCTGCGCCCCGCCCACCACGCCTGCCCGGCCGCCGCGAGCCCCGTCAGGACGACGACGGCCAGCGCGGGCAGGACGAGCGACCACGGGTCCGCCCGCAGCGGGGCGCTGTCCAGCGGAGCGAAGCCCGGTGCCGCCGCGAGCGCCAGCCGGAACAGGTCGATGCCCGGGGCGAGCAGCGGCACCGTCGCCCAGCCGACGAGGGTGCCGCCGAGCGCCGCGAGGACGGCCTGCGGCAGCGCCTCCAGGCCGAGCAGCCGGCGCGCCTGCTTCCGGGTGAGGCCCATCGTCCGCAGCCGCGCGAGGAGCGTGGTCCGCTCCGGCGCGCTCTGCAGGAGCGAGAGCAGCACGGCGACCATCGCGAAGGCGGCGCCCGCGCCGATCGCGCCGAGGTAGATCCGTTCGGCACCGGACTGGAGCGGCGAGTCCACGTACGTGGCCCGCTCCTCGGTCCGCAGCTTCACGGCGAGGGAGTCCGACTCCGCCTCCACGACGGCGCGCAGCGCGGCGCCGTCCACCGGACCGGTGACGAGCAGTTGGGTGTCCGACCGGTGGGTGAGGTCGGCGCCGTTGACGAGGAGGAAGTCGGCGTCGTCGAGGGCCGGGGTGGTGGACCGGACGGCGACCACCTGGACGCGGAAGGAGCCGGCCGCCGCGATGACGTCCATCGGTCCCTCGCCGAGCCGTTCGGCGACCGCGGGCGACGCGATGGCGGGCAGCACCCGCTCGGTGTCGGCGACGGCGTCCTCGCCGCCCCTGCCCGTCGAGGCCAGCAGCCCGGCGGGAAAGGGGCCGAAGCCGGTCCGGTTCGCGAGCCGGGTGTACGAGTCGGGCTCGACGCCCACGATCGGCGCGCTCATCGGAGGGGCGGAGGTCCCCTGGTGGGACGGCAGGGAGACGCCGTACTCGATCTGCACCGGAGCCACGTCCCGTACGCCCTTCAGGCCGCGCACCGATGCGGTGAGCCCGGCGGGCAGCGGGGTCCATTCGACGGAGCCGCCGATGCGGGCGTCCGCGCCGGTGGCCAGGAGCGCCGCGCGGTCGCGGGCGTCGGCGACGCCCGCGAGGACGGAGCCGCCGAAGGCCGCCGTGGTCAGCGCGAGCACGAGGGCGAGCAGCGGGAGGGTGCCGGAGGACGGGGCGCGTCCGGCCCGGGCCAGGGCCAGCGGTCCGACGGCCCCGCGCAGCCTGCGGGCGGGGCGGGCCAGCCACCGCAGCGGCAGCGGATAGACCCGTACGAGGACCATGGCGGCGATCAGGCCGACGAGCACGGGGGCGGCGCTCACCAGGTGGTCGCCGGAGTCGTCGGTGCCGCGCAGCCGCAGGGAGGCGACGGCGCCGACGGCGAGGACGAGCAGGGTGAGTTCGAGGACCGTGCGGCGCCGGGAGGGGCGGGCGGTGAGCAGGTCGTCGCGGCCGCCGTGCAGGCGTGGGCGCCGGTGCAGGACGACCGCCCGCACGGGCAGGACGAGGATCGAGATCAGGGCGACGAGAGCGGTGGCGAGGACGGAGGGGCCGAGGGGGATCCCGCCGGATCCGCCGTCGGGCGGCCGGACGGTCGCCACCGCGAGGCCGAGGGCGAGTGCGGCGGCCGGTACGGCGACGGCCGAGGTCTCGCCGAGCAGCCGCAGTCCGATGCCGGTGAGGGAGGCGCCGCGGGAGCGGAGGAGGGAGAGTTCGCTGTCGCGGCGGGCGACGAAGAGCCCGCCGGTCATCGCGAGGACGACCGCGGCGACCGCGCCGATGCCGAAGACGGCGACGGCCACGACCGGGTCGATGGCGTCGCGCATCGAGCGGTACGAGTCGACGATCGCGTCGAGCTGGGTGGTGAGGGTGGCGTTGCCCTTGACGGCCTTGCGCATCTTCACCAGGTCGGGGCCGCCGGTGGCCGAGTCGAGGGCGGCGTCGAGCCGGTCGGTGTCCCGCCCGGTGAGGTGGCCGGCCTCCGGCACGAACCGGAAGAAGACCTCCACGTCGTTCGTCGTGGAGAGCGCGGCGGGCGCGGAGGCGGGGGAGAGGAGCAGCGCCGCCTGCCAGTAGTACTTCACCTCGGCGCCGACCAGCGGGGCGAGCGCCGGGGTGCGGAGCAGCGGTTCGACCGCCCAGTAGGGGGACTCGGGGGCGCGGGGTTCGACGATGCCGGTGATCGTCACGGCGATCGGTTCCGCGCCGAACTTGTGCGGCACGTGGACGACGGAGCCGGGCTTCAGGCGCAGGGATCCGGCGGTCTTCGCGGTGACGGCGGCTTCCGGGGCGGCTGCCGTGCCCGCGGGCAGCCGGCCCTGTCGCAGCGTCGCGTGGTCGGCGAGGCCGGACGGCGAGGAGAGCACGAACTCGGGGGGAAGCCCGTCGGGCTTCGGCAGCCACGGGTCGGAGCCCGGCACCCGTTTGACCGTGCGGACGCCGTGGACGGTCTGCTCGGGATCGGTCAGGACCGGCGCCGGGAACAGGCCCCGCACCGTGTCGCTCTGCCCCTGGAGGACGTCCGGGGCCAGACCCGGGCCGCGCTCGTCCACGGGGATCGGCGAGGTCAGTTCGAGGACGGAGTCGCGGGGGGCGGCGGTCTCGATGTCGTGCCGGAGGCCCTCCGTCTCGTAGCGGTCGACGGCGCGCGGCAGCGCGGCCGCGAGGTACGCGGTGACCAGGACGAGCAGGGCGAGGGCGGCGGCGGCCCGGGGCGCGGTCCGCAGCCGGGTCCGCACCCAGGGCGCCACCGGGCGGGCGGGCTTGTCGGGCCGGGACGACCGGGGCCGGGGCATGTCGGGTGCCTTCCTGCGTACGGCGGGAGTGTCGGGGCCCCGGTGAGGGGCCTGGTCCTTGCCGGGCGTGCCGGTGCCGTCCGCGTCCTTGCCGGGGGCCGTCGGCGCCATCAGTTCTCCCCCTGGTGGCGCAGGGTCACGACCGGGTCGGTGCGGCGCAGGGCGATCCCGGCGACGATGACCAGCGGCAGTGCGGCGACGCCGGCGAGCAGCAGGGCCACCTGGCCGAGGGGCAGTTCGACGAGGACCGGCGGGACGGGCCGGGCCGCCCGGCCGGTGAGGACGACGAGCGGGACGACGGCCCGGGCCAGGACGGTGCCGAGCCCGATGCCGACGAGCAGGCCGATGCCGATGAGCAGCCCCTGTTCGGCGGCGATCAGCCGGGCGAGCTTGCGCTGCGGCGCACCGAGCGCCCGCAGCACGCCGAACTCGGCGGACCGTTCCCGCATCGCGCCGGCCGAGCCGACGCCGAAGCCGACGGCGGCGAGGGCGGCGGCGGCCGCGGCGACGGCCATCAGGGCGGCGTTGGGGCCCGCGCCGAGCGGGTCGCCGAGGAGTTCGGCGGCGACCTCGTCCCGCACGAGCACCTGGGCGGGGTCCGCGTCGGCTCGGGCGCGCAGGGCCTTGGCGACCTCGTCCACGCGGCCGGGGGCGACGGTCAGCCACCATTCGTCGGGCGGCAGGGTGACGGTCCCGTCGGTGGAGGCCGCGAGGTACCGGTTGACCGCGGTCAGATCGAGGAGGACCGCGCCGCCGTCCTCGGGGGTGGCGACGGCGCTCGCGGCCGAGTCGGTCCGGGCGCCGGTGCCGGTGGTCGGCAGCTCCTTGACCACCCGGTCGACGGTGACGTCGATCCGGCGGCCGTCGAAGTCGGCCTCGATCAGGTCGCCGGGCTCGGCGCCGCTCGCCGCCATGAAGCCCTCGGTGGCCACGGCCGAAAGGCGGTCCGGGGACTTCGGGGCGGGGGCGGTCATCCGCAGGGTGAACTCCGAGGGGCCGAGGTAGGGGTTCGCGGTGGGCGTGCCGGTGACCGTGAACGAGACGGAGTACGGGGCCGGGCGGCCGCCGGGCCCGGGGGTGCCGGGGTGTCCGCTCGCGGTGCCCTCGGTCGTCCCCCGGCTGCCACTGGCCAGCTCGGAGGCGGAGGCCCAGGGGGCGAGGATCCGCGCGGGGGCGTGCGTCTTCGTGCCGCCGTCGGCCCCGGTGGTGGTGAAGCGCTCGACGTGCAGGGTCTGCGTGTGGTCCGCGCCGTCGGGGACCGGCCCGGTGAGCTCCAGGCCGATGAGGGTGAGGCGGCCGCCGGAGCCGCGGGTGCCGTCGGTGCCGGGCCCGGCGGTCAGCGCGCCGAGGTCGAGGCCCAGTTGGTGGGTGCGGCCGTCCGAGGGCAGCGATCCCACGGTCTGCCGGTACGGGATGCCGCTCGGGTCCTCCAGGACGGCCGTGACCCGCGCCTCGGGCGTGCCGGCGGGCGCGGAGGTCCGCAGGTCGACGGTGAGCGTGCGGGTCCCGGCGGGCAGCGGGAGACCCGGCCGGGCGGCGGCCTTCGGGGTCAGCGGGGCCAGCAGGGACGGGACGGGCGTGCCCGAGAGGTCGGGGCGCAGCAGCAGCCCGCCCGCGTTGCGGGTGTCGACGGCCAGGACGGCGGCGTTCTTCCCGGCCACGTCCATGGAGGCGCGGTGCACCGGGGCCACGGCCTCGACGCCCGGGACGGCGGCGAGGCGTTCGGTCTGCGTCGGCTCGCCGGGACCCGCGCTCAGCACCCGGATGTCCGTACCGACGCGGAAGTCGGCCTGGTCGCGCTGCGAGCGCTCCCACGAGCCGCTCTGCCCGATGGCCAGCATGCCCATCGCCACGGCGAGGACGAGGAGGAGGACGGGGCCCGCGCCGCGCAGCGGCCGGCGGCTGAACTGCCAGCCCGCGAGGGCGGCGGAGAGCCCGCGGCCGCCGGCCGCGCGCCGCTCGGCCAGCTTGGCGGCGGGCGGCAGCAGCCGCAGCGTCAGGACGGTGCCGGCGAGCAGGGCGAGGGCGGGTGCGGCGACGAGCACCGGGTCGACGGAGCCGCCGCCGGCCTCGTCCGCGCCGAGGGTGCCGCCCGTGGCGGACGGCCGCTGGAGCTGCCAGTACGCGACGGCGGCGACGGCGAGGAGGCCGAGGTCCGCCCCGGCGCGCACCGGGACGGGCAGCGCCGCCGAGCGTGCCTTGCGCAGCGGGACGACGGAGCCGTCCCCGGCGGCGAGCGCGGGGGCCACGACGGCCGCCGCGCAGCACAGGGCGACCAGGGCGGCGACCAGCCGGACCTGGAGCGAGGGCGAGGTGTCGAGGTGCACGCCGAGCGAGGAGAGCGCCGACCGCTCGGCGAAGAGCCGGGTCAGCGGGCCGGAGACCAGCGGGGCGACGAGGGCCGCGGGCAGGGCGAGCAGCAGGGCCTCGGCGGCGGCGAGCCCGGCGATCCGGCGCCGCGAACCGCCGCGGGCCCGCAGCAGGGCCGTCTCGCCGGAGCGCTCGGTGCTGAGCAGCCGGGCGACGAGCAGCAGCGCGTACGCGGCGAGCAGCACCAGCTGCACGGCGACGATCAGGAGGGTGGAGCGGGAGACGAGCAGGGCCCGCCGGGTCTGGTCCAGGACGGTCGGGAGCGCGGTCGACGCGGAGATCGTCGTGCCGAACCCGTCCGTGTCGGCGGCCAGCGCCTTCGGGCCCTCGGTCGCGGCGGTGCGCAGGGCGTCCATCCGGTCCGTGGTGAAGCCGGTGAAGTCGGCGGAGCCGAGCCAGGAGGTGTCGCCGGAGCTCAGCGTCCCGGATCCGATGACGGCCGGGTCGACGAGCAGCGGGCCGTACGTGGTGAAGGCGACGGTCCGCACGCCGCGCCCGCCCGCGTCGTCGAGTTGCCAGTAGAGGTCGGCGGTGTCGACGGGCCGGTAGACGCCGGTGATCCGGGTCTTCACCTTGCGGTCGGCCAGCCGGTCGGTGAGGTCGAGGACGGTGCCGGGGGAGACCTTGAGCCGCCGGGCCGCCTCCTCGGGGAGCGCCGCCTCGACCGTGCCGCCGGCCCGGGCGGGCGAGGGCCAGGAGCCCTTGACGAGCGAGAGCCGGGAGCGGTCGAGGGCGGCGAAGTGCGTCAGGTCGGGGTCGCCCGTGCGGGCGGCGGGCGGCTGGAGGGAGCGGGGCAGCGCGTACGGCCCCGAGCGTTCGAGCCGCCGGACGGTCACCGGGAGCCCGTCGAAGGTCCTCCGCATCCCGTCCTCGACGGCGGCGTCGGCACCGGCCCGTTTCTCGGCCGGTATCTGCCCCCTCACGAGCAGCGAGGCGGCGGCCGCGGACCGGCCCCGCAGCCCGGCCTGGAGCGCGGCGTCCCCGATCGCGCCGGAGAAGGCGGCGAGGGTGGCGAGCACCGAGGTCGTCAGGAGCACGGCGAGCAGCGCGGCGGAGAGCAGCAGCCGGTGTGCCCTGACACGCAGGAATACGAACCCCGTCACCCATCCCCCTGGACCCGCTGGAGTTTCCTCGGATGCTTTCAGAGGGCACGCGTCACTGGTAACCGCTTCCACGCGGACCTTGATGGGATCGTGACCGTTATTCGGCGTTCCGTGTCCGGAACGTTTCAGTCCGTGCGCCGGCCCTCAGTCGGCGGTGTTCACCATCGAGGCCGCCGCGTACGTCAGGTACCGCCACAGCTCGCTCTCGTGCTCCGGGGCCAGACCGAGCGAGTCGACGGCGTCGCGCATGTGCCGCAGCCAGGCGTCGTGGGCGGCCCGGTCCACGGTGAACGGCGCGTGGCGCATGCGGAGGCGGGGGTGGCCGCGGTGGTCGCTGTAGGTGCGGGGGCCGCCCCAGTACTGCATCAGGAAGAGGGCGAGGCGCTCCTCGGCCGGGCCGAGGTCCTCCTCGGGGTACATCGGGCGCAGCAGCGGGTCGGCCGCGACTCCCTCGTAGAAGCGGCGGACCAGGCGGCGGAAGGTCTCCTCGCCCCCGACCTGCTCGTAGAAGGTCTGCTCCTGCACCGTTTCCCCGGGAATCTCGTTCACCGTTCCATCGTCTCAGATGCCCGGCCGAGGGCCGGAGGCCCAGGACCGTCTCCGGACGCCTCCCGGCCGTTCCAGGACCGCCCGTACGGCCGCTCGCCCCGGCCCCCGGAGGGCGGGAGAGTGGACCCATGGACGAGTTCGCCGAGGCCGGCGCGCGGGAGCGGCGCGCGCTCGTGCGGGAGATCGAGGCGGACGGCCTGCCGGCCGACCCCGCCTGGCGGGCCGCCTTCGCCGAGGTGCCGCGCCACCTCTTCGTCCCGTACTACTACGTCTCCGCGCCCGGCGGCTACGAGCGGCTCTGGGCCGGCGACCCCGACCCGGAGCGGCGGGACCGCTGGCTGCGCGGGGCGTACGCGGACACGGCGATCGCCACCCGGGTGCGGGACGGGGAACTGGTCTCCTCCGCCAGCCAGCCCTCCCTGATGGCCCTGATGCTCGACGCCCTGGACGTGCGCGACGGGGACGACGTCCTGGAGATCGGCGCCGGGAGCGGCTACCACGCGGCCCTGCTCTGCCACCGCCTCGGCGAGGAGCACGTCACCACCGTCGACCTGGACGAGGAGATCGCCGAGTCCGCCCGGACCCATCTCGCCGCCGCCGGGTACCGGCCCGCCGTGCTCGCCGCCGACGGCGCCCGCGGCTGCCCCGAGCACGCCCCGTACGACCGGATCGTGGCGACCTGCGCGGTGCCCTCCGTCCCGTACCCCTGGCTCGCCCAGTGCCGGTCCGGCGCGCTCGTCCTCGCGCCGCTCTCCACCGGCCTGATCCTGCTGCGGGTGCGCGACGCCGCGCACGCGGAGGGACGGTTCCTCGCCACCTCCGCGTACTTCGTGGCGCTCCGGGGCGCCGCCGCCCAGGCGCCGGAGCCGGACAACCCGCGGCCCGGCCCGGCCGGGGACGAGCGCTTCCTCTTCCTGTGGGGCCTGGCCGCCGGGACCCTCGACAGACGCGAAGCGCTCTCGCTCTGGCTGCGCGAGCGGCGGCCGGGGCGGGAGCGCTTCGGGGTGACGGTCAGCGGCGACCGGCAGTGGGCCTGGCTGGACGACCCCGCGGGGCCGTACGCCTGGCCCCTGCCGGGGACCGTCTGACGGTCTTCGCCGGGACGGCCTCAGTGGAGGCGGTCCCGGCCGGGGCGGCCGTCGTCAGGCGAGACGGATCGTGATCGTGGTCCAGGCGCCGACGTGCACCCGGTCGCCGTCCTGGAGCTGGACGGGGACGTAGGGCTGGATCGGCTCCTCGCCGCCGTTGACCGTGGTGCCGTTGGTGGAGTTCTGGTCCACCACCGCCCACGAGCCGTCCGGCTGCTGCACCAGCACGGCGTGCTGGTGCGAGACGCCCGGGTCCTCCGGCGGCACCGACAGGTCGATGTCGGGGGACTCGCCGGTGGAGTGCCGGCGACGGCCGATGGAGACCTGGTTGCCCTGGAGCGGCAGGTGCTTGGCCGGCGAGTACGCGGGCAGGTTCAGGCCCGTGGCCTCCGGGCCGCTGCGCTGCATCATCGCCATGAAGTACTCGCGGTCGGGACCGATGACCGCGGTCCAGCTCAGGGGCTGCTGCTGCCGCGGCGGCTGGAACTGCTGCGGAGGCTGCTGCCCCTGGTGCTGCGGCGGGGGGCCCTGGTGGGGCGGAGGTCCCTGGTGCGGCGGGGGGCCCTGGTGCTGCGGAGGCTGCGGGGGCTGGTGCTGCTGCGGAGGCGCCTGGTGCGGCGGTGCCTGCTGCTGCGGCGGTGCCTGGGGTGCCTGCTGCTGCGGCGGTGCCGGCGGTGCCTGGGGCGGCTGGTGCTGCGACGGCGGCGACAGGACCCAGTCGTCGTCCGCGCGCGGCTGCGGCGGCGCGGGCGGGGCCGGCGCCTGGGCCGGGGCCTGGAGGTACGCGGGCGGGGCGGGCTGCTGCTGCTGCGCCGGCGGACGCTGCGGCGGGGCCTGGTGGTGCGTGGGCTCGGCACCCAGCGGCTCGGCCGGCCGGTTCACCTGCGAGGGCCGCGAGCCCTGGTAGCCGAACGGGTCCGGCTGCTGCTGCTGCGGCGGCGCGGGCGGCGGGGACTGGAAGCCCGGCGGCAGGTTCAGACCGGGCGGCGGCCCGGGCTGCTGCGGCGGAGCGCCGTGGGGCGCGTTGGGCGGGGCCGGCGGCGTGTACGAGGTCGCCGTGTTCGTGAGGAAGTTCCAGCGGCACTCCTCGCAGAACGGCGCCATGTGCTCGCGCGGCGTACGGCACTGCGGGCACAGCTCCGCCTGGGCCGTCGCGTTCGGGTCGCCGCCGGGACCGAAGCCGCCGGGAGCCGCGGGGGCGCCGGGACCGAAGCCGCCCGGACCGCCGGGGGCGCCCGGCGGCGGGCCCATCGGGGGCCGGCCGGGGCCGGGCTCACCGGGGCCGGCCGGGCCGGGGTATCCGTACGCGGGGGGCGGCGGCGGGGGAGGCGGCGGTACGGCACCCGTCGGCGCACCCGCCCCGGCCATGCGATGGCCGCAGACCTCGCACCAGTCGTCGGAGACCGACTGGTGTCCGTTCGGGCAGGTCGGCATGTCGGTGCTTCCCCCTCTCGTCGTCCGGCCCGGTGGCCGGGCTACCTCTTGACGCGAACGGTCTTGGTGGAACGGGTCTCGAGTGTCATCTCGTCCGCTTCCGCGACCTTCGCCTTCAAACGCACAGTACCGGTCGCCGCGTCGACCACGTCGACCACCTTCGAAAGCAGTTTCGCGGTGTCCGCGTTGCCGGAGGCCGCCGCGAGCTGCACGGCACGGCCCAGTTTGGCCGTCGCGCCGTCGCGATCGCCCGATTTGCGGGCATCCAGCCCCTGCTGGATGGCATCCGCGAGCTCGGCCTGACCCGTGTAGTGCGCGACCTGCGGGTTGATCGACGTCGACATCGCGAGGTCGTCCGTCCACACCGCCCGTACCAGTCCTTGAGACAGCGGGCGCGGATCGCCGCCCGCCGGGTCCGGGGCGATCAGGGAGACCCGGGCGGCGAGCATCTCCTGGCCGACCGCCGCCTGCGGGACCCGCACGCTCACGTGGTAGTCGCGGGACTCGTCGCCCCACGAGCCCGTCGGGTAGTCCCCGGCGCGCGGCCCGGCCTCGGTGCGCCGCCCCGTCAGGTCCTCCACCGCCGGCGCCACCTGCTTCACGAACATGATCTCGACCCCCACCGGGGTCCACAGGCGCAGCGCGACGTCCGCCACGCCCTTGCCCATCGCGTGCTCCATCATCGCCGTGAAGTCGGCGGCGAGCCCGGCCGGGTCGGCGACGATGTCGGCCGTCCCGAGGAGCGCCGAGGCGATCCCGGTGACCTCCTTGACCTCCCAGTCCGTGCCGACCCCGCGCGCGTCACAGGTGAACCGGCCCGCGCAGGCGTCGAGCGCGGCCCGCAGCTCCTCCGGCGACTCGTGCTCGTTGCGGCCGTCGGTGAGCAGGATGCCGTGCCGGATGGTGAGCTCGGCGGAGGAGAGCAGCCGGTCCGCGAGGCGCAGCCAGGTGCCGATCGCCGTGCCGCCGCCCGCGGAGAGCCGGCGCAGCGCCTCCTTGGCCTCGGCGCGGGTCCGGGCGTCGGCGACCGCGAGGCCGCCGTTCCCCGGGTAGACCTCCTTCGCCAGGTGCGTCCCGGCGACGACGGCGAAGTGCGTGCCGTCGCGCAGGGTGTCGACGGCGGCGGCGGTGGCCTCGCGCGCTCCGCGCATCTTGGTGGCGGGGTAGTCCATCGAGCCGGAGCAGTCGACCATGATCACGACACCGGCCGCGCCCGCGAAGCCCGGGTGTCCGCCGCTGGTGCCGCCCCCGGTCGAGGTGACGGTGACGATCGCGCTGACGTCCCTGCCGCCCTCCGGCAGGAACTCGTTCTGGTAGACGTCCACCGAGAACTGGGGCACGGTCGGTTTGGAGAAGTTCGCCATCTGTTTTCGGCTCCTACGCGACAGACGCAACAAAGGTGAGGGGAACGGGGATCGGCGACCGCTCTCAGGCGGATGCCGCCCCTGTGCCGACGGCGGTGAACGGGACGAGCGCGACCGTGATGTTGTCGTGGCCCCCGCCGTCCAGGGCGTGGCCGACGAGGACCTGCGCGGCGCCCAGCGGGCGCTCCGCGGCGTCCGCCGGGACGACCCTGGCCATGTCCTCAGCGGCCTCCGCGTAGTTCCACAGTCCGTCCGTGCAGACCACCACCACGCCGGAACGATCCGGCTTGAACGCGGCGGTGTGCGGGTCCAGTTCGTACGAGTCGGCGCCGAGCCAGCCGGTGATCGCGTGGGCGCGCTCGTCCGCGTACGCCTCGGCCTCGTTCATCAGGCCCGCCGCGACCATCTGCGCGGCCCACGAGTCGTCCTCGGTGAGCCGGGCGGGCGGGGTGCTGCGGTCGTCCGGCACCCAGTAGGCCCGGCTGTCGCCGACCCAGCCCACGACGAGCAGGCCGGCGGCGACGACGGAGCCGACGATGGTGCAGGCCGGGGCGTTGCGGTGGCGGTGCGGATCGTGCTCCGCGCCGTCCTGGCCGGGCTCCTCCGCAAGGGAGTTGACGGCCTCGGCGGCGGCCACGATCGCCTCGTGCATCGCCTGCTGCGGGTGCGTGCCCCGGGGCAGCGCGGCGAGCAGCGAGGCGCCGGCCGCCTCGGCGGCGGCGGCGGAGGCCTCGTCGGGGCGGGTCGCCGACGAGACGCCGTCGCAGACGATCGCGAGGGTGGCGGGGGAGCCGTCGGGCAGGGTGGTCGACGAGACGGCGAAGGCGTCCTCGTTGCGGTGGTGGCGCAGCCCGCGGTCGCTGACGGCGGCGACGCCGGCGAGCTCCCGCTCCATGTGGTCGCGCTCGCGCGGCTGGGCGTGCCCGCAGTTCTCGCAGTACCCGTCGGTGTCCACCCGCCCGGCCCGGCAGGCCACGCAGATCGCGGCGGCGGGGGCGGCGGGGGCGGGGGGAGCGGCGGGGGCCGGAGCGGCGGCGGGCGCCGCGGCGGCCGGGGCCGGCTCCGCCCGCACGGCGGCACGGGGGTCGGGCGCGGCCAGCTCGAAGTCTCCGTCGGGCGTGGGGGATCCGACGGAACGGGGCGCGGCCGCCGGGGCCCCGCCGTGCGCCACGGCGCCGCTCTCCGCGGGGGCCGGTCCGTCCGTGCGGACCTCCATCGTGGGGAGGTCGCGGCCGCCGGAGTCGGTGCCCGGCAGGTCGCCCGGGTGCTGGGTCATGGTCGACAGCGAACCGGGGTCGCGCGGCGGGGCGTCCGGCCAGTTCACGGGGGTGCCGATCGCCACGGTCGGGCGGTCGGGCCCGGTCTCGGCGGACGGCACGGCCGACAGGTCGTAGCCGCACGCCCCGCAGAACCGGTCACCCGAATCCAGCGGCTCCGCGCAGCCCGGGCAGGCGGCGAGTCCGTGCGACGGCTTCGGCTTCTGGGACATCCTCACACCCACGTCCTGGGGCGGAAGCGGTTGGCCCGCTCCACCAGTTCGATCCTCTCCTCGCCCCGCTGGGCGAGCCGGGCCAGCACCCGGTACGAGCGTTCGAGGCCGAAGCGCAGTCCGCGCTCGTCCAGTTCACTTCCGAGCAGCAGCGCGCCGCCGCCCGGTGACGCACCGGGACTTCCGGAGAGTACCCAGTCGAGGGCCGTCCCGAGGACCTCCGTCGACAAGCGCTCCCGGCGCACCGCGTCCAGACCGAAGCCCTGGAGCGCGGAGACCTGCGCCGCGGCCGCCGTCAGATCGGCGCCGAGCGGATCGTGTGCCGGGCGCCGCCGCAGCCGCGCCCGCACGGCCGCGACCCGCGCCGCCGTGTAGTGGATCGACGACTCCGGTACGGATTCCAGGGCCTGTACGGCTCCGGTGCGGTCGCCTGCCGCGAGCCGCACCCGGGCGAGTCCGAAGGCCGCGCTGACGAAGCCGGGGTCCGTGACCCACACCAGGCGGTAGTACTCGGCGGCGTTGTCCAGCTGGCCGAGGACCTCGGCGCAGATCCCGAGGGCCAGCTTCGGCGCCGGCTCGCCGGGGAAGGCGTCGTAGACCGCGTCGAAGGCCAGTGCCGCGTGCTCGTGGTCGCCGGTCACCAGGGAGGCGACGCCCCGGTACCAGACGACCCGCCAGTCGTCCGGGTCCCGCTCCTCCAGGCCGGCGAGGGTCCGCGCGGCGGCGGACAGGTCGCCCAGCTCCAGCTGGGCCCGCAGGGTGCGCAGCCGCAGCTCGACGGAGGGGACGGGCGCGCCCTGGAGCGCCCCGAGCAGCTCGCCGGGGGCGGCGGCCGCGAGACCGGCGAGGAAACCGGCGTTGGGGTCGCCCGTGTCGACGCGCGGCACGGGCAGCGCGAGCGCGGTGGCGGGCGCGTCGAGCGGCGCGAGGAGCCGGCCGAGCCCGTGACCGTCAGGGAACGCCGGCACCACCGGCGCCTGCTTCCGGCGGTCGTACCGCGCGCCGAGCAGCGACACGTCCTCGGTCGACTCGGCGAACAACTCGGTGTCCGTGACCCGCACCTCCGTGCCGAACAGCGTCGAGAGCGCCGGCCGCGGCCGGCCCGACTGGAGCGCCACGACCTCGCGCAGCACGCCCGTCAGCTGCTCCGCCATCTCCTGCGCGGAGGCGAACCGGCGGGCCGGGTCCGGGTCGGTGGCGCGGACCAGGAAGCGGTAGTACGACTCGTACGTCCGGAAGACCTCGATGTGCTCCGGGTCGGGCAGCGAGTCCACGAAGACGTTCGTGTAGCCCTGGAAGTCGAAGGTCATCACGGCGAGCGTGCGCGCCACCGTGTACAGGTCGCTCGCCACCGACGGACCGACCTCGGCCACCTCCGGCGCCTGGTAGCCGACCGTGCCGTAGATCGCCGACTCGTCGTCGTCCATCCGCCGGACGGCGCCCATGTCGATGAGCTTCAGCTGGTCCTCGGACTGGATGGCGTTGTCGACCTTGAAGTCGCAGTACAGCAGGTTCCTGCTGTGCAGGTGGCCGAGCGCCTCCAGGGCCTCGATCCCGTACGCGCAGGCCTGCTCCACCGGCAGCGGATCGCGCCGTCCGTCGGGGGTGCGCCGGTCGTTGGCGATCTCCTTGAGCGACTTGCCGCCGACGTACTCCATGACGATGTAGCCGTCCATGGAGCCGGTGCGCTGGTCGAGGTGCTCGACGAAGTTGTAGATGCGGACGATGTTGGAGTGCTCGATCTCGGCGAGGAAGCGCCGCTCGGAGATCGCCGCGGCCATGGCGTCCTGGTCGCCGGTGTCGAGCAGGCCCTTGAGGACCACCCACCGGTCGGAGACGGCCCGGTCGACGGCGAGGTAGATCCAGCCGAGCCCGCCGTGCGCGAGGCAGCCCGCGACCTCGTACTGGCCGTGGACGATGTCGCCGGCGCGCAGCTTCGGCACGAAGGAGTACGGGTGGCCGCACTTGGTGCAGAAGCCCTCCGTGCGGCCCGGCCGGTCGCCCCGCGCGCGGCCCACCGGGGCCCCGCAGTCCGAACGGGAGCAGAAACGCTTCCGCTCGGGGACCTCGGCGTTCTCCATGACCGCCGCCCGCGGGTCGGGGCGCGGCACCTCGGGGATCGTCACCAGGCCCGCGCCCAGCCGGTTCCGGGCGGACTGCCCGGTCGACGAGCCCGAGCTGCGCACCGACACCGAGCGGCCCGTGGAGACGCCGGAGGCCCCGGAGAGCGAGCGCGAGAGCCGGCCGGAGACCGACCGGCGCGAGGTCGAGGACCGGGACGAGGCGCGCGAGGAGGCCCGCGAACCGCTCCGGGAGGAGCCGGAGTCCGGCCCGCCGACGGCCGAGGACCTCCCGGGCACGGCCATCCCGGTCGGCGTCGACCCGATCAGGCCCCCGGGCGCGACGACCGGGGCGAGCCCGCAGGTGTCGCAGTACAGCTCGCCGCCTCCCATGTCCTCGTACGAGCCCTCGCACGAAGGACGCTGGCAGCTCCCCACGCCCGTCTCCCCGCTCACCACTGTCGTCCTCCCGCGTCTCCCGCGTCCCTCGTGTCCCTCGGCCCGGACAGCACGTCCGCCGCCGCCTGCTGGTAGCGCAGCACCGCCTGCTCCGCGACCCGCAGATCGCAGGGCGCGCTCCACAGCATCCGGCGCGCCGCGTCGTACCGCTCGACGAGCAGCGGGTCCTCCGCCGCGCCGAGCCGCGCCACCTTCGCCTTGTACGCGTCGAGCCGGCCGCGCAGCTCGGCCCGGACCGCCAGCGGCGCGGTGACCGCCGTCAACGACTCGCGGGCCCGCAGCAGTTCGTCCTCCGCCTCCCGCTCCAGGGACTCCAGGAGCGGGGAGAGCCGGTGCCACTGGGCGCGTCGGCGGTACTCGGCGGCGGTCGCCAGCCGCTCCTGCAGCACGATCGGCGGCCCGCTCACGGCCGGCACCTCGGAGGCGGCGATCTTCGCGAGGACCTCGCCGCGCGCCGACCGCGCCTCGGCGAGCGTCCGGTCCGCCCGCGAGAGCACGTCCCGCAGCCGGAGCAGCCGCTCCTCGGAGTCCTGCCGGACCGCGAGGACCGCCTCGATCTCGCGCCGGACGTCCTCCAGGGCCAGGGCGGCCCGGTCGTACCGCTCGGTGTCGGGCCGTCCGCCGCCCGGCGCCGAACTCCCCGCCGCCGGCCGCCAGAACGCCAGCGGGTCGGTCACGACCTGCGAGCGCAGCGCGGTCAGCTCGGCCGTGATCGCCTCCAGCTCGTCCCCCGCCGGATGCTCCCCGGGCCGCACGCCGACCGAGTGCGCCAGCGAACGCGTCCGGCCCAGCTCGGCCGCGAGCAGGTCTATCCGGGCGGGCAGCGCCGACCAGACGGCGTCGGCGGTGACGACCAGGTCGAGCGAGGAGGCGTACAGCTCGTTCATCCGCCGGACCAGACCCTCCAGGCTGAACCGCTCGGTGAGCAGGGCTCCCTCGGCGGCCCCGCCCGGGACGACCACGCTGTCGCCGCGCAGCCGGTCGGTCAGCTCCACGAGCTCCTCCCGGCCGGGCCAGCGGCGCCGCGCCCGCACCTCACGGGCGTCCCGCAGGGCGCCGGTGTACACGTCGAAGCAGGTCCAGAGCAGGGTGATGGTCCGCTCGGCGGCCGCCCACCGGTCCCGGGTCGTGCCGGTCAGCTCCGCCCCTTCGAGCAGCCTGCGGCCCGCGTGGTCCTGGAGCGCGAGGAGCGAGTCCTCGATCGCCTTGTGCTCGGCGCCGAGCCGCGCCAGCGCACGGTCCACCTCGTCCCGGTCCATCACCGGCCCGGGGGGTCCCGTGACGCCCATCGGTCACCTCTTCCGCTTCGTGTACAGGGTTGCTCGTCGGGGCGCGGACAGGGCCGCTACTTGTACAACGGAGCGGGCGGCCCCGGTATCCCGGGGAGGTCCTTCTCCAGCCACTCCCGGTACGCCGCCTGCCAGGGCCCCTGCCGGTAGCCCACCAGGACCTGGTTGACCCGGCGCACCAGGTCGTCGTTGCCCAGCTTGGCCGCCACCCCGTAGTACTCCTTCGTGAACGGCCGGCCCTTCAGCTCGACCGCGGGGTCCTGCGCGGCCTGGCCGGCCGCGAGGGCGTTGTCGGTGACGACGGCGTCGACCTCGCCCATCTGGAGCCGGGCCAGGCAGTCCAGCTGGTTGGGGACGGTCAGCAGGTCCTTGTCGTCCTTGGTGCCGTCGGCCTCGTCCTTGAAGACCGCGCCGAAGGAGTTCTCCGCCAGGGCGTCGTAGGCCGTGGAGCCCTCGGCGGTGCAGATCCGCTTGCCGCGCAGCGAGGAGTCGTAGCCGGTGATGCCCTTGTCGAGCTTGGGCGCCAGCACCTGCTGTCCGGCCTGGAAGTAGGCGGTGGAGAAGGCGACCTGCTCGATCCGCTTGCAGTTGATCGTCATGGTGCGCACGACGAGGTCGACCTTGCCGCTGTTCAGCGCGGCGATCCGCTGGTTGGTCGGGATCGTGCGGAAGACGATCGCCTCCGGGTCGCCGAGGAGGTCCTTGGCGATGGCCCGGGCCAGGTCGATGTCGAAGCCCTCCAGGACGCCCTTCTCCGGGTTCCGGTAGCCCCAGCGGTAGCTGGACTGGTCGACGCCGACGATCAGCTTCCCGCGGTCCTTGATCGCCCGGACCGACGGGCCGTCCGCCGACGAGGGCGTGAGGGAGGCCTCGGGGTGCTCGCAGGTGTCGGCCTTGACCTGGACGCCGGTGCCCACCCCGGGGCCGGACGTCCGGGGCGCGGCCGCCGCGTCGCTCCCGCCGTGCGCGAGGGGCAGCAGGGTCAGCGAGGCGGTGAGCCCGCAGGCCACGGCCATGGCGGCCACTCCGCCCCAGCCCCGCAGCCGCCTGGCGGCCCGCCGCACCAGCGGGTCCGTGCCGTTCGGCATCCCGCCCCCTCTCACCGGTACTCCGACAGTCTGCGGTTGATGCCGAGGACGGCGCCCGCCGCCCCCAGGATCCCGAGGGCCGCCGCGCCGAGGGGAAGCGCGGTCAGCGCGTCCCTGGCGTCCCCGGCGGAGCGGGTGAACTGGGTCTGTTCGTGCGCGAGGGCCCGCTCCAGGGCCGCGTCGACCTGGTCGAAGGACCGGCCGGTGGAGCCCTCGGAGCCGACGACCCGGACGAGGGCGCCCTCGTAGTCGCCGGCCTCGTCCTTCGCGCGGGCGTCCTTGTGGCGCTCGCGCCAGTCGGCCGCGCGCGCGGCGGAGTCGTCCACCGGGCCGCGCCCGGCGTCGTCGTCGGCGAGCTCGCGCGCCGCGGCGAGCGCCGTCGTCAGGGCGCTCATGCTCGCCGTGTAGTCCGCCTCGTACTTGTCGTTCCTGCCGTCCTCGGTGAGGACGGCGCCCCGGGCGACCAGGGTCAGGTTCTCGTTGGCGCGGGCGGTGAGGGAGCTGATCCGGGCCGTGTTGAGGACCTGGAGGGACTCCTGTCCGTGCGCCCGCGCGCTGTCCAGCCCGGTCCGCGTCACGGTGTGCGCGGCGAGGAGCCACAGCAGGACGGCCGCGGTGGCGGCGGTGGCGGCGAGCAGCCCGTGGTTGAAGACCCGGTTGGTGCGGGCGTAGTTGCGGCGCTGGGCCCAGAGGAGGACGCCGAGCGCGAGCAGGCCGAGCGCGAGCGACAGGAAGGGCCGGGCGCGGGCCGAGTCGTCGTCCCGGTGCAGCCGCTCCGTCTCCGCCGCGTACAGCCGCTCGGCGGCCGGCAGCAGCGCGCTGGTCATCTGCTGGTTGGCGTACCGCAGATAGGCGCCGCCGAGCGGCAGGCCCTGCCGGTTGGCGGCCCGGGCGCGCTCGATCAGGCCCGTGTAGCGGGGGAGCTGCTCGTTGAGGGTGGCGATCTCGCGGGCCGACGCGGACGAACCGTCCGTGTTCGCCGCGGCCTTGACGAGCAGCCGGGAGGCGGTGGTGATGTCCCGGGTGTAGCGCGCGCGGGACTCCGCGGGCTCCAGGGTGCCGGCCAGGAAGCCGGCGGCGGCGGTGGTGTCGGCGTCGGCGAGGGAGCGGTAGATGGCGGCCGCGTCGGCGCTCAGGGGCTGGCTGCGGCTGACGACGTCGTCGGCGGCGGAGGCCCGGTCGGTGACCTCCAGGGCGGTGACGGCCCCGAACGCCACGACGAGCAGCGCCAGTACGGCCCCGAGGATCTGGAGGCGGCCGGGCTCGGTGGTCGCGGCCTCCCGCAGCCGCTCCCGGCCCACGGCCCAGGCGCCGCGCCCCGCGGGCGGGGCGGCGGCGGGCGCGGGCGACGGCTGCGAGGGCAGGCCGCCCGGGCGCACGGGCGCCTGGGCCGTGCCCCGCGCCGCCGAGGCGGCGGGCGCGTTCGGCGGGTGTGTCACTTGACCTCCCCCTCGGTCGCTGACGTCGGCCCCTCCGGCCGGCCCGGTGACTCCGGTTCCGGTGGTGGACCACCCGGCCAGCAGTATGGCCTCAGGGGGCCGTCCGCACACCGGGATTGACTGGATCTTGTGCCTATCGTGCCCCATGCCTCCCACGCATCAGCGGGCGAACCCCTCAC
The DNA here is from genome assembly GCF_020400725.1 of Streptomyces sp. NK15101. Lineage (GTDB taxonomy): Bacteria > Actinomycetota > Actinomycetes > Streptomycetales > Streptomycetaceae > Streptomyces. The sequence continues at coordinate 146,184 of NZ_JAINVG010000008.1, read as the reverse complement.
TCTGAATACGTCATCCCGCCGGAATCGGTTCCATATCGGCCATCACTCGAACAGGTGAACATGCGTGCGGGGCGCCCCGTCGCACACGACGAGACGCCCCGCACCCCCCGCGCTCAGCCCTCGTACCGCTCCCGCAGCCGGGCCTTCGCCTCCGGGCCCGCCGCCACCGCGTCCAGGGCGAGCAGCCCCGCGCCGAGCACCGGCGGCGCGGTCACGAAGCCGATCACGGCCTTCGGCGCCCGCGCCGCCAGGAGTTCGCGGATCCGCCCCTCCAGCCGGGGGTGGCGGGCGGCGAGCACGCTGCCGCCCAGCATCACCGGGGCCTCCTCGCGGTCGAGGCCGAGCCGGCGGAGCGCGACCGCGGCCATGGCGACGACCTCGTCGGCGAGCCGGTCCACGAGCGACTCCGCCACCGGATCGCCCTGCGCCGCGACGCGGAAGAGCACCGGCGTCAGTTCGAGCCGCCGTCCCATCGGGATCCGGCCCAGGTGCAGCGCCTCGATCAGCGCGGACATCGAGTCCAGGCCGAAGTGCGCGGGCAGCGTGCGGGCGAGGGCGGTGGGCAGGCCCCGCCCGTCCTCGGCGCGCGCCGCGAACCACAGGGCCTCGTCGGCGAGTCCGCCGCCCCCGCCCCAGTCCCCGGAGATCTTCCCGATCGCCGGGAAGCGCGCGGTCCGCCCGTCCGGAGTCATCCCCACGCAGTTGATCCCCGCCCCGCACACCACGGCCACGCCCCGCGGCTCGTCGACCCCGGCCCGCAGGATGGCGAAGGTGTCGTTGTGGACCCGTACGGACCGGCTCAGGCCCCGGCCGAGCAGCTCGGCCCGGAGCGCGGCCTCCTCCACGGGCAGGTCGGCGTTGGCGAGACAGGCCGCGACGTGCGCGAACTCCGCCGGGACCCCTGCCTCGGCGCAGGCCCGCCCGACGATCTCCACGAGCCCGTCGACCGCCTCCCCCACCCCCACCACGGGGGGCTGGAACCCGCCGCCGCGCGCCGCCCCCAGGACGGTCCCGCCCAGGGAGACCACCGCGACGTCGGTCTTGCTGTTCCCCGCGTCGATCGCGAGGAGCGCTCCGTTCACGCCCACGCGAGGTGCTCCCGGTTGTGCGCGATCAGCCGGTCGGTGAGCCCGTCGGCGTACGCGTACTGCCCCACCAGCGGGTGCGCGAGCAGCGCCTTGAAGACCCGGTTCCGGCCGCCGTGCAGCGCCGCCTCCAGGGCCAGGTCCTCGTAGGCCGTCACGTTCGCGATCAGACCGGCGTACAGCGGGTCCACCGGCGCGACCGGCAGCGGCGTGGCGCCGTGCGGGCCGACCGCCGCCTGCGTCTCGATCACGGCGTCGTCCGGCAGGAACGGCAGCGTGCCGCCGTTGTACGTGTTCACCACCTGGTACGGCGAACCCCCGCCGCCCAGGAGGGAGGCCGCCAGGTCCACGGCCGCCTCCGAGTAGAAGGCGCCGCCCCGCTTGGCGAGCAGCGCCGGCTTCTCGTCGAGCGCCGGGTCCCCGTACATCTCCAGGAGCTCCCGCTCCATCGCCGCGACCTCGGCGGCCCGCGAGGGCTTGGTGCCCAGCTCCCGCACCACCTCGTCGTGCGCGTAGAAGTACCGCAGGTAGTACGAGGGGACGACGCCGAGCCGGTCCAGGACCGGGCGCGGCAGACGGAGGTCCTCGGCGATCGCGTCGCCGTGTCCGGCGAGCAGCCGGGGCAGCACGTCCTCGCCCTCGGGGCCCCCGAGCCGCACCGCCCGCTCCCAGGTCAGGTGGTTGAGCCCGACGTGGTCGAGGTGCACCTCGGACGGGGTCACGCCGAGGAGCTTCGCGAACTTCCGCTGGAAGCCGATGGCCACGTTGCACAGACCGACGGCCTTGTGCCCGGCCCGGAGCAGCGCGCGCGTGACGATGCCGACGGGGTTGGTGAAGTCGATGATCCAGGCGTCCGGGTTGGCGCGCCGGACCCGTTCGGCGATGTCCAGGACGACCGGGACCGTGCGCAGCGCCTTGGCGAGGCCGCCGGCGCCGGTGGTCTCCTGGCCGACGCAGCCGCACTCCAGCGGCCAGGTCTCGTCCTGCTCGCGGGCGGCCTGTCCGCCGACCCGCAGCTGGAGCAGGACGGCGTCGGCGCCCTCGACCCCGGCGTCGAGGTCGCCCGTGGTGACGACCTTGCCGTCGTGGTCCTGCTTGGCGAAGATCCGCCGGGCCAGGCCGCCGACGAGCTCCAGGCGTTCGGCGGCGGGGTCGACGAGGGCGAGTTCGGTGATGGGCAGGGTGTCGCGCAGGCGCGCGAATCCGTCGATCAGTTCGGGGGTGTAGGTGGAACCGCCCCCCACGACAGCGAGCTTCATGTGTCAGCCCTTCACTCCGGTCAGTGTGACTCCCTCGACGAACGCCTTCTGCGCGAAGAAGAACACGAGGATCACGGGGGCCATGACCAGGACGGTCGCGGCCATGGTCAGATTCCAGTCGGTGTGGTGTGCGCCCTTGAAGGACTCCAGGCCGTAACTGAGCGTCCAGGCGGCCGCGTTCTCGGAGGCGTAGATCTGCGGCCCGAAGTAGTCGTTCCAGCAGTAGAAGAACTGGAAGAGGGCCACGGCGGCGATGCCGGGCTTCGCCATCGGGAGCACGACCCTCAGGAGGGTGCGGAATTCGCCGCAGCCGTCGATCTTCGCCGCCTCGACGTACTCGTTCGGGATGGTCAGCAGGAACTGGCGCAGCAGGAAGACGGCGAAGGCGTCGCCGAACGCCATCGGGACGATCAGCGGCCACAGCGTGCCGGAGAGGTCCATCTGCTTCGCCCAGAACAGGTACATGGGGATGATCACGACCTGCGGCGGCAGCATCATCATCGAGATGACGAGCAGCAGCGACAGGTGCCGGCCCCGGAAGCGGAACTTCGCGAGCGCGTACGCCACGGGGATCGACGACACCACGACGAGGGCGGTGCCGAGCCCCGCGTACAGCAGGGAGTTCCTCCACCAGGTGAGGAAGCCCGGCGTCTCGAAGACCTTGACGTAGTTGTCCCAGTGCCAGGAGTTCGGCGTCAGGTCCCGGGTGAGCGCCTGCTCGTCGCTCATCAGGGACGTCAGGAACACGAAGACGAACGGGAGCACGAAGAACAGGGCGGCGGCGATGCCGAGCGAGTGCACGGCGATCCAGTGCAGCAGCGACCTGCGGCGGGCGGTCCGCTCGGCGGCGGTGGGGCCGGCGGCCACGGTGGGGGAGAGCGTCGTCATGGTTCAGTCACCCGAGCCGATCAGGCCGCCGCGCCGGCGCATCAGCAGCGCGGTGAAGGCCATGGAGAAGGCGAAGAGCACGAGCGCCACCACGCAGGCCGCGCCGTAGTTGAACTGGCTGAAGCCGAGGCTGTAGACCAGCTGCGGGAGGGTCAGGGTGGAGTCGTCCGGGTAGCCGGGCTGGAAGGTCACGCCGGAGCCGCCCATCACGCCCGAGGCGACCTTGGAGGCCACGATCGGCTGCGTGTAGTACTGCATCGCGCCGATGACCCCGGTCACGACCGCGAAGAGCACGATCGGGGAGATGTTCGGCAGCGTGATGTACCGGAAGCGCTGCCACGGGGACGCGCCGTCCAGCTCGGCGGCCTCGTACTGCTCCTTCGGCACGTCGAGCAGGGCGGCCATGAAGATGACCATGAGGTCGCCGACGCCCCACACGGCGAGGACCGTCAGGGCCGGCTTGGCCCAGTCCGCGTCGTTGAACCAGGAGGGGGCGGGGATGCCGACCGCCTCCAGGAGCGAGTTGACCGGCCCGGTGCCGGGGTTGAGCAGGAAGACGAAGGCCAGCGTGGCCGCCACCGGCGGGGCCAGGTACGGCAGGTAGAAGAGGGTGCGGAAGACTCCGGCGCCCGTCTTGATCTTGGTGATCAGCAGGCCGATGCCGAGGCCGAAGAGCACCCGGCAGGAGACCATCACGACGGCCAGCCACAGGGTGTTCTGCATCGCCGGCCAGAACTTCGGCATGTCGGAGAGGACGTACGTCCAGTTCTCCAGGCCCCGCCAGGACGGCGGGTTGAGGCCGTCGTACCGCATGAACGAGAAGTACAGGGTGGAGATCAGCGGATAGGCGAAGAAGAAGCCGAATCCGATCAGCCAGGGCGACATGAACAACGCGGTGCGCAGCGCGTTGCGCCGGCGCTTCGACCGCAGGGTGTTCCGCCCCTCCGGGGAGGCGGCGACGGGGGCCGCCGCCTCCTTCGCGGGCATGGTGTCCGTGCTCATGGGTGGGGTCCGGCCGTCACTTCGCCGCGGCGATGTCGCGGTCGATCTGGGCGGCGGTCTCCTCGAGACCCTTCTTCAGGTCGGTGACGGCGCCCTTCTCGTACTTGTTCGCGAAGTTCTGGAGGGTCTCCTGGTAGGCGGAGCCGTTCACGGCGCCGTCCGAGGTGGTGGACCCGGGATGCCGGGCGATGTCCAGGAAGGTCTTGAAGCGCTCGTCGAACTTCAGGTCCGGGGACTTCAGGGCCTCGAAGGTGGAGGGCACGTTCCCGATGGCGTTGGCGAAGCCCACCACGGCGTCGGTGTCCGTGGTCATGTACTTGACCAGCTCCCAGGCCGCGTTCTGCTTCTTGCTCTGCGGTGCGATGCCCATGATCGTGCCGGAGAGGTAGCCCTTGCCGTACTCGGAGATCTCGTCGTCCGCGACGGGCAGCGGCGCGACGCCGACCTCGAAGCCGACCTTGGCGTCCTTGATGAAGTTCAGCCGCCACTCGCCGTCCAGCTGCATGGCGACCTGGCCGGTCTGGAAGGGGTGCTTGGCGCCCCATTCGTCACCGAAGGTGGTGCGGTACCTGTCGAGCTTCTGGAAGCCGCCGAGGGCGTCGACCAGGGACTTCTGGTACGTCATCATCTCGGCGAACGCCGGGTCCTTGGCGACGTTCGACTTGCCGCTCGCGTCGAAGTACCCGCTGTGGCCCCACTGCGACATGTAGTGCGAGACGACGGTCTCGTAGCCGAGGTAGTTCGGCATGAAGCCGAGCCGCTCGTACGAGTCGCCCTTGGCCTTCGTCAGCTTCTTGGCGACCTCGGTGAACTGGGACCAGGTCTTCGGCGGGGCCTCGGGGTCGAGACCGGCCGCCTTGAACGCGTCCTTGTTGTAGTAGAGCCCGTACGCGTCGGAGAGCAGCGGCAGCGTGCAGCGCTTGCCCTCGAACTGGGTGTACTCCTGGAGGACCTTCGGGAAGGTCTTGTCCAGGTCCAGCTTCGACTTCGCTATGAAGGGCCCCAGGTCCGCGAGCGCGCCCGAGGCGCAGAACTTGCCGACGTTGGCGGTGGTGAACGAGGAGACGACGTCCGGCCCGTTCGAGCCACCCGCGCGCAGCGCCTGGCCGAGCTTGTCGTCGTTGATGTTGCCGACGACCTTCACCTTGATGTTCGGGTGGGCCTTCTCGAAGCGGGCGACGTTCTCCTCGATCGCCTTGACCTCGGAGGGTGCCGACCAGCCGTGCCAGAACGTGATCGTGGTCCGCGCGTTCGGGTCGTCGGTGGCCGCGTTGTCCGCGGACCCGGTACAGGCGGAGGCGAAGAGGGCGATCGAGGCGGTGGCGGCGAGCGCGGCGGCGGTTCTGCGCGGACGTACGGGCATGACGGAGTCTCCCTGTGGGGACGGGTTTCGGGCTTCGCGGAGTGCGGGGACGGGCGGGGCGGTCAGCGCGAGGTGTCGAAGACCTCGTCGCGTGTGGTGGCGAGGGCGCTTTCGAGGGCGCCGCGCAGCACGGGGCTCCGGCGCACGGCGGAGAGGACGAGCCGCGGCCGGGAAGGGGCGAGGTCGGCGAGTTCGGACTGCACGCGCGCGCGGAGGGGTTCGCCGCCGGGGACGAGGGCGTCTCCGGCGAGCACGATCAGTTCGGGGTCGAGGACGGTGACGAGGGAGGCGAGTCCGGTGGCGAGGCGTTCGGCGTAGCGGTCGAGCAGCTCCGCGTACCGGGGGTCGTCCTCGTGGGTCGCGGCGGCCCGGGACAGCAGCCCGGTCACCACCGGGACGAAGGGGTGGTCGGGCGTCTCGATCCCGGCGGCGCGGGCGAGCCGGGGCACGGCCTGGATGCCCGCGAGCTCCTGGAAGCCGCCGGAGTTGGCCTTGGTGACCTGCCGGACGAGCGGGGTGCCGGGCACCGGCAGGAAGCCGAGCTCGCCGGCGCCCCCGGTGAAGCCGCGGTGCAGCCGCCCGCCGAGGACGAGGGCCGCGCCGAGCCCGCCCTCGTTCCACAGCAGGGCGAAGTCGGTGTGGCCCCGGGCGGCGCCGAGGCGCTGCTCGGCGACGGCGACGAGGTTGACGTCGTTCTCGTACTCGAAGGGCATGGGGAGGGCGGCGGCCAGCTCCTCCAGGAGGGTGGGGGAGTGCCAGCCGGGCAGGTGGGAGGCGTACCGCAGGCGCCCGGTGGCCGGGTCGAAGGCGCCGGGGGTGCCGATGACCAGGCGCCGCACGTCCTCGCGGGCGATCCCGGCCGCCTCGACGGCCCCGGCGAGGGCGTCGGTGACCTGGCGGACGACGCCGGAGGCGGAGCGGCCGGGGGTGCGGAGCTCGTACTCGCCGACGATCTCGCCCGTGACGTCGGCGACGGCGGCGTGGACGCGGTGCTGGTCGACGTCGAGTCCGGCGGCGTACGCGGCCCGCGCGTTGACCGCGTAGAGCTGGGCGTTCGGTCCGGGCCGGCCCTCGGTGGTGCCGGTGGCGACGACGAGACCGGCCGCTTCGAGGCGGGCGAGCAGCTGGGAGGCGGTCGGCTTGGACAGGCCGGTGAGCTTGCCGATCCGGGTCCGCGAGAGGGGGCCGTGCTCCAGGAGCAGGTCCAGGGCGGCGCGGTCGTTCATGGCCCGCAGGACGCGCGGGGTGCCGGGGGTTCCCGGAGTCGTACCGGCCATGGGACTCGCACCTGCCCTCGTACGGTGGCTGCAGTACCCGCGGGGGCACTGTTAGGAAAGTTTCCTATTCGGTTGGGAGGAAGGTAAGGCGGCCGTCACGAGGGCGTCAATACCGGGAGCGCGAAACGCCCCCGAAGGCGGCCGAAGCGTTACCTGCGGGGGCGTACGGCCCGTGAAGGGGCTACTTGGAGAGGTCCTTCGGCAGCGGGGTCGCCGCCGCCGACTGCGGCGAGGTCGTCGAGGCGAACACCGACGGAGCCGCCATCCCGGCCGTCGGGTCGGCCGCCGTCTCCTCGGGCTGCGCCGGAACCCCGCCGACGATCCGGATCCCGGCCTCGTCCAGACCCCGCTTGATGCGCCAGCGCAGCTCGCGCTCCACGCCGAGCGACTTCCCCGGCATCGTCTTCGCCGAGACCCGGACCGTCATCGAGTCCAGCAGCACCTCGCTCAGACCGAGCACCTCCACAGGACCCCAGAGGCGCTCGTTCCAGGGCTCCTCCTTCGCCATGGCGTCGCCCGCCTCGGCGATCACGGCCCGCACCTTGTCCAGGTCCTCCGTCGGCCGGACGGTGACGTCCACGCCGGCCGTCGCCCAGCCCTGGCTGAGGTTCCCTATCCGCTTGATCTCGCCGTTGCGCACGTACCAGATCTCGCCGTCCGCCCCGCGCAGCTTGGTCACCCGCAGGCCCACCTCGACGACCTCGCCGGAGGCCACGCCCGCGTCGACCGAGTCGCCGACGCCGTACTGGTCCTCGAGGATCATGAAGACACCGGACAGGAAGTCCGTCACCAGGTTCCGCGCGCCGAAACCGATCGCCACGCCGGCCACACCCGCCGAGGCGAGCAGCGGCGCCAGGTCGATCTTGAAGGCGCCGAGGATCATCAGCCCGGCCGTGCCCAGGATCAGGAAGGACGCCACCGAGCGGAGCACCGACCCGATCGCCTCCGAGCGCTGCCGCCGCCGCTCGGTGTTGACCAGGAGGCCGCCGAGCGCCGTCCCCTCCACCGCCTGCGCCGAGCGGTTCATCCGCTCGATCAGCTTCGTCAGGGCCCGCCGCACGGCCATCCGGAGCAGCAGCGCGACCAGCAGGATCAGCAGGATGCGCAGTCCGGTGTTCAGCCAGGTGGACCAGTTCTCCTCCACCCAGCTCGCCGCGTTCGTGGCCTTCTGCGCGGCCTCGTCCAGGGTCACCGGCATCGGTTCGGGTTCGGTGGCAGCCGCCAGGGCGGACCAGGACACGGGACAACCTCCAGGCATCGCGTACGCAGGCCATCCACAGTAACGGGGCGTCGGACGTGGTCCCGTAGCCCTGTTCGAGGGAGAGACCGACCTCACCTGGGCACATACCGGGGAGAGATGCCGATGTGGTCGAGAACACCCCGGGGCCGCCACCCCGATACCGGTACGTGGTGGCGCCGCGACCAGGCATGAGGAGAGACTGAGAGCAGTTCGTCCCGGCGCGAGCCACGCGCCGCCGGCGTCATAGGAGGCATCCGTGCCGCACGTCCTGGTCCTCAACGCGTCGTACGAGCCGCTCGGCGTCGTACCGCTCCGCCGCGCACTCGTCCTCGTACTGGAGAACAAGGCTCTCTGTCTCGAGGAGTCCGGCGCCTTCCTGCACAGCGAGACCCAAGTCCTCCCCGCTCCCAGTGTGGTGCGACTGAAGCGCTTCGTGCGGGTCCCCTACCGGGGGCCCGTTCCCTTGACCCGCAGAGCGCTCTTCGCGCGCGACGGCGGGCGCTGCGCGTACTGCGGGGCCGTCGCCACCAGCGTCGACCACGTCGTCCCGCGCAGCCGAGGGGGCACCCACGCCTGGGAGAACGTGGTGGCGGCCTGCCGCCGCTGCAACCACGTCAAGGCCGACCGGCACCTGCGCGAGCTGGGCTGGCGGCTGCGGCACCAACCCGCCCCGCCGACCGGCCTGGCCTGGCGGATCATCGGGACCGGCCACCGGGACCCCCGCTGGCTGCCGTACCTGGAGCCGTACGGCGCCGTGGACGTGATGGCCCGGATCGACTCCGTCGCGGACGCCCCCGCGAGGGCGCTGACGACGGGTTGAACCGGGCCCTTCGCGTACGCGGGGGCTTTCTCCGGTACGGAACGGAGCGGCGCGCACCTCAGGGTGCGGGCCGCTCCTCCGGCGTGCCCTCGGACGGCGCCGCCGGTGCTTCCGGCGCCGCCGGTGCCTCCGGCTCCTCCGGCGTCTCCGGCTTCTCCTGCGGGGCCACGGCATACGTCTCCACCGACCAGAGCGAGTAGCCGAAGCGGGTCGCCCGGGTCTCCCCCTGGACCCGCAGGAAACGGGTGTCCGCCGCGTCCATCCGGACCGACTCCCGGCCGCCCCTGCCGTCCGCGACGGTCGCCGCCGTCCGCCAGACCCGCCCGTCGGCGGACACCTGGACCCGGTAGCGGGAGGCGTACGCGTCCTGCCAGTGCAGCACCACCTGCCCTATCCGGGCCGGCTCGGGCAGCTCCAGCTGCCACCAGGCGCCGTCCTCCGCCGGGGAGGACCAACGGGTCGCCGGGTCGCCGTCCACCGCCGAGGAGGCCGGGAAGTCCGGGGTCTCGTCGCCCGAGGAGGAGGCCGTCGCCGTCCGCGCCAGGTCCCGGCCCGCCGTCCGGGGGAAGGCCCGCACCGTCAGGATCCGTTCCTCGCCCGCGAAGGACACCGGCACCCGGTACGACCCGGCCGGCACGCCCGCCGCCACCGACACCTCCAGCGGGACGCCGGTCCGCGCGCCGCGCTCCACCACGACCTGCTCCGGCAGCCGCACCACGATCCCCTTCGGTGCCTTCGCCGTCAGCGCCCCGCGCACCTCGCCCGCCCGCCGGCCCGTCAACTCCACGTCCACCCGCTGCGCCGGGCCGCCGATCTCCGCGTCCGTCTCGGTCCGGGCGAGTTCGAGGCCGGCGCGCGGGCCGTCCGCGAACCACGGCACGAGCGAGCGCACCTCGGGCGCCGGACCGTCGCCGCTCCACACGACCCGCAGCGCGTCCGCCGCCAGCCCCTTCAGTTCGGTCTGCGTCCACCCGGACGCCGACAGCGGGCCGAGCGGCCGCCAGCCCTCGCCCGGGACGTGCGCCTCCACGCGCGCGTCCCCCCGGCCGGCGGCCCCGGCCGGCTCGGTCATGACCGTCAGGGCCTCCACGGACCGGGTCCGGTCGAGCCGCACGGTGTACGAGCCGGGGGCGCGGTCGGCCCGGGCCGCCGGGGCCCGGTCGGCGCCGGTCCAGGCCGCGGACTCCGCCACCGCGCGCGTGAGGAACGGATCGAGGACCCCCGGGCCGACCGTCACCCGGCTCGCCTTCAGCTCCTTGCGCTGCCCTTCCAGGTCCAGCTGCGCCCGCCAGGCCGCCGCGCCGTCGCCGCGCGCCTGGGCGAGGAGCATGTCGACCGCCGTCTCGCCCGCCCGGCCGTACCGGGAGAGCTGCTCCAGCCAGGGGCCCGTCTCGTCGTCGAAGGTGCCGTCGGCCGTGGCCGCGAGCCCTTCGGGGGCGTGGCGCATCACGGTGAACGCGGCCCGCAGCTCGCGCGCCGCCTTCTCCCGCGCGGCCGTGCCGGTGCCCGTGCGGGACGCCCAGAAGGCCGCCAGGAGCGGCTTCAGATAGGCCGACTCGCCCGACGGGGCGAGGATCGACGAGGAGCCGTTCCCGGCGAGCGCGCGCAGCGCCTCTCGGGCGGCGGGGTCCGGCCCCGCCAGGTCGTCCACCGCCGCCCGCCAGGACTCCTGGGGCCGGTAGCCCCTCGGGTTCCAGGCGTAGTCGGCGGTGGTGAAGAGCGGGACGCGGGAGGCCGCGGGCTGCTCCATGGCGTGCGCGAGGAAGGCGGCGGAACCGGCGGCCACGGCCGGCTCCCGGCCCGTGGCGGGGCCGAGGAAGAGCCGGTCCTGGGCGTAGTCGTTGACCGGGTAGTTGTCCATGGTGACCAGCGGGTGGCCGCCGAGCGCCTCGCGCGCCCCCGCCAGTTCGCCGCCGGTGATCGTGCGCGGGACGACGCCGACGCCCGTCCACGCCACCCGCACGTCCGCGTCGAGCGCCTCGGCGAGCTTCGTCCGGTACGCGCTCGCGCCGTCCTGGTAGTACTCCGTCGGCATCACGGTGAGCGGCTCGGCGTCCGGGTGCCGCTCGGCGAGGCGCCGGGCGACGGCGTTCGCCACGCGCGCGTGGGCGGTGGCCGCGGCCTCCGGGCCGCGCCCGAAGGCGTCGGCGTCCCGGTCGCAGTGCCACTCGTCGTAGGAGGCGTCCTGGAACTGGAGCTGGAAGGAGCGCACCCCGAGCTCCCACATCGCGTCCAGCTTCCGCGTCAGCGCCGTCACGTCGTCGTCCGAGGCCAGGCACATGGACTGGGCGGGCGCCACGGCCCAGCCGAGCGTCACGTGGTTCGCGCGGGCCCGCGCGGCGAGCGCGCGGAACTCGTCCCGCTGCGCGGCCGGGTAGGGCTCGCGCCACTGCGCCTGGCGGTACGAGTCGTCCCCGGGCGCGTACAGATAGCGGTTCTGCTTGGTCCGGCCCAGGAAGTCCAGCTGGGCGAGCCGCTGCTCCAGGGTCCAGGGGCGGCCGTAGAAGCCTTCGGTGATGCCGCGCTCGGCCGTGCCGGGCCAGTCGCGGACGACGACGCCGGGGATCTCCCGGCCGGTGCCGAGGAGCTGACGCAGCGTCTGCACGGCGTGGAACAGGCCGTCCTCGCCGACGCCGTCCAGGACGACGGTGTCCCGGCCCTGGAAGCGGCCCGTCGCGAGCCGGTAGCCGCCGCGCGGCAGATCGAGCCGCTCGGGGACGCGCAGGGCGGTCAGGGCCTCCTCCGCGCCCTCGCCGGAGGGCCCGGCGGCCCGCAGGACCGGGCCCCGGCCCGGCAGGCCGGTGTGGACGGTCCGCACCCCGGCGGCCCGCAGCAGTTCGCGCAGGGCGGCGAGGGCGTACGGATCGGCGTCGGCGTCCGCGAGCAGCGTCACCTCGTCCCCGAGGCGTACCGAGGGCCCGGCGGCGGTCAGGGACTGCGGCCGGGGCCAGACGGCGGGCGCGGCCGAGCCGGCGGCGCCCGTCGGGGGCGGTGCGGGGGCGGTGCGGGACGGGGACGGCGGGGCGCCGGGAGCCGCCGGGGCGGCGGGGGCCGCCGGTGCCGTCGGGGTCGCGGGGGCCGTCGGGACCGCCTGCGCCGAGCCCGGCACCGCGCCGCCGAGGAGGCCGCCGATGACGGCGGCGGCGACGGCCGTCGCGGTGCGCTTGCTGCGCCCGAGGTGCACGGATGGTCTCCCTTCGGCCGGCCCCGGCGGCTCCGCCGGTTGGTCACGAGTGGGTCACGAGCCCACCACCCGTCGCACAGGGGTGTCAATGCGCGTGGCCGATGTGTCGGCTTTGCCCGGCGAGCCGTCGGCGAGGTGACGTCATTTCGCCGCGTTCCGCCGGTAAAACGAGGTGCGCTGGGTAGGGCTCTGTCATTGCCCAGGTCGAACCTGTCGAGACGAATCGGGAGACCCCCGTGACCACGACCGCCCGCCACCTCGGACGGATACGCGTTCCCCAGCAGTCGGCGCCGGCCGGCGAACCGCTCACCAGCGAGCCGCCCCTGCCCGACGCGTCCCCCCTCACCAGCGAGCCGCCGCTGGCCATGGCGGCACCCCTGACCAGCGAACCCACCGCCCCCGGCAGCGCGGGCGGCCCGGAGTCCCCCGGAGTGTGAAGTGACCCTGGCCCGTCTCGCCGCCCGTCACGGCGTCGCCACTGTTCACAGCCCGTCAGAAGGCGTCACCGTGCCCGTGCCGGACGCCACCGTGGTGGCCGTCCTCGCCGCCCTGGGCGTCGACGCGGCCACCCCCGAGGCGGTCGCCGCCGCCCTGGACGCGGCGGAACGGGCCGGCCGCGAGCGCCTGCTGCCGCCGACCCTGGTCCTGCACCGGGACGAGGACGGGCCCGGGGAGGCCGGACGGCCCCCGCTGGACCTGCCGTCCGGCACCCGCCTGCGCGTCACCACCGAGGACGGCGCCGTCGTCACCGGCCGGGACTGGTCCGGGCTGCCGCTCGGCGTCCACACGGTCGAGGCGCAGGCCCCCGACGGACGCGCCGCCACCGGCACCCTGATCGTGAGCCCCGCGCGCGTGCCCGGCCCCGGGCGGCGCTCCTACGGACTCCTCGTCCAGCTGTACTCGCTGCTCTCCACCCGCTCCTGGGGCATGGGCGACCTCGGCGACCTGCGGGAGCTCGTCACCTGGGCGGGCCGCGCGCACGGCGCCGGGTTCGTCCAGGTCAACCCGCTGCACGCGGGCGTGCCCGGGGCGCCCGGCGACCCCTCCCCGTACCGGCCCTCCTCGCGCCGCTTCCCGGACCCCGTCCACCTGCGGATCGAGGAGATCCCCGAGTACGCCCTCGTGGGGCCCGAGCGCCGCGAGGAGCTCGACCGGATCCTCGCCGAGGCGGCCGAACTGCGCGAACGGGTCCTCGACAAGGGCGCCCTGATCGACCGGGACGCCGTCTGGGAGGTCAAGCGGCGGGCCCTGGAGCTGGTGCTCGGCACCGTGGAGCTCGGTCCCGGCCGCCGCGCCGACTACCACGACTTCCTCGCCGAACGCGGCCGCGCACTGGAGGACCACGCCACCTACCAGGCCCTCGCCGAGCGGCACGGCCCCCACTGGCGGACCTGGCCCGAGGAGCTGCGCGCGCCGCGCACCGCGGAGGCCGCCGTGTGTACCGACCCCGCCCTGGCCGCCCGGGTCGACTTCCACTGCCGGCTGGCCTGGCTGACGGACCGGCAGCTCGCCGACGCCGCCGCGGCCGCCCGCGAGGCCGGCATGGAGGTCGGGATCGTCCACGACCTGGCGGTCGGCGTCCACCCCGAGGGCTCGGACACCTGGGCCCAGCAGGAGGCCTTCGCGGCCGGCATGTCGGTCGGCGCCCCGCCCGACGCCTTCAACTCCCGGGGCCAGGACTGGGGCCTGCCGCCCTGGCGGCCCGACGCCCTCGCCGCCGCCGGCTACGCCCCGTACCGGGGACTCCTCCGCGAACTCCTCCGCCACGCGGGCGCGCTGCGCATCGACCACGTGATGGGCCTCTTCCGGCTGTGGTGGGTGCCGGAGGGCCGCGAGCCCACCGAGGGCACGTACGTCCGGTACGACGCCGAGGCGATGCTCGCGGTCCTCGTCCTGGAGGCGCACCGCGCCGGCGCCCTCGTCATCGGCGAGGACCTCGGCACGGTCGAGCCGGGCGTACGGGAGGAGCTGGCCCGGCGCGGGGTGTTCGGGACCTCCGTGCTCTGGTTCGAGCGGGACTGGGCGGGCACCGGCCGGCCGCTGCCCGCGGGGGAGTGGCGCGCGGAGTGCGTCGCCACCGCCACCACCCACGACCTGCCCTCCACCGCCGCCCGGCTCTCCGGCGAGCACATCGGCCTGCGGCACCGGCTCGGGCTGCTCACCGGCGACCTGGAGCGCGAGCGGGCGGCGGCCGCGGCGGAGACCGCCGAGTGGCTGGACGTGTTCGAGCGGAAGGGGCTGCTGCCGGAGGGGCCGGGGGACGAGGAGGCCGAGATCAGGGCCGTCCACCGGTTCCTGCTCGCCACCCCGGCCCGGATGGTCGGCGTCTGGCTGCCGGACGCGGTGGGGGACCGCAGACCGCAGAACCTGCCGGGCACCTGGGACCAGTACCCCAACTGGCGGCTGCCGCTCGCGGGACCGGACGGCCAGCCGCTCACCCTGGAACGGCTCGCCGCCTCGCCCCGGGCGCACGGTCTGCTGCGCGAGCTCCGGGCCCGGACGGAGGCCTCCGGCCGGGCGTGAACCGCTCCCGGACGCCCGTACGGCACCCCGGGCGCGCGGCCCGTTCAGGGGTTCGCTACGTTTGCACCGTGGACAAGAAGAACGCTCTGCGCGCCGGCTCGCTCGCGGCTGGTACGACGCTGATGATGCTGCTCATGTCGTCCCCCGCGCTCGCGAACACCCGCGACGACGGCGACGACCCGGCCCCCAAGCTGAGTGTCGTCGAGACCCTCGGCCTGTACGTGGCGGCGCCGCTGGTGCTGTTCCTGGTGATCGCCGGTCTGGTGATGGTGCTCGACAAGTCCAAGAAGGCGTAACCGCCTCATCGGTCTTCGCCGAGGGCGCCGCGCGGTACGAGGTACCGCGCGGCGCCCTCGCGTGCGTCAAAGCCCTTCACCCGGCCGCGGGCTTCGCGTGCGTCGAGGGCCTTCACCCGGCCGCGGGGCCCCGCGAGCGCTGAGGCCCCTCCCCGCCGGTCCTAGGCCGTCGTCGCGAGCAGCTTCCGCAGCAGCCCCGTCAGCTGGTCCGCCTCCTCCTGGGTGAGCGCGGCCTCCAGGGCGGCCCGCTGCTCCCCGAGGCCGGCCTCGACGGCCTGGTCCACCAGTTCCCTGCCGCGCTCGGTGAGGGTGACCCGCAGTCCGCGCCGGTCGTTCGGGTCGGGGCTGCGGGTGAGCAGCCCGGCCTTCTCCAGCTTGTCCAGCCGGCCGGTCATCCCGCCGGTGGTGATCATCAGCGTGGCGGTCAGCTCGCGCGGCGAGAGCGTGTACGGCTCTCCGGACCTGCGCAGCGTCGCGAGCACGTCGAACTCCCCGAGCGCCATGCCGTAGGGCGCGTACGCCTTGTCCACCCTGCCCCGCATGGCGTTGGACAGCCGGTAGATGCGCCCGAAGACGGCCATGGGCACGGTGTCGAGGTCGGGGCGGACGACCGCCCACTGGTCGGCGATGGCGTCGACGGCGTCGTGGGCGGGTCCGGGGTTCTTCGTCTCCATGGGGACAGTCTCCTCTTCCGCGTGACTCGATCGCAAGAAAGCCTCTTGCAAGCAAGTAGCTTAGTGCTAAGTTAATTACCGCCAAGCCAGTCCGGCACTCCGCAGCAGGGGGAACCGTCATGTCCCGCAAGGCCGCAGTCGTCGCTCTCACCGCCCTCGCCCCGATCTCCTGGGGCTCCACCTACTTCGTCACCACCGAGTTCCTGCCGCCCGACCGCCCGCTCCTCACCGGCCTCCTGCGCGCCCTGCCCGCCGGCCTCCTGCTCCTCGCCCTCACCCGCAAGCTCCCGCGGGGCGCCTGGTGGTGGAAGTCCGCGGTCCTCGGAGCCCTCAACATCGGCGCCTTCTTCCCGCTCCTCTTCCTCGCCGCCTACCGCCTCCCCGGCGGGGTCGCCGCGGTCGTCGGCTCCGTCGGCCCGCTCTTCGTCGTCGGCCTCGCCTCCCTCTTCCTCGGCGAGAAGCCCACCGTGAAGTCCCTGCTCACCGCCGTCGCCGCCGCCTTCGGCGTCAGCCTCGTCGTCCTCAAGGCCGGAGCGGCGTTCGACCTGATCGGCGTCCTCGCCGGACTGCTCTCCTCCCTCTCGATGTCCGCCGGCATCGTCTTCACCAAGCGCTGGGGCCGCCCCGAGGGCGTCGGCGCCCTCGCCCTCACCGGCTGGCAGCTCACCGCGGGCGGCCTGGTCATCCTGCCCATCGCCTTCCTGATCGAGGGCGCCCCGCCGGCCCTGACCGGCACCAACCTGGCCGGCTACGCCTACCTCGCCTTCGGCAACACCGCGATCTCGTACTTCCTCTGGTTCCGCGGCATCGAGCGGCTCGGCGCCTCCTCGGCCACCCTGCTCGGCCCGCTCTCGCCGATCACCGCGGCCGTCATCGGCTGGGCGGCGCTCGGCCAGGCCCTCGGCGCGGTGCAGGTCCTCGGCATGGCGATCGCCTTCGGCGCCACCCTGGCCGGCCAGCTGAGCCCCCGGGCCCCCAAGACCCCGGAGGAGGCCGCCACCGAGGTCGAATCGTTCAGCAGGGTCGAAAGGAATGGTCAGGAAGTTTCGATGGACCTGGAGGTTTCGGCGGTGCGACGGTAAGGGGCATGAGCCTGGACACCGCCCGCAACCCCACCGAGACCCCCGCAACGACCGTCACCGAGACCACCGCCACCGACACCGCACCCACCGAGAGGCCGGCACCCGCCAGGGGCGCCGGCCTCGGCGTGCTCCTGGCCCTCCTCGCCACCGTCGTCTGGTCCGGCAGCTTCGTCGTCGCCCGAGCCCTCCACGACACCGTCCCCCCGGTCCAGGCCGCCTTCTGGCGCTGGATCGTCGCCCTCGCCGCCGTCGCCCCGCTCGCCGCCCGCGAGACCTGGCGCCAGCGGCACCTGATCCGCCGTCACCTCCGCTTCCTGGCCCTCGCCGCACTGCTCGGCATCACCGTCTACAACACCCTGGTCAACCAGGCCGGGACCGCCACGTCCGCCGGCAACATGGGCATGATCATGGCCGCCTCCCCGGTCCTCATGGCCCTCTTCGCCCGCCTCGGCGGCAACCGCCTCGGCCCGCGCCGCACCACCGGCATGCTCATCGCCTGCGCCGGCGTCCTGCTCCTCGTCAGCAAGGGCTCGCTCGCCCCCGACTTCGCCGCCGGAGACCTCTGGGTCATGGCCGCGGCCCTCTGCTTCGCCTCCTACAGCGCCCTCCTCAAGCGCAGGCCCGCCGAACTCGGCGGCCTCGCCTTCCTCTTCACCACCTTCGCCCTCGGCGCCCTCATGCTCCTCCCCGCGTACGGCATCAGCCTCGCCGTCCAGGGCGGCTTCGAGCCCACCACCGGCACCGTCGGCCCCCTCACCTACGTCGGCGTGCTCTCCTCCGCCGTCGCCTTCTTCGCCTGGAACAAGGCCGTCACCCTGATCGGCGCCGCCCGCGCCGGGATCGTCTACTACCTCCAGCCCGTCTGCGTCGCCCTCCTCTCGTACGCCCTCCTCGGCGAACGGCTCGGGCTCCTCGGCGGCGCGAGCATGGTCCTCATCCTCGGCGGAGTGGCGCTGAGCTCGGCCCGCTAGACGGGGCCCGATAAGTTGCGCCCCATGACCGAGTGGGACATCAAGAAGCTCCAGATCCTCCGCACCCTCCGCGACCGCGGCACCGTCACCGCGACCGCGGAGGCGCTGCTCATGACCCCCTCGGCCGTCTCGCAGCAGCTCACCAACCTCGCCAAGCAGCTCGGCGTCCGGCTCCTGGAGGCCCAGGGGCGCCGGGTCCGCCTCACCGACGCCGCCCATCTGGTGCTGCGCCACGCGGAGGTGGTCTTCGCCCAGCTGGAGCGCGCCGACGCCGAGCTCGACGGTTACCTGCGGGGCGAGGCCGGCCAGGTGCGGGTCGCGGCCTTCCCGACGTCCGTGCCCGCCCTCCTCGTCCCCGCCGTGCGCCAGCTGCGGACCGCCCACCCCGGGCTCGACGTCCGGATCCGGGAGGCCGAGGCGGCGGAGGCGTACGAACTGCTTACGGCAGGCGAGGTCGACCTCGCGCTCTCGCTCGCCGCCCACGCGCCCTCCGCGCGCGACCCCAAGTACAGCCGGGTCCCGCTGCTCGCCGACCCGCTCGACGTCGCGCTGCCCGCCGATCACCCGCTCGCCGAAGCCCCCGGCCTGCGGCTCGCCGACCTCGCCGCCGAGCCCTGGATCTTCGGCGGCTCGGGACCCTGGTCCGAGATCACCACCGCCGCCTGCGAGGCCGCCGGCTTCGTGCCCGAGCAGGCCCACAGCGCCTCCGGCTGGACCGCGATCCTCGCCATGGTCGAGGCCGGGATGGGGATCGCGCTCGTGCCCCGGATGGCCTCCGCGGACCGCCGCAGCGGGACCGGGGTCGTCATGCGGGTGCTCTCCGCCGACCAGCCGCGCCGTCACGTCGTCGCGGCGGTGCGGAGCGGGGCGGAGGAGGGCCCGGCGGTGGCCCGGGTGCTGACCGCGCTCCGACAGGCGGCGGCGGCCCGCGAGACCGTTCAGCAGAACTGACCTCCGCGGCTACAGCACGATCGTTCAGCAGAGCTGAACGGCATCGTCGAAAACATTCGATGGACCGGCCGGGTTCTCGGGGCGCACAGTCGAGGCATGACCTTCGAGACGAGCCAGGACCAGGACCCGCACGCCAACGACGCCGCCCCCTACGCCGGCGGGGACCCGTACGCCGACTACCGCACCGGTGACTTCCCCTTCACCGAGCTCGTCGACCTCGCCGACCGCCGCCTCGGCGCCGGTGTCGTCGCCGCCAACGACGAGTTCTTCGCCGAGCGGGAGAACCTCCTCGTCCGCGAGCGCGCCGTCTTCGACCCGGAGCGCTTCGGCCACAAGGGCAAGATCATGGACGGCTGGGAGACCCGCCGCCGCCGTGGCGCCGACGCCGAGAACGTCTTCCCCGCCCCCGAGGACCACGACTGGGCGATCGTCCGCCTCGGCGCCCCCGGCGTGATCCGCGGGATCGTCGTCGACACCGCCCACTTCCGCGGCAACTACCCGCAGAAGGTCAGCGTCCAGGCCACCGCCGTCGAGGGTTCGCCCAGCCCCGCCGAGCTGCTCGACGCGAAGTGGGAGGAGCTCGTCCCGCCGACCCCCGTCCGCGGCCACGCCGCCAACGGCTTCGCCGTCGACGCCGAGCGCCGCTTCACCCACGTCCGGCTCTGCCAGCACCCCGACGGCGGCGTCGCCCGGCTCCGCGTGCACGGCGAGGTCGTGCCCGACCCCGAGTGGCTGGAGCTCCTCGGCACCCTCGACCTGATCGCCGTGCTCAACGGCGGCTCGTACGAGGACGCCTCGGACAAGTTCTACTCCTCGCCGACCCAGATCATCCTGCCCGGCACCTCCCGCAAGATGGACGACGGCTGGGAGAACCGCCGCCGCCGGGTCCGCGGCACCAACGACTGGGTGCGCTTCCGGCTCGTCGCCCAGGGCGCCGTCCGCGCCGTCGAGATCGACACCGCCTACCTCAAGGGCAACTCGGCCGGCTGGATCGCCCTCCAGGGCCGGAACGGCGGGACCGAGGACAGCGCGGAGTGGTTCGAGATCATCCCGCGCACCCGCCTCCAGCCCGACACCCTGCACCGCTTCAAGCTGCCCGCGCAGGCCGTCGTCACCCACGTCCGGCTCGACGCCTTCCCCGACGGCGGCGTCGCCCGGATGCGGCTCCACGGGACGCTCACGGAGCAGGGCGCGGCCGACCTGCGCGCCCGGTACGCCCGCCTGGGCGGCTGAGGGCCTGTCCGGCGGATCAGGGCCGGACAGACCCTGGGTCCCGTCTCGCACTTCCGCCCGGCGGCGCGGCCGCGCGCCGACGCCCGCCCGCCGGGCGGACTCCGGACACGGCGAAGGGGCGCCCCCGTGGGGGAGGGCGCCCCTTCTCCGTTCGAACGGGTGCTACTTCGCGGCCGCCGCGTCCGCCGCCCGCGCCCTCAGGGCGCGCTCGACGCCCGCACGGGACTCCATCACCATGCGCCGCAGCGCCGGGACCGGCCGGTTCGCGGCGATCCACGCGTCCGTCGCGTCCAGCGTCTCCTGCGAGACCTGGAGCGTCGGGTAGAGGCCGACCACGATCTGCTGGATCATCTCGTGGCTGCGGGTCTCCGAGACGTGCTTGATCGACGCGAAGTACTTCTCCGTGTACGGGGCGAGCAGCTCGCGCTGATCGGCCTGGACGAAGCCGCCGATGACGGCCTCCTGCACGGCGTTCGCCAGCTTGTCGTCCTCGACGACCGAGGCCCAGGCCTCCGCCTTCGCCGCCTCCGTCGGGCGGGCCGCGCGCGCGGTGGCCGCGTGCCGCTCGCCCGCCGCCGTGGGGTCGCGCTCCAGCTCGGTGGCGATCTCCGCCTCGTCGAAGCGGCCGGTGGCCGCGAGGCGCTGCACGAACGCCCAGCGCAGCTCGGTGTCGACGGCCAGGCCCTCGATGACCTCGGAGCCGTCGAGCAGCCCGGCGAGCACGTCGAGCTCCGCGTCCTCGCGGGCGTTCGCCGCGAAGGCCCGCGCCCACGCCAGCTGGTGGTCGCTGCCGCCCTCGGCCGCGCGCAGCTGCTCCTGGGCGAAGGCGCCCCAGCGGGCGAGGCCCGTCGGACGCCACTCCGGCGCCGCGTACAGGTCGAGCGCGGCCTTCACCTGGCCCTGGAGCGACTGGACCACACCGATGTCGGACTCCTTGGCGATGTTCGAGAGCACCAGGTCCAGGTAGTCGCGGGTGGGGAGCTCGCCGTCGCGGGTCATGTCCCAGACCGAGGCCCAGCACAGGGCGCGCGGCAGGGACTCGGCGAAGTCGCCGAGGTGCGCGGTGACGTTCGCCTGGGACTCCGCGTCGAAGCGGACCTTGGCGTACGACAGGTCGTCGTCGTTGAGGAGGACGACCGCCGGGCGCGCCTTGCCGACCAGCTGCTCCACGGCCGTGCGCTCGGCCGCCGCGATGTCCAGCTCCAGGCGGTCGGTGCGGACCAGCTTGCCGGAGGCGTCCAGGTCGTAGAAGCCGATCGCGATGCGGTGCGGGCGGAGCACGGCCTCGCCCTTGGCGCCGGCGGGCAGCGCGGGGGCCTCCTGGCGGACGGCGAAGGCGGTGATGACGCCGTTCCCGTCGGTCTCGATCTCCGGGCGGAGGACGTTGATGCCGGCCGTCTCCAGCCACGCCTTCGACCAGGTCTTCAGGTCACGGCCGGAGGTCTCCTCCAGGGCGCCGAGGAGGTCGGACAGGCGGGTGTTCCCGAAGGCGTGCGCCTGGAAGTAGGCCTGCACGCCCTTGAAGAACTCGTCCTGGCCGACGTACGCCACGAGCTGCTTCAGGACCGAGGCGCCCTTGGCGTACGTGATCCCGTCGAAGTTGACGAGCACGTCCTCCAGGTCGTTGATCTCGGCCATGATCGGGTGCGTCGACGGCAGCTGGTCCTGGCGGTAGGCCCAGGTCTTCTCCGCGTTGGCGAAGGTGGTCCAGGCGTGCGGCCAGCGGGTGCCCGGCACCGCGGCCTGGCAGGCGACCGAGGTGTAGGTGGCGAACGACTCGTTCAGCCACAGGTCGTTCCACCACTCCATGGTGACGAGGTCGCCGAACCACATGTGGGCGAGCTCGTGCAGGATGGTCTCGGCGCGCCGCTCGTACGCCGCGTCCGTCACCTTCGAGCGGAAGACGTACTGGTCGCGGATGGTGACCGCACCCGCGTTCTCCATCGCGCCCGCGTTGAACTCCGGCACGAACAGCTGGTCGTACTTGGCGAAGGGGTAGTCGTACGCGAACTTCTCCTGGAACCAGTCGAAGCCCTGGCGGGTCACGTCGAAGATGTGGTCCGCGTCGAGGAACTCGGCCAGCGAGGGACGGCAGTAGATGCCCAGCGGGACGACCTGCCCGTCCTTCTCGTACGTCGAGTGCACCGAGTGGTACGGGCCGACGATGAGGGCCGTGATGTACGTGGAGATGCGCGGGGTCGGCTCGAAGACCCACACGTCGTTCTCGGGCTTCGGCGTCGGCGAGTTCGAGATCACCGACCAGCCGCTCGGCGCCTTCACGGTGAACTGGAAGGTCGCCTTGAGGTCGGGCTGCTCGAAGGAGGCGAAGACGCGGCGCGCGTCCGGCACCTCGAACTGGGTGTACAGATAGGCCTGGTCGTCGACCGGGTCGACGAAGCGGTGCAGACCCTCACCGGTGTTGGTGTACGCGCAGTCGGCGACGACCTTCAGCTCGTTGCGGCCCGCGACGAGGCGGTCCAGCGCGATCCGAGAGTCGCGGAAGACGGCGGCGACGTCGAGCGCGCGGCCGTTGAGCACGACCTCGTGGACGGCGGGGGCGACGAGGTCGATGAAGGTCTCGGCGCCGTCCTCGGCGGAATCGAAGCGGACGGTGGTGACGGACCGGTAGGTGCCGCCCTCCTGCGCACCGGTGAGGTCCAGTTCGACCTCGTACGCGTCCACGGTCAGCAGCGCCGCCCGCTGCTGAGCCTCTTCACGGGTCAGGTTTGTCCCAGGCACCCGGTCAACTCCTCGGTTTCGTGACGTTTGGGCCATCCTTCCACGGGCCGGCTCAGCGGCGCACGGAACATTTCCACGGTCCGTCACCGCTGATCCGCAGCAGTCCCGGCCCCGGCACCGGTGCGCTCACCCGGACCTCGCCGATCTCGTTGACCAGCAGGTCCTGCTCCTCGTCGTCGTAGAGCGGGTCCAGCGGCGGGGTGTGCTGGTGGACCGTGAAGTTGGACTCGCCGTGGTGCGCGAAGTCGAGCACCCCGGCCGGCCCCTCGTAGATCACCAGATCGTGGGCGAGCCCCTCCACGTGGCTGTCGAAACGGCGTGCGTGGGAGAGCGGCAGCACCCGCAGCGTCCAGGGGGTGTCGGCCTCCACCCGCAGGGTCAGCGGGCGGGCGCGCGGGACGAGGGCGACGGTACGCGCGCGTACGTCGTCCTCGTACGCCGTGAGCAGGTAATCCTCGGCCCGCCCGTACGCGTCGCAGGCCTCGATCGTGGTGGACAGCGAGTGGTACGACTCGATTTCCAGGAGCACCCAGTGCCCCGCCGGAAGACCCGGGTCGCAGTGCACGGTCTCCTTGCCGCGCCCCTGGTACACCGAGGGCCGGAACTCCCCGCCGTACGGATCGGCCACCGGCACGGGCGGGGCGGCGGGCACCGGGGGCGGGGGCGGCGGTACGTAGCCGGGGCCCGGGATCGGCGGCGGCGGGTACTCCACCACGATGCCGAAGTCCGTGGCGAGCCCGGCGAGCCCCGAGGCGTACCCCTGGCCGACCGCGCGGAACCGCCAGCCGCCGTCCCGCCGGTAGAACTCGCCGAAGACGAAGGCCGTCTCCGTCGTCGCGTCCTCGATCGGGCAGTACGCCACGGGGGTGCCGGCCCCGTCCGTGACCAGCACGTCGAGGCCCGGCACCTGCCCGAAGGAGCCCCCGTCGGCGGAGGCGGCGATCACCAGGCGCCCCACGTCGGGCTCCACGCGCGCGAGGTCCAGCCACAGCCAGTCCGCGGCCGGGCTGCCGGGCGCGCCGGGGGCCGACTTCCCCAGGTGCCGGACGGCCCCCGAGGGGTGCTCGGCGTGGTTGTAGAAGACCAGGTCGGCGTCGCCCCGCACCCGCTCCCCGGCGCCGAGGAGCAGCGCGGAGACGTCCACGTCGGGCACCCCGTGCCCGGTGCGCCAGCTGATCGCGACGTGGAGGGCCTGCGGGGGCACGGGCACGTTGGCCCCCTTGGATATCCGGGTCATGGGGGAACTCTGGCACGGGCGGGCACGCCGGAGGGGCGGCTCCCCGCAAAGGGAAGCCGCCCCTCCGGAGGGTGGCCGGGATCAGCCCTTGAGCTCGGCGGCGACGAGCTCCGCGATCTGCACGGCGTTCAGCGCCGCGCCCTTGCGCAGGTTGTCGTTGGAGAGGAAGAGCGCGAGGCCGTTCTCGACGGTCTCGTCCACGCGGATGCGGCCCACGTAGGAGGCGTCCTTGCCGGCCGCCTGGAGCGGGGTCGGGATCTCGGAGAGCTCGACGCCCTCGGCGTCCTTGAGGAGCTCGTAGGCGCGCTCGACGCTGATCGGACGGTCGAAGCGGGCGTTGACCTGGAGCGAGTGGCCGGAG
The DNA here is from genome assembly GCF_020400725.1 of Streptomyces sp. NK15101. Classification (GTDB taxonomy): domain Bacteria; phylum Actinomycetota; class Actinomycetes; order Streptomycetales; family Streptomycetaceae; genus Streptomyces. Next base: position 121,999 of record NZ_JAINVG010000008.1, on the reverse strand, counting down.
AAGACCGGGACGCGCACACAGGTGCCGGAGACCTTCAGCTCGGGGATCTCCAGGATCTTGCGGGACTCGTTGCGGAGCTTCTGCTCCTCGTCGGTCTCGAAGGTGCCGTCGTCGACGATCGAGCCGGCCAGGGGGACCACGTTGAAGGCGATCGGGCGCTTGTAGACCGCGGGCTCGGGGAACTCGACGGCCTCGCCGTCGAAGGCCAGCTGGTCGGCGGTCTCGGCCACGGCGCACGCCTGGGTGCGCAGCTCCGCGACGCCGGCCACGCCCGAGCCGGAGACGGCCTGGTAGGTGGTGGCGACCAGCGCGGTGAGGCCGGCCTCCTGGTGGAGCGGCTTGAGGACCGGCATGGCGGCCATCGTGGTGCAGTTCGGGTTGGCGATGATGCCCTTGGGGCGGTCCTTGATCGCGTGCGGGTTGACCTCGGAGACCACCAGCGGGACCTCGGGGTCGCGGCGCCAGGCGGAGGAGTTGTCGATCACGACGGCGCCCTGCGAGGCGACCTTCTCGGCGAGGGCCTTGGAGGTGGCGCCGCCGGCGGAGAAGAGCACGATGTCCAGGCCGGTGTAGTCGGCGGTGGAGGCGTCCTCGACCGTGACGCCGTCGACGACGGTGCCGGCGGAGCGGGCGGAGGCGAAGAGCCGCAGCTCGTCGACCGGGAAGTTCCGCTCGGCCAGGATCTTCCGCATGACTGTGCCGACCTGACCGGTGGCTCCTACGATTCCGACCTTCACGGGGACTCCTCCGTACGCGTGTGCAGGGTGCTGCCGGTCCATGATGCGTATGTCCCCGGCCGCCTTGTCCAATCCATTGTCCAAGGGGCGGGACAAGTCGTGGACGACGATCTTCCGGACGCGAGGGGGGCGGGCACCGGTTCCGGTGCCCGCCCCTTCGCTCGTGCGGTGTTACGGGGTGACCGCGCCGATCAGGACGCTGCCGGTGCCCGCGACGGTGCCGCGCGCGTTGAGCAGCTGGACCTGGCCGAAGAACTGGCGTCCCTCGGGGGCCGGGCCGCCGACGACGACGTCGGCCGTGACCTTGGTGCTGGCGCCGTTGGCCAGCGGGTAGGTCTTGGCGCCGTCGACCTGGACGGTGCCGAGCGCCGGGGAGTAGTACACGTCCTTGTAGTCGTAGGTCGTGCCGCCCGCGGCCTGGACCGAGTAGCCGTCGACCACGACGGTGTAGGTGCCCGCGGCGGGCTTGACCAGGGAGACGCTCTCCTCGGAGTCGCCGTCGGCCGACTGGCCGACCTGCTTGCCGTTGAGGAGGACGGTCAGGTCGAGGTCGGCCGCCTTGTCGGAGGTGTTGCCGATCGCGATGTCGAGCCGCTCGACGCCCTCACCGATGGTGACGGTCTTCGTGTGCTTCTCGTGGTGCTGGATCGTCGGGGTCTCGACCTTGGCCGAGCCCAGCGAGCCGCCCTTCAGCTTGCCGTCGAGGGCGGCGAACTTGTTGGTGACGGTCCACTCGACGGCGGACGGGACGCCGGCCTTCGCCTCGGAGACCGTCTGGACGGCCGGGTCGAAGGAGGCGCCGAGCGCGGCGACGTTCAGCGTGTACGGGTTGTCCAGGTCGGGCGAGGTGCGGCGCGCCTCGACCTCGATCTCCCAGACGCCGGCCTGCGGGTTCGGGTAGGAGCGCAGGTCCGGACGGCAGGTGTTCGCCGGGTTGTAGTGCGGGTAGCAGCCGGTCGTCGCGGTCGGGTCCACCGGCACGCCGTACGGGTGGATCGCGATGAAGCGGGTCTGGCTCTTCTCCTTCAGGCCGCCGATGGCGACCTCCAGGGAGGTGGCGCCCGCGGGCACCTTCACGAAGTACGACTTGGTGCTGTTGCGCTGCACCGAACCCGAGGCGGTGAAGCCGTAGCCGGGGGCGACCAGGTCGCTCGCGACCACCGAGGTGGCGAGGATCTGCTTGTCGACGCCCTCGGTGCGCTCGTCGTCGGCCTCCAGGAGCACGCTGTGCACGCCGGCCGTACGGGGGCGGGCCTCCAGCTTGACGGTGACCGGCTTGTTCAGCGGCAGGTCGATCTCGTCGTCGCCGAGGATCCGGAAGGTGCCGTCGTTGTACTTGAGGTCCAGCTCGTGCTCGATGGCACGGTCCGGGCCGCTGGTACGGGTGACGGTGACGTCGTAGACCTTCGTCTGGCCGACCTTGAGGCCGCCCTCGCGGTCGTACACACCGGTGCCGGTGTGCGGGGCCGGGAAGATCACGGTGTCGACCGGGGCCTCGACCTTGTAGGAGTGGGCGGTGGCCCCGTCCTTGATCGACTCCCAGGCCTCGTCGACGTCGACGAGGCCGGCGCCCTGCTCGTGGGCCGCGACACCCGGGATCCGCTTGGCGGTCGAGGTGAGGGCGGTACGGAGGGTCAGCGGGGACAGCTCGATGCCGCGCTGCTTGGCTGCGGACAGCAGCAGCGCGCCGACGCCCGCGACCTGCGGGGAGGACATCGAGGTGCCGTTGAGCATGCCGTAGCCGGCCGGGAGCGTGTAGCCGGCCTCGGCGACGCCGGAACCGGCCTGCCAGGTCGGGATGGTGTTCACGGCCGAACCCGGGCCGGTGACCAGCGGGGCCGCGCCGCCGTCCTCACGCGGACCGCGCGAGGAGAACGGGAACATGGCGTACTTCTTCTCGACGGCCGAGCCGTAGTTGGCGGCCCAGGTCGACTGGGAGACCGCCGCGCCGACCGAGAGGACCTTGTCGGCCAGGCCGGGGTCGCCGATCGTGTTGGTGCCCGGGCCGGAGTTGCCGGCCGAGATCACCAGCTGCACGCCGTACTCGTCGATGAGACGGGTGTAGAGGCGGGAGCGGACGTTGTCGCCGTCGTTCAGCGCGGGCAGACCGCCGATCGACATGTTCACGATGTCGACGCCGCGGTTGACGACGAGGTCGACCATGCCCTCGGTGAGGGCGGTGTTGGTGCAGCCGCCGGTCCAGGTGCACGCGCGCGAGGAGACGATCTTCGCGCCGGGCGCGGCGCCGTTCATCTTCCCGCCGAAGAGCCCCTTGGCGGCGGTGATGCCGGCGACGTGGGTGCCGTGCGAGGACTCGACGAGGCCGATGTTGACGAAGTCGCGCTTCTGGCCGACCCAGGAGCCGCCCAACGGGTCCATCGGGACGTCCTTGCGGATCTCCACGACGAACGGGGTGCGCTCGGCGACCTCGGTGGCCGGGTTGTCGGTGCCGAAGTAGCCGACCTGGTACCCGTCCTTGTACGGCTTCATCGGCTCGTTGTCCGTGAAGTCGTTGTCCTGGTCGGTGTCCACGCGGACGGTGCCGGCGGCCGGGTCGTACAGCATGCCGAAGACGTCGGTGGTGTCGCCGTCGCGGTTGATGTCGCCCGCCGGGTCGCCGCCCGCGGTGACCGCCTCGGTGAAGCGGCTGAACTGGTACGAGCCCGCCGGGGCCGTCCAGCTCTGAGTGGCGGCGGTGAAGACCGGACCGGTGACCGGGGTGACCTGGGCGCGCCAGGTGCCGTCGCTCTCGGTCAGCGGGTCGGTGGCGGTGACCCAGTCGACGATCTTGCGCTCGCCGGTGGTGGTCTTCTGGAGGGCCGGGTGACCGAGGTCCACGCCGGAGTCCAGGATGCCGATGGTCACGCCGCGGCCGTCGGCCTTCGGATGGTCCTCGACGAACTCGACCGCGCCCGTCTCGTGGGAGGGGTTGTACGGGTTCTTCGCCGGGGTCTTCGCGCTCGGGGCCGGGTAGGTCGTGGTGACCGTGGTGCCGTCGACGGCACCCTTCACGGCGTCCGCGCCCGGGGTCGGGTCGTCCAGCTGGATCTCGGCCTGGAGGTCGATCGACTGGACGGAGGAGAGCTTCGTGGCGGCCTTGATGGCCGCCTCGGCCTTCGCGGTCGGCAGCGTCGCGCGGACGTAGCCGAGCGCGTCCTGCCGCTTGCCGACCGAGGCGCCGGCGACGGCGTCGAGCTGGGCGGCGACCTGTTCGGTGGCGCCGGGGGCGGTGGCGACGAGGACGGTGACGTTCTTCTCGCCGCTCGTCTGGGCCTCGGTGAGCCGCTGGGCGTCGACGGCGCCGAGCTTGTCGGCGGGGTCCGAGGCCTTGACCGGGGGAGTGGTCGCCGGGTCGTCGGCGGCGATCACGGGCGCGGCGCCGGTCGCGACGAGCGCGGCGACGAGTCCGGCCGCGGCCGCGATGCGGGCCGCGCGTCTGGGCCCGTGCGTCGAGCTTCCGGGTATGGAGCTCTGAGTTTCGGGGGTGGTCATTTACATCCCTGTTTGTGAAAGGAGGGCGTCCGGATTCCGATACCGGATGACCGCTCAGCCTTTCGCAAGTAACAGGGGTTTGTGGAGAGTTGCCCGGGGCCGGATTGCCGCCGCGGCACAAACCCGCCAGCGCCGCGGACGCGCCACGCGGGACGAACTGGCCCGTATGGGGGCGAGTTGCCCCGGGGCGGGTCAGCTCTCCTTGGTCCGGGCGTAGTGGCGGGAGGCCTTGGCGCGGTTGCCGCAGACCGCCATCGAGCACCAGCGGCGGGTGCCGTTCCGCGAGGTGTCGAAGAAGTGCAGGATGCAGGCCTCGTGGGCGCAGGCCCGGATCCGGTCGGGCGCCGTGCGCAGCAGGTCGAGGTAGTCGCGGGCGGCGGTCCAGCCGGGCCCCCAGGCGGGGTCGGCGAACTCCGCCTCCTCGCCGGGGCCCTCGGCGGTGAGCGTGGCCCGGATGCGGCCGTGGCCGAGGACGGCGTCGACGCGCGCGGTGGCGGAGGGGTCGCCGGGGTGGTCGACGAGCGCGGCGAGCGCGTCCCGGGCGGCGAGGGTGTGCCGCAGGGTGGTCGCGTCGGCGGTGAACCGCTCCGCCAGGCCGTTGGCGGCGAGCCAGACGGCGAGGCCCTCGACCTCCGTCAGCAGGTCCCGGCGACCGCCTTCCTCGTTCCAGCGGGTGTTGAGCAGGTCAAGGGAGACGGGCTCGCCGGTGAGCGGCCGGGGGTCGATGGCGGTCATGGCGGACACCCTCCTCGATGGACTAACCCCTCAAGGGTACGTGAGCGGTTGACTCCCTCCGTAGCTAACCTCTAAAGTCGAAGTGAGAGGTTAGCCCGAGGGGGCCGGCCGCACCGGAGAGGGGATCCTCATGTCCACGATCGGCACACTCGCCACCCACCACGTCGGCCTCAACGTCACCGACCTCGGGCGCTCGCTCGCCTTCTACGGCGACGTCCTCGGCTTCGACGTCCTCGGCGAGGGCGAGGAGAAGGACAGCCGCTACGCCTTCCTCGGCCAGGACGGTCGCCTGGTCCTCACCCTCTGGCAGCAGGCCGAGGGCGCCTACGACTCCGGCCGGCCCGGCCTCCACCACCTCGCCTTCGAGGCCGAGTCCATCGAGCACGTCCGCGCCGCCGAGGCCGCGCTCACCGCGCGCGGAGCCTCCTTCGCGTACGAGGGCGTCGTCGCCCACCGCGAAGGCGCGGCCTCCGGCGGCATCTTCTTCCACGACCCCGACGGCACCCGCCTGGAAATCTCGGTCCCGAAGGGCGCGGAGGGAGCCGAAGCCCCGTCGGAGACGGCCCCGACCTGCGGCTTCTTCTAGTCCTGCTCAGGGTGTGCGCGGTCGTTCCGCAAGGGCGACGGGGGCCCCTGTCCGAGCGAAGCCGAGAGCTCGGGGGAGGCGGGCCCACCCCGAACGCGCCACCCGCGCCCACGACCCGCACCCACCGACCCGCACCCGGGAGACCCCGTGAACACCGCGTACCACTCCGGCTCCCTGGCCCTACAGGAACGGTTCGGCGTCCAAGAGCTCGCCGCCCACGTAGGCCGCTCCATCACCGACGGAATCCGCCCCGTCGCCGCCGCCTTCCTGGAGGACCAGCCGATGCTGATGATCGGCGCGGCGGACCACGAGGGCCGCGTCTGGTCGAGCCTGCTCACCGGCGCGCCCGGCTTCGCCCGGGCCACCGGCCCGCACACGGTCTCCGTGGCCGCCGACCTCCCCGAGGGCACGCCCGACGGCGCCCCCGTGGGCACCCTCGCCCTCGATCCCCGCACCCGCCGCCGCATGCGCCTCAACGGCACCGCCCGACGCAGCGGACGCGGCTTCACCATCGAGGCCGAGCAGGTCTTCTCCAACTGCCCCAAGTACCTGCAGAAGCGGGAGTGGTACGGCTCCGAACCCGCCGGCCCCGAGGCGGGCGCCGCACGGCACGGCGAGGCGCTCACCCCCGACCAGATGCGCCGGATCCGCGCCGCCGACACCTTCTTCGTCTCCACCGCCGCCCCCGACGGCGTCGACACCAGCCACCGCGGCGGCAACCCCGGCTTCGTCCGGGTCGACGCGCCGCGGGAGCTCAGCTGGCGCGACTACCCGGGCAACGCGATGTTCCTGACCCTGGGCAACCTGGAGTCGGACGGCCGCGCGGGGCTGCTCCTCCTCGACTGGGAGACGGGACTGACCCTCCAGCTCAGCGGCCGCGCGCACACCGAGTACGGCCCCGAGGGCCGCGTCACCCGCTTCCGCGTCGACCGCACGGTCGAAACCCCCTCCGGCAGCCCCCTGCGCTGGTCACCCCCGGAATACTCCCCGTCGAACCCGCCCACGCCCTGACCGACCTCGTCGTGCCCACCCGTTCCGCAGGGGCGGAACGGGTGGGCACAACCCCGAACGCGCCTCCCCGCGCCCAGGGCCCGCCCCCGTCCCGAGACCCCGCACCCCGGAGGCCCAGTGCCCGCCACCGCGCCCACCGCGCCGCCCCGCCCCACGGCGCCCCCGCGCCCCCGTCCCCGCGTCGTGCTGGCCTCCACGGCCGCCGTCGGCACCGCGCTCCTCCTCCTCGTCGCCGTCGGCACCCTCCTCCACCAGCCCCTGCTCATCCCGCCCCTCGCCGCCAGCATGGCGCTCGTGGCCGGGGCCCCCGACCTGCCGCTCTCCCAGCCGCGCTCGGTCGTCGGCGGCCAACTGCTCTCCGCGCTCACGGGCTTCGCGGTCCTCGCCCTCGCCGGACCGGGCCTGTGGGGCGCCGCCGTCGCGGGCGGTCTCGCCCTCGGCGTGATGATGCTCGCCCGCACCCCGCACTCGCCCGCCGCGGCGACGGCCGTCATCGTCGCCCTCCAGGACCCGCCCCCCTGGTCGTTTCTCGGCCTTCTCGCCCTCGCCTCCCTCCTCCTGGTCGCCGTCGGCCTGACGGCCGCCCGCTTCATGGGACGGACGTATCCCGCGTACTGGCTCTAACCTCACCTCATGCAGAAGGAGTTGAGGGTGGCGTCCTACGCCGTGTGTGTCCGTGGCGACGACGTGCTCCTCGCCCGCTGGGTCGCGAAGGACGGCACCAAGCGGTGGACCCTGCCCGGCGGCGGCATGGACCACGGCGAGGATCCCGTCCACACCGTCGTCCGTGAGGTCGAGGAGGAGACGGGCTATCTGACCGAGCCGACCGCCCTCCTCGGCATCGACTCCATCCGGCGCTCCTGGCTCCGCCGGCTCGGCGCCCCCGGCGACTGGCAGGGCCTGCGGATCATCTACGAGGCGCGGATCACCGGCGGCGCCCTGCGGAACGAGGAGGACGGCTCCACCGACCTCGCCGCCTGGCACCCGCTCGACTCCGTGCCCTCCCTCACCCGCGTCGAACTCGTCGACATCGGCCTCCAGCTCTGGCGCGACCGGCCGCCCCTGGGGCGCTCCCGCCTCACCGAGCACGAGAACGGCTGAAAGGCGCTCAACCGCCGAAGACGCGATCAACCCCCGCCCGCCTCCCGGGGTCCCTCCCCCCGACCGCAGCACAACGAACAGCACCGCAACGATCAGGGGAGCCCCGCATGTCAGCCGCACGTACCGTCGTCGCCGCCACCCTCGTGGCAGGTCTCGCCGCCACCGCCCTCGCCGCGCCCGCCCTCGCGGCGCAGCCGCCGGCGCACCGGCAGGACCACGCGGCCACCCAGCAGGCCCTGGAAGCCGCCGTCGCCGACGGCGTGCCCGGCGCCGTCGCCCAGGCCCGCGACGGACGCGACCGCTGGACCGGCACCGCCGGCGAGCGCGAGGGCGGCGACCGCTACCGGGTCGGCTCCATCACCAAGACCTTCGTCGCCACCGTCCTCCTCCAGCTCCAGGCGGAGGGCCGCGTCGACCTCGACGACCCGGTCGAGAAGTGGCTCCCCGGAGTCGTCCGGGGCAACGGCCACGACGGTACGAAGATCACCGTCCGTCAGCTGCTCAACCACACCAGCGGCGTCTACAGCTACACCGAGGACCCCGCCTTCCAGGAGAGGGTCTTCGGCTCCGGCTTCCTGGAGCACCGCTACGACACCTGGACCCCGCGGCAGCTCGTCTCCGTCGCCATGGCCCACGAGCCGGACTTCGCCCCCGGCGCCGGCTGGAACTACTCCAACACCAACTTCGTCCTCGCCGGCATGGTGATCGAGAAGGTCACCGGCCGCCCCTACGGCAAGGCCGTCGAGAACCGGATCATCAAGCCCCTCAAGCTCCGCGCCACCACCGTCCCCGGGACCCGCTCGACCATGCCGGAGCCCAGCAGCCCGGCGTACTCCAAGCTCTCCCGGGACGTGAACGCCCCCGTCCACGACGTCTCCGACCTCAACCCGAGCATCGCGGGCGCGGCCGGCGAGATCATCTCCGACTCCCGCGACCTGCAGACCTTCTACACGGCCCTGCTCAAGGGCCGGCTCCTCACGAAGGGCGGCCTGAAGGAGATGACCGCCACGGTCGCGATCTCCCCCGAGTACCCGAACGTGGGCTACGGCCTCGGGCTCATGAAGGAGAAGCTGAGCTGCGGAGTGGAGGTCTGGGGCCACGGCGGCGGCATCCACGGCTCCTCCTCCCTGGCCCAGGTGACCCGCGACGGCGAGCACTCCCTCGCCGGCAACTTCAACGCCGACTGGACGGGCGACACCCAGAAGGTCGTCGAGGCGGAGTTCTGCGGCACCGTCCCGAAGAAGTAGCGCTCACCGGGGCAGGACGACGACGTACGCGGCGGGCTGCCGGTCCGGGGCGGCCATCAGGGCCGTACGGACCACGGTGGCCTGCTGGTCCATCGCCTCGCGCAGCTTGCGCGGGGTGAGGTGGACGACCGTGATGCCGAGCCGCTCCAGGTGCTCCCGCTTGCGGGTGTACTCGGTCCACAGCTCGTCGTCGTCCTGCCGCGGCGCCCGGGTGTCCAGCTCCACGGCGACCGCCTGGTCCGGCCAGTAGGCGTCCACCCCGCCCAGGTGCGGGCCGCCCGGCAGCCGCAGGTCCACGTTCCACAGCGGGTCCGGCAGCGCGAACTCGCGCACCATCTCGTAGAGCCGCTGCTCGGAGAGCGAGCGCCCCTCGGCGAGCAGCGAGTCCACCGCGTCCACCACGTGCGGCCGGGAGAGCAGCCGGGCCCGGCTCAACTCCCTCACCACCGCGCCCGGTTCGCAGTGGCCGCCGCGGACGGCCTCGGTGAGCAGCCGGCGTACCGTCTCCGCGTCCGAGAGGCCCGACACCGCGTCGGCGACGGCGCGGGCGACGGGGGCGACGGGGACGCCGGTGAGCTCCACCGGCTCCGGCGACTCGGGGGCGCGCACCACCCGCACCCAGCCGGTCGAGCGCAGCCGCCGGGTGCGCGGCACCAGGACGTCGATCCGGTCCAGGGCGGTGAGCGGGGGAGCGGAGGGGAAGCGGTGCAGGGTCAGCGCGGCGAGGCCGGTGATCATCGCGTCGGGGCCCTGCGGGGGCACGGCCCCGGTCCTGCGGGCGTAGAGCAGCGCGGCCTTCAGCCGGTCCTCGCTGGTGGGCGGTCCGGGCTGGAGCAGGAAGACGCCGGGGAGCAGCTGCTGCCAGCCGCCGGGCCGGCAGTGCGCGGCGACCTCGGCGGCGGGGATGCCCTGTGCCCTCAACTGGTCGGCGGACGCGAGGCGTTGCGCACGACCGGTGCGGGAGGAGAGGGGGAGGGGGCGGGGGGTGATGGGGGTGTTGTGGTTCATGTCGGGGGTCTTCCGCTTCCGAAGGCTCCCCTAACCCCTGTTACACATTCGTCGACATTCAGGGACAACCTCGCCCTAAAGTACGCACGTTCGAGTGCCGATGAGGGGCCGCGGGCCGAAGCCCGCGACCCCCGCCCCCTACTGCGCCACGCGCCCGTCGCAGGCCTGCGCGCGCAGCGCCCGCGCCAGGTCGTCACGCGACTCCAGGACGAGGCGGCGCAGCGCCGGCGGGGCCGACTCGTGCTCCGACAGCCAGGCGTCCGTCGCGGCGAGCGTCGCCTCGTCGTCCTGGAGGCCCGGGAACAGGCCCCGGACCACGTCGATGCCGATCTGGATCGACCGCTCGGCCCACAGCCGCTCGATCGCGGCGAAGTACTTCTCCGCGTACGGCGCGATCAGTTCGCGCTGCGAGGGCTGGACGAAGCCCGCGATGGTCGCCTCGACCAGCGCGTTCGACAGGGTGTCCGACTCGACGACCTGCGCCCAGGCCTGCGCCTTGACCGCGGCCGAGGGCCGCGAGGCGAGCAGCCGGGTCTGGTGGCGCTTGCCCGAGGCCGTGTCGTCCCGGGACAGCTCCTCGTCGATCCGGGCCTCGTCCGCGCGGCCGTGCACGGCCAGCGGGGAGAGCAGCGCCCAGCGCAGCTCCTGGTCGACGTCGAGGCCGTCGATCTTCGCCGTGCCGTCGAGCAGCCCCTCCAGGAGCTGGAAGTCGGCCTCGGTGGAGGCGGTCGCCGCGAAGAACCGCGCCCAGGTCAGCTGGTGCTCGCTGCCCGGCTCGGCCACGCGCAGCTCGCGCAGCCCGCCCTCGGCGAGCAGACGGCCGCCCTCCTCGCGCCACGCGGGCGCCGCGTAGAGGGTGACGGCCGACTTCGTCCAGGCGTGGACCATCTGGAGGACGCCGATGTCGGTCTCGCGGCCCGCGAAGGCGAGCGCGACGGCGACGAAGTCCCGGGCGGGCATGAGCCCGTCGCGGGTCAGGTTCCACAGCGCCGACCAGCACAGGGCGCGGGCCAGCGGGTCGGTGATCTCACCGAGGTGCGCCCGCAGGGTCGCGAGCGAGCCCTCGTCGAAGCGGATCTTGCAGTAGGTGAGGTCGTCGTCGTTGACGAGCACCAGGTCGGGCTTCTCCTGGCCCGCGAGCTCGGCGACGACGGTCCGGGCGCCGGTGATGTCGGCCTCGGTCCGCGCGTACCGCACGAGTTCCCCGCCGGAGAGCCGGTAGAGACCGACGGCGGCGCGGTGCGGACGCAGCTCGTCGCCCTCCTGGAGGACGGCGAGCTCGGTGATCCGGCCCTCCGCGTCGTAGGTGACGACCGGGGTCAGGCTGTTGACTCCGGAGGTCTGCAGCCAGGACTTCGCCCAGGCCTTCATGTCCCGCCCGGAGGTCTCCTCCAGGATCGAGAGGAGGTCGGCCAGGCGCGTGTTCCCGTAGGCGTGGCGCTTGAAGTAGCGGCGCGCGCCCTCCAGGAACGCGTCCCGCCCGGCGTACGCGACGAGCTGCTTGAGCACCGAGGCGCCCTTGGCGTACGTGATGCCGTCGAAGTTGAGTTTGGCGTCCTCCAGGTCACGGATGTCGGCCGTGATGGGGTGCGTGGACGGCAGCTGGTCGGCGCGGTACGCCCAGGACTTGCGGTTGTTGGCGAAGGTCACCCAGCTGTTGGTGAAGCGGGTGGCCTCGGCGTTCACGAAGGAGCCCATGAAGTCCGCGAAGGACTCCTTCAGCCACAGGTCGTCCCACCACACCATGGTGACCAGGTCGCCGAACCACATGTGCGCCATCTCGTGCAGGATGACGTTGGCCCGGCTCTCGTACGCGGCCTGGGTGACCTTGCCCCGGTAGATGTACTCCTCGCGGAAGGTCACCATGCCCGGGTTCTCCATCGCGCCGAGGTTGTACTCGGGGACGAAGGCCTGGTCGTACTTCCCGAAGGGGTACGGATAGTCGAAGTTGTCGTGGAAGAAGTCGAAGCCCTGCTTGGTGATCAGGAAGACGTCGTCGGCGTCGAAGTGCTTCGCCAGCGACTTGCGGCACATCGCGCCGAGCGGGATCTCGAGGTCGCCGCGCGTGTAGCTGTCGGTCACGTAGTGGTACGGGCCGGCCACGACGCACGTGATGTACGTGGAGATCGGCGCCGTCTCCGCGAACCGCCACACGCCTTCGGCGTCCTGCTCGCCCGCTCCGTTCGACCAGACCGTCCAGCCCTCCGGCGCGGTCACCGCGAAGCGGTACGGCGCCTTGAGGTCGGGCTGCTCGAAGTTGGCGTACACCCGGCGGGCGTCGGCCGGCTCGTACTGCGTGTAGAGGTAGACCTCGCCGTCCTCCGGGTCGACGAAGCGGTGCATGCCCTCGCCGGTGCGGCTGTAGGCGCACTGGGCGTCCACCACGAGCACGTTCTCGTCGGCGAGGCCGTCGAGCGAGATCCGCGCGCCGTCGAAGACCACCGCCGGGTCGAGGGAGCGGCCGTTGAGCGTGACCGCGTTCACCGAGGGGGCGATCAGGTCGACGAACGTGCTCGTGCCCTCGCCGGTGCGGCGGAACCGGATCGTCGTCCGCGAGCGGAAGGTGCGCACCGCCTCGGCCGACTCGCCGACCGCCGACCGCAGGTCGAGGACGACCTCGTACCCGTCGACGGACAGCAGCGCGGCCCTCTCGTGGGCCTCGTCGCGGGACAGATTCTCACCGGGCACGGTCACTCCTTCGTGGCGCGTTCGAAACAGCACCGATCCTCCCATGTGCCACTGTCGGCCGGGACCCGGGAATGCGTCGGCGCCTCTGCGGGTTCCCTTCTTTCGGCGCACCACCTTCTTCTTTCCGAGGCCTCACCGAGGAGTGACATGTCCGAGCGCAGGACCACCGCCGACTTCTACTTCGACCCGCTGTGCCCGTGGGCCTGGATGACCTCCCGGTGGATGCTGGAGGTGGAGCAGGTCCGCCCGGTCGACGTGCGCTGGAAGGTCATGAGCCTGGCCGTGCTCAACGAGAACCGGCTCGACGAGCTCCCCGTCGAGTACCGCGAGATGCTGGAGACCAAGGCCTGGGGCCCGGTCCGCGTGGTGATAGCCGCCCAGCAGCTGCACGGCGACGAGGTCGTCGGCAAGCTCTACACGGCGCTCGGCACCCGCTTCCACAACAACGGAGAGGGCCCGACCCGCGAGGCGATCGTCGGCGCACTGAAGGACGTCGGCCTGCCCGAGGGCCTGGCGGACTTCGCCGACAAGGACACGTACGACACCGAGCTCCGCGCCTCCCACAAGGAGGGCATCGAGAAGGTCGGCCAGGACGTCGGCACCCCGGTCATCTCGGTGCCGGGCCCGACGGGCGACGAGGTCGCCTTCTTCGGCCCCGTCGTCACCCCGACCCCGCGCGGCGAGGCGGCGGCCCGGCTGTGGGACGGCACGCTGCTCGTGGCGTCGACGCCGGGCTTCTACGAGATCAAGCGCACGCGGACGGCGGCGCCCAGCTTCGAGTAGTCCCCGGTCCGCCCCGGTACGGAAGAACCCCCGCGACTCCTGTCGTCGCGGGGGTTCTTCTTTCATCCGCCTGCCCGGTGAAGGTTGAGAAGACGATCACGAGCAGGAGCCGGGGGTCAGAAGGAGATCAGCGGCACCGAGGCCTTCGCCGACAGGTAGCGGCGGTGCACGTCCTGCCAGTTGACGACCTGCCACATGGCCTCGATGAAGTCGACCTTCTGGTTCTTGTACTGCAGGTAGAAGGCGTGCTCCCAGGCGTCGAAGACCAGGATCGGGACGGAGCCCTGGCCGACGTTGCCCTGGTGGTCGTAGACCTGCTCGACGATGAGCCGGCCGCTGACCGGCTCGTACGCGAGGACGCCCCAGCCGGAGCCCTGGGTGGTCGCGGAGGCCTTGGTCAGCTGGGCCTTGAACTTGGCGAAGGAGCCGAAGGACTCGGTGATCGCGTCCGCGAGCTCGCCCACGCCGTCGGCGGCGAGCGGTTCGCCGCCGCCCCCGTTCTTCGGGCTGTCCATGTTGTTCCAGTAGATGGAGTGGAGGATGTGCCCGGAGAGGTGGAAGGCGAGGTTCTTCTCCAGGCCGTTGACCGCACCCCACTGGTCCTTGTCGCGCGCCTCCGCCAGCTGCTCCAGGGTGTCGTTCGCGCCCTTGACGTACGCGGCGTGGTGCTTGTCGTGGTGCAGCTCGATGATCTGCGGATTGATCACCGGCTCCAGCGCCGCGTAGTCGTACGGCAGCTCCGGAAGTGTGTAGATCGCCATGTGCCCGAGCCCTTCGACGGCTTATTGCAACCTCTATGCAAGTGCAGGCTAGCAGCAGATGCGTATGGAGTTGATCAACCCCTCGGTCCGGGGCCCGTGCCGCCGGGGTGCTCCGGACATGACGAGACCCCCGGACCGAGCGGCGGTCCGGGGGTCTCGTGCGGGGAGGCGCGGGGCTCAGGAGGCCCGGTCCTCCGCCGCCTTCTGGCGTACGAAGCCGACGACGGCGAGCAGCAGCGTCAGGCCGCCCGTCCAGTACAGCTGCACACGGGTGCCCTCCTCGCGCGCCATCAGGACGAAGACCGCCGCCATGCCGGCCAGCGCCACCCAGGTCAGCACCGGGAAGGCCCACATCCGCACGACCAGCTTCTCCGGCTCCGTGCGCTCGGTGCGGCGGCGCAGCACCAGCTGGGAGGCGGCGATGAAGAACCAGACGACCAGGATGATCGCGCCGATGGTGTTGAGCAGCCAGATGAAGATGTCGTTCGGCCGCCAGTAGCTCAGCAGCACGCAGCCGAAGCCGAAGACGGAGGAGACGAGCACGGCCGGGCGCGGGACGCCGCCGAAGGTGCGGCCGAGCGCCTTCGGGCCCTGGCCGCGCGCGACCAGCGAGCCGGCCATCCGGGAGGCGCCGTAGATGTTGGCGTTCATCGCCGAGAGCAGGGCGACGAGCACGACCACGTTCATGATCTGCCCGGCCGCCGGGATGCCCAGGTGGTCGAGGGCGGCGACGTACGGCCCCTTCTCGACGACCGCCTCGTCGCCCCACGGGACGAGGGTGACGATGACCGCCATGGAGCCGATGTAGAAGAGCGCGATCCGCCACATCGCCGTACGGACGGCCTTGGCGACGCCCTGCACCGGGTGCTCCGACTCGGCCGCCGCGATGGTGACCGTCTCCAGCCCGCCGTATGCGAAGACGGAGGCCAGCAGACCCACGATCAGGCCCTCGGAGCCGTGCGGGAAGAAGCCGCCTTCGCCGGTGAGGTTCGCGGTGCCGGGGGCGTCCGTGCCGGGCAGGACGCCCACGATCGCGAGGACGCCGATGCCGAGGAAGAGGACGATGGCGCCGACCTTCAGCGCCGCGAACCAGAACTCGAACTCGCCGAAGTTCTTCACCGCCGCCAGGTTGGTGACGCAGAAGACCACCATGAAGAGCGCGACCCAGGCCCACTCGGGACTGCCGGGGAACCAGCCCGTCATGATCTTCGCGGCGCCGATGCCCTCCAGGCCGACGGCGACGCAGAGCAGGAACCAGAAGGCCCAGCCCGAGGTGAAGCCCGCCCACGAGCCGAAGGCGCGCTCGGCGTGGACGGAGAAGGAGCCGGAGGCCGGGTTCGCGGCCGACATCTCGCCGAGCATCCGCATCACCAGCATGACGAGCACGCCGGAGATCGCGTAGGCGATGACGATCGAGGGCCCGGCGGCGGCGATGCCCGCGCCGGAGCCGACGAAGAGCCCGGCGCCGATGACGCCGCCGAGGGCGATCATCGAGAGGTGGCGCTGCTTGAGGCCGTGCGAGAGGCCGTCGGCAGGTGCGGTCGCGCCGTCCTTGCGGTCGGCCGGCGCGGGCGCGGTGGTCCGAGACATGAGCGAGCCCTGTTCATTGGCTGAGACGGGGAGGGGTCCACAGTCTGGGCGGGCGCACCGTTCAGAGGGAACAGGCGTCCGCTATACGGGCACGACCTTCACACATTGTGAAGGATCAGCTCCGCTTTGTTGGGGGAGTGCGCAGTTCCCGCGCCCACGCCACGAGGAGCACGACCCCGGTCGCCCCCGCCGACCACAGCACCTGCGGCCGCGCCCCGTCGTCGTTCAGCATCAGGACGAGCACCGCGCCCATCGCGGCGAGCGCCGTCCAGGTCAGCCACGGGAAGCCCCACATCCGCAGGCTCAGCGTCTCCGGCGCCTCCCGCTCGATCCGCCGCCGCAGCCGCAGCTGTGAGACCGCGATCAGCGCCCAGACGAAGAGCAGCACCGCGCCGACGGCGTTGAGCATGTAGAGGAAGACGGAATCGGGCCACTTGAGATTGAGCAGTACGGAGACGAAGCCGAAGGCCACCGACGCGAGCACCGCCCGGCGCGGCACGTTGCCGCGCGAGACCTTCAGGAGCCCCCTGGGCGCCTCCCCGCGCTCCGCGAGCGAGAACGCCATCCGGGACGAGCCGTACAGGTTCGCGTTGAGCGCCGAGAGCAGCGCCACGAACACCACGACGTTCATGATCTGCCCGGCCCCCGGCACCCCGATCACGTCCAGGACCGCCACGTACGGGGACTCGCCCGGCCGCATCGAGGTCCACGGCAGCAGCGTCACGATGACCAGCATCGAGCCCACGTAGAAGAAGAGGATCCGCCAGACGGCGCTGCGCACCGCACGCGCCACGTTCCGCGCCGGGTCGTCGGACTCGGCCGCCGCGATGGTGACGACCTCCAGGCCGCCGAAGGCGAAGACGACCGCCAGGACCCCGGAGACCACCCCCGACCAGCCGTTCGGCAGGAACCCGCCCTGCCCGGTCAGGTTCACGAGCCCCACCGGGTCGGTGTCGGGCAGCAGGCCCGCGATCGCGAGCACGCCGAGCACCAGGAAGAGGACGATCGCGCCGACCTTGAGCGCCGCGAACCAGAACTCGAACTCGCCGAAGTTCTTCACCGCCGCCAGGTTGGCCAGGGTGAACACGGTCATGAAGACCAGCACCCAGCCCCACTGCGGCACCCCCGGCACCCAGCCGTGCGCGATCCGCGCCGCGCCCGTCGCCTCCACGGCGAGGACCACGACGAGCAGGAACCAGTACAGCCAGCCCACCGAGAAGCCGGCCCAGCGGCCGAGCGCCCGCTCCGCGTGCACCGAGAACGCGCCCGAGGCGGGCATCGCCGCCGACATCTCGCCGAGCATCCGCATCACCAGCATCGCGAGCGCGCCGGCGATCAGATACGAGACCACGATGCCGGGCCCGGCGACGGCGATGCCGGCGCCCGAGCCGACGAAGAGGCCGGCGCCGATCACGCCGCCGAGCCCCAGCATCGTCAGGTGACGCTGCTTCAGTCCGTGGGAGAGGGGCTCCGGTTCGGGAGCGAGGGGGTCGTGCATGTGGCGGCTCGTGCTCTCTGGCGGTTTATGGAGACTCCACAGTCTCTCCAGTGAACATCCCCTGGCGCAAAAGGGACCTCCCTACCGGAGTTCCCAGTGAGAAGCGTCACGTGGCGCGAGGTGTGAACGACGAGCTTTGTTCGTTCTCCACGAAGCGCTCGACCGCCGCTTTGTCGGCGGCTGACGGTGATCGGCCGTTCACACCTGGCATACCGTCAACCTGTCCCTCCCACCCTCACCCCGCGGAGTACCGATGAGCACCGCCGCCGCCCCCGTCCGCACCCTCCGGGCGGGCACCGTCCTAGCCGACCTCGTCCCGTCGAGCCGCGCCCGCGACATCGCCCTGGTCGTCGGGGGCGCCGCCCTCACCGGCCTCGCCGCACAGCTCTCGGTCCCGGTCCCCGGCTCCCCGGTCCCGGTCTCCGGCCAGACCTTCGCCGCCCTGCTCGTCGGCACCGCGCTCGGCGCCCGCCGCGGCTTCCTCGCCCTCGCCCTGTACGCGGTCGCGGGCATGGCGGGCGTCCCGTGGTTCGCGCAGGCCACCTCCGGCTACGGCATGCCCTCCTTCGGCTACGTCCTCGGCATGCTCCTCGCCTCGACCGTCGTCGGCGCCCTCGCCCGCCGCGGCGCCGACCGCTCCGTGCTCCGCACGGCCGGCGCCATGGTGCTGGGCTCCGCGATCATCTACGCGGTCGGCGTGCCGTACCTGGCCCTCGCCACCGGCATGACCCTCGGCCAGGCCGTCGCCGCCGGCCTCGTCCCGTTCCTCGTCGGCGACGCGCTCAAGGCCGCGCTCGCCATGGGCCTCCTGCCCTCCGCCTGGAAGCTCGTCGGCCGCAAGGGCTGAGCCGCCCGGACGTCCGCGCGCACGCGAAGGGCCCTGCCGCTCGGGGAGCGGCAGGGCCCTTCGCGTGCGCCCGGGGGCTACACGCGCTCGAGCTCCTCGGCGTCGGCGTGCTTGCCGAGCTTCTGGCGGACCAGCGAGATCGCCATCACGAGGGCGGCCACGAGCAGGGACAGCACGACCTGCTCGCGGTTGCTGCCGCCGTCGACGACCATGTAGCCGAGGACGGCGACGATCATGGCGATGGTCGCCCAGGTCAGGTACGGGAAGAGCCACATCCGCACGACCAGCTTCTCCGGCGACTCCCGCAGGATGATCCCGCGCATCCGCAGCTGGGTCACGCAGATGACCAGCCAGACGAAGAGCGCGACGGCGCCGGAGGAGTTCAGCAGGAAGGCGAAGACGGTGTCCGGCCACTTGTAGTTGAAGAAGACCGCGACGAAGCCGAAGACGACCGAGCCGAGGATGGCGGCCGTCGGCACGCCCCGCGCGTTGGTCTTCGCGAAGGCCTTGGGCGCGTCACCGCGCCGGCCGAGCGAGAAGGCCATGCGGGAGGCCGTGTAGAGGCCCGAGTTCAGGCAGGACAGGACGGCCGTCAGGACGATCACGTTCATGATCTGGCCGGCGTGCGGGATGCCGATGGAGTCGAGGGCGGCGACGTACGAGCCCTTCTCGACGATCGACTTGTCGTTCCACGGCAGCAGCGTCAGGACCACGAAGATCGAGCCCAGGTAGAAGACGCCGATCCGCCAGATCACGCTGTTGGTGGCCTTGGTGACCGCCTTCTGCGGGTCCTCGGACTCGCCGGCGGCCAGGGTGACGATCTCGCTGCCCATGAACGAGAAGACGACCATGAGCACACCGGTGAGGATCGCGCCCGCGCCCATCGGGAAGAAGCCCCCGCTGTCCGTGAGGTGCGCGAAGCCGGCGCCCGGGTTGTCCGAGCCGGGCAGCACGCCGAAGACGGCGAGCAGGCCGATGACGACGAAGGCGGCGATGGCGACGACCTTGATGCCGGCGAACCAGAACTCGAACTCGCCGTACGAGGCGACGGAGCCCAGGTTGGTCGCGGTCAGCACCACCATCACGATGAGCGCCCAGCCCCACTGCGGTACGGCCGGGATCCAGCTCTCCAGGATCTTGGCGCCCGCGGTCGCCTCGACGGCGAGGACGACGACCCAGAAGAACCAGTACAGCCAGCCGATCGTGAAACCGGCCCAGCGGCCGAGCGCCTGGTCGGCGTAGGCCGAGAAGGAACCGGAGGACGGCCGGGCGGCGGCCATCTCGCCCAGCATCCGCATCACGAAGACGACCATGGCGCCGACGAGTGCGTACGAGAGGAGGATCGCGGGGCCCGCCGCGGCGATGCCGGAGCCGGAGCCGACGAAGAGGCCGGCGCCGATCACGCCGCCGATCGCGATCATCGACAGGTGTCGGTTCTTGAGCCCGGCCTTGAGGCCGTCGGAGGACTGCGAGCCGCCGGTGGTGCCGGTCTCCTGGCCGTCCTTCGTCAGGGTCGGTTGCGTGTTCATCGACGCTTCCTCGTGTGTGGGGGGTGCTCGGATCGCGAGCCCAAGCATTGAACCCCGTGAGCAGGGGTGATCGGAAGACCTCATTCCGGATCGTTGTACGGGCGACCTCGCGAGAGTCGAAGGTCCGTACCAGGTCGGGTGAAGGTCCCGACCCCGCTGCCTGATACCCGGGCCCTGGCGTGCCACACTCGGCATCATGCGCGTCTATATCGGTTCCGACCACGCCGGCTTTGAACTAAAGAACCACCTCGTCGAGTGGCTCAAGGCCCACGGCCACGAGCCCGTCGACTGCGGTCCCCACATCTACGACGCCCTCGACGACTACCCGCCGTTCTGCCTGCGCGCCGCCGAGAAGACGGCCGCGGACCCGGACAGCCTCGGCATCGTCATCGGCGGCTCCGGCAACGGCGAGCAGATCGCCGCGAACAAGGTGAAGGGGGTGCGCGCGGCCCTCGCCTGGAGCGAGCAGACCGCCGCCCTCGGCCGCGAGCACAACAACGCCAACGTGATCTCCGTCGGCGGCCGGATGCACACCCGGGAAGAGGCGACCAAGTTCGTCGAGATCTTCCTGAACACGCCGTACTCCGGTGACGAGCGTCACACCCGCCGGATCGACATGCTCACCGCGTACGAGAACACCGGCGAGCTCCCCCCGATCCCGGCGCACCACCCGCAGGAGCCGACCGCCTGATGCCCGAAGGGCACACCATCCACCGGCTGGCCGCCGACCACCGCGAGCGGTTCGGCGGCCGGCCCGTGCGCGTCTCCAGTCCGCAGGGCAAGTTCGCCGACTCGGCGGCCCTGCTCGACGGCACCGTCCTGGAGACCGCGGAAGCCCACGGGAAGCACCTCTTCCTGGGCTTCCCCGGCGAGGAGTGGATCCACATCCACCTGGGCCTCTTCGGCAAGGTGAACTTCGGCGACGCCCCGGCCCCGCCGCCCGCGGACACGGTCCGCCTGCGCATCGCCGACGAGAGCGGGTACGTCGACCTGCGCGGCCCCACCACCTGCGCGCTGATCACGGACGCCGAGAAGCGGGCGATACACGACCGGCTCGGCCCGGACCCGCTCCGCCCGGAGGACGACCCGGAGAAGGCGTGGCGCCGCGTCTCCAGGTCCCGGACGACGATCGCCGCCCTCCTCATGGACCAGAAGGTCATCGCGGGCGTCGGCAACGTCTACCGCGCCGAGGTCCTCTTCCGGCACGGCATCGACCCGTACCGCGCGGGCAAGGACCTCACCGCGGACGAGTGGAACGCCCTCTGGACCGACCTCGCGATGCTGATGCGCGAGGGCGTCCGCCTGAACCGCATCGACACGGTCCGCCCCGAGCACACCCCCGAGGCCATGGGCCGCCCGCCCCGCGTGGACGACCACGGCGGCGAGGTCTACGTCTATCGCCGCGCGAACCTGCCGTGCCACGTCTGCGGGGCCGGGATCCGCACGGCGGACCTGGCCGCCCGCAACCTCTTCTGGTGCCCGGGCTGCCAGCGGACCTAGTCGTGGGCGACCGTCCGCCGCGTTGCGCCCGTCCCCGGCACCCGCGCTCCTAGAACCCGTGCGGCAGCCACGGAGCGACGGGCGACCCGAAGGCCACCGACGCCTCGACGAGCGCCCCCTCGCGCAGCTCCCGCACCCGCCCGG
Source organism: Streptomyces sp. NK15101 (assembly GCF_020400725.1). GTDB lineage: Bacteria > Actinomycetota > Actinomycetes > Streptomycetales > Streptomycetaceae > Streptomyces. The sequence goes on along the minus strand of NZ_JAINVG010000008.1, from coordinate 100,742 downwards.
CCGAGGCCAACGACACCAGCGAGGTCCCGCCCAGATAAGCGGCCCCCAACTCCCGCACGGACAGCGCGAGATCCGCGGGATCGGAGGTCCGTACGCAGCCGGCCCCCTTCGCGTCGCCCGTCAACCGCCACCGCCCCTCGTTCCAGGGGCAGAACGCGTCCTCGACCTCGAACACCACGTCCACCGGCGTCTGGTACGTCCGGGCCTCGAGCGCCGCGCCCACCTCCACGAGCCGCAGGAACAGCCCCTCCCGCAGCGTCGGCTCGCAGCGCCGCACCTCCGTGACCAGGTGCTGCCAGGCGTCGTCCACCGGCCGGCTGTGGACGTTCACCTTCGTGGTCAGGTCCACCGAACACAGGTAGCGCCACAGCGCCGCCTCCACGACCGGGGCGAGCCCGGCCAGCTGGTGCACCGAGACGGAACCGTCGGCACCGGCGAAGGACCAGTCCGGCTTGATCGCGTAGTGCGCGTACCCGACGACCTCGCCGTCCCGCTCGGCGAGCACGCACAGCCGCGGCGAGGCGCCCGCCCGCTCGCCCGGCGGGTCGAGCAGCGCCTGCCGCTCCCAGCCGGGCCGTCGCGCCAGCATCCCGGGCCGGCCGGGGACCAGCTTCGCGTACACCGCCTCGGTCGCCTCAAGGGCCTCCGCCGGGGTCGTCACCCGGAGCGTCACGTCGTCCGTGCCCTCCGGCACGGTCAGCCGCACCCGGCCCTTGTCGATGGTCGCGTGCGTCGTGTACGTCGCCGCGCCGTAGCCGAAGCGGCCGTAGATCTCCGCCTCGGAGGCCGTCAGGACCGCCAGCGGCTCGCCCCAGCCCCGTACGTCGTCCAGCTGCCGCCGCATCATCGAGGTCAGGATCCCGCGCCGCCGGTGCGTCCCGGCCACGCTCACCATCGTCACCCCGGCCGCCGGGACCGACGCCCCGCCCGGCACCGTCAGCCGGAACGTGAACGCCCCCGCCGTGCCCACGCACAGGTCGCCGTCCCAGGCGCCGATGGAACGGCCGAACTCGGTCAGATCGCGATACAGCTCCCGCTCCTCAGGCGCCAGGGCCACACCCCCGAACGCGAGTTCCAGCACCCCGTACCAGCGATCCCACTCCGACGGGTCGAGAACCCGCAGTTCAGTCGTCATATGCCATCGATATCAGCGGCCCGCGCCCGGGGCGACCCGATTTCACGCACATTGTCACCTGGGGTACCCCTGCACGATGTCCGACGGGATGGATAGGGTCCAGGCCAATGGGACAGCGCGCCGGAGTGAACACGTACGCGGCCCGGACACGCAGGCGCGTGCGCCGGGCCCGTGTCGCGCTGCGCAGATCCGCCGTCGACTACTTCCGCGGCGACGGCGCGGACTGGCTCGCCTTCGCCGGACTCCTCCTGATGATCCCCGCCATCGCGTGCGGGACGATCCTCAACCCCGTCTGGTGCGCGCCGGCCGCGCTCGTCCTGCCCATCGTGGCCGGCGGCCTGCTGCTGCGCCCCGCCAGCCTGCTCGCCCTGTACGCGGCGGCCGCCGGCGCCCTCATCGTCGAGTCCGTCGTCCTCGGCCCGTACACCCAGGGCCCCGCCAGGGTCACCCCCGGCACCGTCCTGGTCGTCGCCGCCTGCGGACTCTTCGGCCTGCTCATCGCCCAGTTCCGCGCCCGGGTCGGCGTGCCCTGGCGGCGCGGCGGCACCATGCTCTTCGACCTGCGCGAACGCATCCGCGTCCAGAGCGCCCTGCCCCGGCTCCCCAAGGGCTGGCACCGCGAGATGGCGCTGCGCCCGGCCGGCGGCCAGTCCTTCTCGGGCGACTTCGTCGTCGCCGCCCGCACCCACGGCGGGCGCATCCTGGAGGTCGTCCTCACCGACGTCTCCGGCAAGGGCATGGACGCGGCCTCCCGCTCCCTGCTGCTCTCCGGCGCCTTCGGCGGCCTCCTCGGCTCCCTGCCCCCGCACGGCTTCCTGCCGGCGGCGAACGGCTACCTCCTCCGCCAGAACTGGGACGAGGGCTTCGCCACCTCGATCCACCTCGTCCTCGACCTGGAGTCCGGCGACTACGAGCTCTTCTCCGCCGGCCACCTGCCCGCCCTCCAGCTCCACGCGGGCAGCGGCCGCTGGGAGGAGAAGGCCGCCGACGGGCCCCTCCTCGGCGTCTACGACGGGGCCGAGTTCCACCCGGTCAAGGGCTCGCTGCGCCCCGGTGACGTCCTGATGCTCTTCACCGACGGCCTGGTCGAGGCCGCCGACCGGGACATCGCCGAGGGCATCGACCGCCTCACCGGCGAGGCCGACCGCTGCGTCGCCGAGGGCTTCGAGGGCGTCGCCTGGCACCTGATCGAGGCCGTCGCCAAGGACGTCAACGACGACCGGGCCCTGCTGCTCCTCTCCCGCCCCGCCTGACCGCCCCGCGTGACGTGATCTTCTGCACGACGATTCGTCACCCGGCAGCGAGGGCAGGGGGGTTGATGGCACGATGGAGACGACGGGGGGTGTTCCGGGACAGGGACTCCCTGGTGGGCAAGGCGGGACCGACCGAGGGTGTGATCAGTTGTGGCCATTTCACTGTCTGTGGTGTTGCTGTTGGCAATCATCCTGGTGGTGCTCATCCGAGGGGGAAACCTCAAGGGCGGCCCGGCCGTGGTAGCGGTCCTCTTCGGCTTCTTCCTCGCCTCCACCGGCATGGCCGACGACATCCAGCGCTTCCTGGACTCGATAACGCAGACGGTGGGCGCCATCAAGTTCTGATCACCTGGAGAAACGATTCAGGGCCGGTCCGGAGAACTCTCCGGACCGGCCCTGACCTGCGTGGAGCGGGTGACGGGAATCGAACCCGCGTAGCTAGTTTGGAAGACTAGTGCTCTACCATTGAGCTACACCCGCACAGCGTCGCGCCGCAGGTCACGAGGATCGCGGCACGAGGAGCATGGTAGCCGGTCTGCGGGCTTTCGCGCACACCCGGAAAACAGGGGGCGCCGCACAGTCCCCGTCCATGTACCCTACGTGTCGCACCGACGGGGTGTGGCGCAGCTTGGTAGCGCGTCCGCTTTGGGAGCGGAAGGCCGTGGGTTCAAATCCCGCCACCCCGACCAGGACGATCACGCGCCCACCTCGCGCGTCCTTGATCACGTTGTGGGCGTCCTCCCGCTTGCGGTTACTATGCAAGCTGCGTGCCCGTGTGTCTTTCTGACCGGGCCGACCCGCCGGTACCGCTGCACGCGGCCCGGTGGATTCCAGGAATCAGCCACAAGGAGACCGAACCGTGAAGAGCGCCGTGGAGACCCTGAACCCGACCCGGGTTCGGCTCACTGTCGAGGTGCCCTTCGAGGAGCTCAAGGACAGCCTCGACGCGGCGTACAAGAAGATCAACCAGCAGGTCACGGTCAAGGGCTTCCGCAAGGGCAAGATCCCGGCTCGCGTGATCGACCAGCGGTTCGGCCGCGGCGCCGTGCTGGAGGAGGCCGTCAACGACGCGCTCCCGAAGTTCTACACCGAGGCCGTCAACGAGGCCGAGGTCAACCCGCTCGGCCAGCCCGAGGTCGACATCACCGAGCTGAAGGACGGCGAGCTGCTGGCCTTCACCGCCGAGGTCGACGTCCGCCCGACGATCGAGATCCCGGACTACTCCGGCATCGAGGTCACCGTCGACGCGGTCGAGGTCACCGACGAGGACGTCGAGAAGTCCGTGGAGCAGCTCCGCGAGCGCTTCGCCTCGACCTCCCCGGTCGAGCGCGCCGCCCAGGACGGCGACGTCGTCACCATCGACCTCGAGGCCAAGGTCGACGGCGAGGTCCTGCCCGACGGCGTCGCCAGCGACGTCTCGTACACCATCGGCTCCGGCGAGCTGCTCGACGGCATCGACGAGGCCGTCAAGGGCCTGGAGGCCGGCGGCGAGGCCACCTTCACCTCGCAGCTGAAGGGCGGCTCCGCCGAGGGCAAGGACGCGGAGATCACCGTCAAGGTCAAGACCGTCGCCGCCCGTGAGCTCCCCGAGCTCGACGACGAGTTCGCGCAGATGGCGTCGGAGTTCGACACCCTCGACGAGCTCAAGGCCGACAGCCGCAAGCGCCTCGAGAACATGAAGCAGTTCGACCAGGCCACCCAGGCCCAGGAGCGCGTCCTCGACGAGCTCCTCAAGCTGGTCGAGGTCCCGATGCCCGAGAAGCTTCTCGAGGACGAGATCAACACCCGCAAGCACAACCTGGAGCACCACCAGCTCGGCCAGATGGGCCTCGACCTCGCGAAGTACCTGGAGATCCAGGGCAAGACCGAGGAGGAGTTCCTGGCCGAGACCAAGGAGCAGGCCGAGAAGGGCATCAAGACGCAGTTCATCCTCGATGAGCTCGTCAACAAGGAGAAGCTCGACGTCTCCCGCGAGGAGCTCACCGAGCACCTGTTCCGCCGTGCCGCCTCCTCCGGCATGAGCCCCGACCAGTTCGCCCAGGCCGTGGCCCAGGGCGGCCAGGTGCCGATGCTCGTCGGCGAGGTCGCCCGCGGCAAGGCCCTCGCGGTCGTCGTCGAGGCCGCCAAGGTCGTCGACACCAACGGCGAGGTCGTCGACCTCTCCGACGACGAGGACGAGGTCGAGGCCGCCGCCGAGGCCGTCGAGGCCGTCACCGGCGAGGCCGAGGTCTCCGAGGACAAGTAAGGGCCCCCGCCCCCGGCGGACCCTGTTCCACGGGCCCGTGCGCACAGCTGTGCGCACGGGCCCGTGGACGTACCCGGACCCGCTTACACGCCCCCAACTACCTTGCGCTCCCAGCGAACAGTTCGGGAACCGGGATGGCGTTGTCCGACCTGCGCGTTAGGGTCCATGAATACGGGGGCACTGCCCTCAGAACGAGACGCTGAGACGGCCCGGGGCCGTCGGAGACGAGCAGGTGGATACGTGACGAATCTGAAGCCTTACGCCGCGGGTGAGCCGTCCATCGGTGGCGGCCTCGGCGACCATGTCTACAACCGGCTGCTCGGCGAGCGGATCATCTTCCTCGGCCAGCAGGTCGACGACGACATCGCCAACAAGATCACCGCGCAGATGCTCCTCCTGGCCGCCGACCCGGAGAAGGACATCTTCCTCTACATCAACAGCCCCGGTGGCTCCGTGACGGCCGGCATGGCCGTCTACGACACCATGCAGTACATCCCGAACGACGTCGTCACCATCGGTATGGGCATGGCGGCCTCCATGGGCCAGTTCCTGCTCACCGGCGGCACCCCCGGCAAGCGCTTCGCGCTGCCGAACACCGACATCCTGATGCACCAGGGCTCGGCCGGCATCGGCGGCACCGCCTCCGACATCAAGATCCAGGCCGAGTACCTGCTGCGCACGAAGAAGCGCATGGCCGAGATCACCGCGCACCACTCCGGCCAGACCGTCGAGACGATCATCCGCGACGGCGACCGCGACCGCTGGTTCACCGCGGAGGAGGCCAAGGAGTACGGCCTCATCGACGACATCATCACGCACGCCGCGGGTGTTCCGGGCGGCGGCGGCACGGGCGCCTGAGCGCCGGCAACCCGCAGAAGAGCCCCAGCCCCCCGCCGAACGCCACCAGGACGGTGAACACCCAGATGCAGAACAACCTCTCCCCGAGCGGCCTCTACACCGGCGCGCCGATGGACAACCGCTACGTCGTTCCGCGCTTCGTCGAGCGCACCTCGCAGGGCGTGCGCGAGTACGACCCGTACGCGAAGCTCTTCGAGGAGCGAGTGATCTTCCTCGGCGTGCAGATCGACGACGCCTCCGCCAACGACGTCATGGCGCAGCTCCTGTGCCTGGAGTCGATGGACCCGGACCGCGACATCTCGATCTACATCAACAGCCCGGGCGGCTCCTTCACCGCCCTCACGGCCATCTACGACACGATGCAGTTCGTGAAGCCCGACATCCAGACGGTCTGCATGGGCCAGGCGGCCTCCGCCGCGGCCGTGCTGCTCGCCGCCGGCACCCCCGGCAAGCGGATGGCCCTGCCGAACGCCCGCGTGCTGATCCACCAGCCCTCCGGCGGCACCGGTCGTGAGCAGCTCTCCGACCTGGAGATCGCGGCCAACGAGATCCTGCGGATGCGCAGCCAGCTGGAGGAGATGCTGGCCAAGCACTCCTCGACGCCGATCGAGAAGATCCGCGACGACATCGAGCGTGACAAGATCCTGACGGCCGAGGACGCCCTGGCGTACGGCCTGATCGACCAGATCGTCTCGACCCGCAAGAGCACGGCCTCCGCCGAGCGCTGACGCCCGACCTTCCCTCGGCACGGTTCGCGGGGCTCGCGTGGCCGAATCGCGACCATGTGAACCGTGCCAAGGGGGGCCCGAACGGGGGGCCCGGCAAGGTACCGTCGAATATGAGGCACCAGGAGTCGCTGAACCAAGCGCTCCCAGGCGAAGGGGAAGCACCTCGTGGCACGCATCGGTGATGGCGGCGATCTGCTCAAGTGCTCGTTCTGCGGAAAGAGCCAGAAGCAGGTGAAGAAGCTCATCGCGGGACCCGGTGTGTACATCTGCGACGAGTGCATCGACCTCTGCAACGAGATCATCGAGGAGGAACTCGCGGAGACGAGCGAGGTGCGCTGGGAGGAACTCCCCAAGCCCCGCGAGATCTACGAGTTCCTCGAGGGGTACGTCGTCGGGCAGGAGCCCGCGAAGAAGGCCCTCTCGGTCGCGGTGTACAACCACTACAAGCGCGTCCAGGCCGGCGAGAACGGCGGCGCACAGGGCCGTGACGACGCCATCGAGCTGGCGAAGTCCAACATCCTGCTCCTCGGCCCCACGGGCTCGGGCAAGACGCTCCTGGCCCAGACCCTGGCCCGCATGCTCAACGTCCCGTTCGCCATCGCCGACGCGACGGCGCTGACGGAGGCCGGCTATGTCGGCGAGGACGTCGAGAACATCCTGCTCAAGCTGATCCAGGCGGCCGACTACGACGTCAAGAAGGCCGAGACCGGGATCATCTACATCGACGAGATCGACAAGGTCGCCCGTAAGAGCGAAAACCCGTCGATCACGCGTGACGTGAGCGGTGAGGGCGTCCAGCAGGCCCTCCTGAAGATCCTGGAGGGCACGACGGCCTCGGTCCCGCCCCAGGGCGGCCGGAAGCACCCGCACCAGGAGTTCATCCAGATCGACACGACGAACGTGCTCTTCATCGTGGGCGGCGCCTTCGCCGGCCTGGAGAAGATCATCGAGGCGCGGGCGGGCGCCAAGGGCATCGGCTTCGGGGCGACCATCCGCTCCAAGCGCGAGATCGAGGCGAGCGACCAGTTCCAGGAGGTCATGCCGGAGGACCTGGTGAAGTTCGGGATGATCCCCGAGTTCATCGGCCGTCTCCCCGTCCTCACCTCCGTCCACAACCTGGACCGCGAGGCGCTCCTCCAGATCCTGGTCGAGCCGCGCAACGCGCTGGTGAAGCAGTACCAGCGCCTCTTCGAACTCGACGGCGTGGAGCTGGACTTCGACCGCCCGGCCCTGGAGGCCATCGCCGACCAGGCGATCCTCCGCGGCACCGGCGCGCGCGGCCTGCGCGCCATCATGGAGGAGGTCCTCCAGTCGGTGATGTACGAGGTCCCGTCCCGCAAGGACGTGGCCCGCGTGGTCATCACGGCCGACGTCGTCCGCAACAACGTCAACCCGACGCTGGTCCCGCGGATCGTGAAGAACGACGGCAGGCACGAGAAGTCGGCCTGAGCCGTCCGGACGTGGAAGGGGCGCCCCGCCGACCGGCGGGGCGCCCCTTCCACGTGTGCGGGCCGTGGATCAGGCCTTGCTGCGGGAGGCCTTGTACTGCTGGGCCGTCAGCTCGGCGACCTGGTCCAGGGTGAGGCCCTGGCCGCCGGTCATCATGGTCGACAGGTCCATGGCGTTGACGACGCCGAGGGTGCTGTAGTCCGCCCAGATGCACGTGGGCACCGTGAACGACTTCGGGCCCGGAGTCGTCTCCGTCTTGGTGCTCTCCAGCGTGATGTTCTGGCACTTCATCAGCGCGCCCTCGAAGCCGCTCGGCGTCTTGCTCTCCGGGCTGCCGACGGGGGTCACCTTGAGGCCCTCGGACTCGCTGGCCTGGTCCTTCTCGTAGTTCGCGAACGCGGTGTCGAGCGCCTTCTCCGGGTCGGCGATCTCGCCCCACATGCCGTTCAGGCTCATGTTCTTGCCCTTGAGCGGGTCGGTGGAGGCGCCGGCCTTGTAAGACGCCTGGACGGCCTTGGGGTTCGTGATCCCCATGGCGTCGGCGCTGACCTTCTGCTTGTCGGTCAGGGGACCGCTCTTGTCGGCCCCCTCCTTCTTGTACTCGCCGACGGTGGCCGCAGGAGTGATCTTGTAGCCCTTGGTGTCGTCGGCGACGGCACCGTTTCCGCCACCGCCCAGCACGAAGTACGCGCCCACGCCGATCGCCGCCACGACCGCGACCGCGCCGATGATCCAGCCGGCCTTGGACTTCTTCGGAGCCGGGGGGTGGGGCACGTAGCCGCCGGGGCCCTGCGGGGCGCCGTACTGCGGCTGCTGGCCGTAGGGGCCGGGCTGCTGCGGGTAGCCGTAGGGGGGCTGCTGCGGCGGGACGCCCTGCGGGGCCTGCTGTGGGTATCCGTAACCCGGCTGCGGAGCCTGCGGCTGGCCGTAAGGGCCCGGCTGCTGCGGCTGCTGGCCGTAGGGGCCCGGCTGGCCGTATGGACCGGGCTGCTGGCCACCGTACGGGCCCGGCTGGTTGTAGCTCATCGACAGGTTCCCCTCACAGGATGTTTATGCCTGGCGAACATCCTGGCGGAACCACCGGCCGGGGAGTGCGGCGGGGGCCACACCGTTACCGAACCAAAGCGTTTCAGGACAGGACCGCGACACCCCTAAACTGGCCCCGTGACCGAGAACACTCAGCAGCAGACAGCGCCCACCACCGAACTGCCGACCACGTACGCGCCGGCCGAGGTAGAGGGGCCGCTGTACGAGCGCTGGGTAGAGCGCGGGTACTTCGAAGCGGACGCGAAGAGCGAGAAGCCGCCGTACACCATCGTCATCCCGCCGCCCAACGTCACCGGCTCCCTCCACCTGGGCCACGCCTTCGAGCACACGCTGATCGACGCCCTCACCCGCCGCAAGCGCATGCAGGGCTTCGAGACGCTGTGGCAGCCCGGCATGGACCACGCCGGCATCGCCACCCAGAACGTCGTCGAGCGCGAGCTCGCCAAGGAGGGCAAGTCCCGCCACGACCTGGGCCGTGAGGCGTTCGTCGAGCGGGTCTGGCAGTGGAAGGCCGAGTCCGGTGGTCAGATCTCCGGCCAGATGAAGCGCCTGGGTGACGGCGTCGCCTGGTCCCGTGAGCGCTTCACCATGGACGAAGGGCTGTCCCAGGCCGTCCAGACCATCTTCAAGAAGCTCTACGACGACGAGCTGATCTACCGCGCCGAGCGCATCATCAACTGGTGTCCGCGCTGCCTGACGGCCATTTCGGACATCGAGGTCGAGTACCAGGACGACGAGGGCGAGCTCGTCTCCATCCGCTACGGCGAGGGCGACGACTCCCTGGTCGTCGCCACCACCCGTGCCGAGACGATGCTCGGCGACACGGCCGTCGCCGTCCACCCCGACGACGAGCGCTACAAGCACCTGGTCGGCAAGCAGATCAAGCTGCCGCTGACGGACCGTACGATCCCGGTCGTCGCCGACACCCACGTCGACCCGGAGTTCGGCACCGGCGCCGTCAAGGTGACCCCGGCGCACGACCCGAACGACTTCGAGATCGGCCAGCGCCACAACCTGCCGAACCTCGCCGTCATGGACGAGCGCGCGGTCATCACCGTCCACGGCCCCTTCCAGGGCCTGGACCGCCTGGAGGCCCGCTCCGCCATCGTCGCCGCCCTGCGCGCCGAGGGCCGGATCGTCGCCGAGAAGCGTCCGTACGTCCACTCCGTCGGCCACTGCTCGCGCTGCAAGACCACCATCGAGCCGCGCCTGTCGATGCAGTGGTGGGTCAAGGTCGGCCCGCTCGCGAAGGCCGCCGGTGACGCGGTCCGCGACGGCAAGGTCAAGATCCACCCGCAGGAGATGGAGAAGCGGTACTTCGACTGGGTCGACAACCTGCACGACTGGTGCATCTCGCGCCAGCTCTGGTGGGGCCACCGCATCCCGGTCTGGTACGGCCCGAACGGCGAGGTCGTCTGCGTCGGACCGGACGAGCAGCCGCCGACGGGCGAGGGCTGGCACCAGGACACGGACGTCCTGGACACCTGGTTCTCCTCCGGCCTGTGGCCGTTCTCCACGCTCGGCTGGCCCGAGCGGACCGAGAGCCTCGAGAAGTTCTATCCGAACTCCGTCCTGGTCACCGGCTACGACATCCTCTTCTTCTGGGTCGCCCGGATGATGATGTTCGGTCTGTACGCGATGGACGGCACCCCGCCGTTCCACACCATCGCCCTGCACGGCATGGTCCGTGACCAGAACGGCAAGAAGATGTCGAAGTCCTTCGGCAACGTGGTCAACCCGCTGGACTGGATGGACCAGTACGGCTCCGACGCCGTCCGCTTCACCCTGGCCAACGGCGCCAACCCCGGCGTCGACGTCCCGATCGGCGAGGACTGGGTCAAGGCCTCCCGGAACTTCGCCAACAAGATCTGGAACGCCACCCGCTTCGCGCTCATGAACGGCGCGACCATCGAGGGCGAACTGCCCCCGGTCGAGCAGCTGTCGGCGACCGACCGCTGGATCCTGTCCCGCCTCAACAAGACCGTCGCCCAGGTCGACGCGTACTACGAGGACTACCAGTTCGCGAAGCTCAGCGACGCGCTCTACCACTTCGCGTGGGACGAGGTCTTCGACTGGTACGTCGAGCTGTCGAAGACGACGTTCTTCGCCGGCGGCGAGCAGGCCAAGGTCTCCGGCCGGGTCCTCGGCGAGGTCCTGGACGTCATGCTGCGCTTGCTGCACCCGATCGTCCCGTTCGTCACCGAGGCGCTGTGGACCACGCTCACCGGGCGTGAGTCCCTGGTCGTCGCCGAGTGGCCGAAGGACAGCGGCTTCCGCGACGACGCCGCCGAGGCCGAGATCGAGAACCTGCAGCAGGTCGTCACCGAGGTGCGCCGCTTCCGCGCCGACCAGGGCCTCCAGCCCGGCCAGAAGGTCCCGGCCCGCCTGGAGCTGGACGGCACGCCGCTCGCCGCCCACGAGGCCGCCATCCGCCAGCTGCTGCGCCTCCAGCCGGAGGGCGAGGGCTTCTCCGCCACCGCCTCCCTGCCGGTCGCCGGTGCCACCGTCGCGCTCGACCTCTCGGGCACGATCGACGTGGCCGCGGAGCGCAAGCGCCTCGCGAAGGACCTCGCCGCCGCCGAGAAGGAGAAGGCGCAGGCGGAGGCCAAGCTCGGGAACGAGGCCTTCCTGGCCAAGGCCCCCGACAACGTGGTGGACAAGATCAAGGGCCGCCTCGCCAAGGCGGACGAGGACATCGCCCGCATCCAGACCCAGCTGGCGAACCTGCCGCAGGCCTGATCCGTACGGAGCGCACGGAGGAAGGGGCCCGGGACCGGTCATCGGTTCCGGGCCCTTCGTCTTCCCCCGCTCGCGGCCGACGGCTTCGTCGGTCTGCGGCTGACAACTTTGTCCGGTTGTGGGTGACATCACGTGACTTGTGACCGAAGCCCGGCGGCCCGGGACGAAAGACCCGGGATGATGGAGGGCATGCTCCGCCTCCCCGCCGTCCCCGCGCTCCGCCGTCGCGTGGACCGGTGGGCCGTCTCGCCCCGCGCCCTCGACGTCGTCGCCGCGCTCTTCGCCTTCGGCCTGATGCTCCTGGACGTGCCGGGACTCGCCCGCGCCGACAACTCCCTCACCGGCGTCACCGCGACCCTCGTCCTCGCGGGCGGGGCGGCCGCGCTGGTGCTCCGGCGACGGCTGCCGTGGCTCCCGTACGCCGTGGCGCTCGGACTGATGGGCTGGCTGCACGAACTCACCATGATCCAGTTCGCGCTGTACTCGATCGGCCGCTACCGGGGACGGCGCGCCGCCGTCATCGCGACCCTGCTGTACGTCGCCGTGGCGTACGGCCTCTTCCTGACGCCCGGCTGGCCCGCCGAGCACGGCGAGACCCTCAGCGACTTCCTCAGCCTGGTCGTCCCGATCGGCGTCCTCGCGGCCGGCGTCGGCATCGCCGCCTACCGGCAGGACCTCGTCCGCGCCCTGGAGGTCCAGCGCCGCGAGGCCGCCGCCCGGCAGGCCGTGCAGGAGGAGCGGATCTCCGTGGGCCGGGACGTCCACGACCTGGTCGGCCGCGAGCTCACCGTCCTCGCGGTGCGGGCCGAGGTCCTCGCCGTACGGGCCAGGGGAGAGGCCCACCAGAAGGACTTCGAGGAGCTCGCGGACACCGCCCGGCGCGCCCACCTCATGCTCAACGAGACGATCGTGCGCCGGGACGCCACCCCGGGCCTCGAAGGGCTCCCCGAACTCGCCGGGGAGAGCGAACGGATGGGCAGCCCCGTCGACCTGACGGTCGCCGAGGAGGCCAAGGCGCTGTCCCCGCTCCGGCAGGCCGCCGTCCACCGCGTCGTCCGGGAGTGCCTGACGAACGCCGCCAAGCACGCGCCGGGCCTCCCCGTGACGGTCGCGATCACGGTGGAGGGGCCCGACCTGCGGATCGAGGTGCGCAACCCGCTGCCGAAGAGCCCGCCGGACCCGGCGCCCGTCTCCACCGGCACCGGCCTGTTCTCGATGGAGGAGCGGGTCACCAGCATGGGCGGCACGCTGCGGGCCCGCCGGGAGGACGGCGCCTACGTGGTGACGGCGCTGCTGCCGACGGGGCTGGGCCGGTAGCCCGAAAGTCCCGAAAGGGGTGGGTCCACGGTCCTGTCGGCACCGCTCCGTAGACTGGGCCCGTGAGCGAGCCGAGCGACCCGAATGACCAGTTCGACGACATCGTCGACACCGAGACAGACCGCGACCCCGACCTGGCGGTGATCGAGGCCGGCAGCCGCACCCTGCGCGCCCAGGCCGGACCGCCCCAGGGCGACCCCGTGCCCAGCCGTCCCGAGGACCCCGAGCTGGACAAGGCGCTGCGCGAGGTCGAGACCGAGCTGGCCACCCGCTGGGGCGAGACCAAGCTGGAGCCCTCCGTCAAGCGGATCGCGGCCCTGATGGACGTCCTCGGCGAGCCGCAGCGCGCGTACCCCTCGATCCACATCACCGGCACCAACGGCAAGACGTCGACGGCCCGCATGATCGAGGCCCTGCTCGGCGCCTTCGAGCTGCGCACCGGTCGCTACACCTCGCCGCACGTGCAGACCATCACCGAGCGGATCAGCCTGGACGGTGCCCCGATCTCGGCCGAGCGGTTCATCGAGACGTACCAGGACGTCAAGCCGTACGTGGAGCTGGTCGACGCCCGCGAGGAGTACCGGCTCTCCTTCTTCGAGGTCCTCACCGGCATGGCGTACGCCGCCTTCGCGGACGCCCCGGTCGACGTGGCGGTCGTCGAGGTCGGCATGGGCGGCACCTGGGACGCGACGAACGTCATCGACGCCTCCGTCGCCGTGGTCACCCCCATCGACCTCGACCACACCGACCGGCTCGGCGGGACGACCGCCGAGATCGCGGCCGAGAAGTCCGGGATCATCAAGCAGGGCGCGACCGTCATCCTGGCCCAGCAGCCGGTCGACGCGGCCCAGGTCCTGCTGAAGAAGGCCGTCGAGGCGGACGCGACCGTGGCCCGCGAGGGCATGGAGTTCGGCGTCGCCTCCCGCGAGGTCGCGGTCGGCGGCCAGCTCCTCACCCTGCGGGGCCTGGGCGGCGAGTACGACGACGTCTTCCTGCCGCTGCACGGCGCCTACCAGGCGCACAACGCCGCGGTGGCGCTCGCGGCGGTCGAGGCCTTCTTCGGGATCGGCGCCGAGCACGCCAGGACCCTGGACGTGGACACCGTCCGCCGGGCCTTCGCCCAGGTGGCCTCGCCGGGCCGCCTGGAGATCGTCCGCTCCTCGCCGACCGTCATCCTGGACGCCGCGCACAACCCGCACGGCGCGCGGGCGACGGCGGAGGGCATCAGCGAGGCCTTCGGCTTCTCCCGGCTCATCGGCGTGGTCTCCACGAGCGGGGACAAGGACGCCAAGGGTCTCCTGGAGGCCTTCGAGCCGATCTTCGCGGAGGTCGTGATCACCGCGAACTCCAACCCGCGGGCCACCGACGTGGACGCGCTCGCCGCGATCGCGGTCGAGGTCTTCGGCGAGGACCGGGTGGTCGTCGAGCCTCGGCTGCCCGACGCCATCGAGGCGGCCATCACCCTCGCGGAGGAAGAGGCCGAGTACGGCGGCGCGGGCGTCCTCGTGACCGGTTCGATCTTCACGGTCGGCGACGCCCGGCTGCTGCTGCGAAGGGGCTGAACCCGATGCGTGTGCTCTGTTCCTCGACCCTGATCGGCGAGTTCTTCGTGATCGGCTTCGCCGGGCTCGTCGCCATGAAGGACGACGGCCTCGCGACGTCCACCGTCTGGTGGGTCTGCGGCGTGGCCATGGCCGTCTCGGTGCTGCTGTGCGGGATGATCACCCGGCCGGGCGGGGTGCAGCTCGGCTGGGCCCTGCAGCTCGGGCTGGTCCTCAGCGGCTTCGTCGTCCCCACCATGTTCTTCCTCGGGGCCGTCTTCGCCGGTCTGTGGTGGGCCTCGGTGCACTACGGGCGCCGCATCGACGAGGTCAAGGCCGGCTGGGCCGCGGCCCAGGCCTCGGCAGGGCCTGACGCTGCGTAATCGCGGGACGTGCGGGCCCTGTAGCCTCGGAGGCCCGCACACCGTTTTTCCGAAGGAGTTCCCCCGTGAGCCAGCGATCGCTCGTCCTGCTCAAGCCCGACGCCGTCCGCCGTGGCCTGATCGGCGAGATCATCGGCCGCATCGAGCGCAAGGCCGGATGGGCCATCACCGCCCTGGAGCTGCGCGAGCTGGACCAGGACACGCTGGAGCAGCACTACGGCGAGCACAAGGGCAAGCCCTTCTACGAGCCGCTGATGGGGTTCATGCAGTCCGGCCCGGTCGTCGCGCTCGTCGTCGAGGGCGAGCGGGTCATCGAGGGCCTGCGCACGCTCGCCGGCCCGACCGACCCGATCGCCGCCGCGCCGGGTTCGATCCGCGGCGACTTCGGCACCATCGTCCGGGAGAACCTGATCCACGCGTCGGACTCGGAGGAGTCCGCCGCCCGTGAACTGAAGATCTTCTTCCCGGGTCTCGTCTGAACCGCTCGCTGACCCGGTGTCAGTCGATCGGCACAACCCTGTGGGGCGACCGAAGGAATTCGGTCGCCCCCAGGCATATGAACGTCAATCCCGGGAACGGATCGCCGCGTCCTTCCGTCACCTGTACAGAGGTGGACCACCGCGCGCCATCCGTGCGGGCGGCACTACGATGGAAAACTCCACGCCGCACCACTCTCAGCCATGGGAAATCAAGGGGAACTCAATGTCGTTCATCGGCCGTGACATGGCTGTCGACCTCGGGACCGCCAACACGCTGGTGTACGTCAGGGGGCGAGGCATCGTTCTGAACGAGCCGTCAGTCGTCGCCATCAACACCAACACCGGAGGCATCCTCGCGGTCGGCGCCGAGGCGAAGAAGATGATCGGCCGGACTCCCGGCAACATCGTCGCCGTGCGCCCGCTCAAGGACGGTGTGATCGCCGACTTCGAGATCACCGAGCGGATGCTCCGCTACTTCATCCTCAAGATCCACAAGCGCCGTTACCTGGCCCGCCCCCGCGTCGTCGTCTGCGTGCCCTCCGGCATCACCGGAGTGGAGCGCCGCGCCGTCATCGAGGCGTCCACCCAGGCCGGCGCCCGCCAGGTGCACATCATCGAGGAGCCCATGGCGGCGGCCATCGGCTCGGGCCTCCCCGTCCACGAGGCCACCGGCAACATGGTCGTCGACATCGGCGGCGGCACCACCGAGGTCGCCGTCATCTCCCTCGGCGGAATCGTCACGGCACAGTCCATCCGGGTCGCCGGCGACGAGCTGGACAACGCGATCATCCAGCACATCAAGAAGGAGTACTCCCTCCTCCTCGGCGAGCGCACCGCCGAGCAGATCAAGATCACCATCGGCTCCGCGTACGACCTCGACAAGGACGAGCACACCGAGATCCGCGGCCGCGACCTCGTCTCCGGTCTGCCCAAGACCGTGGTCATCTCCGCGGCCGAGGTCCGCAAGGCCATCGAGGAGCCGGTCAACGCGATCGTCGACGCCGTGAAGACCACCCTCGACAAGTGCCCGCCGGAGCTCTCCGGTGACGTCATGGACCGCGGCATCGTTCTCACGGGTGGCGGCGCCCTGCTCCGCGGCCTCGACGAGCGCCTCCGGCGCGAGACCGGCATGCCGATCCACATCGCCGAGGACCCGTTGGACTCGGTGGCGCTCGGATCCGGCAAGTGCGTGGAGGAGTTCGAGGCCCTCCAGCAGGTCCTGGACGCCCAGCCGCGCCGCTAGCGACGACGTTTCACCCGAACAGCCGAACAACCGAACCACGAGGAAAGGCACGGCCGCCGCACGTGAGGGACACACGAGAGAGCCGGCTGCTCCTGGTGCTGCTGATCGCCATCGCGTTCGCACTGATCACGGTGGACATCCGCGGCGGCCAGGAGTCACCCGTCGACGGTGCCCGACAGGCCGCAGCGGCGGTCTTCGGCCCGGTCGAGAACGGTGTGGCGGCCGCCGTCGATCCCGTCGGCAACGCCATAGGGGCGGTACGGGATTCCGGCGAGCGGCACACCCGGATCGCCGCCCTGGAGAAGGAGAACGCCGAACTCAAGGCGAAGCTCGGCAGCGACGACCGCAACCGCAGCCGGCTGAGCGAGCTCGACGCCATGCTCAAGACCGCCGGCGCCGGGCAGTACGGCATCAAGGGCGCCCAGGTCGTCGCCATAGGAGCGGCCCAGGGCTTCTCCTGGACCGTCACCGTCGACGTCGGTGCCCGCGACGGCATCAAGCGCGACATGACCGTGCTCAACGGCTCCGGGCTCGTCGGCCGCGTCACCACCGTCGGCCCCTCCACCTCCACGGTCCTCCTCGCCAACGACCCCGACTTCACCGTCGGCACCCGCATGGAGAAGTCGAACGAACTCGGCTTCGCCACCGGCCAGGGCAACGGCCCCCTCCTCGTCCAGCTCCTCAACGGCAAGGCCAAGGTCAAGCCCGGCGACCGGCTCGTCACGTTCGGCTCCGCGGGCGACAAGCCCTTCGTGCCCGGCGTCCCGGTCGGCGAGATCGTCCGCGTCGACCCGGCGGGCGGCGGCCTGACCCGTAACGTCTACGTCCGCCCGTTCGTCGGCTTCACCAGGCTCGACATCGTCGGCGTCGTCGTCCAGGCCCCGGCCTCCGACCCCCGCGACACGGTCCTGCCGCGGAAACCCAAGCCCGCGCCGACCGTCACCGTCACGGTCACGCCACCGCCACCGGACGGCCGGAAACCGGATCAGGACCAGCAGGCACAGCAGAACCAGCAGCAGGACCAGGGGGGCGTGACACCGTGAAGTTCAACCGCATCCTCCTCTCCGCCGCCCTGATCGTGGTGGCCCTGGTCGTCCAGGTCTCCGTCCTCGCCCGCCTCCAGCTCCCCGGCGCCGTCCCCGACCTCGTCCTCCTCACCGTCGTCGGCCTCGCCCTCGTGTACGGACCCGTCGGCGGCTCCCTCGTCGGCTTCACCGCCGGCCTCCTCGCCGACCTCGCCCCGCCCGCCGACCACGCCGCCGGCCGCTACGCCCTCGTGCTCTGCGTCATCGGCTACCTCGTCGGCCTCGCGAAGCCGGACAACGGCCGGCTCACCTCCGCGGCCGGCCCCATGGCCGTCGTCGCCGCCGCGGCCGTCGGCTCCACGCTCCTCTACGCGGGCGTGGGCGCCCTCGTCGGCGACACCGCCGCCCGCCATGTCGGCCTCGGCTTCCTGCTGTTCACCGCGGGCCTGTACGACCTGCTCCTCGCGCCCTTCACGGTGCCGCTCATCATGGCCCTCGCCCGCCGCGCCGAGAACGACCCGCTCGCCGACACCGGCGGCGGCAACGGCGTCGACGTCGCCACCGGCTGGCTCTCCTCCGGCACCGGCCTGAGGATCGGCGCCCAGCGCGGCGGCCTGCGGGTGAAGGCCGCACGCAACCGCGCCTCACGCGCCGGACGCATCAAGGGAGTCAAGCGACTGTGACCGAGGGGGCACCGGCAGTATGAGCAACATCCCCGAGACCGGGCGGACCCCCCGGGTCCAGATCCGGCTCGTCGTCATCCAGATCCTCGTCTTCTCCCTGCTCCTCACCCTGGGGGGCCGGCTCTGGTACCTCCAGATCCGCAACGGCAAGGAGTACACGAACGAGGCGAAGAACAACCACGTCCAGCAGGTCGTCCAGCCCGCCGTCCGCGGCTCCATCATCGACGCCCGCGGCGTCCCCCTCGCCGACAACGAGACCCGGCTCGTCGTCTCCGCGTCCCGCACCGAGCTGATGAAGATGAAGGACCGGGGCAAGGCCGTCCTGACCCGGCTCGCCGGCGTCCTCGAGATGAAGCCCGACGAGGTCATCAACAAGATCCGGCTCTGCGACTCGAAGACCCCGAAGCCCTGTTGGAACGGTTCGCCCTACCAGCCCATCCCGGTCACCGACGACGCCACCACCCAGCAGGCGCTGACGATCCGTGAGAGCTCCGAGGACTTCCCCGGCATCACCGCCGAACCCACCGCCGTGCGCCGCTACCCCGCGCCCGGCAAGGCCCGCACGGCCCAGGTGCTCGGCTACCTCTCGCCCGTCACCGACGGGGAGATCGAGAAGGCCAAGGACACCGACTCGCCGTTCCTCCGCTCCGACCAGGTCGGACGCTCCGGAATCGAGCGCACGTACGACAAGGAGCTGCGCGGCAAGGCCGGCGTGACCCGCTACGAGGTGGACAACCTCGGCCGCGTCATGGGCCAGACGAAGTCCGACCCCGGCGTGGCCGGGTCCACCCTCGTCACCAGCATCGACGCCCGGGTCCAGGCCGTCGCCGAGTACGAGCTCAACGAGGCGATGAAGGCCGTCCGGCAGGAGACCGACAAGATCACCGGCCGCAAGTACGAGGCCGACGCGGGCGCCGTCGTCGTCATGGAGTCCAAGACCGGCCGCGTCGTCGCGATGGCCTCCCAGCCCGACTACGACCCCAACGCCTGGGTCGGCGGCATCTCCGCCAAGGACTACGCCGCGCTGACCAGCAAGGGCTCCAACTACCCGCTGCTCAACCGGGCCATCCAGGGCCAGGCGCCCGCCGGCTCCGTCTTCAAGGTGGTCTCGGCGAGCGCGGCCGTCCGCGCCGGCTACGACTTCAACGACAAGTACAACTGCAGCAGCTCCTACAGCATGGGCAACCGGAGTTTCGCGAACTTCGAGTCCAAGGGGCACGGCCCCATCACCCTCGGCGACGCGCTCAAGTTCTCCTGCAACACCGTCTTCTACCGCCTCGGCCACCAGGAGTGGCAGCGCGACGGCGGCCTCAGCCCCAAGAACCCGCACGACTGGTTCTACCGGACCGCCCACGACTTCGGGTTCGGCTCCGAGACCGGCATCGACCTGCCGAACGAGGTCACGGGCCGCATCCCCGACCGCCAGTGGAAGCAGCGCTTCTGGGAGGCCAACAAGGACGCCTGGTGCAAGCAGGGCAAGAAGGGCGGCACGTACGTCGAGCAGATCGCGTACGAGAGCTGCCTCGAAGGCAACCAGCTCAAGGCCTTCGACAGCATCAACTTCGCCATCGGCCAGGGCGACGTCCTCATCACCCCCATCCAGCTGGCCACCGCCTACTCGGCCATCAGCAACGGCGGCACCCTCTACAACCCCACCGTCGGCAAGGCCGTGATCAGCCCCGACGGCAAGTCGATCCGGGAGATCCGGCCCAAGGCCCACGGCAGGCTGCCGGTCGACGCCCAGACCATCAGGGACCTCGACAAGGGCCTGCGCTCCGTCGTCGAACCCGGCGGCACCGCCGCCTGGCGGTTCGGCGGCTGGCCCCAGGACAAGATCCCGATGCACGCCAAGACCGGAACCGCCCAGGTCTACGGCAAGCAGACGACGTCCTGGCTGGCGACGTACACCAAGGACTTCACGATCGTCATGACGATCTCCCAGGGCGGCACCGGCTCCGGAGCCTCCGGCCCCGCCGTGCGCAACATCTACGACGCGATCTACGGACTCGACGACGCGGGCAACCAGGACCTCAAGCGAGCCCTCCTGCCGCAGCCGCAGAAGGGCCTGCCGAAGGTCAACGCCGACGGCACCATCGACGCCCCCGACATCAAGCCGTACGACCCCAAGTCGCAGCTGGTCGACCCGGCCAAGGACGACGCACCACCGCCACTCGCGGGCCCGCCGGCCCACTTGAGGGACTGACCCGATGACGACCCGTACGAGCTTCTCCGTCTCCCGTTACGCACCCGACCGCGGGCCGCTCGCGAAACTCACCGCCCGCGACTCGGTGCTGCGCCGGCTCGACTGGCCGATCCTCCTGTCGGCGCTCGCGCTCTCCCTGCTCGGCGCCCTGCTCGTCTGGTCCGCCACCCGCGGCCGTACCGAGCTCAACAACGGCGACCCCTACTACTTCCTCTTCCGCCACCTGCTCAACACCGGCATCGGGCTCGCCCTGATGATCGGCACGGTCTGGCTCGGCCACCGGACCCTGCGCGGTGCCGTGCCGGTCCTCTACGCCATCTCGATCGTGCTCATCCTCGCCGTGCTCACCCCGCTCGGCGCCACCATCAACGGCGCCCACGCGTGGATCGTCATCGGCGGCGGCTTCTCGCTCCAGCCCAGCGAGTTCGTGAAGATCACGATCATCCTGATCATGGCGATGCTCCTCGCCGCCAAGGTCGACGCCGGAGACCAGCTCCACCCCGACCACGGCACCGTCGCCAAGGCCCTCGCCCTGGCCGCCCTCCCCATGGGCATCGTCATGCTGATGCCCGACCTCGGCTCGGTCATGGTCATGGCCGTCATCGTGCTCGGCGTGCTGCTCGCCTCCGGCGCCTCCAACCGCTGGGTCCTCGGCCTCATCGGCGCCGGCGTCGGCGGCGCGGTCCTCGTCACCGCCCTCGGCATGCTCGACGAGTACCAGATCAACCGCTTCGCCGCCTTCGCCAACCCCGAGCTCGACCCCGCGGGCGTCGGCTACAACACCAACCAGGCCCGCATCGCGATCGGCTCCGGCGGCCTGTACGGCACGGGTCTGTTCAAGGGCCACCAGACCAGCGGCCAGTTCGTCCCCGAGCAGCAGACCGACTTCATCTTCACCGTCGCGGGGGAGGAGCTCGGCTTCATCGGCGCCGGCCTGATCCTCGTCCTCCTCGGCGTCATCCTCTGGCGCTCCTGCCGGATCGCCCGCGAGACCACCGAGCTCTACGGCACGATCGTCGCGGCCGGCATCATCGCCTGGTTCGCCTTCCAGTCCTTCGAGAACATCGGCATGACGCTCGGCATCATGCCGGTCGCCGGCCTCCCGCTGCCGTTCGTCTCGTACGGCGGCTCGTCGATGTTCGCCGTGTGGGTGGCCATCGGACTGCTCCAGTCGATCCGCGTACAACGCCCGATGACGGCCTGACGACGGTTAGATTCGAGGTATGGCCGAGACGAAGCGCGAGATCGAGCGGAAGTACGAAGCCACCGGGGAGACCCCGCCACCGGACCTCACCCGCGTCCCCGGAGTCTCGGAGGTCGTGGACCGGGGCGTCATGGAACTCGACGCCGTCTACTACGACACCCCGGACCTCCGGCTGGCGGCCGGCGCCGTCACCCTCCGCCGCCGCACCGGCGGGAGCGACGCCGGCTGGCACGTGAAGTTCCCCGTCGCCGCCGGAGTCCGCGACGAGATCAGGGCCCCGCTGAGCGACACCCTGCCGGATGAGCTCGCAGGACTCCTGCGCTCCCGCGTCCGCGACGCGGAGGTCGTCCCGGTCGTCCGCCTCCGCTCGGCACGTGACGTCCGCCACCTCCTCGACGCCGACGGCACCCTCCTCGCCGAACTCTCCGTCGACACCGTCCACGCCGAACGCCTGCCCGAAGGCGCGGTGGCCACCTGGACCGAGATCGAGGTCGAACTCGCGGACGACGTCGACCCGGCCCTCCTCGACGCCGTCGAGAAACGCCTCCGCAAGGCGGGCATCCACCCCTCCGCGTCGCCGTCCAAGCTCGCCCGGGCCCTCAAGGAGACCGGCTCGGAACCCCAGGCGGCCCCCACCGCCGGGAAGCCCGGCACCGCGGGCGCCGCCGTCCTCGCCTACGTACGGGAACAGGCCGAGGCGATCGTCGCGCTCGACCCCGCCGTACGCCGCGACCTGCCCGACGCCGTCCACCAGCTGCGGGTCGCCTGCCGCCGGATGCGCAGCGCCTTCAAGACCTACCGCAAGGTCCTCGACCGGGAGGTCACCGACCCCGTCGGCGACGAGCTGAAATGGCTCGCCGGAGAGCTCGGCGTCGCCCGCGACCAGGAGGTCCTCGACGCACGGCTGCGCGCCCGCGTCGCCGACCTGCCCCCCGCCCTCACCCTCGGCCCCGTCGAGGCCCGGCTGCGCCGCCGGGACGCCGCCCTCGCCAGGAACGCCCGGCACCAGGCCCTCGCCGCCCTCGACTCCGACCGCCACCTCGCCCTCCTCGACACCCTCGACGCGCTCCTCGCCGCCCCGCCGCTGCGCAAGGCCGCCCGCCGCGACGCCCGCCCGGTCCTCGCCCGCGCCGTCCGCAAGGACCACGCCCGCCTCGGCCGCCGGATCGAGCACGCCCTCTCCCTCGGCCCCGGCCACGAGCGCGACCTCGCCCTCCACGAGGCCCGCAAGGCCGCCAAGCGCGCCCGCTACGCCGCCGACGCGGCCCGCCCCACCCTCGGCAAGCCCGCCAAGCGGCTCTCGAAACGCGTCAAGGCCGTCCAGTCCCTCCTCGGAGAACACCAGGACGCCGTCGTCGCCCGCGTCGCCCTCCGGGAGTTCGGGATCATGGCCCACGGCGTCGGCGAATCGGCCTTCACCTGGGGACTCCTCTACGGCCGCGAGGAGGCGGCGGCCGACGCGGCCGAGCGGGAACTGCCCGCGGCGTGGGCCCGGGCCTCGGCTCCGGAGCTCACGGCGGCTCTGACCCGCTGAGCACCGGGGTACGCTTGAGAGTCGCCCCCCTGCCAGCTCACGAAGGTTCGAGATGTCTGCTGCCGAGTCTGTCTTCCCGCAGCTCGAAGCTCTGCTCCCGCACGTGCAGAAGCCGATTCAGTACGTCGGTGGAGAGCTGAACTCCACGGTCAAGCCGTGGGAGTCCGCCGACGTCCGCTGGGCGCTGATGTACCCGGACGCGTACGAGGTCGGCCTGCCCAACCAGGGCGTCATGATCCTCTACGAGGTGCTGAACGAGCGCGAGGGCGTCCTCGCCGAGCGCACCTACAGCGTGTGGCCGGACCTCGAAGAGCTGATGCGCGAGCACAAGGTGCCGCAGTTCACCGTGGACAGCCACCGCCCCGTCGGCGCGTTCGACGTCTTCGGCCTGAGCTTCTCCACGGAGCTCGGCTACACGAACATGCTCACCGCCCTCGACCTGGCGGGCATCCCGCTGGAGTCGAAGGACCGGACGGTCGACCACCCCATCGTGCTCGCCGGCGGCCACGCGGCCTTCAACCCCGAGCCGATCGCGGACTTCATCGACGCGGCGATCATCGGCGACGGCGAGCAGGCCGTCCTCGACATGACCGAGATCATCCGGCAGTGGAAGGCCGAGGGCCGCCCCGGCGGCCGCGAGGAGGTCCTCCTCCGCCTCGCGAAGACCGGCTCGGTGTACATCCCGGCGTTCTACGACGTGGAGTACCTGCCCGACGGCCGCATCGGCCGTGTCGTGCCGAACAGGTCCGGCGTGCCGTGGCGCGTCTCCAAGCACACCGTCATGGACCTCGACGAGTGGCCGTACCCCAAGCAGCCCCTCGTCCCGCTCGCGGAGACCGTCCACGAGCGCATGTCCGTCGAGATCTTCCGCGGCTGCACCCGCGGCTGCCGCTTCTGCCAGGCCGGCATGATCACGCGCCCCGTGCGGGAGCGAAGCATCACCGGCATCGGCGAGATGGTGGAGAAGGGCCTCAAGGCGACGGGCTTCGAGGAGGTCGGCCTCCTCTCCCTCTCCTCCGCGGACCACAGTGAGATCGCCGACATCGCGAAGGGCCTGGCGGACCGGTACGAGGAGGACAAGGTCGGTCTGTCCCTCCCCTCGACCCGCGTCGACGCGTTCAACGTCGACCTGGCGAACGAGCTCACGAGGAACGGCCGCCGCTCCGGCCTCACCTTCGCCCCCGAGGGCGGCTCCGAGCGCATGCGCAAGGTCATCAACAAGATGGTCTCGGAAGAGGACCTCATCCGTACCGTCTCGACGGCCTACGGCAACGGCTGGCGCCAGGTGAAGCTGTACTTCATGTGCGGCCTGCCGACGGAGACCGACGAGGACGTCCTGCAGATCGCCGACATGGCGATGAACGTGATCGCCGAGGGCCGCAAGGTCTCCGGCCAGAACGACATCCGCTGCACCGTCTCCATCGGCGGTTTCGTCCCCAAGCCGCACACCCCCTTCCAGTGGGCCCCGCAGCTGTCGGCCGAGGAGACGGACGAGCGCCTGCGCAAGCTCCGCGACAAGATCCGCGGCGACAAGAAGTACGGCCGCTCGATCGGCTTCCGCTACCACGACGGCAAGCCCGGCATCGTCGAGGGCCTCCTCTCCCGCGGCGACCGCCGCCTCGGCGCGGTCATCCGCGCGGTGTACGAGGACGGCGGCCGCTTCGACGGCTGGCGCGAGCACTTCTCGTACGACCGCTGGATGGCCTGCGCCGAGAAGACGCTCCCCGACTTCGGCGTGGACGTCGCCTGGTACACCACCCGCGAGCGCACCTACGAGGAGGTCCTGCCCTGGGACCACCTGGACTCGGGCCTCGACAAGGACTGGCTCTGGGAGGACTGGCAGGACGCCCTCGACGAGACCGAGGTCGAGGACTGCCGCTGGACCCCGTGCTTCGACTGCGGCGTCTGCCCGCAGATGGACACGCACATCCAGATCGGCCCGACCGGCAAGAAGCTGCTGCCGCTGACGGTCGTCAATCAGTAACGCTTGGGTGACGGCCCGGCGAAGGGGAAACCCTTCGCCGGGCCGTCGCGTCATTCCCGGCATGAGCACGCAGAACACCAGGTCGCAGCCCCCGAACGAGCCCGCGGGCTGTCTCACGGGGGTGGCGCGCGCCATCGCCCTGGTGATCGTCCTGCCCGTCCGGCTGGTCTGGGACGCCCTGGCCTACTGCCTGAAGCAGTTGTGGCGCTGGGTGCTCGCCCCGCTCGGGCGGGCCCTCGGCTGGCTGATCCACCACCTCGTCGTCATCCCGCTGCGGTTCCTGTGGGAGTGGGTCCTCGCCCCGGTCGGCCGGGCCCTGTGGTGGGTGATCGACCTGCTGGTCGTCACGCCCCTCACGTGGCTCGCGCGCTGGGTCCTCCTCCCCGTCGCCAAAGCCGTTTGGTGGGTCGTCGACCTGCTGTTCGTCACCCCGCTGACCTGGCTCTGGCGGTATGTGCTCGCCCCCGTCAGCCGGGCGGTCGGCGCCGCGATCGCCTGGGCCTGGCGGATCGGGGGCCTGATCTCCCGGGCCCTCGGACGCGCCGTCGGCTGGGTGCTGTGGAACGTGATCGGACGCCCCCTCGCCTGGACGTACCGGGTGATCCTCACGCCCGTCGGCCACTGGCTGCGGACCTGGGTGTGGGCGCCCCTCGCCTCCGTGGGGCGCGCCGTCCGCGCCGCCGCCCGCGAGGTGCGCCTCGCCCTCTTCGGCGGGCCCCGCTGACCGCCTCCGGAGAACCGGAGGCGGCGGGGGCGCGTACTCTGGGCAGTACGACGAACGTCCCCGGCGCGGCGCCCGCCCCGAGATCTCCCCGCAGGACGCGGGGGTGATCCGGGCGGGCCGCCCAGGGGACGTCCCCCGAGCTTCCGGGCGGAGCGCCACCCGCGTCCGCCCCGCACCGAGGAGAAGAACCACTGGGCAAGCGACAGCCCGAAGGCCCGCCGCCCGCACCGGCGGTGCAGCGCATCCGACTGCGCTACACCAAGCGCGGCCGCCTCCGGTTCACCAGCCACCGTGACTTCCAGCGCGCTTTCGAGCGTGCGCTGCGCCGTGCCGAGGTGCCCATGGCGTACTCGGCGGGCTTCACCCCGCACCCCAAGGTGTCGTACGCCAACGCCGCCCCGACGGGCACGGGCTCCGAAGCCGAGTACCTGGAGATCGCGCTCACCGAGGCGCGCGACCCGGAGACCCTGCGGGTCCTGCTCGACGAGTCCCTCCCGGCCGGCCTCGACATCACCGACGCCGTCGAGGCCCGGACCTCGGGTCTCGCCGACCGGCTCACCGCCTCCGTGTGGGAGCTGCGCCTGGAGGGCGTCGCCGTCGAGGACGTCGAGAAGGCCGTCGAGGCGTTTCTCGCAGCCGAGACGGTGGAAGTACAGCGCAAGACCAAGAACGGAGTCCGCACCTTCGACGCCCGTTCCGCGGTCACCGAGCTGACGGCAGCCCGTCACCAGGGCGATCCCCAGGGTGATAGGCCGCTGGACAGCGCCTGTGCGATACTGCGCCTGGTTGTTCGGCACGTGACACCTGCCGTACGACCCGACGACGTCCTGTCCGGTCTCCGAGCTGTGGCCGACCTGGCGCCGCCGGTCCCCGCTGCGGTGACCAGGCTGGCGCAGGGGCTCTTCGACGAGGAGTCCGGCACGGTGACCGACCCGCTCGCGCCCGACCGCGAGGCAGTCACGGCCGCTTCACCCACGGCCGCCGCGACCGCCCCGGCGACGGCGCCGGGTGCCGGTACCGCGTAGGGAGCGGTCGTCGTAGCGCCGCCCTGGTACTCGGGAGCCACCTGGGTCGGGCAGCGCACTGACCAGGAGACTTTCGCCAGGCCGTCCGCACAGGGCGTACG
This sequence comes from Streptomyces sp. NK15101, assembly GCF_020400725.1. GTDB lineage: Bacteria > Actinomycetota > Actinomycetes > Streptomycetales > Streptomycetaceae > Streptomyces. The sequence continues at coordinate 73,842 of NZ_JAINVG010000008.1, read as the reverse complement.
GAACCGGCGAGCCAGACACAGAGCTCCCGTGCGGCGCCCGCGCCCCGGACGGCGGCACCGCGCCACAGGCGCGATCGTGCCGCCGGACCGGAACCAGGCGCGGCGCCCGGGAGCGTGACGGGAGAACCCCGCATGCTCGAGTCCAACGAAGACACCAACGCCCCCGGTGACAAGCTGCCGCCGCGCCGCAGGCGCCGCGCCGCTTCCCGCCCCGCCGGTCCGCCGGTGACGGGCGCGACCGCCGAGACCCCGGCCGCGGCCGAGGCCCCGGCCGTCGAGACCCCCGCCGTGGAGGCCGCCCCGGCCGAGACCGAGGCCGCCCCCGCGCCGCGCACCCGCCGCCGGGCCACCCGCAAGGCCACCGCGCCCGCCGTGGAGACCGCGGCCGAGCCGGTCGTCGAGACCGCCGCCGCTCCGGCCGCCGAGGTCGTGGAGGAGGCCCCCGAGGCCGCTCCCGCCCGCCCGCGCCGCCGTGCCACCCGTAAGGCCACCTCGCCGGTGACCTCCCCGGCCGCCGCCGAGGAGACCGCGGCGCCCGCCGCCGAGCCGGTCGCCGAGGCCGCCGCTCCGGCCGCCGAGGTCGTGGAGGAGGCCGCGCCGCCGGCCCGTACCCGCCGCCGCGCCACCCGCAAGGCCACCTCGCCCGAGACGGCCGCCGAGCCGGCCGTCACCGGCGAGTCGCTGCCCCAGTCCACCGTCGAGCAGATCACCACCGACGAGGCCGGGGTCGAGGTCGCCGCCGCCGAGACCGCCGCCACCCGTGGACGCGGCCGCCGCCGCGCCACCTCGCCGCAGTTCACCTCCGAGCCGGCCCCGGCCCGCGAGACGCGCCGCGCCGCGCGCCCCGCCGTTCCCGTCTTCCAGGCCCCGGTCTTCGCCGAGCCGATGTTCCAGACTCCGGAGACCGCCGCCGCGGCCGCCGCCGCCTACGCGGAGGAGCCGGAGGAGGACGAGGCCGTCGAGACGGCCGAGGTCGTGGAGGCCGTCGAGCCCGCCGAGACCGAGGAGACCGCCGAGCGCGCCGAGACCGGCTCTCGCCGTCGCCGGCGTCGCCGTGGCGAGCCCGTCGCCGTCGAGCCCGTCCCGGCCACCGTCGCCGACGAGCCCGAGGTCGAGACCGCCGCCGACGAGGCCGAGGAAGTCGAGGAGGCCGAGGAGGCGGACGAGTACGAGGACCGTCCGTCCCGCCGTCGCCGCCGTGGCGGCCGCCGCCGCCGTCGCGGCGAGCTCACCGAGGTCGAGGAGACCGAGGAGGGCGAGGAGCCGCACGCCGAGGACGAGGTCGAGGAGACCGGGGAGGGCGAGGAGGAGCCGGAGGAGGCCGAGGCCTACGCCGGCGGCTCCAGCAGCTCCCGTCGTCGCCGCCGTCGCCGCCGTCGCAGCGGGGACGTCGCCGCCGACGTCGAGGCGGGCGACGAGGACGGCGTCCGCACGGTCGTCAAGGTCCGCGAGCCCCGCCCGGCCCGTGAGAAGGCCGAGCCGTCCGACGAGGTCCAGTCCATCAAGGGCTCGACCCGCCTGGAGGCCAAGAAGCAGCGCCGCCGCGAAGGCCGCGAGCAGGGCCGCCGCCGCGTCCCGATCATCACCGAGGCCGAGTTCCTGGCCCGCCGCGAGGCCGTCGAGCGCGTCATGGTCGTCCGCCAGAACGGCGAGCGCACCCAGATCGGCGTCCTCGAGGACAACGTGCTCGTCGAGCACTACGTCAACAAGGAGCAGGCCACCTCGTACGTCGGCAACGTCTACCTGGGCAAGGTCCAGAACGTGCTGCCGTCCATGGAGGCCGCCTTCGTCGACATCGGCAAGGGCCGCAACGCCGTCCTGTACGCCGGCGAGGTCAACTTCGAGGCGCTCGGCATGGCCAACGGGCCGCGCCGCATCGAGTCCGCCCTCAAGTCCGGTCAGTCGGTCCTCGTGCAGGTCACGAAGGACCCGATCGGCCACAAGGGCGCGCGTCTGACCAGTCAGGTCTCCCTGCCGGGCCGCTACCTCGTGTACGTCCCCGAGGGCTCGATGACCGGCATCAGCCGCAAGCTCCCGGACACCGAGCGCGCCCGCCTGAAGACCATCCTCAAGAAGATCGTCCCCGAGGACGCGGGCGTCATCGTGCGCACCGCCGCCGAGGGCGCGAGCGAGGACGAGCTGCGCCGCGACGTCGAGCGCCTGCAGGCGCAGTGGGCCGACATCCAGAAGAAGGCCGCCCAGATCTCGACGTCCGCGCCGAGCCTGCTCTACGGCGAGCCGGACATGACCGTCCGGGTCGTCCGCGACATCTTCAACGAGGACTTCTCCAAGGTCATCGTCAGCGGTGACGACGCGTGGGAGACCATCCACGGGTACGTCTCGCACGTCGCGCCCGACCTGGCCGACCGCCTGTCCAAGTGGACCAGCGAGGTCGACGTCTTCGCGACGTACCGGATCGACGAGCAGCTGATGAAAGCGCTGGACCGCAAGGTCTGGCTGCCCTCCGGCGGCTCGCTGGTGATCGACAAGACCGAGGCGATGATCGTCGTCGACGTCAACACCGGCAAGTTCACCGGCCAGGGCGGCAACCTCGAGGAGACCGTCACCAGGAACAACCTGGAGGCGGCCGAGGAGATCGTGCGCCAGCTGCGCCTGCGCGACCTCGGCGGCATCGTCGTCATCGACTTCATCGACATGGTCCTGGAGTCCAACCGCGACCTGGTGCTGCGCCGCCTCCTGGAGTGCCTGGGCCGGGACCGGACCAAGCACCAGGTGGCCGAGGTCACCTCGCTCGGCCTGGTCCAGATGACCCGCAAGCGGGTCGGCCAGGGCCTCCTGGAGTCCTTCTCCGAGACCTGCGTCCACTGCAACGGCCGCGGTGTCATCGTGCACATGGAGCAGCCGGCCACCGCCGGTGGCGGTGGCGCCGGCAAGCGCTCGAAGAAGCGCGGCCGCGGCGGTGCCGAGCACGTCCACGAGCACGAGCACGCCGAGGCCGTGGAGCCGGAGGCCGAGATCGAGACCGAGGCCGAGGTCGCCGCCGAGCTGGCCGCCCCGGTGGCCGTGCCGGTGCCGATCGCCCCGGACGAGGAGCTGTACGGCTCCGCCGCCGAGGCGGAGGCCGCCGCCACGCGCGGTCGCGGCCGCCGTCGCGTCACCCGACGGGTGTCCGCTCCGGTCGTCTCGACGCCGGTCGCCCCCACGCCGATCGCTCCGGCGCCGGTCGTGGAGACCGAGGCCGTCGTGTCCGAGCCGGCGCCCGCCGCCGAGCCGGTCGCCGAGCCCGAGCCCGTCGTGGAGCCCGAGCCGGTGGTCGAGGAGACCGCCGCCCCGGCCCCGCGCGGCCGTCGCCGTGCCACCCGCCGGGCGACGTCCCCGGTCGTCTCGACCGCGGACGCGGCCGCGGAGGTCGTCGCCGAGCCGGTCGTCGAGCCCGCTCCGGAGCCGGAGCCCGTCGTGGCGCCGGAGCCGGTGGCCGAGGCCGTCGTCGAGCCCGTCGCCGAGGAGGCCCCGGTGGCCGCCCCGCCGCGTGCCCGGCGCCGGGTGGTCCGCAAGGCCACCGCTCCCGCCGGTTCGCCCGCGGGCGCCGAGGAGGCGGCCGTCGTCGTGGTGCCCACGGCCCCGGCCGAGGCCGCCGAGGCGCCGGCCGAGCCCGAGGCGGAGGCCGCGCCGGCCAAGAAGACGGCCGCGCGCAAGACCGCGAAGAAGGCCACGGCCAAGAAGGCCGCCGCCAAGAAGACGGCGGCGACCAAGAAGACCGCGGCGAAGAAGACCACCGCCAAGAAGACCACGGCCAAGAAGGCGGCGGAGAAGACCGCCGCCCCGGCCCAGGACTGACCGGCCGGTGCGGGCCGCCCCTCCCGGGACGGGGGAGGCGGCCCGCACCGCACGGGCGAATTTGACCCTCCGAGGCGGCCGCCCGTAACCTAGACCGTCGGCGTGTCTGACGACGCGCCGCGCCTCTGAGCACCTCCCTCCCGCTCGTCGGGAGAGGCCGCTCGTCCGATTCCGGAACGTCGCGGGCCCCCGGGCCCGTGTGGGTGGCTGGCGTCAGAGGTTTCATCCCGAGTGAGAGAGAGATCCGCGTGTACGCCATCGTGCGCAGCGGTGGTCGCCAGCACAAGGTTGCTGTCGGCGACATCGTTGAGGTTGACAAGATTTCCACTGCCAAGGTTGGCGACACGGTCGAGCTCTCGACCCTGCTCGTTGTCGACGGCGACGCCGTGACCAGCGACCCGTGGGTTCTGGCCGGCATCAAGGTCGAGGCCGAGGTCGTGGATCACCACAAGGGCGCCAAGATCGACATCCTGCGCTACAAGAACAAGACCGGCTACCGCCGTCGCCAGGGTCACCGTCAGCAGTACACGGCGATCAAGGTCACCGCGATCCCGACGGCCGCGAAGTAAAGAGGGACTGAGCAATGGCACACAAGAAGGGCGCATCGTCCACCCGGAACGGTCGCGATTCCAACGCCCAGCGGCTCGGCGTGAAGCGCTTCGGCGGTCAGGTCGTCAACGCGGGTGAGATCCTGGTCCGCCAGCGCGGCACCCACTTCCACCCGGGCGCGGGCGTCGGCCGTGGCGGCGACGACACGCTGTTCGCCCTGCAGGCCGGTTCGGTGCAGTTCGGCACCCACCGTGGCCGCAAGGTCGTGAACATCGTTCCGGTCGCCTGATCGGAACTCTTTGCGGAGGCGGACCTCACTTCCCGGAAGGGAAGAGGGTCCGCCTTTCGCGTGTTACTAGATAGACATTCCACCCGTAATTCTCTGGAGGCACAGAACCATGACCACCTTCGTGGACCGCGTCGAGCTGCACGTCGCCGCGGGTAACGGAGGCCACGGCTGCGCCTCCGTGCACCGGGAGAAGTTCAAGCCGCTCGGCGGCCCCGACGGCGGCAACGGCGGCCGTGGCGGCGATGTGATCCTGGTCGTCGACCAGTCGGTCACCACTCTCCTCGAGTACCACCACTCCCCGCACCGCAAGGCCACCAACGGCCAGCCCGGCGCCGGTGACAACCGCTCCGGCAAGGACGGCCAGGACCTGGTCCTGACCGTGCCCGACGGCACCGTCGTCCTCGACAAGAAGGGCAACGTCCTCGCCGACCTGGTCGGCCAGGGCACCACCTTCATCGCCAGCCAGGGCGGCCGCGGCGGCCTCGGCAACGCCGCGCTGGCCTCGGCCCGCCGCAAGGCCCCCGGCTTCGCGCTCCTCGGCGAGCCCGGCGAGGCGCGGGACATCGTCCTGGAGCTCAAGACCGTCGCCGACGTGGCCCTCGTGGGCTACCCGAGCGCCGGCAAGTCCTCGCTCATCTCCGTCCTGTCGGCCGCCAAGCCGAAGATCGCGGACTACCCGTTCACCACGCTCGTCCCGAACCTCGGCGTGGTCACGGCCGGCTCGACCGTCTACACGATCGCCGACGTGCCGGGTCTGATCCCGGGCGCCAGCCAGGGCCGCGGCCTCGGCCTGGAGTTCCTCCGCCACGTGGAGCGCTGCTCGGTCCTCGTCCACGTCCTCGACACGGCGACGCTGGAGTCCGAGCGCGACCCGGTCACCGACCTCGACGTCATCGAGGAGGAGCTCAAGCAGTACGGCGGTCTGGAGGACCGGCCCCGGATCGTCGTCCTCAACAAGATCGACATTCCGGACGGCCAGGACCTCGCGGACATGATCCGCCCGGACCTGGAGGAGCGCGGCTACCGGGTCTTCGAGGTCTCCGCCGTGGCCCGTACGGGTCTGAAGGAGCTCTCCTTCGCCCTCGCCGGCATCGTCGCCGAGGCGCGCGCGGCCAAGCCGAAGGAGGAGGCGACCCGGATCGTCATCCGCCCGAAGGCCGTCGACGACGCGGGCTTCACCGTCACGTACGACGAGCACGAAGAGGTCTACCGGGTGCGCGGCGAGAAGCCGGAGCGCTGGGTCCGCCAGACCGACTTCAACAACGACGAGGCCGTGGGCTACCTGGCCGACCGCCTCAACCGCCTCGGCGTCGAGGACGAGCTGATGAAGGCCGGTGCCCGAGCGGGCGACGGCGTCGCGATCGGCTCCGAGGACAACGCGGTCGTCTTCGACTGGGAGCCCACCATGATGGCGGGTGCCGAGATGCTCGGCCGTCGCGGTGAGGACCACCGTCTGGAGGCCCCGCGTCCGGCCGCGCAGCGCCGCCGCGACAAGCAGGCGGAGCGCGACGACGCGCAGCGCGAGTACGACGAGTTCGACCCGTTCTAAGCGAGTTCGACCAAGCGGGTCCGCCCCGTCCCGGCGGGCGGGTCGGCGCTGGATCTCCCGGGCCGGCTCCGCCCCTCCCGCGGGCACGGGCCGGCCGTCCGTCGGCGGTCACCGGCCGGGCACCCCTGGGTGCCCGGCCGGTTCCGTTCGGATGCGGGCCCCCGGGGGCCGTCCGGGGGCCGCGTAGGATTCTCGGGTGAGTGAGACCCCCCGGCCGCAGGCCGCCGCGCGCGTCAGTGTCGTCGTCATCGCGTACAACGACGCGGCACACGTCGGCGACGCCGTCCGTTCCGCGCTCGCGCAGGGCGAGGCGGTCGGCGAGGTCGTCGTCGTCGACGACGCGTCAGGGGACGACACGGCCGAGGTCCTCGCGGGCTTCGCCGACGACCCGCGGGTGCGCCCGCTGGTACGGCGGGAGAACAGCGGCGGCTGCGGCACCCCCCGCAACGACGGCATCGACGCCGCGGTCCACCCCTACGTCCTGTTCCTCGACAGCGACGACCTGCTGCTGCCCGGCGCCGTCGACGGGCTGCTCGCCGTCGCCTCCGAGCAGCACGCCGACGTCGTCGCGGGGATCTGCGTGCGGCGCGAGCTCCCCGAGGGCCGCGAGACCGTCTGGGCCCCCTCGCTGTACGACGTCTCCCAGGGCGCCACGCTTCCCGGCACCGTCCTCGACGGCATCGAGGACCACCCGGAGTTCGTCCTCGACACCCTCTCCGTCAACAAGCTCTACCGCCGGGACTTCCTCGACCGGCACGCCATCCGTTTCCCCGACGGGGCCTTCCACTACGAGGACTTCGTCTTCAGCGCCCGGGTGCAGGCCGCCGCCCCCCGGCTCGCCGTCACCGACGTGCCCGTGTACGTGTGGCACGTGCGGCGGCAGGCCGCGACCCTGTCGATCTCGCTGCGCCGCGCCTCCCTCGCCAACTGGGAGCACCGGATCGCCGCGCACGCCGCCGTCGTCGAGGTGTTCCGCGCGGCGGGACGGCCCGCGCTGGCCCGGGCCGCGCAGACGAAGTTCCTCGACTACGACCTCCCCATGTACCTGCGCGAGCTGCCGCAGCGGACCGTCGCCTACCGGGCCGAGTGGTGGACGGCCACCCGCGCCCACCTGGCCGGCTTCGAGGACGCCGCGGTCGCCGCCGCCCAGGCTCCTAACCGTTGGCTGTACGCCGGGCTCGCCGCCCTCCCCGCCGTGCCCGAGGGGTCGGAGTCGGCCCGGTTCGTCGAGCTGGCCGCGCCCCTGCCCCGGCTCGTGCCGCCCTACCCGCGCGCGGAGGACGGCGCTCCGGTCCTGTCCGCCGCGCCCGCCGACGTCCCCCTGGAGGGTCTCGCGGAACTCGCGCCCGCGCGGTTGCCCGTGGCCGTGGACGGTTCCGTGACCGTCGGGGCGTCGACCCGGCTGACCCTGACCGTCCACGAGCTCTACGGGCGGGTCGCCGAGCTGGGGCCCACCGCCGTCCGCGTGGTGTTCACCGAGCGGTCCTCGGCGGCGGAGCTGTCGCTCGACGCGCCGCTGCTCCCCGCGGAGGAGGGCTGGACGGCCACCGTCTCGCTGCCGACCGCGAAGCTGCTCCGCGCGGGCCGGCTCGCCGCCTGGTCGCTCCGTGCCGAACTGCGGTACGCGGACGGCTCGACCGGGGAGGCCGAGGTCAGGGCCCCGCAGGGGTTCGTGGGCCGGCGCGGAATGGTCCTCGGGCGACTGGGCCGGGTGCTGCTCGTCCAGGTCGTGGCCTCGGCGCGCCGGGGGCTCGTCCTCCGCTTCGCGGGCGGCGCGGTCGGCGCGCGGCAGGTGGTCTCCGGCCGCTTCAAGAGGCTGTTTGCGATGCGGTGAACATCACCGGAGGCCCGGGTGGGGAGGTATGAAACAATTCCTCCTGCCGGGTAGTCTTTCCGGTCGCCGGGTGGCGCTCGTCGAACATGTGAGGGGCGACACCCTCCACCACCGAAGGCGGTAACGCGCCATCGACCATGGCGCAGGCAGCGCCGCGCCTGGCCGGAACGCGTGCCAGATCTCGCCGGCCGCATTTGTGAGAGGACTTGGATGCCGACTAGCGACGTCCCTGATGTGAGCGTCGTCATCATCGTTTACAACGATGAGGAACGGCTCCCGCGAGCGGTCCGGTCCGTGCTCGACCAGACCCTGAACAACCTCGAAGTGATCATCGCCGACGACTGTTCGACCGATGGCACCGAGCGTGTCGCGCGTTCTCTGGAAGCCGCCGACCCGCGCGTGCGCTACGTGCGGCTCGAGCAGAACAGCGGTGGCTGCAGCGCGCCCCGCAACCGCGGCATCGCGGTCGCCCGCGCCCCGCACATCATGTTCCTGGACAGCGACGACGAGCTGCCCCGCCACGCCTGCAAGAGCCTGCTCCTCGTCGCCGAGGAGACCGGGGTCGACTTCGTCACCGGTGAGGTGACCCGCCTCTTCGAGGAGTCGAACACCACCGGCCTCTGGTACCCGCACCTCTTCACCGAGAAGCGGGTCGTCGACGGCATCGCCGAGGCGCCGGAGTACTTCTTCGACCACCTGTCGACGAACAAGCTCTACCGGACCGCCTTCATCCGGGACAACGCCCTCACCTTCCCGGAGGGCATCCACTACGAGGACCAGCTGTTCTCCGCGCAGGCCTTCACGCTCGCGGAGTCCTTCGCCGTCGTCCCGTGGTCGGTCTACACCTGGCGCCTCGCGCCGGAGAGCGTCTCCATCTCCTCCAGCCGGCACAAGATCCAGAACGTCGCGGACCGCATCGGCGTGGCCCGGCTCATCGACACCTGGTTCGAGGAGAACGGCCGCGGGGAGCTGCGTGCGGAGAAGGACTACAAGTTCCTCCGCCACGACTTCCGCCTGTACCTGGGTGACCTGCCGTTCCGTGACCTCGAATGGATCGCCGAGTTCGCCGACGTGGTGAACCCGTACCTGGGCGAGATCTCCGACGAGACCTACGCCCGGCTCTCCCGCGAGGAGCGCATCTGCATCCACCTGCTGCGCACCGGCCGCCTGGAGGAACTCCACGTCGCCGCCCGCCAGCTGGGCCGGCCGCAGCTCGCCCCGCGCTTCGTGACGGACGAGGACGACGTCACCTACTGGGGCGCCGTCGCCCCCACCGACGACGTGAGCCGCCGTGAGCTGGACATCAGCGAGTGGTACATGCGCGAGCAGGTGCTCGCCACCGGCCGCATCCGGCACGAGCTGACGTCCGTGTCGATGCGGGGTCCGGTCCTGCACCTGGAGATCCACACGTACGACCCGGCCGGCCTCATCACCGAGGACACCAAGGCCTCGGTCAAGCTCGCCGCGCACAAGACGCCGCTCACGGTGCCGCTGGACCTCCGCCCCCAGGGCGAGGGGCAGTACGTCTCCAAGGCCGCCCTCGACTTCCGCAAGGTGCCCGTCGGCAAGGTCGGCGTGGCGACCCGCCGCCACCCGGTGGTCGCCCTGGAGCGCGACGGCGCCCGCCGCACGGACGTCCTGCTGGCCCAGCACGACCAGCCGGACTTCCGCGCCACCGTCACGTACCACAAGTTCGGCATCCACCACCTCCGCATCAAGGCGGAGCAGAAGGGCGCCGGACGCCTCGAGGTGACCTGGCAGCGATCCGGTGTCCTGAAGTCCCTCGAACCCCTCGGCCCCTACGCCCGCAAGGCCAAGGGCAAGGTCGGCAAGGTCAGGAAGATCCTCGTCGGCAACGAGGGCAAGGCCAGCGCGTACGACACCGTGGCCAAGCTCCCGCGGCGCAAGCGCGGCCTCGCCGTGTTCGAGGCGATGGAGGGCCGCGGCTACGCGGACAGCCCTCGCTACATCTACGAGGAGCTCAAGCGCCGCAACCTCCCGATCGACGTGATCTGGTCGTACTCCGGCGACCGCTCGTCCTTCCCGGAGGACGTCACCCTCGTCAAGCGCGGAAGCTTCGCCTACGGACGTGCGCTGGCCCGAGCCACCTACTGGGTCGACTCGCACAACCTGCCGTACCTGTACCCGAAGCCGAAGGGCACCCGGTACCTCCAGACCTGGCACGGCCAGACCTTCAAGGCGATGGGCTTCGACGTGCCCTCGCTGCGTGGCGCGTCGGAGATCGAGAAGGGGCGTTTCCGCGCCGCCGTCGGTCGCTGGGACGCCCTCGTCTGCCCCAGCGCCGAGTTCGAGCGGACCTTCGTCCCGGCCTTCGAGGTCTCGGCCGACCTGATCCGCTCCGGCTACCCGCGCAACGACGTGCTGGTGCGCTGGGCCGAGCCCCAGCAGCAGGCCAGGGCCGCCGCCGTTCGCGAGGCCCTGGACATCCCGGCCGACAAGAAGGTCCTGCTCTACGCCCCGACGTTCCGTGACGCGGCCCGCCGCACCGGACAGTCGGTGCGGGTGGACCTGGAGGCGCTGGCCCCGCTCCTGTCCGACCAGTGGATCGTCGTCGTGCGGACCCACCCGTACGACCGGTTCAAGATCGCTCCGGAGCTGGGCCACTTCCTGCGCGACGGTTCCTCCTACGCCGACATCAACGACGTGATGCTGGCCTCGGACGCGGTCCTCACGGACTACTCGTCGCTGATGTTCGACTACGCCAACACCGGCCGTCCGATCCTGCTCTACACGGACGACTACGAGGTGTACAAGGGCGGCGACCGCGGCACGTACTACGACCTCGAAGAGATCGCGCCCGGCCCGATGCTGACGACCACCGAGGACCTCGCCGCCGCCGTGCGGGACCTGGAGGGCACCCAGGAGCGCCACGCCGAGCGGTACGCGCGCTTCCAGGAAATGTTCTGCTCGTACGAGACCGGCCACGCCAGCAAGATGGTGGTCGATGCTTTTTTCGAAGGCGGCACCCATGACTGAGGCTTCCCCTGTCCGCAACGTGTTCTTCGTCGGCATCGACGTCGACTCGATGGGCGGATCCCAGCGGGTGCTGCACACCCTCGCCCAGGGCATGGGGGAGCGCGGTCACCGCGTCGAGCTGATCGGCATCCGGCCGAGCCCCGAGCCGTTCCCGTACAACGCCACGCGTACGTACCGGCACTCGACGCTCTACCCGGCCCCCTCCGAGCCCAAGCCGCCCGTGCGCACGGTCGGCGACCGGTTGAGTCTGGCGCGGCGCGCCGAGGCCCGCCGCGCCCGGGCCGACCGCGACAACGCGCGGGCGGAGTTCGAGCGGAAGCTGGCCGAGGTCGAGGACGGCTACATCGTCTTCGGCTCGCCGTGGGCGGTGGACTGGGTCATGCCGCTGAAGTGGCGTCACCTCAAGGGCATCGGGCAGTACCACGAGTCCTTCGCGCAGGCGAAGCGGAGCGCCAACCTGGGCCTGATCCGCCGCCACTACCCGGCGCTGGAGCAGACCCTGGTGCTTTCCGAGGGCGACGCGGTCGAGTTCGTCAACCAGCGCGTGCCGAACGTGCGCGTCATGCCGAATCCGCTGCCGTTCTTCCCGGACGAGCTGGCCCCGCTCGACACCCGCAAGATCGGCGCGGTCGGCCGGCTCGACCCGATCAAGCGGTACGACCGCATGATCGAGGCCTTCGCGCAGGCCCACAAGGGCCGCGAGGGCTGGGAGCTGCACCTCTTCGGCGAGGGTCCCCTGGAGGGCGAGCTCCGGATGCGGGCCGAGGACCTCGGCGTCGCCGACCAGGTCGTCTTCCGCGGCACGGCGCAGGACATGGCCGCCGCCTACCGCGAGCTGTCCGTCGTCGCGATCAGCAGTGAGCGCGAGGGCCGGCCGATGGCGCTGGCCGAGGCCGCCGCCTGTGGCGTGCCGTGCGTGAGCTTCGACGTCTCCGGCGGAGTTCGGGAGCTCGTCGCGGACGGCGTCTCGGGCACCCTGGTGCCGCCGGCCGACGTGCCGGGGCTCGCCGCCGCGCTCGGCGAACTGATGGACGACGACGAGATGCGCCTGCGGTACGGCAGGGCCGGCCGCGAACACGTCGCGCACCTGGCGCTGCCGCACGTCCTCGACCAGTGGGAGGCGGCGTTCGAGGAGATCGAGCGCTAGGACCTGTCCGACCTTTCCCGGCGAGTACCCGTCCGACCGTTTTCGCCGGGCCCGGACCCGCGGAACGCCCGAAGCCCCGTCCGACCCTGTGCCCGGGCGGGGCTTCCGGCGTGTCCGGGGCCACTTCGGGAGCCTCCGGGAGGCCCGGAGGCTGTGGCTACACTGTCGGAATGACCTGGCTCATCACCGGCGGTGCCGGTTACATCGGTTCCCACGTCGTCAAAGCAATGACCGAGGGCGGCGAGCGCGTCGTCGTGGTCGACGACCTCAGCACCGGCAACCCGGCGAGGGTCCCCGAGGGCATCGTCCTGGAGCAGGGCACGGTCCTGGACCGCGAGTTCCTCGACCGGGTGCTGCGTGAGCACCGGATCACGGGCATCGTCCACCTGGCCGGCAAGAAGCAGGTCGGCGAGTCGGTCGAGAAGCCGCTGTTCTACTACCACGAGAACGTGACGGGTCTGCAGACGATCCTCGACGCGGCGGTCTCGGCCGGTGTGAAGAGCTTCCTCTTCTCCTCTTCCGCCTCCGTCTACGGCATGCCGGACGTGGACCTCGTCACCGAGGACACCGAGTGCCTGCCGCTCAGCCCGTACGGCGAGACGAAGCTCGTCGGCGAGTGGATGGCCCGCGCCGTCGGTCAGGCCCACGGCCTGTCCACGGCCTGTCTGCGGTACTTCAACGTGGCGGGCGCGGCGGCCCCGGAACTCGCCGACACCGGCGTCTTCAACCTGGTGCCGATGGTCTTCGAGCGCCTCGACGCCGGCGAGTCCCCGCGCATCTTCGGCGACGACTACCCGACGCCGGACGGCACCTGCATCCGTGACTACATCCACGTCGCCGACATCGCGAGCGCCCACCTCGCCGCGGCCCGCTCCCTCGCCGCGGCGGCCGAGCGAGGCGAGACGGCCACGCTGACCCTGAACATCGGGCGCGGCGAGGGCGTGTCGGTGCGCGAGATGGTGAACCTCATCAACGAGGTCACCGGTCACAGCGTCGAGCCCGTCGTCACCCCGCGCCGCCCGGGCGACCCGGCCCGCGTGGTCGCCTCGGCCGAGCGCATCGAGTCGGAGCTCGGCTGGAAGGCGCAGCACGACGTCCGCTCCATGATCAGTTCGGCCTGGGAGGGCTGGGGCGCCAACCGCGCGGTCCGCGTGACCGTCTGACGTCGGCGTTCCAAGGAGGAGGGGTGTCCCGGCCCGGGGCACCCCTCCTCGCGCGTGCCCGGCCTCAGGGCCGGTGGATGCGGTTCACGCCGTAGTACGTGGCCGTGCACCGCGCCGCCCAGTCCCGCTCGTACGAGGACGCGAAGAGGGGTTCGGTGAGGCCGCCGATGAGGAGCGGCCTGTACGCGACCTCACGGGCACCCGCCGCCACCTCGTCCCGGATACGGGCGTTCTGACGGTCCCAGGCGACGGAGCGCGCCACCGTGCTCGTGGTCAGCGCCCGCACCGGATGCACCAGGGCGGCCGTGCTGCCGACGGCGACCGTGCCGACCGCCACGAGCACGGCCGCGCGTGCGGCGGGGCGCAGGGGCGACGCCAGGTGGCGTCCCAGGAGTCGGCCGCCCCACGCTCCGTACGCGCAGAGGGTGATCAGCAGCGGAAGCAGGAAGCTCGTCCAGGTGCGGCCGTAGGTCCAGCCGGTGTCCCCGTAGCCACTGCGCAGCCCGAAGACGACGCCCAGCGAGGCCAGGCCGATCAGCGGCAGCGGCAGGAGCACCGCCACGCGGAACAGCGCGCGCGGGGGGAACCCCGGGGGTGTCGGGGCGTCCCGGCGGACGCGCCCGCTCTCCTGCCGGGCGACGCCGCCCTCCCGCCGGGCGGCGAGCGCCATGCCGAGCAGCACGCCGGCGGCGAGGGCGCCCAGATACGCCCACTGGCCGCCGATCGTCTGCCAGAGGCGCCACCAGTCGCGGAAGGTCTCTCCGACGCCGGCGACCGACAGCGGCTCCGGCGGGTGCTGGGCCCGCCGCCAGCGCGCTCCGGGTGAGGTGTAGAGAAGGACGAGGCCCGCGAGGAGCCCGAGACAGGCCGCCGCGCACCAGGTGGACACGTACCGGTCCCGGGTCCAACCGAACCGGGGCAGACAGAGGACGGCCACGGTGGCCGAGAACACCCAGGCCACCAGGGTGAACGGTTCGCTCAGCATGCCGAGCACCACCCCGACCAGGAGCGCCGCCCCCACCGCCGCGACCCTGGCCCACCGCGCGTCGCTGCGCGCCGCACGGACCGCACCGAGCACGGTCCAGATGCCGATCACGCTCGGCAGGGTGTGGGAGATCGTCGCCGGCGCCCAGAGCAGCACCTGGTACGAGCGGGTGCCGGCGAAGAACAGCAGCGCGGTGACGAGCGCCGCCGCGGCCATGAGGGGCACGGTCGGCGGTTCGGCGGGCCGACGCGGTGCGCGCAGGGCGGTGCGGGCCAGAAGGAACAGCCCGGTGCCCAGCGCGAGGATCAGGAAGGCGGGCAGCAGCTTGGGACCCCGCATGCCGTCGGAGTAGAGGAGGCCGGTGAGGAAGGCGTTGGTGACGCGTCCGTTCTGGGTGCGGTAGAAGTCCGAGGTGATCCCCAGGACCCCCATGTCGCGGGCCTTCCACAGGGCACACCAGTCGTCCGACGTGGGACGGACGTAAACGCCCAGGAAGGCGCCGACCGAGAGCAGCGCTCCGGCCCCGGCGGCGACGAGCAGGGAGATCCAGGGCAGCACCTGCCGCAGACCCTCCCGGCGCCCGGCGGCGTCGCCCGCCTCCTGCGCGCCGCCGGTGTCCCGTCCGGGGTCCCCGTCGTCGCCGTTCTGCTCGTCGTGCGGCATCCGCGTGTCACCGGGCTCCGAGGTGGTGGTCCTGCTCAACGGTCATCGCTCCAGCCGGCCAAGGTCCGTGGCATGTCGCCCCTATGAGTGACGAACGGGTGAAAATGCCACGTATACCAATATCTTCCCCACATGCTTTGCTTCATGGACGACATGCCGACCAGAGGCCGTCACCCGGACGCCGTCGGGCGGTCATCGCCCCGCCGTACCGTGGCCGCGCTGCTCGAAGGAGAGTCCGGTGGCGGTCCTTCCAGTCCTTCGGGACGTACTCTCGCCCATCCCTCTGGAGTGACCGTTCCATGACCAGGCTTTCCGTCGTCGTCCCCTGTTTCAACGAGGAGGACGTCATCGAGCGCTTCGACACGCGGATGCGACAGGTGCTCGACGCACTCCCGGTCGGATACGAGATCTGCTACGTCGACGACGGAAGCTCCGACGGAACGCTGGGAAAGCTGCGCGAGATCGCCGCCCGCCACCCGCAGCGCACCCAGTACGCCTCCTTCAGCCGCAACTTCGGCAAGGAGGCCGCCATGCTCGCCGGACTGCGCAAATCCACCGGTGACGCCGTCGTCATCATGGACGCCGACCTCCAGCACCCGCCCGAGCTGCTTGGACGCATGCTCGACCTCTACCACCAGGGCCACGACCAGGTGATGGCGCGGCGCACCCGCGAGGGCGACAAGAAGGTCCGTACGGCGCTCAGTCGTGTGTACTACCGGGCCGTGAACCGTTGGGTGGACGTCGAACTCACGGACGGAGTAGGCGACTTCCGCCTGCTCTCCCGGCCCGCCGTCGACGCCCTGCTGTCACTGCCCGAGTACAACCGCTTCTCCAAGGGCCTCTTCTCCTGGATCGGCTTCGACGCCGTCACCTTCGACTACCAGAACGCCGCGCGCGAGGGCGGCGAGACGAAGTGGAAGTTCAGCTCCCTGCTCAACTACGGCATGGACGGGCTGATCTCCTTCAACAACCGTCCGCTGCGCATCGCCCTCTGGCTCGGCATGATGCTCACCGGCCTCGCCGCCCTCTACGCCGTCTGGGTGGCCGTCGCCGCGATCACCCAGGGCGTCACCGCTCCCGGCTACGTCACCCTGGTCGCCATCATCGTGGGGCTCGGGGGCGTGCAGATGGTGATGCTGGGGCTGATCGGCGAGTACATCGGCCGCATCTACTACGAGACCAAGCGCCGGCCGCACTTCCTCGTGAAGGAGACGCACCGCTCCTTCGGCCGCGCGGCCGCCGAGCGCGCCGCCGCCGAACGGATCCGCGTCGTGACGGCCGAGCGGGAGCGCTGATGGAGCCGGCGGGCCCCGGCGGAGTGCGGAACGCGCGACGCGCCCGGCTCGCGGAGATCTTCCGCTTCGCGCTGGTCGGCGGCGTCAACACCGGGACCTTCTTCGGCTGTTACCTGCTCCTGCACCCCTGGATGCCGTACTTCGCCGCGTACTCCCTCGCCTTCCTCCTCAGCATGATCGGCTCCTTCTTCCTCAACACCTACTTCACCTACCGCACCCGGCCGACCTGGAAGAAGTTCGCCCTCTTCCCGCTCACCAACGTCACCAACTACCTGGTGCAGAGCGTCGGTCTCTACGCCCTCGTCACCTGGGCCGGAATGGACGACAGGATCGCGCCACTCGTCGCGGCCGTCGTCGCGATCCCGTTCACCTACCTGATCTCCCAGCGGATCCTGGTGCCCCGCGGCACCGGCCGGGCCGCCGGCGTCTCCGGTCCAGGGAGCGAAACCGACGAGCGGCAGCCCTCCCGGCTCGCGTAGATTGCCTGGAAGCCGCGGCGGGGAGCGCGCGGCGTGTGGGACAGCCGAGTGAGGACGACGCAAGTGGCGACGCAGGTGACGGGACAGACGGACGTGGCAAGGCAGTACGTGGCGGAGGCCCGCAGGATCGTCGTCAAGGTCGGCTCCTCCTCGCTCACCACCGCCTCCGGAGGCCTCGACGCCGACCGCGTCGACGCCCTCGTCGACGTCCTCGCCAAGGTCCGCAGCGGTGGCGAGAAGGAGGTCGTCCTCGTCTCCTCCGGCGCCATCGCCGCGGGACTCGCACCCCTCGGCCTCACCCGCCGCCCCAAGGACCTCGCCCGCCAGCAGGCCGCCGCCAGTGTCGGCCAGGGCCTCCTGGTCGCCCGCTACACCGCCTCCTTCGCCCGCTACGGCGTCCGCGTCGGCCAGGTCCTCCTCACCACCGACGACACCAGCCGGCGCGCCCACTACCGCAACGCGTACCGGACCCTGGACCAGCTCCTCGCCATGGGCGCGCTGCCCGTCGTCAACGAGAACGACACCGTCGCCACGGACGAGATCCGCTTCGGCGACAACGACCGGCTCGCCGCCCTCGTCGCCCACCTCGTCCGCGCCGACCTGCTCGTGCTGCTCTCCGACGTCGACGGACTCTACGACGGAGACCCGTCCAAGCCCGGCACCTCGCGGATCGCGCAGGTCACCGGCCCCTCGGACATCGCCCACGTCGAGATCGGCTCGGCCGGCAAGGCGGGCGTCGGCACCGGCGGCATGGTCACCAAGGTCGAGGCCGCCCGGATCGCCGCCGCCGCCGGCATCCCGGTGGTCCTCACCTCCGCGAGCCGCGCCGCCGACGCCCTCGCCGGACGGGACACCGGCACGTACTTCCACCGGACCGGCCGCCGCTCCGCCGACCGGCTGCTCTGGCTCGCCCACGCCTCCACCCCGCAGGGCCACCTCAGCCTCGACGACGGAGCCGTGCGGGCCGTCGTCGAAAGCAAGAAGTCCCTGCTCGCGGCCGGCGTCGCGGCCGTCGAGGGCGACTTCGTGGCCGGTGACCCCGTCGAACTCCGCGACGCCTCCGGCCGGGCCGTCGCCCGCGGCCTCGTCAACTTCGACGCCAAGGAGCTGCCCCGGATGCTCGGCCGCTCCACCCACGAGCTCGCCAAGGACCTCGGACCCGAGTACGAACGCGAGGTCGTCCACCGCGACGACCTGGTCGTCATCCGCTGACGGAGCCGACGCCGAAACGGCTGAAAGTCTGGCCATCCGGAAGGGACGTTCCCCAAAACCGCCCCAAGTGCCGCCTCGGACTGGTCAACTTTGTCTCGGGGGTAAGACAAGGCGGGGTACAGCACCACACGCATCACACAGGAGGCCGCCGGTGAGACGAGCGCGCCCAGGGGCACCGCCCCGCGGGACTGCCGAACGCGCCCTGACCAGTGTCGAGGCCGGAGCCGACTTCGACGAGGCACGGGACAGGTCCACGGACAGGAAGACCGAGACCACCACCGAGACACGTGAGGAACGGCCGGTGTCCAAGCTCTGGCACATCACCCTCAGTGTGTCGGGCGTGGAGTCACCGCTGAAGGAGGTGCGACGCGGGCTCGAACAGCTGGCCCACGACCACCCCTTCCTGCTGACCAGCCGCTACGCCAACGACCACGCCGAGATCCGGTACTGGGAGGAGGCCCGCGACCTGCACGACGCGGCGGCCGTCGCCCTGCGCCTGTGGGGCGAGCACCGGCAGACCGCCAAGCTGCCGCCCTGGGAGATCGTGGGGCTCGAGGTCATCGACCGCGAGACCTACCACCAGCGGATCGCGGAGGGCTATGGCCCACCCCCCGCCGCCCCCGTCGGCGTCCACCCCTACTGACGGACAGGACGCGCCCCCGGGCGGGGCATGCGCCCGTGGCGCGTACCAGGGCAGGGCGTGCTTCCGGGCCGGGCGTGCGCCTGCGGTGCGGTCCGAGCAGGGAGTGCTTCCGCGGCGGCTGTGCGCCCCCGGCAGGACGTGCTTCCGGGCTGGGCGTGCGCCTGCGGTAGCGGCCCGTCCCGGGCAGGGGGCAGCTCCGGGTGGGGCGCGTCTCCGGGTGCGCTTCCGCGGCGGTGGTGCGCCCCGGGGCGGGGCCGTGTTTCCTGGCAGGGACTGCGCCTTCGGCGGTGGTACGTCCCGGGCGGGGCGTACCACCGCCGCGGTGGTACGTCTCGGACTGCGGGATACGTGAGGGATGTCCGCTGCGGTGCCAGTACCCTGCGAACATGACCTCGCTCACGCCCCTCGACAACCTCTCCCCGGTCACCCAGGCCGCCTACCGGGCCCGTGGCGCCGCCGCCGAAATCGCGCCACTCCCGCGCGCGGCCAAGGACGACGCGCTCCTCGCGATCGCGGACGCCCTCGAAGTCCGCACCGCCGAGATCGTCGAAGCCAACGCCGTGGACATCGCCAAGGCCCGCGAAGCCGGGACCAGCGAGGCCATCATCGACCGTCTGACCCTCACCCCGGAGCGCGTCCGGGCCATCGCCGCCGACGTCCGTGACGTCGCCGCGCTGCCCGACCCCGTCGGCGAGGTCGTCCGCGGCTCGACCCTCCCCAACGGCATCGACCTCCGCCAGATCCGCGTCCCGCTCGGCGTCGTCGGCATCATCTACGAGGCCCGCCCCAACGTCACCGTCGACGCCGCCGCCCTCTGCCTCAAGTCCGGAAACGCCGTCCTGCTCCGCGGCTCCTCCTCCGCGTACGCCTCCAACACCGCCCTGGTGACCGTCCTGCGCGACGCCATCGGCGGCGCCGGACTCCCCGCCGACGCGATCCAGCTCGTCCCCGGCGAGTCCCGCGAGTCGGTCCACGAGCTGATGCGCGCCCGCGGCCTCGTCGACGTCCTCATCCCGCGCGGCGGCGCCTCCCTCATCCGCACCGTCGTGGAGGAGTCCACCGTCCCGGTCATCGAGACCGGCACCGGAAACTGCCACGTCTACGTCGACGCCCAGACCGACCTCGACATGGCCGTCGACATCCTGATCAACTCCAAGGCCCAGCGGGTCAGCGTCTGCAACGCCGCCGAGACCCTCCTCGTCCACCAGGACGTCGCCGAGGTCTTCGTGCCCAAGGCCCTCGCCGCCCTCGCCGAGGCCGGCGTCACCGTCCACGCCGACGAGCGGTTCCTCGCCCTCGCCGAGGGCTCCAAGGCCACCGTGGTCCCGGCCACGCCCGAGGACTGGGAGACCGAGTACCTCTCGTACGACATCGCCGCCGCCGTCGTCGACTCCCTCGACAAGGCCGTCGAGCACATCCGGATGTGGTCCTCCGGCCACACCGAGGCCATCGTCACCACCTCGCAGGCCGCGGCCCGCCGCTTCACCCAGCTGGTCGACTCCACCACGGTCGCCGTGAACGCCTCCACCCGCTTCACGGACGGCGGCCAGTTCGGCTTCGGCGCCGAGATCGGCATCTCCACCCAGAAGCTGCACGCCCGGGGCCCCATGGGCCTCCCGGAGCTGACCTCGACCAAGTACATCGTCACCGGTGACGGTCACGTGCGGTAACACCTCCTTATCGGTACGGGGAGGGACGGGCGGGGAGGCTTCGCACTCTCCCTGCCCAAAACCACCTTCCGGGTCTACTCTGAATCCGTGCCGGACGACGTGGGGGGCCAGCCGTTCCAGGACGGCGGGGACCCCGAGGACGCTGTCGACCGCGGAGGCGCCGACGAGGTCTGGGCCGACGTGGTCTTCGACGAGGACTTCGTCAGGTCCGCCACCGTCCACGAGCCCACCGCGGTCGAGCGGCTCCTCGCCGCCGCCCAGGCTCGTGCCGAGGCCGAGGCGGCCCGCGCTCGCGCCGGCGGCGGATCCGTCGAGGACGACCCCTACGAGGACGGCCACGACCCCGTCGGCCTCACCTACGAGCCCGACGACATCGGCGACGACGCCAGCCCCTACGGCCGCCACGGCGGGGCCCTGCGCCCCTACCGGGGCCGCGCCCGCTGGCTCCGGCCCGTCGCCTGGGTCCTCGCCCTCGTCATGGGCGTCGGCATGGTCGCCCTCGCCTTCAGCGCCGTCTACCGGGGCGCCGCCGCCAACCACGAGGACCAGGTCCCGCCGCCGGCCACCACCGGCGTCGACACACCGAACCCGAACCCGGCCCCGCCGGCCGCCCAGGCCTCCGCCCCCGCGGCCCGGTCGGCATCATCCCGTTAATCCCCCGAGGCCCCCGGCACACCCTGACGGCGGAATTCTTCCGAACTTGTCGTGTACCTGGGCGTTTACCGAAGCCCGTGCGGACCTACCCTGAAGGTATGGCAGGGCGTGGCGACCCGCCTGAGGGGACGCCCGAGGGGTTCCCCGGCGGTGGTGAGGACGAGTACCGATCCGTCGTCTTCGACGAGGCGTTCATCCGCGCTGCCCACCTCCAGGAGTTCTCCGCGCGGGAGCGGATGGGCGAGCACGCCCAGGCCGTCCGGAGCCGCTCCTCCTGGGAGAGCCGGAGCGGCTCCCGCCAGGCGGTCCTGCTCGTCCTGCTGATCCTCCTGGCCTTCGGCACCGCCATCTACCTGGGAGTCCGCAACCCGTACCAGCCGCCCCTCGACCAGCGGGCCGAGCCCCTGCGGACCACCGTGGTCCCGCTCGCCCCCCAGGGCCCCGTCCCGGGCGGCACGCCCGCCCAGCTCTTCGCCCACAGCCCCGCCGCCGAGTACCGCACCGGGGCCGCCGGCATCAACCTGCCCGTCGCCGGGCGCACCTCCCACTTCGCCGAGAGCCAGGTCATCACCGGCCTCAGCATCGCCAAGGACTACCTGGTGGCCTCCGCCCTGGAGCCGGACGTCCTGTCCGGGGCGACCGTCCGGCCCGCGCGCCTGCTGATCGACCCGGACCAGCAGGAACAGTTCGACCGGAGCGTCGAGTCCCCCGCCGACGACGGCCGGCACGCCCTCGCGGGCTGGCTCTTCCGCTTCGACCCCCGGCAGGTGGCCCTCGCGGAGCCCACCGCCCGCGTGCAGGGCGTCCTCCGCTTCGAGGAGACCGGTCCCGACACACTGGACGTCACCGCGGACCACACGTACACCTACGCCCTCCGCCCGGCCGTCCAGGGCGCGGGACCGGCCGCCGCGGCGTCCCTGTTCACGATCCACCGGGTGGTGCACTTCCGCTTCGACCGCGAGGACCTGCGGATGCACCGCGCCGAGCTGCTGACCAGCACCGTGGAGGCCGGCCCGCAGGCGTGTGGCGCCGACACCACGGGCTCCCTGAAGCCGCTCCTGGCGGGAGCGAGTGCCCCGGACGCGGGCGGCCCGGCGGTCACCGACCCGTACGCCACCGCCCGGCCCGCCGCCCCCGCGCTGTGCGGAGCCCTGGCGCCGAGCGCTCAGCCCTCGCTCTGACCGTCCCCGGCCCCGTCGCCCGCCGTCCCGTCCCCGGCGCCCTTGCCGCCCCCGGCCGGGCCGCCGTCCGGCTTCTGGCCCTGGCCGCCGAACCGGTTGCGCAGCCGGCCGCCCAGGTCGCCCGCCAGGTCACCGGCGCCGCCGGCTATGTCCCCGACCAGCTTCATCAGGGGATCCTTGCTCGTCCGCACCGTGTCGGCGTAGTGCCCGGCCGACTCGCGGAAGGAGTCCGCGACCGAGGTGTCCTTGTCCTCCGAGCGCTTCGGGTAGTGCCCGTCCATGATCCGCTGGAAGTCGCGGCTCTCCGACCACTTCTTCAGCTCCGCCGCCCGGACGGTGGTGAAGGGGTGCGAGCGCGGCAGCACGTTGAGGATCTTCAGGACCGAGTCCCGCAGGTCCCCGGACTTCTCGTACTCGTCGGCCTGGGCGAGGAACGCGTCCACGTTCATCTCGTGCAGGTGGTTGCCGCCGGCGATCTTCATCAGTCCGCGCATCGAGGCCCGCACGTCCTGGCCGACCAGGAGGCCGGCCCGGTCGGCGGAGAGCTCCGACTTGCGGAACCACTCGCGCAGCGCCGTCACGATGGCCGTGATCGCGACCGTCCCCAGCGGGATCCAGGCGATCTTGAGCGCCAGGTTGGTGAGGAAGAGCAGGACCGTGCGGTACACGGCGTGTCCGGAGAGCGCGTGCCCGACCTCGTGGCCGACGACCGCCCGCATCTCCTCCTCGTCGAGGAGCTCCACCAGACCGGTGGTGACCACGATGATCGGCTCGTCCAGGCCGATGCACATCGCGTTGGGCTTCGGGTCCTGGGTGACGTACATCGGCGGGACCTTCTCCAGGTCCAGGATGTAACAGGCGTCCCTCAGCATGTCGTTGAGGTGGCTGAACTGCGCGTCGCTCACCCGGACGGAGTCCGAGAGGTAGAGGAGCCGCAGGCTGCGCTCCGGCAGCAGTCCGCTGAGCGCCTTGAAGGCCGTGTCGAAGCCGCTGAGCTTCCGCAGGGCCACGAGGGCCGAACGGTCGGCCGGATGCTCGTAGGCCCGCGAGGAGATGCCGGGGAACCGCTTCCGCTGCCTGCTCGGCACGTTCCCCTGGTCGTTCTCGGTCATGGATGCCCCCTGTTCGTACGAGTCGGTGCTCGTCCCCCTGACTGACCCCAGCGTAGGCGCTGGCGCTACCGTGTGCCGGAGCCTGTGGATAACCAGGACACAGCGGACGACCGAAGGGCACGACCGGCATGCCGGACACCGTCGACGCCGCAGCCGTGCTGCTCGCGGCCGCCGCGCAGCAGGGGCTGGGCGACACGCTCCGGATCCTGCTGCTCGCCTCGATCGCGGGCGGAGCCCTGCTCGCCTGGTTCCTGCTGCGCGGGTACCGCTCCGATGACACCGGCGACGGCGGCGGCGACGGCACCGGCGACGGCGGCGGCACGGACCGCGGCGCCAACGCCTGAGTCGGCGTGAGCACGCCGCGACCGCCCGCATACGATGTGCGCGAAGTCTCCGCTCCCATCCCCGATCGATAGGTCTGCCGAAGATGAGCCTCCACAGCACCGCCGCCCACCTGGTCACCCTCGCCGAGGGTGCCGAGCACGGCGGCAACCACGAAAGCCTCAGCCCCTACCTCACCGGCTTCGGTGCCTTCGGCGCCCTGCTTCTGCTGCTGTGGATCACCACCCGCTTCAACCGCGACCGCTGAACCGGAGACCGCTGATCCGGCGTCCGCCGCCGTGCCAGTAGGCTCTGCACGCATGGGAGAGCAGGAAGTGCCTACTGGCGGGCGCGGCAAGCGCCGACTCGGCGTGATGGGCGGAACCTTCGACCCGATCCACCACGGACACCTGGTGGCGGCCAGCGAGGTCGCCGCCCTGTTCCACCTGGACGAGGTGGTGTTCGTGCCGACCGGGGAGCCGTGGCAGAAGAGCCACAAGGCCGTCTCCGCGGCCGAGGACCGCTATCTGATGACGGTCATCGCCACGGCGTCCAACCCGCAGTTCTCCGTGAGCCGGATCGACATCGACCGCGGCGGCGCGACCTACACCATCGACACCCTGCGGGACCTGCGGTCTCTCAACAGCGACTCGGACCTGTTCTTCATCACCGGGGCCGACGCGCTGTCGCAGATCCTCACCTGGCGCGACGCCGAGGAGCTCTTCTCGCTCGCCCACTTCATCGGCGTCACCCGACCGGGTCACGACCTCACCGACGACGGACTGCCCAAGGGCGGGGTCTCGCTCGTCGAGATCCCCGCGCTCGCCATCTCCTCCACCGACTGCCGCATGAGGGTCGCGCAGGGCGATCCCGTCTGGTACCTGGTCCCGGACGGCGTGGTGCGCTACATCGACAAGCGCCAGTTGTACCGCGGCGAGTGAGCTTCGGGGAGGGGCACCGGTGAACGATCAGCAGCACCCGTACGACCCGTACTATCCGCAGCCGCAGATCATCGGCTACGACGAGTACGGGCAGCCGGTGTACCAGCAGCCGCAGGCCCAGCAGCAGGCGCCCGCACAGCACTACGACCCGTACGCCGGACAGCAGCCGCAGCAGGCGTACGGCTACGACCCGTACGCCCAGCAGCCGCCCGTCCAGGAACCGGACCGGCCCGCGCAGTACGACCCCTACGGGCAGCAGGGCTACGCCTACCCGTCCTACGACACCGGACAGCAGTGGGCCGCCCGGCCCGAGCCCGCCCCCGCGCCGGCGCAGACTCCCGTCCAGGCCCCCGCGCAGACTCCCGTGCAGGCGCCGCCGGCGGCCCCCGCCGCCCCGGTCGCGGCGCCGGCCGGAGTCCCCGGCCAGCGCCCCGCGTCCGAGCGCCCCGCCCCGCCGCGGCAGGCCGAGGACGACCGCGCGTACCGCACGGAACAGTTCTCGTTCATCGAGGAGCCCGACGAGGACTCCGAGGACGTCATCGACTGGCTCAAGTTCACCGAGAGCCGCTCGGAGCGGCGCGAGGAGGCCAGGCGGCGCGGCCGCAACCGGATCGTCGCGCTCGTCGTCGTCCTCGTGCTCGCCGTCGCCGGCGGCGTCGGCTACCTCTGGTCGGCGGGCCTGCTCCCCGGTTCGTCCGATCCGGAGGGCAGGGGCGGGAACGCCGCGACCGGACCGCAGCAGCGCGACACGATCGTCGTCCACCTCCACGACATCAAGAACGGCACCACCTCCACCGCCCTGCTCGTGGACAACGCCACCACCCGCCAGGGCACCACGGTCCTCCTCCCCAACTCCGTCGTCGTCGCCGACGCCGAGGGCGCCGGGACCACCCTCGGGAAGTCCGTCGAGGACGACGGCTCCAGCGGCACCCGGGAGTCGATCGGCAACCTGCTCGGGACGGAGATCACCGGCACCTGGCGGCTGGACACCCCCTACCTGGAGAACCTCGTCGAGTCCGTCAGCGGCATCGAGATCGACACCGACACGGACGTCCCCGACACCAAGAAGGGCGCCGAGCCGCTGGTCCGGCAGGGCGAGAAGCAGACGCTGAACGGTCGCGCCGCCGTCGCCTACGCCACCTACCGGGCGCCCGGCGAGGCCGAGGCCAAGCAGCTCCAGCGCTTCGGCGGGGTCATGTACGGGGTGCTGCGGAAGTTCTCCAGCGACCCCGAGACGGCCACGATCACCATCGAGACCCTCCAGCAGATCCTCGATCCCTCGCTCCCGGAGAAGGACCTCGCCGCCTCCCTGGCCAAGCTCGCCGAGCACGCCAAGATCGGCGACTACAAGACGGCCCTGCTCCCGGTGGGACCGGACGGCGAGCTGACCGAGGGCGCGAGCGACAGCGTGGTGAAGGACATCCTGGGCGGCAAGGTCACCGCCCCCGAGGCGGGCGAGGTGCCCCGGGTCTCGGTGCGGGACGGTTCCGGCAAGAAGGCGGCCGAGGCGGCCCGGATCGTCCTGATCAACGGCGGCTTCACCTTCGTGGGCGGTGCCGACGCGGCGACCCGGGAGGAATCGCAGGTCCTCTACGGCGACGACGCCCAGAAGGCGACGGCCACCGAGGTGGCCAAGACGCTGGGACTGCCCGCCTCCTCCGTGGAGAAGGGCAAGCCCTCGGGAACGATCGCGGTCACCGTGATCCTGGGCCAGGACTACAAGGTCCCGGGGCGCCGGTAAGGGGCGCCCCGGAAAACGCCGACGGGGCCGTCGGCGGTCCGTGAGACCCTGGAGGGGTACTGGACCGCCGACGAAAGCCTGCTTGTGACCGCCACGGACCGTTCCATCGAGCTCGTCAAGACCGCCGCCCAGGCGGCCGCCGACCGGCTCGCGCACGACATCATCGCGTACGACGTCAGCGACGTGCTGTCGATCACCGACGCCTTCCTGCTCGCCTCCGCGCCCAACGACCGCCAGGTCAAGTCGATCGTCGACGAGATCGAGGAGCGGCTGCTCAAGGAGCTCGGCGCCAAGCCGGTCCGCCGTGAGGGCGACCGCGACGCGCGCTGGATCCTCCTGGACTACGTCGACATCGTCGTCCACGTCCAGCACAGCGAGGAGCGGGTCTTCTACGCCCTCGAGCGGCTGTGGAAGGACTGCCCCGAGCTCGACCTGCCCGAGGACGCCGTGAACACCCGCGGCAAGGCCGCCGAGCACGCCGCCCTGACCGGCGCCGACATCGAGGCCGGCTCCGGCCTTCCCGAAGGACCGGACGGTGAGCTGAGCTGAGCGCCGCCAAGGGCGGCAGCGGCCGCCGCATCGTCCTCTGGCGTCACGGCCAGACCTCCTGGAACCTGGAGCGCCGCTTCCAGGGCTCGACCGACATCGAGCTGACGGAGACCGGCGTCGCCCAGGCGCGCCGGGCCGCACGGCTGCTCGCCGCGCTCAAGCCGGACGCCATCGTGGCCTCCGACCTGAAGCGGGCGGCGGCCACCGCCGCGGAACTCGCGTCGATCACCGGCCACGCCGTCGCCCACGACTCCGCCCTGCGCGAGACGTACGCGGGGGAGTGGCAGGGACTGACCCACGACGAGATCGTCGCGCGGTACGGCGAGCAGTACGCCGCCTGGAAGCGCGGCGAGCCCGTGCGCCGGGGCGGCGGCGAGCTCGAGACCGAGGTGGCCGACCGGGCCGCCCCGGTGGTCCTGGAGCACGCCGACAAGCTCCCCGAGGACGGCACGCTCGTCGTGGTCAGCCACGGCGGCACCATCCGCACCACCATCGGCCGGCTCCTGGGCCTGGAGGCCCGGCACTGGGAGAGCCTGGGCGGGCTCTCCAACTGCTGCTGGTCGGTCCTCGGCGAGGGCGCGCGCGGCTGGCGCCTGATGGAGCACAACGCCGGCACGCTGCCCGAGCCGGTCCTCGGCGACGACGACTGAGCCCCACGACCGGCCTGCCGGACCCGGATTTCACTTTCCGGCAGGTCACAGGCTAGAGTTCTTCTTGTTCGGAGCGCGCGGCGCGAAGAACACGAAGAACACAAGGGGCTATAGCTCAGTTGGTAGAGCGCCTGCATGGCATGCAGGAGGTCAGGAGTTCAATTCTCCTTAGCTCCACAGTCACCGGATCCCGTCCCCGGCAGGGGGCGGGATCCGTCGTTCCGTCACGTGGCCCGCGGTCCGTCCATGGCACGCAGGATCTCGATCCCACGGCGGCTCTCCTCGTCGCTCGGCGTGTACGTCACGATCCGGCACTCCGGCATCCCGTTGACCGAGAGGGAGACCGAGGTCAGCCGGATCTCACCCGTCAGATCGTGCCGGAAGGTCTTCACCCTCGTCCCCGGCGGGACCACGTCGCCGCTGCGCCACAGCCGGGCGAACTCCGGGCTGGCCTCCGCGAGACGCCGTACGAACTCCTCCCACTCGGGCTCGCCCACGTGGCGGCCGTACGCGCCCCGCAACTGGGCCACCATCAGCGGGAGCTCCCGCTTCCGGTCGACCACCGGACACTTGGGCCCCGGCACGCTGAACAGCGCCCAGAGCACGTTGCGTATGCCGAACGGGCCGGTGTCCAGGCCCGGTCCGTCCTGCATCAGGAGACGCTCGTACAGGGCGTTGGTCGCGAGCACGTCGTAGCGCGCGTTGTAGAGCACCGCCGGGAGCCGGTCCAGGGCGTCGAGGATCCCCTGGATCTCCGGGCTCACCTCCGGGACGTCCAGGGCCGGCCGGTCCGGTGCGTACGGCACTTCGGCGAGGTGGTAGAGGTGCTCGCGCTCCGGCCGGTCGAGCCGCAGGGTGCGGGCCACCGCGTCGAGGACCTGCGCGGAGGCGTTGATCGGCCGGCCCTGCTCCAGCCAGGTGTACCAGGTGACGCCGACGCCGGAGAGCTGGGCGACCTCCTCGCGGCGCAGCCCCGGCGTGCGCCGGCGGAGTCCCGGCGGCATGCCCACGTCCTCCGGGGTCACCCTGGCCCGGCGGCTGCGCAGGAACGCGGCCAGTTCCGGTCGTCGCCGTCGCTGTGTCGGTAGCGCTGCCACGATCGTCACACCCCCATGGTCGAGTCCCCGTGCCGCCGCTGCCAGGTGGTGTCAGTACCAGCATCGGCGGGCTCTCGTTACCCGTATCCGATCACGGTCACGCTCCTCGCATGACCTCGACCACGACACGTCCCGCACCCAGTAAAGACCGTGCCACCGACAACCGGCCCGGGCTGCTGCTCGGAGTGGTGCTCGCCGCCCAGTTCATGGCGCTCCTCGACGTCTTCATCGTCAACGTCGCAGCCCCCACCATCCGGACCGAACTCTCCGCCTCCGGAGGCGCGCTCCAGTTCGTCATCGCCGGATACACCATCGCCTACGCGGTGTTGCTGATCACCGGGGCCCGCCTCGGAGACCTGATCGGCCACCGGCGGGCGTACCTCGGCGGCCTCGCCCTGTTCACCGCCGCCTCCCTCGCCTGCGGACTCGCCGCGGACGCCGGTCAGTTGATCGCCTTCCGGCTGGTGCAGGGCGCGGGGTCGGCAGTGATGATCCCTCAGGTGCTGAGCCTCATCCAGCGCAACTTCACGGGCGAGCGCCGGGTCCGCGCCCTCAGCGCCTACTCCGCGGTCCTGGCCATCGGCGCGGCCGCCGGTCAGGTCGTCGGCGGCGTCCTGGTCAGCGCCGACCTCTTCGGCACCGGCTGGCGGCCGGTCTTCCTGGTCAACGTCCCCCTCGGGGTCGCCCTGCTCGTCCTCGGCGTCCGGGTGCTGCCCCGCGACGTCCACGCGGGGCCCACGCGTGCGCGTGCCCTCGACCTGCCGGGGCTGCTCCTGCTCGCCGCCGCCGTGTCCCTGCTGACCGTCCCCCTGGTCCTCGGCCAGGAGCGGGGCTGGCCGCTGTGGTCCTGGTTCTCCCTCGGAGGCTCACTGCTGCTCGCCGCCGTCTTCGGCGCCCACGAGTCCCGGCTCGCCCGGCGCGGCGGCACACCGCTGATCGCCCCGCGCGTGCTGCGCGTTCCCGGCATGGGGCGGGCCGTCCTCTGGATCTCCGCGGCGATGGGCGTCAACGCCGGCTTCCTGTTCACCCTGACCCTGCACCTGCAGGGCGGGCTCGGCCACAGCGCCCTGCGCGCCGGACTCACCTTCGGGCCCGCCGCCGCCGTCTTCGGCGCCGTCGGCCTGACCTGGCGGCGCTGGCCGGCCCGGCTGCACCGTGAGCCGGTCCCAGCCGGATTCCTGCTCGCGGCCGCGGCGCTCCTCGCCGTCGGGGGGCTGCTCGTGGACGGCGGTACCGGCGGCTGGGGGCTCTACCCGGCCCTGGGGGCGTTCGGTGCGGGGATCTCGCTGGCCTTCAGCCCGGCCCTGACCGGGGCGCTGGCCACCGTGCGCCCCGAGGACGCGGCCGACGCCAGCGGGCTGCTCGCCACCGTCACCCAGCTCGGGCAGCTCGTGGGCGTCGCCGCGTTCGGTTCTCTCTTCCTCGGCCGGTACGCGGGTTCCGGAGCCCAGGAGTCCGCCGACGCGCTGTGGGCGACCGCCCTCGCCCTGGCCGCCGCCTCCGTCGCGGGCGCCGCCGCGGGGCTGCCGCGACGATCACGCTGACCCTCTTGCGGGGCCATGGCAGAATCGGACGGCCGGAGGGGGACGAGGATCCGGACGGGAGGGTGACCCAAGTGCTCGGCGACAACGGCAGGGTGTCCTATGGGTGCACGGCCTGCGGCTACAGCTGGAGCTGATTGATGGGTGCACACAGGCGGAAGTGCGACTGGTGCGGCAGCGGTACGCCCATCGTGCGCGACATGGACCCCGTCAACCCCGAGTTCCAGTACTGGTGCGAGGAGTGCGCGCGGGCGCTGATCATAAAAGGCGACCCCATCGAGACCTACCGCGAGCTGGAGGGGGAGCCGATCTACGGCCGGCTCCTCGACGAGCACTGCACCCTCAAGCGCTTCTACTCCTTCGCGACGGCCTGACGCCGCAGCGTCAGCGCGTACCCCACGAGAAGCGCCGTCGCCGTCAGCGGATAGACCGCCGAGAGCAGCATCTGGCCCGCGTTCTGGTCCAGTTCGGGGCGGCCCGGGTCGTGCGGGACCCACCACAGCGCGAACGAGGCGAAGGCCAGTGCCACCGCCCCCGTCACCGGCCACGCGCGCGTGGCGCGGTCCGCGAGCAGGACCAGCAGGGGCACGCACCAGACCCAGTGGTGGGACCACGAGATCGGGCTGATCATCAGCGCCGTGAACGCGCAGACGACCACGGCCACCGCCTTGTCGCCGCGCACCGCCGCCCGTACGGCGAGCACCATCGCCGCGCCGCCCAGGACGGCCGCGGTCACCGCCCACCACATGCCCGGGTCGTCCGTGTGCATCAGCCGGGCCAGGACTCCGCGGATCGACTGGTTGGCGGTCTCCTCGGCGAAGCCGACCCGGCCGGTCTCGAACAGCGTCTCCGTCCAGAACCGCTTCGAGTCGGCGGGCAGGGCGACCGCCACGGCCAGCGTCGTCCCGAGGAACACCCCGGTCGCCGTCAGGGCCGTGCGCAGCCACTGGTTCATGCCCCGGTCCCGGCGCCACAGCAGCAGGCCGGCGGCGAGCAGGAGGACCACGAAGAGCCCCGGAGTGAGCTTCACCGCGGTCGCCAGACCGATGCCCAGGCCGGCCAGGCGGCCGCCCTCGCGGCGGGTGAGGTCCCAGAGCACCGCCACCGCTATGAGCAGGTTGATCTGGCCGTACCGCAGGGTCGTCCACACCGGCTCGCACCAGACCACGACGGCGGCGACCCACAGCGTCGTGCGCCACAGGTCCGTACGCGACAGCGAGGGGCGGACCAGCCGGAGCGACAGCTGGACCAGGGCGACCACCAGGAGCAGGTTCCCCGCCGTGGTGAGCGTCCGCATCAGCGGGACGTCCACCAGGGTCAGCGGGACGAACAGAAGCGCCGCGAAGGGCGGGTAGGTCATGCCGAGGTTCGCCGAGGTCGCGCGCATCGCGTACAGGTCGCCACCGGCCCGGACCGTCTCGCCCTCGGCCCGGTAGACCATCACGTCGAGCATGTTCACGTGGGCGAGGCGTTGCGCCACCCAGAAGGCCGTGAGCGAGAGCAGGCAGACCACCGCGGCGGTGGCCAGGGGCCAGGGCCGGGCGCGGGTTTTGGAGAGCACGGAGACGGACACAGTCGGCGACCCTACCCGGGGCCCCGGAGGGGCCGGAGAAACGGATTTGGCGATCTGCCGGGCGGGCCGTTAATGTTCTGTCCGTCGCCGCGAGGAACATGGAAGCGCGGACGGCAAATCAAGGGGCTATAGCTCAGTTGGTAGAGCGCCTGCATGGCATGCAGGAGGTCAGGAGTTCAATTCTCCTTAGCTCCACAGAGCGGAAGTGAGCCATCCGGATCGGATGGCTCACGCCGGTTCTGCGGTAATCTGAAATTCCCGCACGCGGGGCTATAGCTCAGTTGGTAGAGCGCCTGCATGGCATGCAGGAGGTCAGGAGTTCAATTCTCCTTAGCTCCACAGAAGAGAAGCGGGCCACCCGGATCGGGTGGCCCGCTTCTTCGTGTGCGACGTCTCCACCGCGGCCCTTCGCCGCCGCTCCGCGGAACGTCGGTGCGGCCCGCTCGGGCCCTGCGGTACCCTGGCGCCATGCGTGCCGTACGCCTCCTGCTTACCGAGCCGCGCTGACCAGTCCCGACGGGCGACAGACATCCCGTCGGAGTCGGCGCGGCATCCCCTCCTGTGCGAGGGGATTTTTCATTTCGGGCAGTTCGTGGCAGTGGGCAGAGACGATCGATGGAGCATCAAGGACCATGACCGAGATCACTACGGCCGCCGAGACGGCGGCCCCTCATCGCTACACGGCGGCCATGGCCGCCGACATCGAGGCACGCTGGCAGGACTTCTGGGACGCCGAGGGCACCTACGAGGCGCCGAACCCCACCGGTGACCTGGCGGGCGACCCCGCCGTCGCCGCCCTGCCCAAGAAGTTCATCATGGACATGTTCCCGTACCCCTCGGGTGCGGGGCTGCACGTCGGTCACCCGCTGGGCTACATCGCCACGGACGTCTTCGCCCGCCACGCGCGCATGACCGGCCACAACGTGCTGCACACCCTGGGCTTCGACGCCTTCGGCCTGCCGGCCGAGCAGTACGCCGTGCAGACGGGCACGCACCCGCGCGTGTCCACCGAGGCCAACATGGAGAACATGAAGGTCCAGCTGCGCCGGCTGGGCCTGGGCCACGACAAGCGCCGGTCGTTCGCCACGATCGACCCGGAGTACTACAAGTGGACCCAGTGGATCTTCCTGCAGATCTTCAACTCCTGGTACGACGACGAGGCCAAGAAGGCCCGGCCGATCGCCGAGCTGATCGAGCAGTTCGAGAACGGCACGCGTGAGGTCCCCGGCACGCGCGCGTGGAGCGAGCTGAGCGCCGCCGAGCGCTCCGACGTCCTGGGCGAGTACCGCCTGGCGTACGCCTCCGACGCCCCGGTCAACTGGTGCCCCGGCCTGGGCACCGTCCTGGCCAACGAGGAGGTCACCGCCGACGGCCGCTCCGAGCGCGGCAACTTCCCCGTCTTCAAGGCCAAGCTGCGCCAGTGGAACATGCGGATCACCGCCTACGCGGACCGCCTGCTGGACGACCTGGACGCGCTGGACTGGCCCGAGGCCATCAAGCTGCAGCAGCGGAACTGGATCGGCCGCTCCGAGGGCGCCCGCGTCGACTTCCAGGTCGGCGACACCGGAGCCATCACCGTCTTCACCACCCGCCAGGACACCCTGTTCGGCGCCACCTACATGGTCCTGGCGCCCGAGCACGACCTGGTCGAGAAGATCGTCCCGGCCGCCTGGCCCGAGGGCACCCACGAGGTGTGGACCGGCGGTCACGCCACCCCCTCCGAGGCCGTCGACGCCTACCGCAAGCAGGCCGCCTCGAAGTCCGACGTCGAGCGCCAGGCCGAGGCCAAGGACAAGACCGGCGTCTTCACCGGCGCGTACGCGACCAATCCGGTCAGCGGCCGGCAGGTCCCGGTCTTCATCGCCGACTACGTCCTGATGGGCTACGGCACCGGCGCGATCATGGCCGTCCCGGCGCACGACAGCCGCGACTTCGCCTTCGCGCGCGCCTTCGAGCTGCCGATGCGCTGCGTCGTGGAGCCGAGCGACGACCGCGGCACCGACCCGTCGACCTGGGAGGACGCCTTCTCCTCGTACGAGGCGAAGCTGGTCAACTCGGCCAACGACGAGATCTCCCTGGACGGCCTGGGCGTCGTCGACGCCAAGGCGAAGATCACCGCCTGGCTGGCCGACCGCGGCATCGGCGAGGGCACCGTCAACTTCCGTCTGCGCGACTGGCTGTTCAGCCGCCAGCGGTACTGGGGCGAGCCCTTCCCGATCGTCTACGACGAGGACGGCGTCGCCCACTCGCTGCCCGAGTCGATGCTGCCCCTGGAGCTGCCCGAGGTCGAGGACTACTCGCCGCGCACCTTCGACCCCGACGACGCGGACACCCAGCCGGAGACCCCGCTGTCCCGCAACGAGGACTGGGTCAACGTCACCCTGGACCTGGGCGACGGCCGCGGTCCGCGCCGCTACCGGCGCGAGACCAACACCATGCCCAACTGGGCCGGCTCCTGCTGGTACGAGCTGCGCTACCTGGACCCGCACAACTCCGAGAAGCTGGTCGACCCCGCCGTCGAGCAGTACTGGATGGGCCCGCGCGAGGGCATGCCGACCGGCGGCGTCGACCTGTACGTCGGCGGTGCCGAGCACGCCGTGCTGCACCTGCTGTACGCGCGCTTCTGGTCCAAGATCCTGTTCGACCTGGGCCACGTCTCCTCGGCCGAGCCGTTCCACAAGCTCTACAACCAGGGCATGATCCAGGCCTTCGTCTACCGGGACGCGCGCGGCATCGCCGTGCCGGCGGCCGAGGTCGAGGAGCGGGACGGCGCGTTCTACTACCAGGGCGAGAAGGTCAGCCGCGTCCTGGGCAAGATGGGCAAGTCCCTGAAGAACGCGGTCACGCCGGACGAGATCTGCTCCGAGTACGGCGCCGACACCCTGCGCCTGTACGAGATGGCGATGGGCCCGCTGGACGTCTCCCGCCCCTGGGACACGCGCGCGGTGGTCGGCCAGTACCGGCTGCTGCAGCGGCTGTGGCGCAACATCGTCGACGAGGCGACCGGCGAGGTCACGGTCGTCGACACCGCGCCCGACGAGGACACGCTGCGCGCCCTGCACAAGGCGATCGACGGCGTCGCGCAGGACATGGCCGCGATGCGCTTCAACACCGCCATCGCCAAGATCACCGAGCTGAACAACCACCTGACCAAGTCCGGTGGCGCGGTCTCCCGGCCGGTCGCCGAGCAGCTGGTGCTGCTGATCGCCCCGCTGGCCCCGCACATCGCCGAGGAACTGTGGCGCAAGCTGGGCCACACCGACTCGGTCGTCCACCAGGACTTCCCGGTCGCCGACCCGGCCTACGTCGTCGACGAGACCGTGACCTGCGTCGTGCAGATCAAGGGCAAGGTCAAGGCCCGCCTGGAGGTCTCTCCGTCGATCACGGACGCGGAGCTGGAGACGCTGGCGCTGGCCGACCCGCACGTGGTCGCGGCGCTGGGCGGCGCACAGATCCGCAAGGTGATCGTCCGCGCGCCGAAGCTGGTCAACATCGTCGCCGGCTAGCGGCACCCAGGGGTTTCCCCTACGGGCAGGTTGGGGGTTCCGATGGAACCCCCAACCTGCCCGTTCCGTTTAACGTGGAGGAACCACAGCCGTGGGGAATCGACGGACGCCGGAGGGGCACACATGGAAGCCACGATTATCACGATCATGGCGCTGCTCTTCTTGTCCTTCGTGGCACTCGGGGTGTACGTCACCGTGAAGGTCGCGAAGGCCGCCAAGCGCGGTGTCGACCGCACCATCGACCAGGCCCGGCGCACGGTCGAGGACACCACGCTGCGCGCCAAGAGCCTCGGCCAGGCCGGGACCGCGGGTGAGCTCGCCCGACTGCGGCTCTCGCTGCGCACCTCGATGCGCGCCACCCAGGAGGCGCTGCAGGCGGGGGTCGCCGAGGACGCCTCGCTGAAGGAGTCGCTGGACCTCTTCCACCGCCTCAGCGCCCATGGACTCGAACTGGACGCGGACCTCAAGCGCCTGGAGCGGGAGCCCGACCGGGCGTGGGTGGCCGGCCAGCTGCCCGAACTCGCCGCGCGGACCGAGCGGATCACGGGCTCGGCCGACGCGCTGCGCCGCGCCGCCCGGGAGCGGGCGCTGAAGTTCGCCGAGGACGACCTGTCGTCGCTCAGCGCCCAGATCGACGTCGAGGCGGGTGCCCTGCGCCACTGGGCAGACCCGGACACCACGCCGGAACCCGCTCGCGAGACGGGCCCGGGGACCGGTGGAGAACCGTCCGCGATCACGGCGCCCGATCCCCGTCGGCCCGCCTACCCCTGGGAGAAGTCGGCCCGCCCGGAGACCACCACCTGACGGAACGGCCCGGGGCGGCGCCGTGCCGGGGCGGGACCGGGGCCGGATGAAGGACCGCGCGGCCTCGGGCGAAGCCGTGCCGGGCGCGGTGAGTGGTCGGTGAGGGGGGCCGGGCTGCCGTGCGGGAGCCTCGGCGGGTAACCTCCCGCTCATGTCCCGGCATGTCGCGATCGTCACCGATTCCACGGCCTACCTGCCACGCCAGACGAGGGAGCGGCACGCCATCACCACGGTCCCGCTGACCGTCGTCATCGGCGACCGCGCCCTTGAGGAGGGCACCGAGATCTCGGCGAAGGCGCTTGCCGAGGCCTTGCAGAAGCGCCGGTCCGTCACCACCTCGCGGCCGAGCCCCGAGGTCTTCGCCGAGGCCTACCGCGAGGCCGCCGAGGCGGGTGCGAAGGGCGTCGTCTCGCTCCATCTCTCCGCCGAGGTCTCCGGGACCTACGACGCCGCCGTGCTCGCGGCGAAGGACGCCCCCGTGCCCGTGCGGGTGGTGGACACCCGCATGGTCGGCATGGCGCTGGGCTTCTGCGCCCTCGCGGCGGCACAGGTCGTGGAGGCGGGCGGTTCCCTCGACGAGGCGGTCGCGGCGGCCGAGAAGCGTGCCGCGGGAACGTCCGCCTACTTCTACGTCGACACCCTGGACTATCTGCGCAGGGGCGGGCGCATCGGCACCGCGCAGGCCCTGCTGGGTTCCGCGCTGGCGGTGAAGCCGCTCCTCGAACTCGACGGCGGGCGGATCGAACTGCGGGAGAAGGTGCGGACGGCCTCGAAGGCCATCGCGCGCCTGGAGGAGATCGCCGCGGAGCGGGCCGGCTCCGGCTCCGTCGACATCGCCGTGCACCACCTCTCCGCACCGGAGCGGGCCGACGCGCTCGCGGACCGGCTCCAGGAGCGCGTACCGGGAATCGAAGAACTCCAGGTCAGCGAGGTGGGAGCGGTCATCGGCGCCCATACGGGCCCCGGCCTCCTCGCGGTCGTCGTCTCGCCCCGCTGACCCCGGCCGCCCGGCCGCCGGGTCCGTCCGTCCCTCTCAAGGGTGACGGAATTTTCCACAGCGAAGCGCCTGTCCACGGAAGACGGCCGATCTCCGCACAGGTCGGCCGTGATCTCTACCGTCACGGACATGACTCTTCGTACACGCATCGCATCGACCACTTCCAGGACCTCGGGCTCGGCGGGCGCTCCGACGAGCGGGCCCGGCCGGGCATCCGGCTCGGACGCGCGCAGTCGCCCCGGAGGGCGCGGCTCACCCGCCGGACGGGCCCGGAGGCGCGACCGGGTCGGACACGCCCCCGCGGCGCCCGCGGAAGCCGTGCGGCGGCGGGGGGACGCCCTGTTCCCGCCGGTGCCGGTGCCGGTGTCGGTGCCGGTGCCGGAAGTCCGGGAGGTGCCGGAAGCACCGGAGCGTGGTTCCCCACCGGGGGTACGGGAGCGGGTGGCCGCGCTGCTCCGTGACCGGACCCCCGTGTGGGTGCGGACCAGGTGCGGGCTCGAACCGAGGGCGCTGGCCGCGCTGACAGTGGTCCTGCTCGTGGCCGTCGGTCTCGCGGGCGGGTACTTCTGGACCGGTCGGCCGGAGTCGGTGCGCGCTCCCGAACTCGTTCACGCCGCTGTTCCCGTGCCCGCCGTGCCCGCGTCGAGGGGCGGTGCGGGGGAGCCGCCGGGAGCCGCACCGGAGGCGGGGCCCGGGCCGGGGCCGGTGCGGGGGGCCGGGGCTTCCGGGGGGCGGGTCGTCGTCGACGTCGGCGGCAAGGTGCGCAGGCCCGGGGTGCTGACCCTGCCGGCCGGCTCGCGTGTGGCGGACGCCCTGCGGGCTGCGGGTGGGGCGGAGCCCGGCGCGGACCTCACCGGGATCAACCGGGCTCGCGTCCTGTTCGACGGCGAGCAGGTCCTGGTCGGGCTGCCGGGGACACCGGCGGGCGGTCCCGGCCCGGGCGGCGGTGTCGGGGGTGGTGCGCCGGGGGCGCCGCTGAGCCTCAACACGGCCACGGCGGAACAGCTCGACGGCCTCCCGGGTGTGGGGCCCGTACTCGCCCGGCACATCGTCGACCACCGCACGGAGCACGGCGGCTTCCGGTCGGTCGCGGAACTGCGGGAGGTCGACGGCATCGGTGAGCGCCGGTTCGCCGATCTCGAGCCGCTGGTCCGGCCATGAAGCCCGACGAGGGAGCCGGTGAGGAGGGCGGTGCGGGACGACCGTCGTGGCGGGAGGAGGCGACCGATCTCCGGCTGGTTCCCCTCGCGGGCGCGGCCTGGGCGGCGGCGGCCTGTGCCGTGGGCGCCACCGGGTGGTGGACGGTGGCAGGGGTCGCGTTCTGCCTGGTGGGAGCCCTGATCCTGCTGGCACGGGGGCGGGCCAGGAGGCGCGGGGACCCGGGCGGCGGTCGTGGAGCCGCCGCACCAGGGACCGCACCGGGGTGGCGGTCACAGACGACCGCGTGGGCCGGGGTCCTGCTGTGCGCGGCGGCCGGAGCCGCCTCGGCGGGGCTGCACGCGGCGGATCTCCGGCGGGGTCCCGTGCCGGAGCTGGCGCGGGAGTACGCGCGGGCGCGGCTGGAGGTGGCGGTGACCTCCGACCCACGGCTCACCCGCCCCAAGGTCCGGGGCAACGCGATGGCACCGGTCTCGATCGTCCTGGACGGCGAGGTGACCCGGGTCGAGCGGTCGGACGGCTCGGTCCACCGGACCCGGACGCCGGTCCTGCTGATCGTGCCGTCGGGGGAGGGGCGGGAGGAATGGCTGCGCCTCCTCCCCACCACCCGGCTGGGGGTCGGCGCCCGGCTCGCGCCGCCGCTGCTGCCCGGTGAGCCCTTCGCGGCGGTGCTCAAGGTCGACGGGGCCGGTCCTCCGAGGATCGTCGGCCCGCCGAGCACCCTGCAGCGGACGGCGGGCGAGCTGCGCGCCGGGCTGCGGGAGGCGACCGGGAAGCTCGATCCGGACGCGAGGGCCCTGCTGCCAGGACTCGTCGTGGGGGACACCTCCAGGATCGGTCCCGAGCTGCGGGACGCGTTCGAGGCGACCGATCTCACCCACCTCCTGGCGGTCTCCGGCAGCAACCTCACGGTCGTGCTGCTCCTGCTCGTCGGACGGCCCGGGCGGGCGCACCGGGTGGAGCGGGGCGGGCTCGCGCCGAGGATCGGGCTGTCGCTGCGGGGCACGGCGCTGGCCGGGGGAGGGCTGACGCTCGCGTTCGTGGTCGTCTGCCGGCCCGACCCGAGCGTGCTGCGTGCCGCGGCCTGCGGTCTGGTGGCGTTGCTCGCGATCGGTACCGGACGGCGGAGATCGCTGATCCCCGCGCTGGCCGCAGCCGTCCTCGTCCTGGTGCTCTACGACCCCTGGCTCGCCCGGAGTTACGGCTTCCTGCTCTCGGTCCTGGCGACCGGGGCGCTGCTGACGATCGCCCCGCGCTGGAGCGAGGCGCTGCGGCGGCGCGGGGTACCCGGCCGGGCGGCGGAGGCGCTGGGCGCGGCCCTGGCGGCGCAGGCGGTGTGCGCGCCGGTCGTGGCGGTGTTCGCCGCCCGGGTGAGTCTGGTCGCCGTCCCGGCGAACCTCTTCGCCGAGCTCGCGGTGGCGCCGGCGACGGTGTGCGGATTCGCCACGCTCGCCCTGGCGGCGGTCTGGATGCCCGCGGCGGAGGGGCTGGCATGGGTGGCGGGATGGCCGGCCGGGTGGCTCGCGCGGGTGGCCCGTACGGGCGCCGCGCTGCCGGGGGCGGAGCTGGCCTGGCCCGGCGGGTGGTGGGGCGGCCTCGCGCTGGCGCTGCTCACGGCGCTGGTGGTGCTCGGGGTGCGGAAGCTGCCGTACCGGGGTGTGGTCGGCGCGCTCGTCGCCGGGCTGCTCCTGCTCGTGGTGGTGCGGCCGGCGCCGCTGGCCCGGTGGGCCACGGGGTGGCCGCCGCCGGGCTGGGTTTTCGCGATGTGCCAGGTGGGGCAGGGGGACGCGACGGTGCTGGCGGCGGGCGGGGACTCCGCCGTCGTGGTGGACGCGGGGCCCGACCCCGTGCCGGTGGACCGCTGCCTGCGTGAACTCGGGGTGCGGAGGGTGCCGTTGGTGGTGCTCACCCACTTCCACGCCGACCATGTGGCCGGCCTTCCCGGCGTGCTGCGGGGGAGGGCGGTGGGTGCGATCCAGACCACGGGGCTCGAAGAGCCGCCCGGCCAGGCGGCGTTCGTGCGGCGGACCGCGGCCGCGGCAGGGGTGCCGCTGATCCGCGCGGGCCCGGGCGAGCGGCGGAGGATCGGGGCCCTGGAGTGGCGGGTGCTCTGGCCGTGGGCCGGCGCCGGCGGGAACGGTGCCTCCGGGGCGTCCGCCGACGGGCCCAACGACGCCAGTGTCACGCTGCTCGTCCGCACCGCCGGAGGGCTGAGCCTGCTGCTCCTCGGGGATCTGGAGCCACCGGCCCAGCGGGCGTTGACGGGGCTGCATCCGGGACTCGGGCCGGTGGACGTGCTCAAGGTCGCCCATCACGGCTCCGCGCACCAGGACCCCGGTCTGATGCGGGCGGTGCGGCCGAGGCTCGCGCTCGTGTCGGCGGGGCGCGACAACCCGTACGGCCATCCCTCGCCCCGGACGCTGGGGGCGCTGAGGGCGGGCGGCGCGCGGGTGCTGCGGACCGACCGGGACGGGGCCGTCGCGGTGGTGGGGGCGGGGCGCGACCTCGTGGCCGTGCCGGAAGGGAGGTGAGGACGCTGCCGGAGAACCTTGTAAAGAAATCCTTGTAAAGAAGTCTTTCTAAAGATACCTTTTCGGCATGCCGGAGAGCAGGGAAACCCAGTCCGGGGGCGAGCAGCCCCGCAGCATCCGACTCACCGACCCCCGCGCCCTGCGGGCCTACGCCCATCCGCTGCGGATGTCGCTGGTGGGCCTGCTGCGCAGCAGCGGTCCTTTCACCGCCACCCGGGCCGCCGAGCTGACCGGCGAATCCGTGGCCAGCTGCTCCTACCACCTGCGGATACTCGCCAAGTACGGGCTGGTGGAGGAGGCGCCCGGCGGGCGGGGGCGGGAGAAGCCCTGGCGGGCCACCGCCCGGTACACGGAGTGGCCGGACCACAGCGAGGACGCGGCGGTCGCCGAGGCGGCCGACGCGCTCGGCGCCGCCGTCATCGAGCGCTACTTCGAGCGGGTCACCCGGGCCCTGGAGAACCGGCACCGGCTGCCGAAGGAGTGGCGGGAGGCGGAGGAGTTCGGCGACTCCCTGCTCCACCTCACCCCCGAGGAACTGACCGGCCTCGGCGAGCGGATCGGCGAGCTGCTCCGGCCCTACGAGGCCCGCACCTCCGACCCCTCTCTCAGGCCCGCGGGCGCCCGGCCCGTCAGCATCCTGCGGATCGCCTACCTGGACCAGGAAATCCCCGACGGCGAAGAGGAGTGAACGAGATGGCCCTCGTGGAACGCGTACCGGCGCTGCTGCGCGAGCGGACCTTCCGCCGCTACTGGACCGGGCAGACCGTCTCCCTCGTCGGGGACCAGATCTCGCTCCTCGCGATCCCGCTCGCGGCCGTCCTGGTCCTCGGCGCCGACGCCACGGCGATGGGCCTGCTCAAGACGGCCGAACTCCTGCCCGCGCTCCTGCTCAACCTGCCGCTCGGCGCCTGGGCCGACCGTCAGGCCGGTCGCCGGCGCGCCATGATCGCGGCCGACCTCGGACGGGCGGCGCTCATCCTGACCCTGCCCGTCGCCCACGCGCTGGACGCGCTGACGCTCGGCCAGCTGTACGCGGTGGCCTTCGGGGTCGGCGCGCTCACCGTGCTCTTCGAGGTCTGCAACGTCACGCTGTTCGTCGCGCTCGTCCCCACCGAGCGCTACGTCCAGGCGAACTCGCTGGTCAACGGCAGCCGTTCGATGGCCTGGCTCGCCGGACCCGGGGCCGGAGGGCTGCTCGTGCAGCTCCTCACCGCCCCCTTCGCGCTCGTCGCGGACGCCCTCACCTATCTGGTGTCGGCCGGGTACCTGGCCCGGATCAAGCCGGTCGAACCCGCTCCGGCGCCCGTGGCCAAGGGGCACTTCACCGAGGGGCTGCGCTGGGTGGTGCGGGAGCGTTCGATGCGCGCGCTGTTCGCGGCCTCCGGCACGATCCAGTTCTTCAACTACATGTTCCACACCGTGTTCGTGCTCTACGCCACCACCCGGCTCGGCATCGGCGCGGGCCTGCTCGGCCTCGTGCTCGCGGCCGGAGCCGTGGGCGGTCTCCTCGGGGCGGTGTGGAGCGGGGCGGTCGTCCGGCGGATCGGCGTCGGCGCCTCGCTCGTCGCCGGCTTCCTCGGATTCACCCTCCCCCTGCTCCTGATACCCCTGGCGGACGGGCCGCTTCCGCTGGTGGTGGGAGTGCTGTTCGCCGCGGAGTTCCTCTCCTGCCTCGGGGTGATGCTCGCCGACATCGCCGCGGGATCGTTCCAGATGGCGCTGATACCCGACGCCGTACGGGCCAGGGTCATGGGCGCGTACCGGACGCTCAACCACGGTTTCCGTCCGCTCGGCGCACTCGTCGGAGGCCTGCTCGGCACCGCGATCGGGCTGCGCCCCACGTTGTGGATCGCCACCGCCGGGGCCGTCCTCGCCGTACTCTGGCTGCTGCCCTCGCCGCTGCCGCGGATGCGGGAACTGCCCTTGAGGGAAGGGGAGTCCGTGCCCGTCGGATAGGGAATCGGGGTGAGGCGCGGATCGTCCAGGGGGCAGACTGCCGGTATGACCACACACGAACCTGCCACCATCGACGCCTACCTGCGCCGCATCGGTGCGGAGCGGCCGGAGCGGGCGGACGCCGCCGCGCTGCGTGAGCTGCATCTGCTCCATCTGCGGACCGTGCCCTTCGAGAACCTCTCGATCCACCTCGGCGAGCCCGTCGTCCTCGACGAGAAGGCGCTTCTCGACAAGGTGGTCGGTGCCCGCAGGGGCGGCTTCTGCTACGAGGTCAACACGGCGTTCGCCGTCCTGCTGCGGGGGCTCGGCTACGAGGTCGCGCTGCTCCAGGGGCGGGTCATCGGGCCGGACGGGAAGCCGGGCATCCCGTACGACCACATGGCGCTGCTGGTGGAGACGGCGGAGGGGGAGCGGTGGCTGGCCGACGTCGGGTTCGGCGACCACAGTCACCATCCGCTGGCCTTCGACGCGCGCGACGACCAGCAGGACCCGGGCGGGGTCTTCCGGATCGTGGAGACCGCGGAAGGCGATCTGGACGTGCTGCGGGACGGGAAGCCGCAGTACCGGCTGGAGCGGCGGCCGCGGGAGCTCGCCGACTTCACGGCGGGCGCCTGGTACCACCAGACCTCGCCCGACTCGCACTTTCCGCGGTCCCTCATCTGCTCCCGGCTCACCGAGGACGGCCGGATCACGCTCAGCGCGCCGAAGCTGATCATCCGCACCGGAGGCGAGCGCGAGGAGCGGATCCTCGGTGGTGAGGACGAGGTGAGGGACGCGTACCGGGAGCTGTTCGGCATCGAGCTCGACGTGCTGCCGGCCGTACGAAGCGGAACCCTCAATTCGGACCCTCGGTAACACTTGCCTCCACTCGCCCCGTTTGCCTCGAACGCCTCAACGGTGATCGAATGCGACTTCGTTGCACAGTGAACGAGTCGCACGGGGGTGCGTGAAGAATGTTCGATCGTCTCTTCGGGAAGCGTGCGGCGGGAGCCTCGCGCGGCGGTCCGCTCGCCGGTCTCTCCGTCCCCTCCTCGGCGGGCGTGCTCAGCTGCCGGGTGCTCGACCCCGTGCACGAACCCGTCCGGCAGGCCGAGTTCCTCGTCAGCGACACGGCGGGCCGCAAGGTCATGGCCGGCGAGACCGACCCGTACGGCACGGTCCTCGCGACCGTCCCGGCGGGCGAGTACCGGGTCGCCGTCACCTCCGAGGGCTACACGCCCTACCACGGCGCCGCCGTCGTCGCCGAGGGCGAGCACCAGGGCCTCGGCGACGTCCTGCTCCAGGTCGCACCCCAGCCCCAGCTCCCGGAGCCCGGCGACTGGGAGATCGACCCCGCGCACTCGCAGATCGGCTTCACGGCGCGCCACATCGGCCTCGCCCGGATCCACGGACGGTTCAACAGCTTCGCGGGCGCGGTCCGGATCGCCGAGCGCATGGAGCACTCCGCGATGCACGTCGTCATCGACGCGGCCTCCATCGACACCGGAGTGCAGATGCGCGACGACCACCTGCGCTCCGGCGACTTCCTCGACGTCGGCGCCTACCCGACGCTGGAGTTCTTCAGCGAGCGCTTCGTCCACCGGGGCGGCAGCCGCTGGGCCGTCACCGGAGCGCTCACCCTCCACGGAGTGAGCCGCACGGTGACCCTGGACACCCAGTACCTGGGCCTCGGGAACGGCCTGGAGGGCGAGACCCGGGGCGCCTGCCGGGCCACCACCGAGCTGCACCGGGAGGACTTCACCCTCACCTGGCAGACGCTGCTCGCGCGGGGCATAGCGGCGGTCGGGTCCAGCATCAGCATCGAGCTCGACGTCCAGATCGTTCCCAAGAAGGGCTGACGGGCGGACCCGGCGGTCCTACGGGGCCTCCAGCCAGCCCTCGTACTCGGCGGCCAGCGCGTCCAGCGCCGCCGGGTCGAGGCGGGCGTCCGGGTCCTCGACGACCACCAGCCACTGCGCGTCCTCGGCGTCGTCCTCCCCGGCCAGGGCGTCCCGTACGAGCTGCGGCTCCTCGGCCACGCCGAAACGGTCGGGGAGCTCTCCGGCGACCTCCTCGGCGGCGTCGCGGTCGGGCAGTACCAGTACGTGTCGTTCACTCACCCCGCCATTCTCGTCCCCTTCCCGGGCAGCGGTGTCAGTGGCCCGTGGGATGCTGGACCGCGATGGCCACCAGAAAGACTTCCCCCGACGACCTCCTCGGCCCCGTGACGCTCGCCGTGGGACAGGAGGACCTGCTCCTCGACCGAGCCGTCCAGGAGGTGGTGGCGGCCGCGCGGGCCGCCGACGCCGACACGGACGTGCGCGACCTCACCCCCGACCAGCTCCAGCCCGGGGCGCTGGCGGAGCTCACCAGCCCCTCGCTCTTCGCCGAGCGCAAGGTGCTGGTCGTGCGGAACGCGCAGG
Source organism: Streptomyces sp. NK15101 (assembly GCF_020400725.1). Taxonomy (GTDB): domain Bacteria; phylum Actinomycetota; class Actinomycetes; order Streptomycetales; family Streptomycetaceae; genus Streptomyces. The sequence continues at coordinate 28,855 of NZ_JAINVG010000008.1, read as the reverse complement.
ACCTCTCCGCCGACACGGTCAAGGACGTCAAGGCGTACCTGGACGACCCGATCGAGGACATCTCGCTCGTCCTGCTCCACGCCGGCGGCGCCAAGGGCAAGGGGCTGCTCGACGCGGCGCGCAAGGCGGGGGCCCGGGAGGTCGCCTGCCCGAAGACGACGAAGCCGGCGGAGCGGCTGACGTTCGTACGGCAGGAGTTCCGGGCGCTGGGCCGTTCGGCCACGCCGGAGGCCTGCCAGGCGCTCGTGGACGCGATCGGCAGTGATCTGCGGGAGCTCGCGTCCGCCGTCTCGCAGCTCACGTCCGACGTGGACGGGACGATCGACGAGGCCGTCGTCGGGCGGTACTACACGGGCCGCGCCGAGGCGTCCTCCTTCAACGTCGCGGACCGCGCCGTCGAGGGGCGCGCCGCCGAGGCCCTGGAGGCCCTGCGCTGGTCGCTCTCGACCGGGGTCGCGCCCGTGCTCATCACCAGCGCGCTGGCCCAGGGCGTACGGGCGATCGGCAAGCTCTCCTCGGCGCGGGGCGGGCGGCCCGCCGACCTGGCGCGGGAGCTGGGCATGCCGCCCTGGAAGATCGACCGCGTGCGGCAGCAGATGCGCGGCTGGACCCCGGACGGGGTGTCGCTGGCCCTGCGGGCGATCGCGGAGGCGGACGCGGGGGTGAAGGGCGGGGGCGACGACCCGGAGTACGCCCTGGAGAAGGCGGTGGTCGCGGTGGCGCGGGCGGCGAGGATGCGGCGGGCCTGACGGCCGAGCGGTGGGCGGTCCGGGGGGCGGGGCGGGCTTGGCGGTCGGCGGTGCGGGCCTGATGGTCAGCGGTGCGGGGTGGGCGGGGGTGTGCTGTCTGGTGCGGGGCGGTTCGCGGCCGGTGTGCGAGCGGATCCCCCGCCCCGCCCCGCCCCTTCCCGAAACCCCGCCGGGGGCTGGTGGGGCTGAGGCCCGTCTCCTCCGGGGCTCCGCTCCCGACCCCGCCGGATTCCCAGGGCCGGACGGCAGCTTCCCGCCACCGACGCCGGGCCCCGACGGCTCGCACCGCCTGGTGGTCCCGCGGCTGCTTCGCGGCGGTGATTCCGGTTCCGGCGGCTCGCGCCACCGGCTCCGGGTCCCGCGGCCGCGCCGTCCGGCAACCCTGTCGCTGCTCCGTGCGGTCGGCCCCGGGGCCCGGCTGCTCGTGCCGTCCGATGGGTCTTGCGGCTGCTTCGCGCCGTCGGCTCCGGGCCGAAGCCGTGCCGTCCGGTGGTCCTGCCCGCTGCGTCCTGCCGTGCGTCCTGCCGTTCGGTTCGGCTTTTCAGGTGCGTGGGCGTGGGTGCTCGTCGGGGATCTGCGGGAGTGGGTACGGCGAAGGCCCCGGCGGCTCCTGGGGAAGGAGGCGGCGGGGCCTTCGGCGTGTATCTGGTGGGCTCGCACCCGCGTGGCGAACGCGTCCGCGCGCGAGTCCTGGGTGGCCGGGCGGGAGCGGGGTAGAGGGCCCGCTGAGTCCCGTACGGCCGATCACATCAGAGCTCAGCCCTGGAGGGAGGCGACCTTGAGAGCCAGCGCCGACTTCTTGTTGGCGGCGGCGTTCTTGTGGATGACACCCTTCGAGACAGCCTTGTCGAGCTGACGCGAGGCGGCGCGAGTGGCAACGGTGGCCTTCTCGAGGTCGCCGGCGGCGACAGCCTCACGGGCCTTGCGGATCGCGGTCTTGAGCGAGGACTTGACGGCCTTGTTGCGCAGGCGCGCCTTCTCGTTCGTCTTGTTCCGCTTGATCTGGGACTTGATGTTCGCCACGAAAAGAGCCTTTACAGGTTCGATGTTCCTTCTGGATGCGCCCCGCAGCTGAGAGGGCATGCGAGACACAGCTGTCCACAGTATCAGCCACCCTCGGAGCCGCCCAAACCGGGCGCCGGGCGCCGGGCATGGGACCATGGTGTCTACGTATCCGTTCTGAACATCGCCCGAGACGAGATCCCTGCGTGCCCGCGACTCCTACCAACGTGCCCGAGCCGAGCCGTACCGACCCGGCTCTGATCCGCAACTTCTGCATCATCGCGCACATCGACCACGGCAAGTCCACTCTTGCCGACCGGATGCTCCAGCTGACCGGTGTGGTCGACCAGCGGCAGATGCGTGCCCAGTATCTCGACCGCATGGACATCGAGCGGGAGCGCGGCATCACGATCAAGTCCCAGGCGGTCCGGCTGCCGTGGGCGCCGACCGAGGGGCCGGCTCAGGGCAACACACACATCCTGAACATGATCGACACCCCCGGGCACGTCGACTTCACCTATGAGGTCTCGCGCTCGCTGGCCGCCTGCGAGGGCACGATCCTGCTCGTGGACGCGGCCCAGGGCATCGAGGCGCAGACCCTCGCGAACCTGTACCTCGCGATGGAGAACGACCTCACGATCGTTCCCGTGCTCAACAAGATCGACCTCCCGGCCGCCCAGCCGGAGAAGTTCGCCGACGAGCTGGCCAACCTCATCGGCTGCCAGCCGGAGGACGTCCTCAAGGTCTCCGCGAAGACCGGCATGGGCGTCGAGGCGCTGCTCGACCGTGTCGTCCGGGACATCCCGGCCCCGGTCGGCGTCGCCGACGCCCCCGCCCGCGCGATGATCTTCGACTCCGTGTACGACTCGTACCGGGGCGTCGTGACCTATGTGCGTGTCGTCGACGGACAGCTCAACAAGCGCGAGCGCATCCGGATGATGTCGACCGGCGCCACCCACGAGCTCCTCGAGATCGGTGTCTCGTCGCCCGAGATGACGTCGTCCGACGGCCTCGGCGTCGGCGAGGTGGGCTACATCATCACCGGTGTGAAGGACGTCCGGCAGTCCAAGGTCGGTGACACGATCACCTCGCAGAACCAGGGCGCCACCGAGCCCCTCGGCGGCTACAAGGACCCGAAGCCGATGGTCTTCTCGGGCCTCTACCCGCTGGACGGCTCGGAGTACCCGGACCTCCGCGAGGCCCTCGACAAGCTGCAGCTCAACGACGCCGCGCTGGTCTACGAGCCGGAGACCTCCGCCGCGCTCGGCTTCGGCTTCCGCGTCGGCTTCCTCGGCCTCCTCCACCTCGACGTGATCCGTGAGCGGCTCGAGCGCGAGTTCGGGCTCGACCTGATCGCCACCGCGCCGAACGTGGTCTACCGCGTCGTGATGGAGGACGGCAGCGAGCACACCGTCACCAACCCGAGCGAGTTCCCCGAGGGCAAGATCAGCGACGTGTTCGAGCCCGTCGTGCGCGCCACGATCCTCGCCCCGAGCGAGTTCATCGGCTCGATCATGGAGCTCTGCCAGACCCGTCGCGGCACGCTGATCGGCATGGACTACCTCTCCGAGGACCGGGTCGAGATCCGCTACACCCTGCCCCTCGCCGAGATCGTCTTCGACTTCTTCGACCAGCTGAAGTCCAAGACGCGCGGTTACGCCTCCCTCGACTACGAGCCCACCGGCGAGCAGGCCTCCAGCCTGGTCAAGGTCGACATCCTGCTGCACGGCGACAAGGTGGACGCCTTCTCGGCCGTCACCCACAAGGACGCCGCGTACGCCTACGGTGTCCGGCTCGTCGCCAAGCTGCGCGAGCTCATCCCGCGGCAGGCCTTCGAGGTGCCCATCCAGGCCGCCATCGGCTCCCGGGTCATCGCCCGCGAGACCATCCGCGCCATCCGGAAGGACGTCCTCGCCAAGTGCTACGGCGGTGACATCTCCCGTAAGCGGAAGCTGCTGGAGAAGCAGAAGGAAGGCAAGAAGCGCATGAAGATGGTCGGCTCGGTGGAGGTGCCGCAGGAGGCCTTCATCGCCGTCCTGTCGAGCGACGAGTCCTCCGGCAAGAAGAAGTAGCCGGCCGGCCGTGACCGGCTGCCCTGTGCGACGAATCGGGCCCACGCGCCATGCGCGCGTGGGCCCGTTCGTTATGAAGCGACGCCCTGCGGGGCCTTACGCGCCGGTCCTCGGGCCTTTACTCTGATCCCGGCTCGAAGGTTACTCGCCAGTTAGTTACGAACCACCAGCAGGCACCGCCGCCGCCCGGAGGACGTCGTGAGCGACACACAGACCCAGATCGAGAACCGGCCGCCCTCCGTGGCGACCCTCTTCCTTGAGCGCGTCGAGCGGACCCCGGACGCGGAGGCCTACCGCTACCCGGTCCCCGCCCCCACCGGCGCCGGCCCGGACGACTGGAAGTCACTCAGCTGGGGGCAGGCCGCCGAGCGGGTCTACGCGATCGCCGCGGGCCTCGTCGACCTCGGCGTCCAGGCCGAGGAGCGCGTCGCCCTCGCCTCCTCCACCCGGGTCGAGTGGATCCTCTCCGACCTCGGCGTGATGTGCGCGGGCGCCGCGACCACCACGGTCTACCCGCAGACCAACGCCGAGGAATCGGCGTTCATCCTCTCCGACTCCGGGTCGAGGGTCCTCATCGCCGAGGACGCGGCCCAGCTGGCCAAGGCCGTCGAGCGCCGCGCCGACCTGCCGAACCTCCGCCACGTGGTCGTCATCGACGCCACCGGCGTGGAGGGCGACGGCGACTTCGTCCTCTCCCTCGCGGACCTCGAGGCGCGCGGCAAGGCCTACCTGGCGGAGCACCCCGGGGCGGTCAAGGAGCGGGTCGCCGCGATCACCTCCACGCAGCTCGCCACGCTCATCTACACCTCCGGCACCACCGGCCGTCCCAAGGGCGTCCGCCTCCCGCACGACAACTGGTCGTACATGGCCAAGGCCATCGCCGCCACCGGCCTCGTCACCCAGGACGACGTCCAGTACCTGTGGCTGCCGCTCGCCCACGTCTTCGGCAAGGTCCTCACCTCCGGCCAGATCGAGGTCGGCCACGTCACCGCCGTCGACGGCCGCGTCGACAAGATCATCGAGAACCTTCCGGTGGTCCAGCCGACCTACATGGCGGCCGTCCCCCGCATCTTCGAGAAGGTCTACAACGGGGTCGCCGCCAAGGCCCGCGCGGGCGGCGGCGCCAAGTACAAGATCTTCCAGTGGGCGGCCGGCGTCGCCCGCGAGTACGCCAAGGCCACCCAGGACAACTTCCGCCGCACCGGCACCGCCTCCGCGCCCTTCGGCCTCTCCGCCAAGCACAAGGTCGCCGACGCCCTCGTCTACGGCAAGATCCGCGAGGCCTTCGGCGGCAACCTGCGCGCCTGCATCTCCGGCTCCGCCGCCCTCGCCCCCGAGATCGGCTACTTCTTCGCCGGCGCCGGCATCCACATCCTGGAGGGTTACGGCCTCACCGAGTCCTCCGCGGCCTCCTTCGTCAACCCGGGCGAGGCCTACCGCACCGGCACCGTCGGCAAGCCGCTCCCCGGCACCGAGGTCCGGATCGCCGACGACGGCGAGATCCTGCTGCGCGGCCCCGGCATCATGGAGGGCTACCACGGCCTGCCGGAGAAGACCTCCGAGGTCCTGGAGTCCGACGGCTGGTTCCACACCGGCGACATCGGCGAGCTGTCCGCCGACGGCTACCTCCGGATCACCGACCGGAAGAAGGACCTGATCAAGACGTCCGGCGGCAAGTACATCGCGCCGGCCGAGGTCGAGGGCCAGTTCAAGGCCGTCTGCCCGTTCGTCTCGAACATCCTCGTCCACGGCGCCGACCGGAACTTCTGCACCGCCCTCATCGCCCTCGACGAGCCCTCCCTCCTCGGCTGGGCCGCCGAGCACGGCCTCGGCGGCAAGTCGTACGCGGAGGTCGTCGCCGACCCGCGGACCGAGAAGCTGATCCAGGGCTACGTCGACCGCCTCAACGAGGGCCTCCAGCGCTGGCAGACGATCAAGAAGTTCCGCCTGCTGCCCCGCGACCTCGACATCGAGCACGGCGAGCTCACCCCGTCCCTGAAGCTGAAGCGACCGGTCGTCGAGCGGGAGTACAAGGACCTCATCGAGGAGATGTACACGGGCTCCCGCGAGGCCTGAGCGACCGCGCAGGACCTTCACCCCGGGCAGTACGGGACAATGGGGCTCATGCCTTCCGTACTGCCCGATGGTGAGTCCGTTCCCGACGACGGGGCGCTGCCCCCGCACGCCCTCGAAGGGGCCGGGGAGCGGCCGCTCGGGTTCTACCTGCACGTGCCGTACTGCGCGACGCGCTGCGGCTACTGCGACTTCAACACGTACACGGCGAGCGAGCTGCGCGGCACGGGCGGTGTGCTCGCCTCCCGCGACAACTACGCCGAGCAGGTCGTCGAGGAGATCCGCCTCGCCCGGAAGGTCCTCGGCGACGACCCCCGGCCCGTGCGGACCGTCTTCGTCGGCGGCGGCACCCCGACGCTCCTCGCCGCCGGGGACCTCGTGCGGATGCTCGGGGCCGTCCGGGACGAGTTCGGGCTCGCGGACGACGCCGAGGTGACGACGGAGGCCAACCCGGACTCCGTCGACCCCGCCTACCTCGCCGAGCTGCGCGCCGGCGGCTTCAACCGGATCTCCTTCGGCATGCAGAGCGCCCGGCAGCACGTCCTGAAGGTCCTCGACCGCACGCACACCCCGGGGCGGCCCGAGGCGTGCGTCGGCGAGGCGCGGGCCGCCGGGTTCGAGCACGTCAACCTCGACCTCATCTACGGCACCCCCGGCGAGTCCGACGACGACTGGCGGGCCTCGCTGGAAGCGGCGATCGGCGCGGGGCCCGACCACGTGAGCGCCTACGCCCTGATCGTCGAGGAGGGCACGCAGCTCGCCCGGCGCATCCGGCGCGGCGAGGTGCCCATGACCGACGACGACGTCCACGCCGACCGGTACCTGATCGCGGACTCCGTCCTGACCGAGGCCGGATTCCAGTGGTACGAGGTCTCCAACTGGGCCACCTCCGAGGCCGGCCGCTGCCTCCACAACGAGCTGTACTGGCGCGGGGCCGACTGGTGGGGGGCCGGGCCGGGCGCGCACTCGCACGTGGGGGGCGTGCGGTGGTGGAACGTGAAGCATCCCGGCGCGTACGCCGCGGCGCTCGCGGACGGCCGGTCCCCGGGTGCCGGGCGGGAGCTGCTGTCGGACGAGGACCGGCGAGTGGAGCGGGTGCTCCTCGAGCTGCGGCTGCGGGAGGGGGTCGAGCTGTCGGTCCTCAAGCCGGCGGGGCTGGCCGCATCCCGGAAGGCCCTCCAGGACGGACTCCTCGCGCCCGAGCCGTACGCGGGCGGGCGGGCGGTCCTGACGCTGCGGGGGCGGTTGCTCGCGGACGCGGTGGTGCGGGACCTGGTCGACTGAAGCGGCGCGGTCCACGCCCTTCCGCGACGGACGGCCGCCCCGCCGGGGCGGTGCCCACCCCTGTTGCAGGCGGTCGCTCTGCCGGGCGGCGCCCACCCCCGTTGTGGGCGGTCGTTCCGCCGGGGCAAGGGGTCCCCCTGCTCGAGTGGAGCCGAGAGCTTGGGGGAGGGTGGGCACAACGGACGGCGTCCTTGCCGGGCCCAGGCTCCCGCGCCTGAACCCGCACCGGATGCGCGCCGCACATAGGGTGCGGGTCCAGGCGCGGAACGCGGGGGCGCCGCTATGGGCGCCGTCCCGTGTGCCCACCCGTCCCGCCCAGCGGGACGATTGCCCACACGGGCGGGAGCGCGGCCCGCACGGGCCGGGGCGGGCACCGGCCCCGCCGGGTGCGGCGCCCGCACGGCGGGTGGGCGGGGGCGCCGTCCCGCCGGGTGTTGCGCTTCGCTACGGCGCCGTCACGAAGTCGATCAGTTCTTCCACCCGGCCCAGCAGCGCCGGCTCCAGGTCCTTGTAGGAGTGGACGCGCTCGAGGATCGCCCGCCAGACCGCGCCCGTGTTGTCCGAGGGCCAGCCCAGGGCGCGGCAGACGCCCGTCTTCCAGTCCTGGCCGCGGGGGACCGCCGGCCAGGCCGGGATGCCGAGGGAGGACGGTTTCACGGCCTCCCAGACGTCGACGTACGGGTGGCCGACGACCAGGACGTCCGGGGAGGTCACCTGCGCGGCGATCCTCGACTCCTTCGAGCCGGGGACCAGGTGGTCCACCAGGACGCCGAGCCGGGCGTCCGGCCCCGGGGCGAACTCCGCGACGATCGCCGGCAGGTCGTCGACGCCCTCCAGGTACTCCACGACCACGCCCTCGATCCGCAGGTCGTCGCCCCAGACCCGCTCCACGAGCTCCGCGTCGTGGCGGCCTTCGACGTAGATCCGGCCCGCCCGTGCCACGCGCGCGCGTGCGCCCGGGACCGCGATCGAGCCGGAGGCCGTACGGGTGGGGCGCGCCGGACCGCCGGCCGCCGGGCGGACCAGGGTCACGACCTTGCCCTCCAGGAGGAAGCCGCGCGGCTCCAGCGGGAAGACGCGGTGCTTGCCGAAGCGGTCCTCCAGGGTCACCGTGCCCGCCTCGCAGCGGATCACCGCCCCGCAGAAGCCCGTGGCGACCTCCTCGACGACCAGGTCGTGCTCCGCCGGGACCTCGGGCGCGGGCGCCGACTTCTTCCAGGGCGGAGTCAGGTCCGGGTTGTAGCTACGCATGGGTTCCGTTCTGTCCCGTACAGCCGAGGCGGCGTCAGGTTCGGTTCGTGGCCGCGCATTCGGGCGACGTTATGACACCTCGAAGCGGCGTGCCAGTTCATCGCGCTGTGCCCGGACGAACGCGGCGTCCACCACCGCTCCGTGGCCCGGTACGTACGCCGCCTCCTCGCCGCCCAGGGCGAGCAGCCGGTCCAGGGCGTCCGGCCAGCGGGACGGGATCGCGTCCGGACCCGCCTGCGGCTCGCCCGACTCCTCCACCAGGTCCCCGCAGAAGACGATCTCGCGCCGGCCGGGGACGAAGAGCGCCAGGTCGTGGCCCGTGTGGCCGGGACCCACGTTCGCCAGGAGGACCTGGCGGCCGCCCAGGTCGAGCGTCCACTCGCCCGTGACCACGTGCCGGGGGGCCACCAGGGCGTCCGTCGCCTCCGTCGCCGCCCGCGGGTCGACCCCCTGCCGCACCGCGTCCCCGTACAGCTCCTCCCGGGCCCTGGCCCCGCTCATGAGCTCGTCCGAGCCCACCGCGCCGAAGACCTCCGCCCCGGCGAAGGCCGCCGTGCCGAGGACGTGGTCGAAGTGGGGGTGGCTGAGTGCGATGTGCGTCACCTTCCGGCCGCCCGTGAGCGCGGCCACCTGTGCCCGCAGCTCGGCGCCCTCCGCGAGCGTGGACCCCGTGTCGTACAGCAGAACCGCCCGTGTGCCCAGGACCAGGCCCACCGTGGCGTCCCAGCCGGGCAGCCGCCGCCGGCCCACTCCGTCCTCGAGCCGCTCCCATCCGTGCGCTTCCCAATCCATGTCCATGGGGCGACGCTAACCGGTGCGGGCGCCGCCTCCTTGCCAGGAGCGATGCCCGCCGCCGTACACTGACCGGGGGATCGCTGGCACTCGGACAGGGCGAGTGCCAAAAGCGGAGCAACCGGAACGACGTCGCCAGCTGGAGGTGCGCACGATGCTCAGCGAACGCAGACTCGAGGTCCTGCGCGCCATCGTCCAGGACTACGTCGGGACGGAGGAGCCCGTCGGCTCCAAGGCGCTCACCGAGCGCCACAAGCTCGGCGTGTCGCCCGCCACCGTCCGCAACGACATGGCGGTCCTGGAGGAGGAGGGGTACATCGCCCAGCCTCACACCAGCGCCGGCCGGATCCCGACCGACAAGGGCTACCGCCTCTTCGTCGACCGGCTCGCCGGCGTCAAGCCGCTGTCGACGCCCGAGCGGCGGGCCATCCACAACTTCCTCGACGGAGCCGTCGACCTCGACGACGTCGTCGGGCGCACGGTGCGACTGCTCGCCCAGCTGACCCGCCAGGTCGCCGTCGTCCAGTACCCCTCGCTGACCCGCTCGACCGTCCGGCACGTGGAGCTGCTCTCGCTGGCCCCCGCACGCCTGATGCTCGTCCTCATCACGGACACCGGCCGGGTCGAGCAGCGCGTCGTCGACTGCCCCGCGCCCTTCGGCGAGACCTCGCTCGCCGACCTGAGGGCCCGGCTCAACAGCCGGGTCGTCGGCCGTCGGTTCGCCGACGTGCCGCAGCTGGTGCAGGACCTCCCCGAGTCCTTCGAGGAGGCCGAGGACCGCGCCACGGTCTCGACCGTGCTCGCGACCCTCCTCGAAACGCTCGTCGAGGAGCACGAGGAGCGGCTGATGATCGGCGGCACCGCCAATCTCGCCCGCTTCGGACACGACTTCCCCCTGATGATCAGGCCCGTCCTGGAAGCCCTGGAGGAGCAGGTCGTGCTCCTCAAGCTGCTCGGCGAGGCCAAGGAATCGGGCATGACCGTACGGATCGGGCACGAGAACGCCCACGAGGGGCTGAGCTCCACGTCCGTCGTCTCGGTCGGCTACGGTTCGGGCGGCGAGGCAGTCGCCAAACTCGGCGTGGTCGGACCGACCCGCATGGACTACCCCGGAACGATGGGAGCGGTACGCGCAGTGGCACGTTACGTCGGACAGATCCTGGCGGAGTCGTAAGTGGCCACGGACTACTACGCCGTACTCGGCGTGCGCCGCGACGCGTCCCAGGACGAGATCAAGAAGGCCTTCCGGAGGCTCGCGCGCGAGCTGCACCCGGACGTCAATCCCGATCCGAAGACGCAGGAACGCTTCAAGGAGATCAACGCCGCCTACGAGGTCCTCTCGGACCCGCAGAAGAAGCAGGTCTACGACCTCGGCGGCGACCCGCTCTCGGCCTCCGGCGGCGGTGGCGCGGGCGGCGGCTTCGGAGCGGGCGGCTTCGGCAACTTCTCCGACATCATGGACGCCTTCTTCGGCACGGCCTCGCAGCGCGGCCCGCGCTCGCGGACCCGCCGGGGCCAGGACGCCATGATCCGGCTGGAGATCGACCTCAACGAGGCGGCCTTCGGCACCACCAAGGACATCCAGGTCGACACGGCCGTCGTCTGCACCACCTGTTCGGGTGAGGGCGCCGCGCCCGGCACCTCCGCGCAGACCTGTGACATGTGCCGCGGCCGCGGCGAGGTCTCCCAGGTCACCCGGTCCTTCCTCGGCCAGGTCATGACCTCCCGCCCCTGCCCGCAGTGCCAGGGCTTCGGCACGGTCGTCCCGACCCCGTGCCCCGAGTGCGCCGGCGACGGCCGCGTGCGGTCCCGCCGTACGCTCACGGTCAAGATCCCGGCCGGTGTCGACAACGGCACCCGCATCCAGCTCGCGGGCGAGGGCGAGGTCGGCCCCGGCGGCGGCCCCGCCGGCGACCTGTACGTCGAGATCCACGAGACCCCGCACGAGGTCTTCCAGCGGCGCGGCGACGACCTGCACTGCACGGTCACCATCCCGATGACGGCGGGCGCGCTCGGCACCAAGGTGCCGCTGCAGACCCTGGACGGCGTCGAGGAGATCGACATCCGCCCGGGCACGCAGTCCGGCCAGTCGATCCCGCTCCACGGGCGCGGCGTCACGCACCTGCGGGGCAACGGGCGCGGCGACCTGATCGTGCACGTCGAGGTGACGACCCCGAGCAAGCTCGACGCCGAGCAGGAGCGCCTCCTGCGCGAACTGGCCAAGCTGCGCGGCGAGGAGCGCCCCACCGGGCAGTTCCAGCCGGGGCAGCAGGGTCTGTTCTCGCGGCTCAAGGACGCGTTCAACGGGCGGTAGGCCCGATGAAGGGGCGGCACTCCGGTGCCGCCCCTTTTCCTGTGGCCCCTCGGGGGCATGACACGATGCCCATATGTCCACCACCGCACTGAACGATCTCTCTCGGTTCCCGATCGTGCAGGCCCCCATGGCGGGTGGCGCCTCCTGTCCCGAGCTCGTCGGGGCCGTCTGCGAGGCCGGGGCGCTCGGTTTCCTCGCCGGCGGGTACAAGACGGCCGGAGGCCTGTACCAGGAGATCAAGCGGGTGCGCGGGCTCACCGCACGCCCCTTCGGGGTCAACCTCTTCCTGCCGCCGGACGGGCGGCCCGCCGATCCCGCAGCCGTCGACGTCTACCGCCACCAGCTCGCGGGCGAGGCCACCTGGTACGACACCCCGCTCGGCGAGACCGACGACTCCCGCGACGACGCCTACGACGCCAAGCTGGCCATCCTCCTGGAGGACCCGGTTCCCGTCGTCTCCTTCACCTTCGGCTGTCCGGCGAAGGAGACCTTCCACGCCTTCGACCGCGCCGGCACGTACACGATCGTCACCGTCACCTCCGCCGAGGAGGCCCTCGTCGCGCAGCGGGCCGGCGCCGACGCCGTCTGCGTCCAGGGCGTCGAGGCCGGCGGCCACCAGGGAACGTACCGCGACGATCCGGCCGACGAAGGCGCCCCCGGCACCGGGCTCCTCACCCTCGTCACCGAGGTCCGTGAGGCCGTCGCGCTGCCGATCGTCGCCGCCGGCGGCATCATGCGCGGCGCGCAGATCGCGGCCGTCCTCGCCGCCGGGGCCGAGGCCGCCCAGCTCGGCACCGCCTTCCTCTGCTGCCCCGAGTCGGGCGCCCACCCGCTGCACAAGCAGGCCCTGACGGACCCGCTGTTCACCCGGACCGCCCTCACCCGGGCCTTCTCCGGGCGCCCCGCGCGCGGCCTCGTCAACCGATTCATGCGCGAGCACGGGCCGTACGCCCCCGCCGCCTACCCCGAGATCCACCACCTCACCGCCCCGCTCCGCAAGGCCGCCGCCACCGCCGGCGACGCCCAGGGCATGGCCCTGTGGGCCGGCCAGGGCCACCGCCTCGCCCGGGAACTCCCCGCCGGGCAGCTGGTCGAGGTGCTGGCCGCCGAACTCGACACCGCCCTCTCCGGGCCGGCCTTCAGGAGCGCCTCATGACCGCACCCGTCTTCGTCGTCGACACCGTCCCCGGTGCCGGGAGCTTCCTCCTGGACGGGCCCGAGGGGCGGCACGCCGTCTCCGTGAAGCGGCTGCGTGCCGGGGAGGAGCTGGTCCTCGCCGACGGGCGGGGCCGCTGGGCCGAGTGCGTGGTGGTCTCCGCCGAGGGCAAGGACGAGCTCACCGTGCGGGTCGACGAGGTCCACGAGGACCCCGAGGAGGAGCCGCGCGTCACGGTCGTCCAGGCCCTTCCCAAGGGCGACCGGGGCGAACTCGCCGTCGAGACCATGACGGAGACCGGCGTGGACGCGATCGTGCCGTGGGCCGCCTCCCGCTGCATCACCCAGTGGAAGGGCGACCGGGGCCTCAAGGCGCTCGCCAAGTGGCGGTCCACCGCGCGCGAGGCCGGCAAGCAGTCGCGCCGGACCCGCTTCCCCGAGGTCGCCGACCTCATGACGACCAAGCAGGTCGCCGCCCTCCTCGCGGGCGCCGACTTCGCGGCCGTCCTGCACGAGGACCGTGATCACCCCAGCGGGACGCTCGCCACCGCCGAACTCCCGGCCAAGGGCTCGATCGTGCTCGTCGTCGGCCCCGAGGGCGGGGTCTCCCCGGACGAGCTCGCCGCCTTCGAGGCCGCCGGGGCGAAGCCGTACCGCCTCGGCCGCAGCGTCCTGCGCACCTCCACGGCCGGTACGGCGGCCACGGCCCTGGTCCTGGGGCGCACGGGCCGCTGGAGCTAGCCCCCCGCGGGAGCCGTCAGGGCGTCGTAGAGGGGCCAGGCGTCCTCCTCGCGGACGCCGTGGGCGGTGGGGAGGAGGCCGCGGGCCGCGGCCTCCCCCAGGAACCGGCGTACGACACCGGGCTCGTTCAGGTTCAGGACGTCGCCGCCGGTCGAGGCCACGTCGCCCAGGCCGAAGGGATATCCGGCCACGATGCGGCCCGGCCCGTCCCGGAAGACGAGACGGAGCTGCGCGTGGCGGTGCTCCGCGCGGCGCAGCGAGAGCACGGTCCGGCAGTCGGGGTGCCGGTGCCGGACGTTCCAGAGCCACACGGTGCCGTCCACGGTCAGCCTGCGCGGTGCGCCTTCCCGTCTCATGCCGTGCACCCTACGTCCCGGACCCTGCCGAACCCGGTGGACGGCGACCCCCGGACGCTCCTTAGGCTGACCCGCATGGCCGACGAGTCCCCCCTCATCCGCAGTCTGCGCGCCGCAGTGGCCGCCGCGCCCGGTGACGTCCCCCTGCGCCTCCACTTCGCCGAACTCCTCCTCTCCGAGGGGCGGAACGACGAGGCCGTCATGGAGGCGGCCGTCGCGCTCCAGCACGCGCCCGGCGACGCGGCCGCCCGCGCGCTGATGGTCCGCGCGATGGGGCCGGCCCCATCGCCCGCGCCGGTCTCCGAGGAGCCCGCGGAGCCCGTCGCGCCCGCGCCGGTTCCCGAAAAGCCGGCCCCGGTGTCCGAAGGACCCGTGCCGGTGTCCGAAGGACCCGCGCCCGTCCCCGGGGCGCCCGCCGTCCCCTCCTTCGACTGGGACGCCGCCGAGCAGCAGGTCCGGGACCTCGTCGGGCCCCGGTTCCTGGACGACCCGCAGGCCGACGGCGCCGAGGGGTCCGCGGGGGACGCCGCCGCCTGGGACGTCGACGCCCCCGGTGCCGTACGCCTCGCCGACGTCGGCGGCATGGACGACGTCAAGGAGCGCCTGGAGGCCGCCTTCCTCGCACCCATGCGCAACCCCGAACTGCGCAGGCTGTACGGCAAGTCGCTCCGCGGCGGCCTCCTCCTCTACGGCCCGCCCGGCTGCGGCAAGACGTTCATCGCGCGGGCCGTCGCGGGCGAGCTCGGCGCGAACTTCCTCACCGTCTCGCTCTCCGACGTCCTCGACATGTGGATCGGGGCCTCCGAGAAGAACATCCACGACATCTTCGAGACCGCCCGCCGCCAGGCGCCCTGCGTCGTCTTCCTCGACGAGCTGGACGCCCTCGGCGCCAAGCGCTCCCGCACCCACCACAGCGGCCTGCGCAACGTCGTCAACCAGCTCCTCACCGAGCTCGACGGCATCGCGAGCGGCGCCGGCAACGAGGGCGTCTTCGTCCTCGCCGCCACCAACGTGCCCTGGGACGTGGACATCGCGCTGCGCCGCCCGGGCCGCCTCGACCGCACCCTGCTCGTGCTGCCGCCGGACGCAGCGGCCCGGGAGTCGATCCTCCGCTACCACCTGCGGGAGCGCCCCATCGAGGCCGTCGACCTCGGCAAGCTCGTCAAGGCCACCGAGGACTTCTCCGGCGCGGACCTCGCGCACGTCTGCGAGACGGCCGCCGAGGCCGCGCTCCTCGACTCCGCCCGCACCGGCTCCGTACGCCTGATCACCACCAAGGACCTGCTCGGCGCGGCCCGGCAGATCAAGCCGTCCACGGAGCCGTGGTTCGCCGCCGCCCGGAACGTCGCCATGTTCGCCAACGAGGGCGGGCTCTACGACGACCTCCTCGCCCACCTCAAGCGGAAGCGCAAGCTGTGACCGCCTCCACCGCGCTCGCCCGAGCCGAGGCGCTCTACGAGACCGGGCGGTACGCGCAGGCCGGTGAGCTCGTCGCCCGGCACCTGGCGACCGAACCCGAGGACGCCGAGGCGCTCGTCCTGCTCGCCCGCTGCCACCACCGGGCCGGCGACCGGGCCGCCGCCCTCGCCGCCGTCGACCAGGCGCTGCGGGCCGAGCCCGAGCTGCTCGGGGGCTGGCTGATGCGGGTCCACGTCCTGCTCGCCGACCGGCGGTTCCAGGAGGCCGAGGCCACCGCCCGGCACGCCGTCGAACTCGCCCCGCAGTACTGGGGCACCCACTACGCGCTCGGCACCGCCCTCGCGGAGCACGGCGAGCACGCGCGCACGCCCGCGCGTACCGTCGAGGCGTACGAGGCGGCGCGGACCGCCGTCACCCTCGCCCCCGAGGAGGACGCGGCCCACTTCCTGGTCGGCCTCACCGCCCAGCGGCGCGGCGACCACGCCACCGCGCAGCGGGCGTACGAGACGACCCTGCGCCTCAACCCGCAGAGCAGCGAGGCCCACAACAACCTCTCGCTGCTGCGGCTGCGGCGCCGCTGGTTCCGGCGTGGGGCCTGGACGCAGGCCGCCGAGGGCTTCGTCGCCTCCGCCGCGCTCGACCTCCAGGACCGCAAGGCCCGCTACAACCTGGAGGCCATGGCCTGGAACACCGCCGCCGGGGCCCGCTGGGTCGCCCTCCTCGGCTTCGTGGCCTCCGCCGTCGCCGTCGCCGCCGTCCCCGACCGCGCGACCTGGGCGGACGCGGCCGTGCCGCTCCTGGTCGGCGGGGCCGTGGTCCTCGGTGCCTGGACCGGCTGGGGGGTGTGGATGGCCCGCCGGGTGCCGCCCCGGCTGCGCCGGCCCCTGTTCCTCGTGGCGCGGGGCTGCCGGCCGGTGCTGTTCATGGCGGGGGCCGTCGGGCTCCTCGGCCTCCACTCGCTCGCCTCGCTCGCCCTGTGGTCCTTCGACCCGGGCGTGGTGGGCGGGTTCGGCACGCCCCTGTTCTGGGGCGTGGTCGTCACGTACTGGGTGAGCCGCTCGGCGCTCAACCGCCGCGCACCGAAGGAGTAGGCCCGCCGACCGGCCCGTGAGGTCCTCCGCCGGCTGTCGGGGGCGGCGGATAGCATGACCGGGTAGTTGATCGTCAGCACACCGTCAGTGATCGGCACCAGACCGAGGAGGCCCGGGACATGGCCGGAGAGCCGCAGAGCGACTGCCTGTTCTGCAAGATCGCGGAAGGGGAGGTGCCGGCGACGATCGTGCGCGAGACGGAGACCACCGTCGCGTTCCGCGACATCAACCCGCAGGCGCCCACGCACGTCCTCGTGATCCCGCGCGTGCACTACCCCGACGCCGCGTCGCTGGCCGCCGCCGCGCCGACCGTCGCCGCCGACATACTGCGCGAGGCGGGCGAGGTCGCCGAGCAGGAGAAGATCGACGGCAGCGGCTTCCGGATCGTCTTCAACACCGGCGCCGGCGCCGGCCAGACCGTCTTCCACGCCCACGCGCACGTCCTCGGCGGCCGCGGCCTCAACTGGCCCCCCGGATAGCCCGTGTCCGTACGCGAACTGGTCGTCCTCGGGACCGCGAGCCAGGTCCCGACCCGGCACCGCAACCACAACGGCTACGTGCTGCGCTGGGACGGCAGCGGCATCCTCTTCGACCCGGGCGAGGGCACCCAGCGCCAGATGCTGCGGGCCGGGGTCGCCGCGCACGACCTCGACCGGATCTGCGTCACGCACTTCCACGGCGACCACTCGCTCGGCCTGGCCGGGGTGATCCAGCGGATCAACCTCGACCAGGTCCCGCACCCGGTCACCGCCCACTACCCGGCGAGCGGGCAGCACTTCTTCGAGCGGCTGCGGTACGCCACGGCCTACCGCGAGACCGTGAAGCTGACCGAGTCGCCCGTCGCCGCCGACGGGCCGCTCGCCGTCACCGGGTCCTTCACGCTGGACGCCCGCCGGCTCTCCCACCCCGTCGAGTCCTACGGCTACCGGATCACCGAGCCCGACGGGCGCCGCCTCCTGCCCGGGAAGCTCGCCGCGCACGGCATCAAGGGCCCCGACGTGGGCCGGATCCAGCGCGAGGGCAGCCTCGGCGGCGTCTCCCTCGACGAGGTCAGCGAGGTCCGGCGCGGACAGCGCTTCGCCTTCGTCATGGACACCCGGCTCTGCGACGGGGTGCACGCCCTCGCCGAAGGCGCCGACATGCTCGTCATCGAGTCGACCTTCCTCGACGAGGACGTCCGGCTCGCCACCGACCACGGCCATCTGACGGCCGGACAGGCCGCCGCCGTCGCACGCGACGCGGGCGTCCGGCACCTCGTCCTGACCCACTTCTCGCAGCGCTACTCCGACCCCGCGGCCTTCGAGCGGCAGGCGCGGGCGGCCGGGTTCGACGGCGAGCTGAGCATCGCCCAGGACCTCATGAGGATCCCCCTACCGAAACGAACGTGAACATGCCCGTACCCAAGGCCGAACTGCACCTCCACATCGAAGGCACCCTCGAACCCGAGCTCGCCTTCGCGCTCGCGGCCCGCAACGGCGTCACCCTGCCCTACGCGGACACCGAAGCCCTCCGCGAGGCGTACAGCTTCAGCGACCTCCAGTCCTTCCTGGACCTCTACTACGACCTGGTGGCGGTCCTGCGCACCGCCGAGGACTTCACCGAGCTCGCCGACGCCTACCTGGAGCGGGCCGCGGCCCAGGGCGTCCGGCACGCCGAGATCTTCTTCGACCCGCAGGCGCACACCGCCCGCGGCGTCCCGATCGGCACCGTGATCGAGGGCCTCGGCGCCTCCCTCGACCGCGCCGAGGAGCGCCACGGGATCTCCACCCGGCTCATCCTGTGTTTCCTGCGCGACGAGTCGGCCGAGTCGGCGCTCGCGACCCTGGACGCCGCGAAGCCGTACCTGCACCGGATCACCGGCGTCGGCCTGGACTCGGCGGAGGTCGGCCACCCGCCGGCCAAGTTCCGCGAGGTGTACGAGGAGGCCGCCCGGCTCGGCCTCCGCCGCGTCGCCCACGCGGGCGAGGAGGGCCCGGCGGCCTACGTCCGCGAGGCGCTCGACGTGCTCGGCGTGGAGCGGATCGACCACGGGCTGCGCTGCATGGAGGACCCGGAGCTCGTCGACCGGCTGGCCCGCGAGCGGGTGCCGCTGACGCTGTGTCCCCTGTCGAACGTCCGGCTGCGCGTCGTCGACGCCCTCGCGGACCATCCGCTTCCCGCGATGATGTCGGCGGGCCTGCTCGTCACCGTCAACTCCGACGACCCCGCGTACTTCGGCGGGTACGCGGGCGACAACTTCGACGGGGTGCGCGACGCGCTGGGCCTGACGCCGGAACAGCTCCGCGAGCTGGCGCGGAACTCCTTCCGGGCGTCGTTCCTGGAGGACGACGAGGAGCGGCGTGCGCGGTACCTCGCCGAGGTGGAGGCGTACGAGTTCGAGGCGTAGCGGCGGTTCTCCGCCGTACCGGTTCCGCGGGCTCCCCGCGCGGTGACACCGGGCGCCGGCAGTCGTCCCGGGGGAGCGGCAGGGGGTCGGACGCCTCCGGTCCCGGACCCCGCCCGCCCGGCGGTCCGAGGCGCCCGCCCCGCCCGCCCGGCAGGACGCCGGCGGCGCCGTGGCGCCCCCGTGGGCTCGCTCGTGCGGATCGTGAGCGGCCACAGCGGTCCGTGCCTCGCGGTGTCCGGCGCGTCGACCGGGGTCGTCGACCTGAACCGGTTCGGCCGCGGCCCGTCCGCCGACCGCTCCTGGCGGTTCGGCCGGGAGCGAGCCCTCAGCCCCGGTCCGACGGGCGGGCCAGGCGGAACGTCGACTTCGCCACGCTGCGCCCCGCCGGGACCGCGACCGGGGCGACCTCCTGCTCCGGCGCTCCCACCTGGGGCACCAGGGCCGTCCCCGCGCCCCGCCCCGCGAGCACCGCCGCGGGCGCCCCGCCGCGGCGGCGGATCGAGCCCGGGACCAGGGGGCGGCCGGAGGCGTGGCGGGCGACCGCCGTCATGGGGGCGGCGACCAGCAGGAGCAGGGAGCAGAGGACCAGGCCCATGCCCGGGTAGCCCGCGCGGTCGGAGAGCAGGGAGCCGGTCACCGGGCCGCAGGCCACGCCGAGGGAGGAGGCCGAGCCGACCATGACGGCCCAGCGGCCGCGCGGGTCGAGGGAGGCGGCCAGCCCCAGGAGGTAGGACAGGACGACCGGGTAGACGGCGTTCCACAGGATCTCGCCGGTCGCGAAGCCGGCGAGGTCCTCGGCGGACGAGCTCAGCCACACGCAGCCCGCGATGATCACCGTGCCCGCGCCGATCGGGACCGCCCGGCCCAGGCGCGAGCCGAGCGCGCCCGCCGCCGTGACGCCGGCGAGGCCCGCGCCGAGCGCCGCCGCGAAGACCGCGCCGACGGTCACCTCGGAGAGGCCGGCCTGGGTGAGTCCGATGCGGCCGCTCACGCCCCAGAGGGCGTTCTGCGCGAGGGACCAGCACAGGACGCCCCCGGCGAGCACGGCACCGGCCCGCCGGTACGGCAGGGGGCCCGGGGCCTCCCGCACCCCGCGTGCGGCGCCCACGGCCTCCCTCACCGCCCGCGTGCCGCCCGGCAGCCGGCCCGTGACCGGCCACACCGACGCCGCCGCGCAGGCGATCGCGAGGAGCGGCGCGGCGTGGCCGCCGCCGAGGTGCGGAAGGGTCAGGTAGAGGGCGCCCGCCATCGCCGAGACGGAGAGCAGGCCGAGGGTGGAGGCGCGGTGCGGATCGCGCTCCCCGGCGATCCCGGCCACGGCCACCGCCGTCGCCGTGCCCGAGCCGAGGCCGCCGAGGACCGCGCCCGCGACCACCAGCGGCACGAGGCCGGTCGCGGCGGCGGAGCCGTATCCGACGGCCATCGCGAGCAGGCCGGCGCGGGCGGCGCGGCGCGGCGCGATCCGCTCCCCGCGCGCGGCGAGCGTGAAGCCGGCGGCCGAGGAGCCGAGGAGGAGGACGGAGCCGACCAGACCGGCCTGGGCGGGGGTGAGGCCGAGTCCGGCGGAGAGGCGGCCGACGACGGTCGGCAGCAGGTACGGGGCGAGGTAGCCGGCGGTGAAGAGGGCGACGAGGGCGACGAGGGCCCCGCCGCGGGTCCGCGAGGACATGGGCGTTCCCAGGAACGGAAGGGGAGGGGTGGAGCGCCCGGGGCGTGCGCGATGCACGGGGTCGCGGAACCATGTGTATCAAGCGGGTGGGCGGCCGGAGAAGGCGGTTTCCGCCGGTTCGGCGTGTGATCCGGGTCACCATGTGTTTGGCCTGTGGGATCGGGGGTATGGGAGGCGCCTTCCTGTGCGTCCCGCCCGTCACCC
The DNA here is from genome assembly GCF_020400725.1 of Streptomyces sp. NK15101. Classification (GTDB taxonomy): domain Bacteria; phylum Actinomycetota; class Actinomycetes; order Streptomycetales; family Streptomycetaceae; genus Streptomyces. Next base: position 8,297 of record NZ_JAINVG010000008.1, on the reverse strand, counting down.
CATCCCCATCGGGCACACTGATCTGGTCCGCACCGCGACCGGGGAGCCTGCCGTGAGCACAGCAAGGGGAGAGCAGCCGCAACACGACGCCGAGGTCGACCCGTTGGTGTGCCTGCGCGAGCCCACCGACCCGGCCTGCGACGTCTTCCTGACCGGCACCGTCTTCCTGGACATCATCTTCACCGGCCTGGACAGCGCACCCGTCCGCGGCACCGAGTCCTGGGCCCGGGGGATGGGGTCGAGCCCGGGCGGCGTCGCCAACATGGCCACCGCCCTCGCCCGGCTCGGGCTCCGGACCTCGCTCGCCGCCGCCTTCGGCGACGACCACTACGGCGAGTACTGCTGGGACGCCCTGGAGCAGGGCGAGGGGATCGACCTCTCGCTCTCCCGGACCGTGCCCGGCTGGCACTCGCCCGTCACCGTCTCCATGGCCTACGAGGGCGAGCGCACGATGGTCTCCCACGGCCACGAGGCCCCGCCGCTCGACGGCGCCCTGCCCGCCTACCCGCCGCACGCGCGCGCCGCCGTCGCCTCCCTCGTGCCCGGCCGCTCCGAGGAGTGGGTCGCCCAGGCCGCCCGCGGCGGCGCCAAGGTCTTCGCCGACGTCGGCTGGGACGACACCGGCCGCTGGGACCTGGCCGGCCTCACCGACCTCCAGCACTGCGAGGCCTTCCTGCCCAACGCCGCCGAGGCGATGCGCTACACCCGCACCGAGTGCCCCCGGGCCGCGGCCCGCGCCCTCGCCGACAAGGTCCGCTACGCCGTCGTCACCCTCGGCGCCGAGGGCGCCTACGCCGTCGACGGCGCCACCGGCGAGACCGCGGAGGTCCCCGCCATCCAGGTCTCCGCCCTCGACCCGACCGGCGCGGGGGACGTCTTCGTCGCCGGTTTCGTCACCGGCACCCTCGCCGACTGGCCGCTCGCCGACCGGCTCGCCTTCGCCGGCCTGACCGCGGCGCTGTCGGTGCAGGAGTTCGGCGGCTCGCTGTCCGCCCCGACCTGGGGCGAGATCGCCGCCTGGTGGCAGCACGTCCAGGGCCACGCCCGGCAGGACCCCGAGGCGCTGCGCGGCCGCTACGCCTTCCTGGAGCGGCTCCTGCCCGCCCCCGCCCGGGCGTGGCCGCTGCGCAGGGCCGTGCCGACGATCGGGTTCAGAGCGGCCCACTCGTAAACCGCTACGGGCTTGTCGGCGCCTGGTCGTAGGCTTGGTAACCGAGAGGTCGTCGAGCGGCGAGGACCCTGCAACGGGAGGTATGCGCAGGCCACAGTGCCGGCCCATGACTCACACACCCACAGCCCACGACGGAGCGCCCCGCGAGGAGGCGCCCGGACAGGCCCGCGCCCACTTCACCGTCCCCGCGAAGCACCCCATGGTGACCCTGCTCGGCTCGGGCGACGCCCTGCTCCGCGTGATCGAGCGGTCGTTCCCGGACACCGACATCCATGTGCGGGGCAACCAGGTCAGCGCGGTCGGAGACGCGGCGGAAGTCGCCCTGATCCAGCGCCTGTTCGACGAGATGATGCTGGTGCTCCGCACCGGTCAGCCGATGACGGAGGACGCAGTGGAACGCTCGATCGCCATGCTCAGGGCGAGCGAGAACGGATCGGCCGAAGGCGGCGAGGAGACCCCCGCCGAGGTGCTCACGCAGAACATCCTCTCCAGCCGGGGGCGCACGATCCGCCCCAAGACGCTCAACCAGAAGCGGTACGTCGACGCGATCGACAAGCACACGATCGTCTTCGGCATCGGCCCCGCCGGCACCGGCAAGACCTATCTCGCCATGGCGAAGGCCGTCCAGGCCCTGCAGTCCAAGCAGGTCACCCGGATCATCCTGACCCGCCCCGCCGTCGAGGCGGGCGAGCGCCTCGGCTTCCTGCCCGGCACGCTCTACGAGAAGATCGACCCGTACCTGCGGCCGCTCTACGACGCCCTGCACGACATGCTCGACCCGGACTCCATCCCCAAGCTGATGGCGAACGGGACGATCGAGGTCGCGCCGCTGGCGTACATGCGCGGACGGACGCTGAACGACGCGTTCATCATCCTCGACGAGGCGCAGAACACGAACCCCGAGCAGATGAAGATGTTCCTCACCCGCCTCGGCTTCGACTCGAAGATCGTCATCACCGGTGACGTCACCCAGGTCGACCTGCCGAACGGGACGAAGAGCGGTCTGCGGCAGGTCCGGGACATCCTCGACGGGGTCCCCGACGTCCACTTCTCGACGCTCACGTCGCAGGATGTCGTCCGGCACAAGCTCGTCGGCCGTATCGTCGACGCGTACGAGCAGTACGACAGCCGCAACGGCCGCAACGGGAAGTAGTACACAAGCACCATGTCGATCGACGTCAACAACGAGTCCGGTACCGAGGTCGACGAGCAGGCGATCCTCGACATCGCCCGCTACGCCCTCGCGCGCATGCGCATCCACCCCCTCTCCGAGCTCTCGGTGATCGTGGTGGACGCGGAGGCGATGGAGCAGCTCCACATCCAGTGGATGGACCTGCCCGGACCGACGGACGTCATGTCCTTCCCGATGGACGAGCTGCGCCCGCCGTCGAAGGACGACGAGGAGCCCCCGCAGGGGCTGCTCGGCGACATCGTGCTCTGCCCCGAGGTCGCCACCCAGCAGGGCAAGGACGCGCCGACGCAGCACTCCATGGACGAGGAGCTCCAGCTCCTCACCGTCCACGGGGTGCTGCACCTGCTCGGGTACGACCACGAGGAGCCGGACGAGAAGGCCGAGATGTTCGGCCTCCAGGCGGCGATCGTCGACGGCTGGCGCGCGGAGAAGGGGCTCACCGGCCCGTCCCCGGCGCCGACCGTCTCCTGACCCCGATGGACGCTTCGCTGATCTTCGGCGCGGTCGCGCTGGTCGTCGTCGCCTGGCTCGCCGCCTGCGCCGAGGCCGGTCTCGCCCGCGTCTCCAGCTTCCGTGCCGCCGAGGCCGTCCGGTCCGGGCGGCGCGGGTCGGAGAAGCTCGCCCAGGTCGCCGCCGACCCGACCCGCTATCTCAACGTGGCGCTGCTCGTCCGCGTCGCCTGCGAGATGGCGGCCGGCGTCCTCGTCACGTACGCCTGCCTCACGGCCTTCCCGGAGACCTGGCAGGCGCTCCTCGTCGCCATCGTCGTGATGGTCCTCGTCTCGTACGTGGCCGTCGGCGTCTCGCCGCGCACCATCGGCCGCCAGCACCCGCTGAACACGGCGACCGCCGCCGCGTACGTGCTGCTGCCGCTGGCCCGGATCATGGGCCCGATCCCGCAGCTGCTCATCCTCATCGGCAACGCGCTGACCCCGGGCAAGGGCTTCCGCAAGGGCCCCTTCGCCTCCGAGGCCGAGCTGCGGGCCATGGTCGACCTCGCCGAGCAGGAGTCGCTGATCGAGGACGAGGAGCGCCGGATGGTGCACTCGGTCTTCGAGCTGGGCGACACCCTCGTCCGCGAGGTGATGGTGCCCCGGACCGATCTCATCTGCATCGAGCGGTACAAGACGATCCGTCAGGCCCTCACCCTGGCGCTGCGCTCCGGCTTCTCCCGGATACCGGTCACCGGCGAGAACGAGGACGACATCGTCGGCATCGTCTACCTCAAGGACCTGGTCCGCCGGACCCACATCAACCGGGAGTCCGAGGCCGACCTGGTGTCCACCGCGATGCGGCCCGCCGCCTTCGTGCCCGACACCAAGAACGCCGGCGACCTGCTGCGCGAGATGCAGCAGGAGCGCAACCACGTCGCCGTCGTCATCGACGAGTACGGCGGCACGGCCGGCATCGTCACCATCGAGGACATCCTCGAGGAGATCGTCGGCGAGATCACCGACGAGTACGACCGGGAGCTGCCGCCCGTCGAGGAGCTCGGCGAGGACCGCTACCGGGTCACCGCCCGCCTCGACATCGGCGACCTCGGCGAGCTGTACGGCTTCGGCCCCGACGAGTACGACGACGAGGACGTGGAGACCGTCGGCGGTCTGCTCGCCAAGGCCCTCGGCCGGGTCCCGATCTCGGGCGCCGAGGCGGTCGTGGAGCTGCCGGACGGACGCTCGCTGCGGCTGACGGCCGAGGCCCCCGCCGGCCGCCGGAACAAGATCGTCACCGTCCTCGTGGAACCGCTGGAACCGGAGGAGAAGCCGGAATGACCCCCGACGAGCTGCGCGCCTTCTGCCTGGACTTCAACGACGCCTCGGAGGAGTTCCCCTTCAGCCCGGAGGTCTCCGTCTTCAAGGTCGCCGGGAAGATGTTCGCGCTCTCGTGGCTCGACGCCGAGCCGCTGCGGGTCAACCTCAAGTGCGATCCGGACGAGGCGGTGCGGCTCCGCGAGGAGCACCCCGCGATCGCCCCCGGCTACCACATGAACAAGCGGCACTGGAACACCGTGACCGTCGGAGAGCTCCCGGACCGGATGGTCCGGGAGCTCGTCGAGGACTCGTACGACCTGGTGGTCGCGGGTCTGCCGAAGGCCGTGCGGCTCCGCCTCGACCGGCCGTAGCCGAGGCCGTACGGCTCCGGCCCCGACAGGCCGTGACCGTACGGCTCCGGCCCGGACGGTCCCCGGTTCAGGACCGGCGCCGCAGGCCGAGGGCGACCAGGGCCGCCGCGCCCAGCACGATCGCCGCGTCCAGGGCGATGACCGTGCGGACACCGGCGAAGAGGTCCGCGCCGGTGGTGGCGAGCACCCCGAGCAGCGGGATGCCGACGGTGAGACCGACCTGCTGGGTGGTGGTGACCAGACCGGTCGCGAGCCCCTGCTCCTCGTCGCGGACGCCGGAGGTGACGGTCACGCCGTACGAGATGATCGCGCCGAGGTGCAGCATCGACGCCAGGGAGACGGCCACGGTCGCCAGGACCGCGCCCGAGTCCCGGCCGACGCCGAGCAGCGCGGCGGTGAGCAGTCCCTGACCGGCGAGCGAGACCACCAGGGTGCGGTGGGCCCCGATCCGGCCGATCACCTTCGGGGTGATCATGCCGGCGAGGACCGAGAAGGCGCCCTGGACGCCGAAGACGATGCCGGAGGCGAAGGCCGAGAGGCCGAGGGTCTCCTGCAGGTACAGGGTCAGGACGAAGACGATCGTCGACATCATCGAGAAGGTGACCAGACCGCCCGCGTTGCCGAAGGCGACGGTGCGGCGGCGCAGCACCGGCAGCGAGACCAGCGGGGCCGGGTGCCGGGACTCGATCACGCCGAAGGCCACCAGCAGCAGCACGCCGAGGGCGAGGGTGACGGGGACGTCCACACCGCCGAAGCCGCGCTCGGCGGCCGTCGTCAGGGCGTAGATCAGGGAGAGCAGACCGCCGGTGACGGTCATCGCGCCGGGCACGTCGAGACGGGGCCGCTCGGGGGTGCGGGACTCGGGCAGCAGGCCCGGGGCGAGCGGCAGCACGACCAGTGTGAAGACGGCGAGCAGGGCCATGGTGGAGCGCCAGCCGAGGGTGTCGGTCATGACACCGCCGAGCACCATGCCGATGGTGAAGCCGAGGGACATCAGGGTGCCGGAGATGCCCAGCGCCCTGGCCCGCAGCGGGCCCTCGGGGAAGACGGTGGTGAGCAGCGCCATGCCGGTCGGCACGATCGCCGCCGCGCCCAGGCCCTGGAGGGCCCGGCCGGCGAGGAAGGCGCCGGGGCTCCAGGCGAGGGTGGCGAGCAGGGAGGCCGCGCCGAAGAGCACGAGGCCGGAAAGGAAGAGCTTCTTGCGGCCGAAGAGGTCGCCGATCCGGCCGAAGAGCAGCAGGAAGCCGCCGGAGGGCAGGGCGAAGGCGGTGACCGCCCACTGGAGGGCGGACGGGTCGAAGCGCAGGTCGGCGCCGAGGACGGGCAGCGCGACGTTCAGTACGGAGAAGTCGAGCGCCACCATGAACTGGGCGGCGCACAGGACGAAGAGGACGAGCCGGTCGCGGCCGGTGAGGGCGGGGGGAGCGGCCGGGGCGGCGGAGGGGGCGGTGGGGGACTCGGGCGGGGTGGTCGTCGTTGCCATGCCCCCACCTTCGGCGGACGGGAACAACGCCGGGGAGCGGGTACTTATCCTGTTGGTCGCACCACCAGGCATCCACCATGCGTCCAGGGGGAGGAAGCACACGTGGCCACCGCTCTCGAGAGTGCCGGCGCGAAGCAGCGCCGACTCGCCGAACTGCGCGAGTTCCTGATGAGCCGTCGGGCCCGGGTCAGCCCGGCCGAGGCGGGACTCCCGGACGGCGGTGCGCGCCGCCGCACCCCGGGCCTGCGCCGCGAGGAGGTCGCGGTCCTCGCGGGCGTCGGGGTCTCCTGGTACCAGTGGCTGGAGCAGGGCCGGGACATCACGGTCTCCCCGCAGGTCCTCGACTCGGTGGCGCGGGTGCTGCGGCTGAGCCCGGCCGAGCGGCGCCATCTGTACGTCCTGGCGGCGCTGAACCCGCCGCCGCTGGAGGCGGCCCCGGAGGACCGGGACATGTGCCACGGCCTGCGGCGGCTCATCGACGCGTGGATGCCGTTCCCCGCGCACATCATGGACCAGTACTGGAACACCGTGATGTGGAACGACGCGGCGGCGGTCGTGCTCGGCATGCGGCAGGAGATCGTGCAGAACTGCCTGATCGCGTTCTTCACGGATCCGCTGTACCGCGAGCGGGCGACGCTCTGGGAGGAGCTGGCGCCGAAGGTCGTCGCGCAGTTCCGTTCGGCGTGCTCCGAGTGCCCGGACGACGAGGGCTTCCGGGCGGTGGTCGAGGAGGCCAAGGAGCTCAGCCCGGAGTTCGCGGAGCTGTGGGAGCGGCGGGACATCCTGCCGGGCGGCCAGAACCGCAAGGAGATGGAGCACCCGCTGGTCGGCACGCTGGTCGTCGAGTCCACCCAGCTCAGGGTGCCGGCCCGGCCGGACCTGGTGATCGTGATGCACACCCCGCTCCCGGAGGCGGACACGGCCGAGAAGCTGGAGTGGCTGGTCTCGCCGGAGGGGCGCCGCGGGGCGATGTACCCGGTCGCGGGCTGACCGCGCACGACCCCCTGTGACCAGTGGATTTGGCGATCTCTTGAGGAATCGGGGCCCTCGCTGAGGCGATGTCGGAGGGCCCGGATATTCTCACGCGGCACGACATCGCAGGACGCGGTCGTGCCGCTTCCCGTCGTCCCTCTCACCCTTGAGGCTCCCGCATCATGCGCACGCGTATCACCCGTGGCCTGTCCGCCGTTCTCGCCGTCTCCGCGCTCTCGCTGACCGCCGCGTGCGGCGGCTCGGACGGCACCGAGAAGGACGGTGCCGACAAGCCGGCCGCCGGTGGGTCGGCCTCCGCCTCCGCGGCTCCGACGTCCCAGGCTCCGGCCGCCGCGCCGCTGACGGCCGCGCAGATGAAGGCCGCCGCCCTGGAGGTGAAGGACCTGCCGTCCGGCTGGAAGGCCAAGAAGGGCGAGGACGACAAGACGGTCTACAAGGCCGACAAGGCCGAGTGCCAGCCCCTGGCCGCCATGATGAGCGCCGGCATCGAGGGCGCCACCCAGGGCGCGAGCGTCGACTTCGTCATCGGCGACAACGCCTCCGAGCTCAGCCAGGAGGTCGCGACCTTCCCGGCCGGTGCCGGCGCGGCCGACTACACGAAGAAGATCGCCGCGGCGCTGGACGGCTGTGCGGGCTTCAGCGTCGAGGTCGAGGGCCAGAAGATGAAGGTCGAGTCGAAGAGGCTCACCGCCCCGCAGGGTGCCGAGGAGGCCATCGCCTTCGGGATGACCCTGGAGGTCGCGCCCGGCATCAAGATCGCGCCCGACCTGGTGGTCGCGCGCCAGGGCGCGGGTGTGTTCCGCATGCTGCACCTGGCGGACGCCGCCGCGGCCAAGAAGGACTTCGACGGCCTCGCCAAGGCGGCCACCGACAAGTTCGTCGAGGCCGCCCGGGGCTGAGCCCCCGACCCGTGCCACAGGCCCCGGCCTATCCTCGGATCATGACACTCAACCGCGAGCACGAGGACCTCGGCGCCGAGGACCTCAAGATCATCACCCTTGCGCGGAGCGCCCGCGCCCGCAACGGCGTGCCCGAGGGCGCGGCCGTGCGCGACGAGACGGGCCGCACCTATGTGGCCGGCACCGTGGAGTTGGAGTCGCTCAAGCTGAGCGCGCTGCGGACCGCGGTCGCGATGGCCGTGGCCAGCGGCGCCCAGTCGCTGGAGGCGGCGGCCGTGGTGTCGAACGCCGAGGCCGCGTCGGACGACGACCGCGCAGCGGTGCGGGACCTGGGCGGGCCGGAGACCCCGGTGCTGCTCGCCGGTCCGGACGGGCGGCTGCGCGCGGCCGTCACGGCGGGCCGGGGGGGCGGGAAGGGACGGCGGGGGGGGGGGGGG
>NZ_JAINVG010000079.1 GCF_020400725.1 Streptomyces sp. NK15101 | reverse complement strand
TTGACGCGCTTGTCGACGATGTTCTTGTAGCGGTACGGCTTGTAGCCGTTCGCGGAGAGGTAGCTCGTCGTGTAGTAGCTGCTGTCCTCCCGGGCCGTGGTGCCGGGCCTGGCCTCCTCCTGGATGATCGCGGTCGTGTGCGCGGAGTCCTTCCAGGCCTTGAACAGCACGACGTGGCTGTCGATGTTGTCGAGCATGTCGCCCGGCTTGAGGTCCTCGTAGCCGGCCAGCTGATCCGCGTAGTTGGGGAGGGTCCAGGTGGTCGCGCCGTAGTTGTTGGAGGAGCTCGACGGCAGCCCCCACGCCATGGATATGAACCCGGAGCAGTCCTGCCGGTAGGTGCCGTTGGCGTCCGTGTGGTAGGCCGTCTGGCTGTACGGCACCGCCTGGTCGATCCAGCTCTGGGCGCGGCGCAGCACCTCGTCGCGGGTGATCGGGTCACCGGGCTGCCAGTCCGCCGTGAGCGCGGCGGTCGTCGCCGAGAAGGTCGTGGCGTCGGTACCGGCCTTGCTGGTGGCGCCGTCCGGGGAGGTCTTCGGAGCCGGCAGCCCGGCCGCCTTGGCGCCGGCCAGGAGCTGCTCGGCGGTGGCGGTGGTCGGGTTCGCGACGGTCGGGGTGAACGTGGTGCTCTTCCCGGTGGGAGTGGCCGCTTTCTTCCCGGGCGAGGCGCTCGTGGCCGTCTTGTGCGGCGCGGCGTGGGCGGCCGTGCCGACGGTCAGCGACAGCCCCGCGGCGGTCAGGGTCGCGAGGGCGAGCGCCAGGCTGCGGGAGGTGATGCGGTGCGCGTTCATGACAAATCTCCTTGAAAAGGGCATGGCGGGGCCGGGGCAGGCGAAGACAGGGGTGAGCTACGGAGGGGGGAGGAGGAGCGTGCGAGGAGCGGTGCCGTCAGCTCGTGCGGCCGTGCGGGACCACGTGCCAGCCGGCGAAGCCCGGATCCGCGCGCAGCGCGCGGTCGACCAGTGCTTCCATGGCCGCCGGCACGGTCGCGTCGGTGCACGGATGGAGGGTGTGCAGTCCGGCGATGACGTGGTTGGGGCCGCAGCTCACGCTGACGTGCTCCAAGAGGTCCTCAGGGCGTGCCGCCCGGTGCAGCAGGGCGGCGATGCTCCTCGGCTGGAGCCACTCACGGGGCCCGGTGGGCGAGGCGAGGACGACGAGCGTCAGGCGCATCTCGGATGACCTTGTGGGGTTCGGTCGGGGTTCGGTCGGGAGTCAGTCCCAGATGAGGCCGTCCTTGGGGGACGTACCGGTGGCGTCCCCGGTGCCGGAGAGGACGGTGATCTGCTGAGGAGCCGTGTCGGACGTGGCCCGTACGGGGCCGTCGGCCGCGACCGCACCGCTCACCGAGGCCGTTCCCAGCGAGAACAGGCACGCCGTCAGCAAGAGGCAGGTGGCCAGGAACTTCGGCGCGGCGGTGGCGGAAGCGGTTCCCCCGGACTGAGACATGACAGACTCCTCGAAGAGTTCCCCCGATGAGGGGCGCTGGGTGGTTAGTTCGCCCGGGGCGGCGTCCCCCGGGCGACACCAACGATGCCGGGCGGAGAAGCGCGGGAGAAGCCTTTCAAGGGTGGCGGAAGCGTCCAGGACGCTTTGGGTCATCCGCCGCCGTCCCCCTTTACCGGCGCCCCCTTCACGTGTGTCGGAACGAGCCGTCCCGCCCCGGGGGCCTTCTCCGAAACCCCTTGTGACCTCGGGTTCAGGCGCGCATGCTCTTGAACATGCGCACCGAAACTTCACAGGAAGTCCAGGACGAAAGCGCCCGGGGGGGCGAACGTGAACTCTTCACCCTTCTGGGGCTCGAGAGCGGGCACGAGGAGGTGTATCGCGCCATGCGCGCGCAGCCGGAATGGGGGGTCGCGCAGCTGGCGGGGCATCTCGGGACACCCGCCGAGGCGATCCGCGCGGCGCTCGACGCCCTCTTCGAGCTGCGCCTGCTGCGGGAGTCGTTCGAACGTCCCGGCACCCTGCGCGCGGTCTCCCCGCAGGCCGGTCTCCAGGCCCTGCTCGACCGGCAGCGGGACGACCTGCTCGTACAGCAGAAGCGGATCATCGAGCAGCAGACGGCCCTTGGCCACCTCGTCGGCAGGCTCTCCTCGTCCGAGGAGGATTCCGCACCGGACGCGGAGCAGCTCATCGGCATGGACGCCGTGCAGGAGCGACTGGAGCGGCTGGCGGAGGAGACGAAGCGGCAGGTCCTGACCTTCATGCCCGGCGGGGCGCAGTCCGAGGCCGCGCTGGCCGCCGCCCGGCGCAACGACGCACGTCTCCTGGCGCGCGGCATCCGGGTCCGGGCCGTCGGGCTGGACTCCGTACGGCAGGACGGTCCGACGCTCGCGTACGCCCGCTGGCTCAGCGCCCACGGGGCCGAGTACCGCACCGCCGCCTCCCTGCCTCCCCGCATGATCCTGGTGGACGACCACGCCGCTCTGGTCCCCCTCGACCCGAAGCACAGCCGACGGGGCGCCGTCTACGTCACCCGTCCCGGGGTGGTGGCGGCGCTGCACGCGCTCTTCGACCAGGTGTGGCAGCTGTCGACCCCCTTGGGCGCCGACAGCCGGCCCGAGGCGGACGGGCTCTCCGAGACCGAGGAGCAGCTGCTCCGGCTGGCGGGCGAGGGCCTCACCGACGAGGCGGTGGCGGCGCGCATGCACATCTCGCCGCGTACGGCTCGCAGGACGATGGCCGGACTCATGGAGCGGCTCGGTGCGAGGAGCCGCTTCGAGGCCGGCCTCAAGGCCGCCCAGCGCGGGTGGCTGTGACGGCCCGTCCCGGGACGGAGGCCCTCGTGCGCGGGGCCGCACCGGACCGCGAAGGACCGGCTTCCGGGGGGCCTTCGCCCGTCTGAGAACCTTCCCCGGGTTCCTGCCGTCCTGTTTCCCGGGGGCTTTCCTCCGAACGGGGTCGTCCCGGGGACGGGTGGGGGGAACGTGGGTAAGCGTGGACGCGGAGTGCGGAGGTGGGGTCGGTGACGGCGAGCGGTTCCGGTGATCCGGCGGGGGAGGCCCAGCGGCTGGCCCGCTGGGCGCTGATCGCCATGGGGGTCGCGGGCGCGGCCCTGCTGACGGCGCTCGGCAGCGGGCTGCTGATCCTGCTGAGCGGGGTCGTGGGGCTCGCCGCCTCGGCCGTCGGCGTCTGGTGGTTCCTCGCCCACCGCGGGCCGCTGCGGCTGCTCGGGGCGGTGCTCGCGGTGGCCGCGCCCCTCGTGACCCTGTACCTGTACGTCGTCGGGGGCGTCTGGGTGAACGCCCTCGTGGCCCTGGGGCTGTGGGGCGTGGCGCTGTCCTGTGCCCGGTCCGCCCTGCGCCGCCCGGAGGACGAACGGGACGCGCTGATGCGGGGCGAGCCCGTCGCCCCGCCCCGTCGGCCCGTCCTGATCATGAACCCGAAGTCCGGCGGCGGGAAGGTCGAGCGGTTCCGGCTCGTCGCGCGGGCGGAGGCGCTCGGCGCCCGGGTGGTCCTGCTCGACCCGTCCGAGCCGGCCGATGTCGCCGGCCTCGCGCGCAAGGCCGTGGCCGAGGGCGCCGATCTGCTCGGGGTGGCCGGCGGAGACGGCACGCAGGCGCTGGTCGCCGAGGTCGCCGCCGAGCACGACCTGCCGTTCCTGGTCGTGTCGGCCGGCACCCGCAACCACTTCGCCATGGACCTGGGCCTCGACCGCACCGACCCGGCACGGTGCCTCGACGCGCTGCGCGACGGCGAGGAGCTCCGGGTCGACCTCGGCGACGTCGCCGGGCGGCCCTTCGTCAACACCGTCTCCTTCGGGGTGTACGCGGACGTGGTCCAGCGCCCCGAGTACCGCGACGCGAAGGCCGGCACCGCGCTCGACGTCCTGCCCGATCTGCTCCAGGGCGGTGAGGGCGACCGTCTCGACGCGACCGCCGACTCCACCCTGCTCACCGGGCAGCAGGCGCTCCTCGTCAGCAACAACCCGTACGCGGCGCCCGATCCGTTCGGCGCGGTCGCCGCCCGCAGGACGCGTCTCGACCGGGGCGAGCTCGGGGTGATCGGCGTCCGGGTGGACGGGGCCGCCCAGGCCGCGGAGCTGGCCGTCCTGGGGACCCAGGCGACCGGACTGAACGTCCTGACGGCCCGTAGGGTGGAGGTCGGGGGCGGCCCCGGCGGCGCGGGCGCCGTCATCTCCGTCGCCGTGGACGGCGAGGCGCTGACCCTGCCGACGCCCGTCGTCTGCACACTGCGGCCGCGTGCCCTGCGGGTCCTCGTGCCCCGCGACCGGCCGGGGTCGCCGGTGCCCCCGCCGCCCCTGGACTGGCGGCGCCTGACCCGGCTGGCCTTTCCCGAGGAGCCGGTCCGGAGCGACCTCCCGGGCCCCCGTACACCTTGAACTCCCGTACCACCGAACCCGCTAGGAGCGGCGCATGACGGACGACACGACGACCGGGACCCTCCGGGCGGTCCTGCACGACATCCGGGCCGTCGACGGCGCGGTGTACGGCGCGGTGGCCGCGACCCCCACGCCCACGCTCGACACGGCGCTCCGCCGGCTCTCCACGGCGGCGAACCACTCCAAGATCTCCCTCACCGTCGCGGCGGCCCTCGCGCTGGTGCCGGGCCGGCCGCGGCGGGCCGCGCTCGCCGGTGTCGGGGCGATCGCGGTGGCCTCGGCCTCGGCGAACCTGCTGGGCAAGCGGCTGGTCCGCAGGCCGCGGCCGGACCGGGAGGCGGCCCGGGTGGTGGTGGGCCGTCACGTCCCCATGCCGACCTCGGCGTCGTTCCCCTCGGGGCACACCGCGTCGGCGGTCGCCTTCGCCACCGCCGTGGGGTCGGTGCTGCCGCCCCTGTCGCTGCCCCTGGCGGCCCTGGCGTGGACCGTGGGCTACTCCAGGGTCCACACGGGCGTGCACTACCCGGGCGACGTCACGGCGGGCGCCCTCCTCGGCGTCGCGAGCGCGGGCGTCTCCCTGGCGGCCGGGAGCTGGTGGGCCGCCAGGGAGAGGTGACCGGGCGTCGGACGGTGTCGCGGGCGGTGCGGGACGGAGGACGGGTCAGTACGTCGCGCGGGCCAGGTCCTCCTCCGTGAAGCCGAGCTTCGCCAGCCGCTCCGGGTCCGCCAGGATGTGCAGGGCGACGATCCGGTCCCCGGCGATCGTGAACGTCATGAGCGAGCCCGGGCGTCCCTTGACGACCGACAGGACCGCGGGCTGGCCGTTGGCCACGACCCGCAGCGCGCCCGTGCGGAACTTCGCGTACGTGAGGGCCTGCGCGATGACGGCCTCGGCGCCCCGGACGACCTTGGAGACGGCCGCGAGGGTCCTGCCGCCGTCCGCGCGCAGCACCACGTCCGGGTCGAGGACGGCGAGCAGCCCCTCGAAGTCGCCGCCGTGCGCCGCGGCGAGGAAGGCGTCGGCGATCTCCCGCTGGCGCCGGGCGTCCGGGCCGGGGGCCGGGGTGGCGTCCTGGACCCGGCGGCGGGCGCGGCTGGCGAGCTGGCGGGTCGCCGCCGGGGTGCGGTCCACGATCTTCGCGATCTCGTCGAAGGAGACGGCGAACATGTCGTGCAGCACGAACGCGAGCCGCTCCGCGGGGCCCAGGGTGTCCAGGACGACGAGGAGCGCGAGCCCCACGGATTCGGTGACCTCGGCCGCGTGCTCGGGATCGGTGGTGTCGGCGACCCGGACGACCGGGTCGGGGACGTAGTACTCCAGCGGGTCCTCGCGGCGCGAGCCGCGCGAGCGCAGCATGTCCAGGCAGACGCGGCCGACGACCGTGGTCAGCCAGCCGCTGAGGTTCTCCACTCCGCCGACGTCGCTGCGGCTGAGCTTGAACCAGGCCTCCTGGACGGCGTCCTCGGCCTCGCTGAGCGAGCCCAGCATCCGGTAGGCCACCGCCCGCAGGTGGCCGCGGTCGGCTTCGAAGCGCCGGGCCAGGGTCTCCTTGTCGAGCCCCCGGCCGACTGCCGTCTCGTGGTCCACTCGTCGATCTCCCCGTTCGCGTCCCGTCATGCCGTCATGACGGATGAGACCCCGCCGATGTGACACGGACACCGGCGTCGGAACCAGGCCGCGGGGTTCCGCTACGTGAGATCCCCGCCGTCTCGTGGCGATCGCCCGGGATTCCCCGGCCGAAGCCCCCGACCACCGTGAATCCCCACTTCAGCACGGTGATCTTCGTCCGTAGATTGATCACCATGACGACGACGACACCGCAGGTCAACCCCGTACTCCGTACCCCGCCGGCCTCCCCCGCCGCCGCGGCCGCCTACTTCTCCGCGAGCCTCGCCTTCCACGCCGACGTCTCCGACGTGGCCTCCGCGCTCGCCACCGCCGCCGCCGAGGGCACCGACCCGGGCTTCGTGGTGATCGACTCCCGGTCCACCGCCTCCTGGGACCAGGGCCACGTCCCCGGCGCGGTCCACCTGCCGACCGCGCTCATCCCCGAGCAGGCCGAGCAGCTGCTCGACCGGTCCGTGCCGGTCGTCACGTACTGCTGGGGCCCCGGCTGCAACGGCGCCACGCGCGCCGCGCTGGCCCTCGCCGAGCTGGGCTTCCAGGTGAAGGAGATGCTCGGAGGCTTCGAGTACTGGGTGCGCGAGGGCTTCGCGTACGAGACGTGGGAGGGGCCCGCGGAGAAGGCCGCCGACCCGCTGACGGCGCCGGTCGACTCCGATGACTGCGGGTGCTGACGGAAACCGATTTCGTGATCGCCCCGGTCATGCCGTAGAGTCGTGTTCACCGACGCGGGGTGGAGCAGCTCGGTAGCTCGCTGGGCTCATAACCCAGAGGTCGCAGGTTCAAATCCTGTCCCCGCTACTCAGTAGCACCGAAGGCCCGGATCCAGTCACTGGATCCGGGCCTTCGTCGTATGCCCCGACGGCGTCGCTTGACCTTGACGTTACGTCAAGATCTAGCGTTCTCGGCATGGAGTGGTCGATCCAGGAGATCGCCAAGAAGGCCGGCACCACCAGCCGCACCCTCCGGCACTACGGGGAGCGCGGACTGCTGGAGCCGAGCCGGATCGGCGCGAACGGTTACCGGTACTACGACCAGGCGGCGCTCGTGCGCCTGCAGCGGATCCTGCTGCTGCGCGAGCTGGGGCTCTCGCTGCCCGCCATCGCCGAGGTCCTCGCGGGGCAGCGGGACACCTCCGCCGCCCTGCGCACCCACCTCGCCCTCCTGGAGCAGGAGCGCGAGCGCATCGGACGGCAGATCGCGTCGGTGCGGACCACTCTGCGGAAGACCGAGAAGGGAGAGGAACTCATGGCCGACGAGGTGTTCGACGGTTTCGACCACACGGTGTACGAGGAGGAGGTCACCGAGCGCTGGGGCCGCGACGCGTACGAGAAGGCCGACCGCTGGTGGCGCTCGCTCACCCCCGCGCAGAAGAAGACGTTCATGGGCGAGCAGGACGGCATCGCCCGCGACTTCGCGCGGGCGGCCCGGGAGGGCCTGGCCGCCGACAGTGACGAGGTGCAGGCGATCGCCTGGCGCCAGGTCGCCTGGCTGTCGACGACCACGACGCCGAGCAAGGAGTACCTGATCGGACTCGGGCAGATGTACGTCGACGACCCGCGCTTCACCGCGAACTACGACCGGCACGGCGAGGGCACCGCGATCCTCGTCCGGGACGCGATGAAGGTCTACGCCGAGCGGAACCTCTGACGGGTCCGTCCGAAGGAGGACGGTCTGTCCGACGGGTGCGCCCTGACGGATCTGTCCGACGGACGTGCCTGACAGGCCTGTCCGAAGTGGGCCCGACGGGCCTGTCCGAAGTAAACGGTGGCCAAAACCGCGCCCGCCTCTTTGCGGCCGCACCACGCCCCACCGTAACCTCACGCGCACCATGAGTGACGAGCGTGTGAGCGATGCGATCCGGCGGGCGCCCGCCGTGCTCGTCCTGCTCGCGCTCCTCGCCCTCCTCGTGAGCGTCTGCCACGGCTCCCACGGGCACGTGCTGCCGACCTCCGGCACCGCGACCGTCTCCGCCCCCGCGCTCCCGCACGGCTGCGAGCGGTCCGGGGACGCCTGGACCTTCGACGCACACCTCCCCGCGCAGGCCCCCTCCTCCCCGCTCGCCGTGCCCGGCGCCGGCGGAGCCGCGGTCCTGCCGTACGAAGCGGACCTCCGCGCCGATCCCCGCGCGCGCTGCGTCCGGTACCGGGCGGGCCCCGGCCCCGAGCCGGGCCGGCTGCTCGTCGCCCTCGGGGTGGACCGGAACTGAGCCGGGTCCCGCACTCGCGTGACCAGGCTCCCTTTCGCGTACCCACCCCGAGGACGTGTCCCCATGACCGCACCACTGACGCTTCCCGTCGACGGGCAGACCGTCGGCAACACCCCCGTCCTGTGGACGGACGACGGCTACTGGGCCAAGCTCGAAGGCTTCAACTTCGGCGGCATCAAGGACCGCGCCGCCCTCCACATGGTCGAGCAGGCCCGCCGCCGCGGGGATCTGCGGCCCGGTGCCCCGATCGTCGAGTCCACCTCCGGGACCCTCGGTCTCGGCCTCGCCCTCGCGGGCGTGCTCCACGGCCACCCCGTGCACGTCGTCACCGACCCCGGGCTCGAACCGATCGTCGAGCGGATGCTCGTCGCCCACGGCGCCCGGGTCCACGTCGTCCCCGAGCCCAGCCCGCAGGGCGGCTGGCAGCAGGCCCGGATGGACCGGGTCGCCGAGCTGCTGAGGAGCCTCGACGGGGCCTGGTGGCCCGACCAGTACGGGAACCCCGACAACCCCGCCGCGTACGCGGGGCTCGCCGCCGAACTGTCCGCGCAGCTCGACCGGATCGACGTGCTCGTCTGCGCGGTCGGCACCGGCGGCCACTCGGCCGGGATCTCCCGGGCCCTGCGCGCCGGCTCCAGCCCGGCCCTGGAGCTGGTCGGCGTGGACTCCGTGAACTCCACCGTCTTCGGCCTTCCGGCCGGGGAGCGGCTGATGCGCGGCCTCGGCTCCTCCATCCACCCGGGGAACGTCGACCACGGGGCCTTCGACGAGGTGCACTGGGTGGGCCCGGCGGAGGCGGTCCGCGCGGCCCGCCGGCTGGCCTCGCGGCAGTTCGCCACCGGCGGCTGGAGCGTGGGGGCGGTCGCGCTGGTCGCCGGCTGGCTGGCCCGCACCCGGCCGCGCGGGACCCGGATCGCGGCGGTCTTCCCGGACGGGCCGCAGCGGTACTTCGACACCGTCTTCAACGACGAGTTCTGCGCGGCGCACGGGCTGCTCGACGGACCCGTACGGGACGAACCCGCCGCGTACGTCTCCGACGACACGGTCACCGGCTGGACCCGCCGGGCCCTGGAGCGTGTCCGGTGACGGCGGCGACCGCGCCCGCGAAGGCCAGGGGCGGCATCTGGCGGCAGACCCGCACCTTCGAGCCGGCCGTACGGCTCCTCTTCCTCAACCAGCTCACCATCAACCTCGGCTTCTACATGCTCATGCCCTACCTGGCCGCGCACCTCGCGGACGGGCTCGGCATGGCCGCCTGGGCCGTCGGACTCGTCCTCGGCGCCCGGAACCTCTCCCAGCAGGGCATGTTCCTCGTCGGCGGGGCGCTCGCCGACCGGCTCGGCTTCAAGCCGCTCATCGTCGCCGGCTGCGCGCTGCGCACGGCCGGCTTCGGGGCCCTCGCCTTCGCGCAGTCGCTGCCGACGCTGATCGCCGCCTCGCTCGCGACGGGCCTCGCGGGGGCGCTGTTCAACCCCGCCGTGCGGGCCTGTCTCGCGGCGGAGGCGGGGGAGGAGCGCCGGGTGGAGGCCTTCGCGCTGTTCAACGCGTACTACCAGGCGGGCATCCTGCTGGGGCCGCTCGTCGGGGTGGCCCTGACGGGGGTGTCGTTCCGGCTGACGTGCGTGGTCGCGGCGGTGCTGTTCGCCGGCCTGACCCTCGTCCAGCTCCGGCACCTGCCCGTACGGGCCGCCTCCGGGGAGCGGGAGCGGCGGGGGCAGTTCCGCACGGTGCTGGCCCACCGCACCTTCTGGCTCTTCTCGCTCGCCATGACCGGCTCGTACGTGCTGTCCTTCCAGGTCTATCTGGCGCTTCCGCTCGCGGCGGGCGGTACGGGCGCGACGACCGCGCTGTTCGTCGTCTCGGCGCTCGTCGCGCTCGCCGGGCAGCTGCGGATCACGGCCTGGACCCGGCGCCGGCTCAGCCGGGAGCGGTGCCTCGTCCTGGGGCTCGCGCTGATGGGCGGTGCCTTCCTCGTCCCGGCCGTCCTGGGCCGGGGCCCGGTGGGGCTGCTGCTGTGCGCGGCGGTCCTGGCCGTCGCGAACGCGGTGCTCTACCCGTACGAGATGGACACCGTCGTCGCCCTGTCCCGGGGGCGCTGGGTGGCCACCCACTACGGGCTCTACAACACGGTGTGCGGGATCGGGATCACCCTGGGGAACCTGGGGACGGGCGCGCTCCTCGACGTCACCGGCTGGTCGGCTGCGCCCTGGCTCGCGCTCTGCGCGGTGGGCCTGGGGTGCGCGGCGGCGATGGCGCTGCTCGCCCGGGGCGGGCGGCTCGCGGCCGACTGACCCGGTACGCCACTCGGCCCCGTGGGAGTCGCCGCCCCGGGCGGCGGCGGCCACCCTGGGAGGGCGCGGTGCGGACCGCGGCCGGGGTCGGACCGGGCAGGAGAGCACAGGTGGGGCACCCCCTAGGAGCGGCGGGCGGAGGACGGCGGGGCGGTGAGGGCCGCCCCGGTTACGGCGGCGCCCGGCGGTTCATCCGCGCGCTGCCCCCGCTGGTCATCGCGGGCGGCATCGTCTTCGACCTGTCGACGCCGCCCGCGTACACGGCGGCGCCGCTCTTCTCCGCCGCCCCGCTGATCGCCGCGCCCTTCTTCTCGACGCTGACCACCCTCCTCACCGGGATCGCCGCCGTCCTCGCCTCCGTCGGACTGCACGTCTACAACGGCACCGTCGACGAGATCCCGTCCCTCACCGAGACCCTGACCGTCGTCACCGTCTCCGTGCTCGCCCTCCTCATCAACCGGGTCGTGCGCCGCAGCGGCGAGCGGCTCGCCTCGGCGCGGGTCATCGCCGAGACCGCGCAGAAGGCGGTGCTGCCGACGCCCGCCGAGCGGATCGGCGGGCTGCAGTGCGCGGCGCGGTACGAGGCGGCGCAGGCCGACGCGTTCATCGGCGGCGACCTGTTCGCCGTCCAGGACACCCCGCACGGGGTGCGGCTCGTGGTCGGGGACGTCCGGGGCAAGGGGATGGACGCGGTCGAGGCCGTCGCCGTCGTCATCGGGGCCTTCCGGGAGGCGGCCGAGCAGGAGCGGACCCTGGAGGGCGTGGCGCAGCGCCTGGAGCGGGCGCTGGCCCGGGAGGGCACCCGCCGGCAGGGGCTCGACGCCTTCGAGGGGTTCACCACGGCCGTCCTGGCCGAGATCCCGCGCGGCGACGGGGGCGGGACCTTCGACGGTTTCGTACGGGTCGTCAACCGGGGTCACCCGCCGCCGCTGATGCTGCACGCGGACGGGCGGCTGGAGACGATGGAGCCGGGCGACGCGGCGCTGCCGCTCGGCATGGGCGACCTGGCGGCGTGGCCGGACCGGGCGGAGGCGCGGCCGTTCCCGCCGGGCGCGACGCTGCTCTTCTACACGGACGGCCTCTCGGAGGCGCGGAACGCGCAGGGCGTCTTCTACGATCCGGCGGCCCGCCTCGCCGGGCGGATCTTCCCGGGGCCCGAGGAGCTGCTCGACGCGCTCGTGGACGACGTACGGCTCCACACGGGCGGGGGGGCGACGGACGACATGGCGCTGCTCGCGCTGAGCCGCCCGGCGACGGGGCAGCCGGAGCGGCGCCGGACGATGCCGGTGGTGCCGCCGGGCAGGCCCGGTCACCGGGCGTAGTCGCGGGGTGTCACTGCGATAACAATTGACATAACGTCAGGTCGCGGAGGTTTCGCCGCTCCCCGGCCGCGCCTTTCTGAAGGGAGGTCAACTCGGACCATAACCCCCCAATTCAATGAATGATCAAGGGCGACGGCTTGGAATCGGGACCCCCTGTCTATTAACGTTCGATAACGCAGCGCGGTCGTCCCAGCCGTCGCAAGAGGCGGCACCGTGCGCACGCGTCGAATCCTGAAAAGGAACCGGGGAACCACCACTTGGGGTGAATCGGGCCCCTTCGCACCCGTGCGAACCACGCACGCGGGCGGTCGAGCCCGTAGGAGACCTTCCTGCTCCGAACCCGTCAGCTAACCCGGTAGACGAGAAGGAAGGAAAGGAGCGCGCCCCCGTGGCGTCCAACACCCCCGCACCCGAAGCCCCCTTCGATGCCTTCGGTGGCGGTGCGGGTCCTGCCGCCCCCGACACCGAGTGGAACCCCACCGAGGGCTCCCTCCGCGCCGAGAGCCGCTCCGGCGGCCGGCACCGGGTCGTCAAGCAGCGCTCCAACTTCGCCCGCTCCTCCACCGTCCTCGGCGTCGGCGTCATCGCGGCCGTCGGCGCGGGCGGCCTCGCCACCGCGCAGGAGAAGCCCCCGGTGGCCATATCGCTGCCGGACCTCCCCGACCTGGACCTGCCGGACGCCCACGACCTCCCCGGCGTCGGCGACCTCCTCGCCGAAGAGGACAGCGCGCCCGCCACCGCGGCCCTCGCCAACCCGAACCCGCTCACCGCCGCCACCTACACCACCGCGGCCGACCAGGTGACCGGACAGGCCGAGCAGACCGCCCCCGCCGCGGGCGAGGCCCTGCGCGCCCGCATCCTCCAGCAGGCCGAGCAGCAGCAGGCCTCCGCCGACGCCGCCGAGAAGGCCGCGGCGGAGAAGGCGGCGGCCGAGAAGGCCGCGGCGGAGGCGGCGGCCAAGGAAGCGGCGGCGGAGAAGGCGGCCGCCGAGGCGAAGGCGAAGGCCGAGGCGGAAGCCAAGGCCAAGGCGGAGGCGGAGGCCGCCGCCAAGGCCGAGGCCGAGCGCCTCGCCCAGCTCGCCGCCAGCTACTCGCTGCCGGTCTCCTCGTACAGCCTCACCGCCACCTACATGCAGTCCGGCTCGATGTGGTCCTCCGGCTACCACACCGGCCTCGACTTCGCCGCCCCCACGGGCACCCCGCTCAAGGCGGTCCACGGCGCCACCGTCAAGTCGGCGGGCTGGTCCGGCTCCTACGGCTACCGGATCGTCCTGGAGCTGGAGGACGGCACCGAGGTCTGGTACTGCCACCTCTCCTCCATGCTGGTCAGCGCCGGTCAGACCGTCTCCACCGGCGAGACCATCGGCCGCGTCGGCGCCACCGGCAACGTCACCGGCGCCCACCTCCACATGGAGGTCCACACGGCCGGCGGCGACGGCATCGACCCGGCGGCCTGGCTCCGCTCCAAGGGCCTGAGCCTCTAGACGGCGCCCCGCCGGTCGGGCCGGGCCCGCGGCCTGACCGGCAGGACATCCCGGGAACCGCGCGGAATAGGCCCGGTGGCGGGAGCGGTTGGCCCCCACATGACCCCTCTCCGCCGACTGGGCACCTCCGACCTGCACGTCTTTCCCGTCGCACTGGGCGGCAACGTCTTCGGCTGGACCGCGGACGAAGCGCAGTCCCTCGCCGTCCTCGACGCCTACGCCGCCGCCGGCGGCAACTTCATCGACTCCGCCGACGTCTACTCCGCCTGGGCCGAGGGCAACGAGGGCGGCGAGTCCGAGACCGTCATCGGCCGCTGGCTCGCCTCCCGCCGCAACCGCTCCGACATCGTCGTCGCCACCAAGGTCGGTGCCCACCCCCGCTTCAAGGGGCTCTCCGCCACCACCATCAAGGCGGCCGCCGAGGAGTCGCTGCGCCGCCTCGGCACCGACCACATCGACCTCTACTACACGCACTTCGACGACGAGTCCGTCCCCGTCGAGGAGATCGTCACCGCCCTCGACCAGCTGGTGAAGGACGGCAAGGTGCGTGCCGTCGCCGCCTCCAACATCTCCCCCGAGCGGCTGCGCGCCTCCCTCGACTTCGCCGAGGCCGAGGGCCTCACCCGGTACGTCGCCCTCCAGCCGCACTACAACCTGGTCTCGCGCGACACCTACGAGGGCCCGCTCCTGGAGACCGTCGAGCGGGCCGGACTCTCCGCCGTCCCGTTCTACGGGCTCGCCTCCGGCTTCCTCACCGGCAAGTACCGCCCCGGCAGGACGGTCGAGAGCGCCCGCGCCCCCCGCGCCGCCGCGCTCGCCGAGACCGAGCGGGGCCAGGCCGTGCTCGCCGCGCTCGACACGGTCGCCGCGGCCCACGAGGCCGAACCCGCCTCCGTCGCCCTCGCCTGGCTCGCCTCCCGGCCGACCGTCGCCGCGCCGATCGCCTCGGCCCGCACGGTCGAACAGCTCCCGGCCCTGGTCGCGGCCGCCGACCTCACCCTCACGGAGGCCGAGCTGGCCCTCCTCACGGAGGCCTCGGCCTGACGCCTCCCCAGAGACCCGGACGGACGCCGGCGCCCCGAGCCCGTACAGCCCCCCACGGCGAGGGGACGTCCCGGGACACCGGCGTCAGCTGCGGTACGGGTTGTAGCCGTCGTAGTCCAGGTACTGCGGCGGCGCCCAGGCCCGGCCCGTCGCCCGGGCCGCGTACGTCAGGGCCGGGGAGGCGATCTCGCGGCGCTGCCACAGATGGTGCAGCAGCTCCTGCTCCCGGGCCGGGAAGTCGGGACCCGCCGTGCCGCGCCGGGCCCGGTCCCGCAGGAACGCGAGGGTCGTCGCGAAGGACTCGTACTCCCCGACCGCCCGCGCGGCCGGCGGCCCGTACGTCCGGGCGGCGAACGAGCGGGCCACCTGCCGGGCGCGCATCGAGGACAGCGCGAGCGGCTCCGCCGGCGCGAGCCAGCCGGCCGCCGCGTACGCCGGGAGCTCCCCGGATATCGTGCGCAGCTCGCGCTGCCGGCTCCACACCGCCAGCCAGGTCAGCAGGCCGAAGGCCGGGACCATGAGGGCCCCGTACACCGCGTAGAAGGCCAGCGGGCCGCCGAAGGTGGCCGAGCCGTTCCAGGCGGCGTGCAGGCCCATGGCGAGCAGCAGCCCGGCCAGGGGCAGCAGCACCCGGCGCAGCCGCTTCCCGCGCGGCGCGAGGGCGGCGAAGCCGAAACCGATGCCGGTGAGCACGGTGAACAGCGGGTGCGCGAACGGCGACATCACGACCCGTACGAAGAAGGTCGCGGCGGTCACCGAACCGAGCCCGGAGGAACCGAACTCCTGGTCCTCGCCGAAGGCGTTCCCGAGGTAGAGGATGTTCTCGGTGAAGGCGAAGCCGGTCGCGGTGAAACCGGCGACCACGACCCCGTCGACGAGACCGCCGAAGTCCCTCCTGCGGAACAGGAACAGCAGCAGGATCGCCGCCGCCTTCGCGCTCTCCTCCACCACGGGAGCGACCAGCGTGGCGCCGAGCGTGTCCGCCGAGTCCGGGTCCGCGGTGGCCGTCGCGATCCAGCGGACCGCGAAGGAGTTCGCCAGGATCGCGACGAGCGCGGCGGCGAAGGCCCCCCAGGCGAAGGCGAACAGCATGTTCTTCCAGGGCCCCGGCTCCACCCGGTCGAGCCAGCGGAACGCCGACATCAGCAGCGGTACGGGAAGCACGGCGAGGCCCAGGCCGACGAGGAAGCCCTGCGTGCCGGTCTGTTCGCGGACCAGCGCCAGGATGACCAGGGCACAGAGCGCCAGCAGCGTCACGACGGCGATCGCGCGGACCAGCCGGCTGCGCCAGAAGGCCCGGCGTGGCCGGTAGCGCCACTGGGATCGGTCGGCGGCGGCGGGGAAGGCCGGCTCCTCGGTGTCCCGGTGCGGGACGGGAGCGGCGTCCGGCTGGGCGCGGGCGGCTGGGTTCGACACGTGAGCGACCCTAACGACCCGCACCGACACCGGCGACGGAGATATGGACCGGCGGAGATGTGGACCGGCGGAGATGTGGACCGGCGGAGGTACGGGCCGAGGGGTCCCGGGGTCACTTCCTCCGGAAGAGGAGATCGTGCACGACGTGCCCCTTGTCGAGCCCCTGGCCCTCGAAGCGGGTGAGGGGCCGGAAGTCGGGGCGGGGCGCGTAGCCGCCGTCGGCCTGCGTGTTCTCGTAGTCCGGGTGCGCGGAGAGCACCTCGAGCATCTGCTCGGCGTACTCCTCCCAGTCCGTGGCGCAGTGCAGCACGGCCCCGGACTTCATCCGCGGCGCGAGGAGGCTGAGGAACTCGGGCTGGATGAGCCGCCGCTTGTGGTGGCGCGCCTTGGGCCACGGGTCCGGGAAGTAGACCCGGCAGCCGTCGAGGGAGGCGTCGGGGAGCATCTCGCGGAGCAGGATGACCGCGTCGCCGTTGGCGACCCGGACGTTGGTCAGACCGTTCCGGTCGGCGAGGCCGAGCAGGTTGCCCTGGCCCGGGGTGTGCACGTCCACGGCGAGGATCCCGGTCCCGGGATCGGCGGCCGCCATCTGGGCCGTCGCCTCGCCCATGCCGAAGCCGATCTCCAGGACGACCGGAAGGCCCCCGAACATCTCTTCGAGATCGAGGACCCGCTTGCCGTCGATGTCGAGCCCCCAGTCGGGCCACCGCTTCAGCATGGCCTCGGCCTGCCCGTACGTGACACGGCTGCGGCGCGGCTGGAAGCTGCGGATCCGCCGCTCGTGATGGGCCCCGGCGGGATCGGGCATGGGCCCCTCGCCGGGGGCGAACATCCGACTGCCCCGCCGCGCGACGGGCTGGCCGGGGTCGGCGACGGGCTGCGGGCCGTTCTCAATCTGCTCAGACACAATGCGCCCGATTCTACGGCGACCCCACCGAAAGAACCTCCGCACCCACGGGACGGCGCCCCCGCCTGTGCGGGCCGCGCTCCCGCCCGTGTGGGCGCGCGTCCGGCGGGGCGGTGCCCCTCCGCCACCTGCCGTGTGGGCAGTCGTCCCGCTGGGGCGGGACGGGTGGGCACACGGGACGGCGCCCTTCGCGGCGCCTCCGCGTTCCGCGCCTGGACCCGCACCGCAAGGGGCGGCGCACGTCCGGTGCGGGTCAGGGCGCGGGAGCCTGGGCCCGGCAAGGGGCGCCGTTCCGTTGTGCCCACCCTCCCCCGAGCTCTCGGCTTCGCTCGAGCAGGGGCCCCCTTGCCCCGGCGGAACGACTGCCCACAACGGGGGCGCGGCCCGCGGCGGGGGCCGGTCGGGCTACAGGCGGGCCAGGGCGCGGGTCGCCACCTCGCGCCCGATCGGCAGGGACGCCGTAGCCGCAGGCGAAGGCGCGTTCAGGACGTGCACCGTCCGCGGCGCCTCGCGGATCAGGAAGTCGTCGACGAGCGTCCCGTCCCGCAGCACCGCCTGCGCCCGCACCCCCGGCGCGGCCCGCCGCAGGTCGGACTCCTCGACGATCGGCAGCAGCCGCCGCACGGCCTCGGTGAAGGCCCGCTTCGAGAGCGACCGGTGCAGTTCGCCCGCGCCGTACCGCCAGTGCTCGCGGGCGATCGCCCACGAGCCGGGCCACGCCAGGGTGGCGCCCAGTTCGCGCGGGCGGACCACGGACCAGCCGTACCCCTCCTTCGCGAGGGCCGGGACGGCGTTCGGCCCGATGTGGACGCCGCCGTCGATGCCCCGGGTCAGGTGCACCCCGAGGAAGGGGAAGGCGGGGTCCGGCACGGGATAGACCAGGCCCCGCACGAGCGAGGGGTCCGCGAGCTCGTAGTACTCCCCCCGGAAGGGGACGATCCGCATGCCCGGGTCGTCGCCCGCGAGCCGTGCGATCCGGTCGCAGTGGAGCCCCGCGCAGTTCACCAGGACCTTCGCCCGCACCACGCGTCCGTCGGCGGTCCGCACGGCCACGCCGAACGGCCGCCGGTCGACGAGGGTGACCTCCGCCCCGTACAGGATCCGGGCCCCGGAGGCCTCGGCGAGCCGCTCCGCCACCGCCCCGTAGTCGCAGATGCCGGTCGTGCCGACGTGGATCGCGGCGAGGCCCCGCACCCGGGGCTCGTACTCGCTGATCTGCGCGGGGCCGAGCTCGCGCACGGGGATGCCGTTCTCCCTGCCGCGCTGCACGAGCGCGTGCAGCCGGGGCAGCTCCTCGCGGGAGGTGGCGACGATGAGCTTCCCCGTCACCTCGTGCGGAATGCCCCACTCCGCGCAGAACTTGACCATTTCGGCCGCGCCCTGGACCGCGAACCGTGCCTTGAGCGACCCGGGGCGGTAGTAGATCCCGCTGTGGATCACCCCGCTGTTGCGCCCGGTCTGGTGGCGCGCGAGGGCGTGCTCCTTCTCCAGGACCGTGACCCGGGTGCCGGGGGCGGCGCGCGTCAGGGCGTACGCCGTCGACAGACCGACGATCCCGCCGCCGATCACCAGCACGTCACAGTCAAACACCAGCGCCACCTCCCGACCCCGATAGTGCACTGGCCCACTGACAACGCGGCTAAACGCCCACTTCGTGGGACGCGCGTCACTCCGATCGCCCCCTCGCGCCCGATCGCCCCCCTGCGCCCGGCCGCCCCCTCACGCCGGAGCGACGAGCAGCGGCCGGGCCCGCTCGCGGAGTTCCATGACGCGCGGCTCGTCCCCGTACGGTTCGAGCCGGTGCAGCAGGTCCCGGACGTACTCGGTGGTCCGCGCCGAGGAGATCCGTCCCGCCACCTCCACCGCGCGCGTGCCCGCCGCGCAGGCCGCATCCAGGTTGCCCGACTCCAGTTCGGCGACGGCGGAGACGACGAGCCGCAGCCCGTGCGAGCGGACGAACTCCTCCGTGGGCCGGGACAGCGCCTGTTCGGTGAAGCGCCGCACCTCGCGCGGCATCCGCAGGTCCCGGTAGCACTCGGCGGCGTCGGCGCAGAACCGGTCGTACGAGTAGAAGCCGAGCCAGGTCGGGTCGGCGTCGCCCTCCCGCGAGCGCTCCAGCCAGCCCTCGGCGGACTTGAGCGCGGCCGCCGCGGCGGCCCCGTCGCCGGCCTTGGCGTGCGCGCGGGCCTCGACGAGCCGGAAGAAGGACATGGTGCGGGCGGTGGCGAGCCCCCGGTTCCGTTCCAGCGCGGCCTGGGCGAGGTCGACGCCCTCGTCGGCGAAGCCCCGGTAGGTGGCCTGGAGGGACATGGAGGCGAGGACGTATCCGCCGAGGGGCACGTCGGCGGCGGCGCGGGCGAGCCGCAGGGCCTGGATGTAGTAGCGCTGGGCGGCCTCCTGCTGCCCGGTGTCGAAGGCCATCCAGCCGGCGAGCCGGGTGAGCTCGGCCGTCGCGCCGAACAGGTTCCGACCGACCTCGTCCGAGTACGAGCCGAGCAGCAGCGGGGCCGCGTCCACCCGTAAGCACTCGGGCACCATCGAGGAACGCCAGTCCCCGCCGCCGTACTTGGAGTCCCAGCGGCGCGCGTCCTCGGCGGCCTCGCGGAGCTTGGCGACGTCGCTGTGGCCCACGCGCGCGTGCTCCGCGGCCGCCGCGGCGGTGCCGATGGCCGCGCCGGGGCGCGGCGCCTCGCGCTCCACCGACGGGTCGGCGGGGGTTATCAGCCAGCGGGACGTGGGCGTCGCGTACGCGCTGACCGAGAAGGACCCGGCGAGCGACTGCCAGATGCCGCCCCCGCCGGCCCGTCGTCCGGCGAGGTCCAGCCGGTACAGGTCGGTGGCGGAGCGGACCGCCTCGCCCACGTCGCGCGGGAAGGCGAGCCCGACCTCGGGCGCCGGGTCGGCGTCCGCGAGGCCGATCTCGTGCAGCGGGACGGGCCGGCCCAGCTTCTGCCCGATCGCGGCGGCGATCAGATGCGGGGCGGCGCCCTGCGGCACCATGCCCTTGGACACCCACCGGGCGACCGAGGTCTTGTCATAACGAAGCGTCAGTCCCCGTTGCGCACCGAGGTCGTTGACGCGCCGGGCGAGCCCGGCGTTGCTGATTCCCGCGAGGGCGAGAACCGTGCCGAGCTTTTCGTTCGGCCCGCGTTGCTCCCTGGACATGACGCCACCCCTCGACCACCCAGACGGCCGCCACGACGCCGGGCATAGGCGTGCGGCATTCGTAAACACAGCGTAGTTCGCCGCATCCCCACCGTTAAGGGGCGGTGTTCCGTATGGCGAGATTGTTGTGTGAACGTGCGACGAACCGGTTCGGCGCGGCGGCTCGTGCTCCCGCCGTGTGGCCGTGCGCCCGGCCGTGCGCTCTCGTCCGGCCGGTGGGGGAGCGCTTCCATGAGTACCGCGTGGGTCGGCCCGCTCGGCCGGGGACGGTGTCCCGGACCAGTGGGCTGGGGGACACCGCCGCCCCATTCCCCGCGGGCGGCGGACGGCGCCGGGGGGCGGGAGCGCCTCCCGGACAGCCGGTGGTCCTCCTTCTGCCCGGACGCCCTTCGAAACATCCATCGGGGATCGATATTTGGCCGAATGACGACGGTGCCCCGCCGAAGGTCAACCGGCCCATGCCAGGGGCGCATTCGGCTTTCGCGCGCGTGCGCCCGGACCCCGCCCCGTGCGCCGTTGTCGTGGCAGCATGTCCTCCACCGAAACGGATGTGGAGGCGCCGATGCGATGGCTGGTGGGCTGGAGCAGTGTCGCCGCGAGCTTCGCCACGACCGCGGCGGGCCGGACGGGGACGGCGCACGGCGCGTACGGCTCCCGACACGCCTCCGGCTCCCCGTACGACCCCGGATACGACCCGGCCTCCCCGTACGGCTCCGACCCCGGCCCCGCGGCCGAGGGGCGCACGGTGCAACCGGTGGGCGCACAGCTCCTGTGGGGCGACCCCGATCCGCTCTGGGCGGTCGGCGACTGGCGCCCCGACGAGGTGCGCGTGGTGGCCGTCGACGACCACACCCGCCTCGCCGTGCTCGGCTGTTGCGCCGCGAGCGACGAGGAGCTGCGGATCGGGCTGCTCACCGCGCGCGGGGGCGCGCTGCGGCACCTGACCGCCTGGCCCGGCAGCTACACCGCCGTCGTGAAGACCGGCCGCCGCGTCACCGTCACCGGCGACCTCGCGGGCGCCCGGCCGGTGTTCCACACCCCGTGGGCGGGCGGCACCGCGTACGCCACCGCCGCCCTGCCGCTCGCCGACCTCGTCGAGGCCCAGCTCGACATCGGTCATCTCGCCGCCCTGCTCGCCTGCCCCGAGACCCCGGAGGCGCTGCGCGACTCCACCCCGTACGAGGGGGTGCGGCGGGTGCCGCCGGGCCACGCGCTGATCCTGCGGGAGGGTTCGCGCGAGATCACCGGCTACGAGCAGGTGGCCTCGCTCGCCGTCGCGGCGCCCGAGGCCGACCCCCGGCAGGCCGTCGAAGGGGTGCGGGACGCCCTCGTCGAGGCCGTGCGCGCCCGGCTCACCGCCCCCCGGCACGCACCCGAGACGCCGCTCCCCGACCCGGGCCCGGTCCCCGGCATGGGCCCCGCCGACCGGCGCGCCGCCCGGGGCGCGGGTCCGGCGCCCGGCATCGGCGCCGACCTGTCCGGCGGCAGCGCCTCCGGCACGCTCGCCCTGCTCGCGGCGGGCCTCCCGGGGGTGCCGGGCACGATCACCGGCCAGGGCACGGGCGCGGGGGAGCGGCTGCTCGCCGTCACCTTCAACGACCTGGCGACCCGGGCCGGCGCGCGCCGCACGGCGGAGCTGGAGCGGGCCCGCGCGATCGCCGCCGACCCCCGCCTGCACCACGTCGTCGTCGCGGGCGGCGAGGAGGCCCTTCCGTACGCGGCGCTCGACGGGCCGCTCACCGACGAGCCCGGCCCCGCGCTGGTCACGGCCGAACGGCACCGCAGGCGGCTCGCGGGCGGCAGCGCCGACCACTTCACCGGCATGGGAGCCAAGCAGGTCCTGGACGCGCACCCGGCACGCCTCGCCGACCTCCTGATGGACCGCAGGCGGCGCTCCCTGGTGCGCCCGGTGACGGCGCTCGCCAAGGCCTCGGGGCCGTCGGCGGGAGCGTTCCTGGTGCCGCTGACCGTCTACCGGGCGGCGCGGAAGCTGGCCCGCACCCCGTACCGGACGGGTCTGGAGGCGGCGGCCCGGCGGGTCCTGGAGGCGAACCGCACGGCCCCGGACGGCTTCGGCCCGCTGGAGGCCTCGCTCTCCGCCCTCGCCTGGTCGCGGCCGGGACCGGCGGCGCGCTGGCTGACGGGCGAGGCCCTCGCCGAAGTATCGGTTCGCCTGAACCGGGCGGCGACGCTCCCGGCCGCCGTCCAGCGCCCCGGCGAGGCACGCGCGCGTGCCGCCCTCGTCCGCGCGGCGGCCGACCACCGGGTCCTGGAACAGGCCGCCGAGATCCGGGGCCAGCGGCTGCACGCCCCCTTCCTCGACAACCAGGTCGTACGGGCCTGCCGCGACCTCCCCGAATCGCTCCGGGTCCAGCCGGACGCCCGGGCCGGCGTGCTGCGCACGGTCCTCTCCGGCGCCGGCGTCCACGAGCTCCCCGCCGGCTGGGGCGCCCCCCACCCGGCCGTCCCGGCCGCCGCCGCGCGCGCGGGACTGCGCGCCGCGCTCCCGCAGCTCCTCGCCCTCTTCGACGCGCCGCTCCTCGCGGACGCAGGCCTGATCGAGGCCCGCGTCGTCCGCAAGGCGCTGCACGCGGCGGCCGACGGCGCCCCCGTCCCCCTCGACGGCCTCGCCGACCTCGTCTCCACCGAGCTCTGGCTCCGCCGCCTCCTGGCCCGCCGGGGCTCCTGCTGGACCGACACCACCGCCCCCCGCCCCCCACGCGCGGCCCAGGGGCCGCTGATCCCGGCGTCGAGGCGGTCGCTGTCGGCGTGAGGCTCCGTCGAGCGGACGGAACGTCACAGCACGCTCGTTCGAGTGAACGCTTCGCGGACTTCGTCCCGAGGCCGGTTCTAAGCTGAAACCGTCGCACCCGAGCGAAGGAGGTCCGCTGTGGCTATGCCGTTGCCGGTCCCGGAGGACGCGTCCTCCGAGGACTTGCCCGACCGTGAGGGCGCGAGTACCCAGGAGACCTTCGAGCTGTTCAGTGCGCTGGCCCCCAAGGGCTGGCGCGTGGAGCTGATCGAAGGGGAGATCTACGTGGTTCCTCCGGCCAATGGCGAGCACGAGGAGATCGTGACCGAAATGGTGGAACAGGTCATTGCCCGCCGCGTCGACAAGGAGCTGCGCAACTTCACGGGCATCGGCCTCAGCCTGCCGGGGACCACCGACGCGCTCAGGGTCATCCCCGATCTCGTCATCGCTCCCAAGGGCAGCTTCGACGACCAGCTGGAATGGCACGCCCCCGACCCCGTGCACCTCGTCGCCGAGGTGACCTCCTCCTCCACCGCGAGCCGCGACCGCGTCCAGAAGATCCGCGCCTACGCCCGCGCCGGAATCCCCGTCTATCTGATGATCGACCGCGAAGCCGGCGAGGCCGTCGTCTGCTCCGAGCCCGTCGGGGACGACTTCGCCCACAAGCACATCCACAAGCTGGGGACGGCCGTCCCGCTTCCCCACCCCCTCGGCTTCGACCTGGACACCGGCGCCTTCTAGGTCCTGTCGTGGAACCCCCGCCTGCCTCGCGGGCGACCACGGGAGGACGGGAAGTTCGACGACAGGCTCCGGGGACCCACCGGGGCAAACCCCGAGGCGCCCCCCGTGCCCGCCCGACACAATGGGCCGGTGCGGTATCTCATCCTCGGCACCACCGAGGCCCTCCGGCCCGACGGCACCCCACTGCCCCTCGGCGGTGCCCGCCTGCGCGCGCTGCTCGCCGCGCTCGCGCTGCGCGGCGGACGGGCCGTCTCCGTCGGCGAGCTCGCCGACGACGTGTACGGGGACGACCCGCCGCAGGACGCCCCCGCCGCCCTCCAGGCCCTCGTCGGCCGCCTCCGCCGGATCCTCGGCCGGGAGGCCGTCGCCTCCACCCCCGGCCCCGGCTACCGCCTCGTCGCCGGTCCCGACGACATCGACCTGTACGTCTTCCAGCGCCGCGTCGGGGACGGCGCCGCCCGCCTCGACGCCGGCGACCCCGACACCGCCGCCACGCTCCTCCGCGAGGCCCTCGGCCTCTTCCGCGGCCCCGCCCTCGCCGACCTGCCCGACCCGGCGGGCGTCCGGCCCGAGGCGCAGCGGCTCGCGGCGCTCCGACAGCGCGTCGAGGCCGATCTGCGCCGGGGCGCCACCGACGGCCTCGTACCGGAGCTGACCGAGCTCACCACCACGTACCCGTACGACGAGGCCTTCCGCGCCCACCTCATCCGCGCCCTGCGGGCCGAGGGCCGCCACGCCGACGCCCTCACCGCGTACGAGTCGGCCCGCCGCACCCTCGCGGACGCCCTCGGCGCCGACCCGGGCCCCGAACTCGCCGCCCTCCACCACGAACTCCTCACCGGAGCCACTCCGGACCCGGCCCCGACCCCAACCCCGCCCCCGCCCCCGGCCCGGCCCGCGAGCGCCCCCGAGGCCCCGGTCGCCGCTCCCGAAGCCGGCAACATCCGCCCCCGTCTCACCTCCTTCGTCGGGCGCGAACCCGAACTCGCCGCCCTCCGCGCGGACCTGGCCCGCTCCCGGCTCGTCACGCTCACCGGCCCCGGCGGCTCCGGCAAGACGCGGCTCGCCGAGGAGGCCGCGGTCCGCGCCGTCGGCCCCGCCGCCTGGATCGCCGAACTCGCCCCGCTCGACGACCCCGACGCCGTCCCCGGCGCCGTCCTCTCCGCGCTCCGGCTCCGCGAGGTCAACCTGCTCACCCGCGAGGGGGTGCCGCTCCAGGACGACCCCACCGCCCACCTCGTCGAGCACCTGGCCCGCCGCCCGCTGCTCCTGGTCCTCGACAACTGCGAGCACGTCATCGACGCGGCCGCCGCCCTCGCAGAGACCCTGCTCACCCACTGCCCGCAACTCCGCGTCCTCGCCACCAGCCGTGAACCCCTCGGCGTCCCCGGCGAGTCCGTCCGCCCCGTCGAACCCCTCCCGCCCGACCCCGCCCACCGCCTCTTCGCCGAGCGGGCCCGCACCGTGCGCCCCTCCTTCGACCTCGCCCGGGACGGCGGCGAGGCCGTCGACGAGATCTGCCGCCGCCTCGACGGCCTGCCGCTCGCCATCGAACTGGCCGCCGCCCGGCTCCGCCTCCTCACCCCGCGCCAGATAGCCGACCGCCTCGACGACCGGTTCCTCCTCCTCACCTCCGGATCCCGGACCGTCCTGCCCCGCCAGCAGACCCTCCGCGCCGTCGTCGACTGGTCCTGGGACCTCCTCGACCCGGCCGAGCGCACCCTGCTCCGCCAGGTGTCGGTCTTCGCCGGAGGCTGGGACCTGGCCGCCGCCGAGGCCCTCTCCCCGCACGCCGCCGACTCCCTGGGCGCCCTGGTCGACAAGTCCCTCGTCGTCGCCACCCCCACCGAGGACGGCGAGATGCGCTACCGGCTCCTGGAGACCATCCACGAGTACGCGACCGAGCGCGCCGTCGAGGACCCCGAGCTGCTCGCCGCCGCCGAAGCCACCCACACCGCCCACTTCACCGCCCTCGCCGAGGCCGCCGAGCCCCGCCTCCGCTCGGCGGAGCAGCTCCCCTGGATCGACCGGCTGGAGCGCGACCTCGACAACATCCGCGCCGCCCTCCACCGCACCCTCGTCACCTCCCCCGACGAGGCCGCCGCCCTCCGGCTCGTCTTCGCCATGGGCTGGTTCTGGTGGCTGCGGAACTACCGCCCCGAGGGCCTGGTCTGGGTCGAGCGCGCGGTCGCCCTCGGCGAGGACCCGGCCGACCCCGCCGACCCCCGCCACTGGCCCCGCATGCACCTGCGCATGCTGCACTTCTTCCTCGCGGTCGAGAGCCACACGATGGGCGACTTCCAGGAACCGGAGACCCTCGCGCTCGTCCGCCGCGTCCGCGACGCCTTCGGCGCGGACCCCGGCCCCGAGGCCGCCCGCTTCCCCGGCCTGCTCTGGCCCTTCACCGCGTACCTCACCGAGGAACCGGCCGTGGTCCGCGCCCTCCTCGACACCGCCGTCGACAACTGCCGCCGTCACGGCGGCGACTGGGAGCTCGGCGTCAGCCTCATGTTCCGGACGCACATGGTCGTCGACATGCCCGGCGGCATGCCCGGCGTCGACGAGGCGCTGGCCGAACTCCGCGTGATCGCCCGACGCGTCGGCGACCGCTGGATGGGCGCCCAGATCGCGAGCGCGGCGGGCGAGGCGTACACGATGCGGGGCCGGCAGGCGGAGGCGGGCGAGGCGTACGAGGAGGCCCTCGGCCTCGCCCGCGAGGTCGGCGCCCACGCCGAGGCCCCCTTCCTCCTCGCCCGCCTGGCCGAACTGTCCTACCGCACCGGCGACCTGGAGACCGCCGAACGGACCCTCGACGAGGCCTCCAGGGAGGCCGACCGCTATCACGTACGGGACACCCAGACGTACGTCTGCTTCCTCCGCGCCGGCTTCGCCCTCCACCGCCGTGACGTCGCGGAGGCCCGCGCCCAGCTGGAGGAGGCGGGCCGGACGATCGCCCTCGGCTCCCCGCCCCCGCACTTCGAGGCGGCGATGACCGGAATCGCCGCCCGCGTCGAGGCGTACGAGGGCAGGGGCGCGGCCGCCGTCGCCACCGCCGTCACCGCGCTCCGCACCGCGCGGGACGCGCAGTGCGCGGACTTCATCGTCACCGGCCTGGGGGAGGGGCTCGCCGTCACCCTGGCCGAGGCGGGCGAGGCCGAACTCGCCGTACGGGTCCTGGCCGCCGCCGACCACTGGCGCGGGGACACGCCCCGCTCGGTCCCCGAGCTGCGGGACGCCGAGTCCGTGACCGCCCGGGCCCTCGCCGAACTCGGCGCCTCCGGACTGGCCGCCGCCCGGGCGGCCGGCGCGGGACTCGGCCCCGACGACGTCCTCGACCTCGTCGAGCCCGTCGTCGTGAGGACGGACGGGATCGTCAGGAGCAGCTGATCCGGGACTCCGCCCAGTCGGCGACCGCGGCCCGGCCGAACGGCGTGTGCTCCTCCACCACGAGCCGGATCGTGGAGAGGCCGGAGAGGTCGACGTGCACCGGGACCGGCGGGTCGCCCGCCCGGACGACCCGGGAGCGCCAGAGCCGCGCCCCGTCCCCGTAGACGGAGAAGCGGACGCCGCCGACGCCGAGCCGGGCGCTCAGGTCGTCGACGCCGACGACCGCGTCGTAACCCGTGCACTGCCGGTTCAGGTCGATGAGCAGCGAGGACGGCGCGTGGACGCTCACCCCGTGCGCGTACCGCGTGCCGCTGATGGACAGGCCGTCGCGCTGCCACATCCAGCTGCTGTCCGAGAGGGACACCTCGGGCTCGGTGCCGTCGCCGAAGGTCCCGTACTGCAGCTCGTTGACCTGGTAGACGGTCGGGGCGGGCTTCGGCGCGGGCTTCGGGCTGGGCTTCTCGCGGGTCGGCGCCGGCTTGGGCACGGGCTTCGGGGACGGCTTGGGCGTCGGCTTCGGCGTGGGCCTGGGCGTCGGCTTCGGGCTGGGCTTCGGAGGCGGCGGGGTGGGCGCCGGCGGCTCGGAGGCGACGGGCGGGGCCGGCGGGGCCGGCGGCGTCGGCTTCGGGGAGGGCTTCGCCGGCGGCGCGGGCTTCGGCGGCACGACGGGGGTGACGACCGGCTGGACGGGCCGGGGCGCGGCCACGGGCTGCGGGTCCCCTGCCATCGCCCAGACGAGCCCGGCGGCCGCGGCGACCGCCATGGCCGCCGCGATGCCGGCCTTCGCGGGCGCGCCGAGCGCCTCGGCGGCGGCACCGCCCGAGGCGGCGCCCCCGGAGGACCCGGAGGCGGCGGCCGCCGCGCCCGCACCGGCCGCGGCGGCGGTGCCACCGGCGACGACACCGGCGGCCTTGAGCGAGTACCCGGCGGCGAACCAGCCGATGACGGCGACCGGCAGGAGCGCGGGGATCCCGGCGTTCACATGGGCCAGTTCACCGGCGGCGAGCCGGCACTTCGCGCATTCGTCCAGGTGCTTGCGCAGGCCGCGCTCGGCCCGCATCCGCAGCCCGCCGCGCGCGTAGGCGCCGAGCCGGTCCGCGTAGCGTGCGCAGTCGCCGCCCGCGGTCAGGGACTGGCTGACGTGCGCCTGGAGGTACGCCTGCTTGAGGCCCTCGCGGGCCCGGCTGGCGAGCACGGCCGTGGCGTTGGCGGTCAGTCCGAAGAGCGGGGCGACCTCGCTCGGGGACTCCTCCTCGACGGTGGTGTGCCACAGCACGGCCTGCCAGCGCTCGGGCAGCGAGCGGAAGGCCTGCATGGCGAGGGACTGCTCGGCCTCGTGCATGGCGCGGACGTCCGCGCCGAGGTCCATCCCCGCTCCGAAGGAGACGGTCTGGTCGGAGACCTCGGAGGAGCGGGCGGCGTCCGCGGCGAACACCGCGAAGTCCTCGACGAGGTGTTCGCGCTTCTGTGTTCTGGCCCAGTTCGCGGCGACCCGCCGGACGGTGGTCATGAGGTAGGCGCGCACGGCCTGTTCGGGCCCGGCCCCGCCGCGGACCGCCTGGAGGGTGCGGGCGAAGACCTCGGCGGTGAGGTCGTCGGCGGTGTGCGCGTCCCGGCAGCAGGTCCTGGCGTAGCGGCGGACGGCCTCGGAGTGGCGGCGGAACAGCTCCTCGTACGCGGAGTCGTCGCCGTCCCGCATGAGCTGGACGAGCTCGGCGTCGGAGGGCGGCAGCTCGCGCGGCGGCGGAAGGACGGTGTCGGTCTCGCCGATGTCGCCGTCGGCATCGTCGCTGTGGGCGCCACCGTCGTGGAGGTCACCGCCGTCGTCACCACCGGGGACGCCGTCGACGGCGGGTCTCGTCCCGCCGACCGCTCCGCCGACGGCCCCCGCCACGGAACTCGCCCCGGGGCCCGCCCCCGTGGGCTTGCCCTCGCGCTGCGGCGGCACGCTCGCGTCGAGCGGCTCGGCATGCCTGGCCGACGCTCCCGGGGGGCCCGACGATCCGGCGGACACGGCGGAAGCAGCGGTTCCGGGCGCTCCGGGTGATCCGACCGGAGGGGGCGCTCCAGGTGATCCGGCAGCCCCGGGTGCCCCGGGCGATGCGGGCGCCCCGGAGAGGCCTCCCGGCCCGCCCTGGCTCGGCACCTGCCGGGAGGGAAGCCCCCCGGTCTCCGCGCCGCCGCCGCTGCCCAGCGGATCGTCCCGACCGTCACCGCTCATCGCGGAAGCCCCCGTACGCACGCCCAGACCCGAATACCGGCCAAGACTGCCACAGGGCGCGGGCACGCCGAAGCGCCGCGTCCACTTACCACTCGTCCGGGGCGACTTCGCGCGTCCGGGCGTAACCGCTCACACGTTCGTGTCATGCCCATGGGTCCGCCCGGACCACGAGAAGCACAGTCGTACGAAAACGACCGCGGGTCTCCTACGGCCTCCTACCGGGAGCGCAGACCCTCGAGAAGGATGTCGAGGAGCCGGGCCGAGGCCGCCGCCTGCTGCACCGCGTCCGGCAGGGCCGGCGCGGCGGTGGCGATGACGAGGAGGACGTCCGCCACGGTCACGTCCGTCCGCAGCTCACCCGCCTCACGCGCCCGGTCGACCAGCCGGCCGACGACCTCCAGGAGCTCCGAGGCCCCCGCGTCGTCCCGCTCGTCCACCGGCACCCCGCGCGGTGCGACCACGCGCGCGTCGGCCTGCTCGGCGACACCCCGCTGGTACGGCACCCGGGCCGTCCCGTCCGCGTCGTCCGCGACGGCCGGCACCCCGGAGTCGTCCACGCCCACCCGCAGCACCTGCGGCGGCAGGAGACGTCCCGCACCCGAGGCGACCGAGGTCCGCAGGAACCGGGAGAGGGCCGACCACGGCTCCTCCTCCTGGCCCAGCGCGGCCCGCGCCTGCTCGGTCAGCCGGGAGGTCTCCTCCTCGGCTATCCGCCGCACCAGCACGTCCTTGCTGGGGAATCGGCGGTAGACGGTGCCGACGCCGACCCGGGCGCGGCGCGCCACGTCCTCCATCGGAGCCCCGTAGCCGAGCTCGCCGAACACCTCGCGGGCGGCCCGCAGCACGTGCTCCAGATTGCGCTGGGCGTCCACCCGCAGCGGCGCGGACCTGCCGCCCGCCGCCGGCGCCCCGTTACGCGCCTCGGCCGCCCCCGGGACGTGCCCGTCGACGACGGTCGCCGTCCCGGCGCCCGACTGCCACCGTGAATCCTGAATCTGCATAAGCGTTCCCCCGCTCATGATGTCTCCCCCCGGAGACTCCCCGCCCTGACACGGGGCTTCCGGCGGACGAGCGCTTCGGTCCACGCGCGCTCCGATCCGACACCCCGATGAAGTACGAACATAGTTGAGTCGGGGTCAATTCAGAAGGGGGAGTTCCGTCCGGTGCGCCCCCCGATCGGAGCAAGGCCCGGAAGACTCCCGATTCCGACCCCTCTCCGAGCCGGTTCCACCCGCCGTGACCTGCACGGTTCCCCCCACAGGCCCGCCGCGCGCCACCCCGCGCCTCCGTACCCCTCCGGTCACACAATTTGTCGAGCCTGTGGACAAACAACGGACGGCGGTGCGTCATGGGACAGTGACCGAACCTGCGCGCATTCTCGTGGTCGGCGGTGGCTACGTCGGCCTGTACACCGCGCTGCGCCTCCAGCGGCAGCTCAGGGCGGAGCTCAGAGCCGGCACCGCCGAGATCGCGGTGGTCACCCCCGAGCCATACATGACGTACCAGCCGTTCCTGCCGGAGGCCGCGGCCGGCTCCATCTCCCCGCGCCACGTCGTCGTGCCGCTCCGCCGGGTCCTCGACCGCTGCCGCATCGTCATCGGCGAGGTCCGCTCCGTCGACCACGCCAAGCGCACCGCGACCCTCTCCACCCTCGCCACCGAGGAGGAGGGCACCGGCACCGTCGACATGACGTACGACGAGCTGGTCATCGCGCCCGGATCCGTCTCCCGCACCCTCCCGGTCCCCGGCCTCGCCGACCACGGCATCGGCTTCAAGACCGTCGAGGAGGCCATCGGCCTGCGCAACCACGTCATCGAGCAGATGGACATCGCCTCCTCCACCCGCGACCCCGCCATCCGCGACGCCGCCCTCACCTTCGTCTTCGTCGGCGGCGGCTACGCGGGCGTGGAGGCCCTCGCCGAGCTGGAGGACATGGCCCGCTACACCGCGCGCTACTACCACAACGTCAAGCCCGAGGACCTGCGCTGGGTCCTCGTCGAGGCCTCCGACCGGATCCTCCCCGAGGTCGGCGAGGAGATGGGCCGGTACGCCATCCGCGAGCTGCGCGGCCGGAACATCGACGTGCGGCTGCGGACCCGCCTCGAGACCTGCGAGGACCGGGTCGCCGTCCTCAGCGACGGCACCCGCCTGCCCACCCGTACGGTCGTCTGGACCGCCGGCGTGAAGCCCGCACCCGTCCTCGCCGCCACCGACCTGCCGCTGGACGAACGCGGAAGAATCCGCTGCACCGCCGAGCTCACCGTCGACGGCGTCGCCCACGCCTGGGCGGCCGGCGACGCCGCCGCCGTCCCCGACGTGACGGCGAAGGAGCCCGGCAAGGAGTGCGCGCCCAACGCCCAGCACGCCGTCCGCCAGGCCAAGGTGCTCGCCGAGAACATCGCGGCCTCCCTGCGCGGGGAGCCGCTCAAGGAGTACGCGCACGCGTACGTGGGATCCGTCGCCTCCCTCGGCCTCCACAAGGGAGTCGCCCACGTCTACGGCCGCAAGCTCAAGGGATATCCGGCCTGGTTCATGCACCGCGCCTACCACCTCAGCCGGGTGCCGACCTTCAACCGCAAGGCCCGGGTCCTCGCCGAATGGACCTTGTCCGGCCTGTTCAAACGGGAGATCGTCTCCCTCGGCTCGCTGGAACACCCCAGGGCCGAATTCGAACTCGCCGCCGCTCCACCCCCCGGCGACGGCGACAAGCCGCAGTCCTGACATCACTGTCAGTGCACTCGTCCACACTGGACGTGTGACCATAGGTGGGCTCACACCTGCACAGCGTGACTCTGCACGGCACCGACACCACGAGGCATACAGATCCGTGAACTTCACCCGTTGGAGCGCCCGGCTCCCCGGCACGCAGCGCCGCGCGGCGCGGGGGACCGAAGGCTCCGTGCCCGCCGCCCGCGGTGAGTACGGTCAGCAGTTGGAGCAGCTCACCGACAGCGCTGCCGGGGCCGCCGTCCCCGCCCTGGAGGACTTCTCCGTCCGGGAGCTGCTCGGCCGCCTCCCCGGCCTCGTCGCGCTCGTGTACGGCCCGGAGCACCGCATCGCGTACGTGAACGACGCGTACGCCGCCGCCTTCGGCCCCCGCCCCGCCGGCGCCACCGTCGCCGACACCTGCCCGGAGGCCGAGGAGCTGGGCCTGCTGCCCCTCCTGGACCAGGTGCTGCGCAGCGGCAAGCCCCGCACGGTCAAGTCCCGCCGCACCCGGGACGGCGGCTCGTACACGGTCACCTGCCTGCCCGTCGACAGCCCCCGCCTCGACGGCGGGGGAGTCCTCGTCCACGCCGCCGACGTCACCGACCACGCCGAGGCCGCCGAGCGGCTCCGGGCCAGCGAGCGCAGGCACCGCGAGACCGCCGTCACCCTCCAGCGCTCCCTGCTCCCGCAGGAGCTGGAGCAGCCCGACGACCTGCGGATCGCCGCCACCTACCAGCCCGGCGTCGCGGACGCGGCCGTCGGCGGCGACTGGTACGACGTGATCACCCTCGGCGCGGGCCGCACCGCGCTCGTCATCGGCGACGTGATGGGCCGGGGCGTGCGCGCCGCCGCCGTCATGGGCCAGCTCCGCACCGCCGTCCGGGCCTACGCGCGTCTGGACCTGCCCCCGCACGAGGTCCTCCAGCTCCTCGACGGCCTCGCCGCCGAGATCGACGCCAGCCAGATCGCCACCTGTGTGTACGCGATCCACGACCCCAGCGAGGGCAAGCTGGTGTACGCCTCCGCCGGCCACCTCCCGATCCTCGTACGGGACGAGGGCGGCACCGTCCGCCGCGCCGAGGACCCCACCGGCCCGCCGCTCGGCACCGGCGGCTGGCTGCACGCCTCGGGCTCCATCGCCCTGCCGCCCGGCTCGACCGCCGTCCTCTACACGGACGGCCTCGTCGAGCGCCGCCGCGAGGACATCGACGAGGGCGTCGCCGCCCTCGCCCGCGCCCTGGCCGGCGCCGACGGCACCCCGCAGGTCGTCTGCGACCGGCTGCTGCGCGCCCTCGGGGTCACCGCCGAGCACGACGACGACGTCGCCGTCCTGGTCGTCCAGCACCCCTCCCGCAAGGGCGCGGACGCCGAGCTCTTCCACAACGCCGCGCTGGAACTGCTCGGCGGCGTGGAGGCCGCGCCCCGCGCGCGTGCCTTCGCCTCCGGAGTCCTGTCGTCCTGGCGGTTCCCGGTCGAGCTGCGCGACCTGGGCGTCCTCGCCACCAGCGAGCTCGTGGCGAACTCCCTCCAGCACGGCACCCCGCCCATGCGCCTGCGCCTGAGGCGTACCGACCGGCGCCTGATCATCGAGGTCACGGACGGGGACGACCACCTGCCGCGCCGCCGCAGGGCGGAAACGGAGGACGAGGCGGGTCGCGGGATCTCGATCATCGCGACGATCGCCTCGTCCTGGGGGAGCCGCCGCACGCCGGGCGGCGGCAAAGCGGTCTGGTGCGAGTTCGCCCTGCCGGACTGATCGGGCCTAGGCGGCGGCCGTCTCGCTCTCGCGGACCGGCTCGTGCCGCGCGACCACTTTCGACGGCTTGACCGCGAGCGACGGCTGGTCCTGCTCGGGGGTCAGCTGCCGGCCCAGCCGGACGGCCAGGAAGGTGATCCCGAGCGAGAAGAGCACGAAGGTCACGATGTACGGACCGTGCAGCGCGGCCCCCATGGGCCCGCCCACGGCCGGACCGACGGCCAGCGCCAGCTGCTTCACCAGGGCGAAGGCCGAGTTGTACGACCCGACCATCGACTCCGGCGCCAGATCGGCCACCAGCGGGGCCACGGTCGGCGACAGCATCGCCTCACCGAGTCCGAAGAGGGCGTACGTGGAGACGAAGGCCGCCGTCGCCATGGCCTGGCTGCCGTGC
Organism: Streptomyces sp. NK15101; assembly: GCF_020400725.1. Classification (GTDB taxonomy): domain Bacteria; phylum Actinomycetota; class Actinomycetes; order Streptomycetales; family Streptomycetaceae; genus Streptomyces. Next base: position 1,911 of record NZ_JAINVG010000079.1, on the reverse strand, counting down.
CCGAGCCCGGCGTACCCGGCGACCATCCAGGCCACGGCCCAGATCAGACCCACGGCCGCGATCACCCTGGTCCGCTTCCGGTGCTCGACGAACCGCAGCACCAGGAACTGGGCGACCACGATCACCGCCGTGTTCGCGGCGAGGGCCATTCCGAGCGCCGACGGCTGGATCCCGGCGGCCTCCGTGCCGTACGCGGCGAGACCCGACTCGAACTGCCCGTAGCAGGCGAAGAAGAGCACGAAGCCGAGGACGCACAGCTGCACCATCGCCTTGTGCCCGAGCAGCGCCCGGACTCCGCCGGCCTTCCCGTCCTCGGAGGGACGGGTGCCCTGCAGCGCGGGGGAGCCCGGCATCCGGACGGTCCCCACGACCGCGGCGAGCACGAGGAACATCGCCGCCTCGATCGAGAACAGCAGGACGAAACTGCCCGGCCGGCTCGTGTCGACCAGCAGACCGCCGATCAGTCCGCCGATGCCGAGCCCGAGGTTCTGCAGGAAGAACTGCATCGCGAAGGCCCGCGTGCGTTCGGTCTGCGCCGAGCACCAGACGATCATCGTGGCGAGGGCCGGCTGGAGCACGGCCGTACCGGCACCCAGCAGGGCCGCGGCCCCCACCGCCGCAGGCACGCTGGAGGCGAAGCCCATCGCCACCGCGCCCACGGCCGCCGTGACCGAGGCCACCAGCAGGACGGGCACCGGCCCGCGCCGGTCGACGGCCCGCCCGCTGAAGGGCAGCACCACCAGTGCGGCCATGGCGAAGACGGCCAGCACGACGCCCGCCGTGGCCGCGCCCAGATCCCGCACCTGTGCCACGTACACATAGAGGTACGGCACGGTGAAACCGAGTCCGAACGCGCTCAGCGCGCTGCCTGCCTGAATCCGGCGCATCGCCGCGCCCCTCGCCTTGGTCACACTCACCCACTTCGGTCGCGGGTTCAGAGCTGTAGGCCTGAACCCTGAAGACTTCAATACTAAAGTTAACACCTCAACAGTACACGCCGAAGGACTTCAACGCCAACGAGGCCCGTGGGATACTCCCCGCATGTCCGACACCGCTCCCCAGGAGCCGAGCCTCGACGAGCAGATCGCCGCTTATCAGCGCGAGTACCGCGACCTCGACCCGCAGGTGGAGAAGGTCGTCTCCGCGCTCGGCCGGCTGAACCGCCGAATGAACGTGGCGTACGGCCGCCAGCTCGCCGACCTCGGCATCAGCAACGCCGAGTGGGAGGTCCTCAAGACCCTGGTCCTCTCCGGGGAGCCCTACCGCCTGGGCCCCGGCGAGCTCGCCAAGCGCCTGGGCCTCACCCCGGCCGCGATGACCCACCGCATCGACCGCATGGCCGGCGAGGGCCTGGTCACCCGCGACCGCGACGAGAACAACCGCGTCCGCGTGATCGTCGAGCTCACCGACGAGGGCCGCTCGAAGTGGCTGGAGGCCATGCGCATGGCCACCGACTTCGAGGAGGACCTGCTCCAGGACCTCACGACGGAGGAGAAGGCCGTCCTCGGCGATGTCCTCATCCGCCTCCTCCGCCGAGTGGAGCTCACCCAGCCCGACGCCGGCGGCCGCCTTACGGACCTCGACTGACCCGCTGGACAGGGCCTGCGGAACAGGACTGAACGGGGGACGGCCGGGGGTTGACACCCCCCTCCCGGATGCGTAGTGTTCTCCGAGTTGTCACGGAGCCGGAACGGTTCTTCGACAACCACTCACGCCGCTGATGCGGCACCTCTACTCAGCACGAACTCCCCACCGGGATGAATTTCGGCATGCCGAAATTCATTTCGAATGGCTCGATTATGAGCCGTCGGGGAAACCCGCTAGAGTTTGAGACGTCGGAACGGCCCAACAGCCGGAAAGACAAACCCCGCTGACTGGGAATCAGACGCCGAAAGGATCTGATAGAGTCGG
>NZ_JAINVG010000078.1 GCF_020400725.1 Streptomyces sp. NK15101 | reverse complement strand
TCCGGTCGACGGGCGAGGGTGTGCACGAGATGACCGATGTCCCGGTGGGGGCTGCGCCAGGAGGCGGCCCATTCCAGCTCCAGAGCCGCCTCGTACGCGGCCCTTTCCGGGGCCCAGGTGTCGTCGAGGTGGTCGTGGAAGATCCGTACGCCCTGCCAGGCCAGAGGGGTGAGCCCGTGCCCGGCCGCCAGCCGGTCGAGGGCTTCGGCGGTGTCGGCGCGGGTCTCCAGGCCGAGGTTGCCGACGCTTCTGTCCGTTTCGGACTCGATGAGCCGGCGCGCACTCCCGTAGTCACCGGCCAGCGCCTCGCGTACCCCGATGGCCCGGCGGTTCTTGGCGAGGATGCTCAGCAGGCCCCCGGGTGCCACCTGTTCGGCCAGCCGGGCGAGCGCCTCACCGGGTTCGTCCAGGTACATCAGCACGCCGTGGCAGCAGACCGCGCCGAACCCCTCATGACCGAAGGGGAGGCTGTGGATCCCGGCCTCGAACAGTTCCACGCGCTCGCGGAGTTCAGGCCGGGCCGTGAGCCGGGCCGCGACGATGGCCAGCATGCGGCGGTCCGGGTCGACGCCGGTCACCCGGTGCCCGGCGGTGGCGAGCCGGACCGTCATCTCGCCGGTCCCGCAGCCCACGTCCAGGATCCGTACGGGCGACGCCGGCAGTTCGGCGCGCAGGCGGCGCTCGACGAGGTCGTGTCGCAGTCGGCCCCGGGCGCTGTCGGAATGCTCGGCGTAGGCGGCGCCGACGGCAGAGAAACCGGTCACCGGGAGCACCCCGTCTCCGTGTACGTCACGGCTTTCGCCGGCCGGCCGCCGACGTCGCCGGCGGGGTGCTCGGTGGCGTGCCGTCGGAGGACCCGCCGGGTGGAGGGGAACACGGTCAGGTACGGGAGCTGCTCCAGGCTTCGGCGGGCGAGGTACTCGCCGATCGCGGATCGCAGGTGGTCACGGGACGGGTGCATGCCAGTACCTCACCAAGCTCGGGACGGACGCGAGAAGCGGGAGAACGCGGGAGGAGACGTGGGGCACGTCAGAACCTCACCATGGTGGTCTTGAGGACGGGAGCGAGACGAGGCCGCCGAGGAGTCGCGTCGTGCGGCAGTGTCGGAGCCGGCTGATGCGGCTCGGTCGATGCGGCTCGGCGGAGACGGCTATTGGAGGCGGTCCCTCAGCACCTCCTCCGCCTCGTCCAGCCGCTCGCGCAGGGCGACGGCGGCCTCGACCCGGTCTCGGGCGTACGCCTCCAGCGACTCGGTGACGGGCCCGAGACCGTCCACGACCGCGTTGAGCGGATACACGGTGCACCCCAGGTACGCGGCGGTCAGCCGTACCACGCTCACCAACTCCTCCACCGGCACCGCCGGATGGCGCCGGTGGTAGGCGGCGACGAGGCGCCCCAGCCCCTCGGGCCAGTCCGGTCGGGCGAGGACGGTACGCGGGTCGAGTGCCAGCCGGCCGAGCTCCCACATGAGGCTGCGCCGCCCCGGCGCGGCGAAGTCGATCACCGCCGCTACGTCGTCTCCACGCAGGAGGACGTTCGGACCGGACAGGTCCCCGTGGACCAGCTGCGAGGTCGTCCGCTCCGGAGCCTTCTCCAGCAGCCGCTCCACCGTCGGCAGCCCGGCCAGCCGCTCGCGTGCCGTCTCCAGCGCCCATCGCTCGAAGTCCGTACGAGGAGGATCCGCCGCGTAGCGGTGAACGAGGCCTTCGAGCCGGGACCGGCTGCGCACGGGGTCGACCGCCCTGTCGCGTGCCTCGAGCCGGGGCGGCCCGGACCGGTGGCGGGCCAGGCCATGGTGCAGGCGGCCGATCGCCTCCCCTACGGCCTCCCATCGACGTCCGGTGAGCCGGCCGTCGGCGGTGACCGTGTCGTGCAGGTATCGGGTCACCGACATGGTCACCTCCCCGGCGGAGGCGACCAGTCGCCGGTGGTCGACCGTGTAGCGGGCACGGGCGACGGGTACGCGGCACAGCCGGGCGTACTCGCTCAGGGCGGCGGCGCTCTCGGCCGTACTTCGATCTGTGCCGGCCGGGTAGGTCTTGACGAACCAGGCGGTGCCCGCGTCGGTGGTGGCCACGTAGTTACGGGTCGCGGTCCCGGACGGGCCCGGAGTCAGTGACGCCGGAACGATGCCGAACTCGGAGGTGAGCATCACCGTCACCAGGGAGATCCGGTCTCGGGGGGTCGTGGTGCTCACGACGGGTCTCCTTCACGTGGGGGTCTCACGCTCGGGCGCGAGGCGGGCAGGGAGCGGAGTGCGTGGCCGCCGACGGCGGCGAGGGAGGCAAGCACGGCCTCCTCGCCCCCGCCCGTCACGGACGGGCGGGGGCGGAAGCGGTCAGCGGTCCTGGGAGAGCTCGAGCAGCTCGGCGAAGGTTCCGCCGCCGTGGACGAGGTCGTCGTACCGGCCCTGTTCGGTGATCCGTCCGTGCTCCATCACGACGATGTGGTCCGCGATCCGCGTGTTCTCCAGGCGGTGGGTGACCACGATCGTGATGCGGTCGGCGGCGATGGACTTGATCTGCTCGAAGATCCGGTGTTCACCGCGCGGATCCATCTGAGAGGTGGGCTCGTCGAGGATCAGCAACCCCGGGCGCCGGTAAAGGGCCCGGGAACACGCGATGCGCTGCCACTGCCCGCCGGAGAGCTCTGTGCCGCCGAAGACATCGCGGGACAGAAGGGTGTCCAGGCCGGCGGGAAGGTCCTCGACGGCCTCGCGAAGGCCGACCGCGTCGACGGCCTCCCAGACCGGGACGTCGTCGTGGGTACGAGGCTGACCGAGCGTGATGTTCTCGCGGACGCGCAGCGGCCACTGCGCGAAGATCTGCGGCACCAGACCGGTGTCCGCCCACACCGTGGCGGGGTCCACCTCGGCGAGGTCGGTGCCGTTCCACGTGACCCGCCCCTTGTCGGGCAGGTAGATCCCGGTCAGCAGTCGGGTGAGGGTGGACTTCCCCGAGCCGTTCGCGCCGACGACGGCGAGGATCTGGCCACGCTTCAGAGCGAGGGAGACCCCGTCGACCGCCGGCTTGTCCTTGCCCGGGTACCGATAGACGACCTCCTCGACTCGGATCTCCTCCGTCGGTGCGGAGTGCCTGCGGGGCCCGCGCCGGGGCGTACGGGCGGCGGCGTCGTCGAGGAAGGACTGCATGTCGCTCAAGTACAGGCTGGTGTGGAAGAGCGCGGCCCCGTGGACGACGACCTGGGACAGTGCGGCGAGCGTGGTCTGGACGGCGATGACGGCCGTCGCGGCGACAGCGAGCGCGATCCGGCCGGACATCACCAGCCACGCCAGGGCGCTCCAGGTCGCGACGAGGAAGACACCGCCGACCAGCGCGGACAGCAGAGCGATCCGCAGGGTCCGTGGGGTGGCGGCCAGGGTGCGGCGGTCGCACCGGTCGGACAGGGCCCGGTACCAGAAGGCCAGATAGTCGGTCATCGAGTTGGCGCGGACTTCGTCGCCGTACTTCGACGTGGTCGCCCACCAGCGCATCATCCCCCTCACATTGCGGTCCGCCACGTTGGCGTAGTGGATCTCGTAGTCGACCCGGGCGCTCAGGACGGCGCCGACACCGGCCGGCAGCACGGAGAGCAGGAGCAGCGGCAGCATCAGCGGGTTCAGCACCGACAGCACCCCGCCGGCGGTGACCATGCGGATCAGCGCGGACAGGAACCGCTGGGCGTCGGTGACCATCACGTGCGTGCGGATCACCCCCATCTCGGCCGCCTCCTGCCGGTCCGAGAACCCCTCCTCCGCGTACGCGGACGCTTCGACCCGGCACACCGCCTCCACCAGAGCGCTGTCCGTCTCCGTCGTCAGCCGCGGGGTGATCCGCCGCTCCGCGTACGTGGCCACCGCCGCCGCACCGCGGCCCAGTGCGGCGGCGAGCGCGACCACCAGCAGTGCCGGGAGGGCTCCCTGCAGTCGGTCACCGGCGGAGCCGTCGCCGAGGACGGGCCGCATGGCGCGTGCGGTGGCGGCCAGCACCACGGCGGCCGAGACCCCGGTGAGGGCCTGGCAGACGAGCAGCGATTGCACGGCACGCCGATCGGTCCGCCACGCCAGCCGGGCGATCCTGCCCAGGACGGCCGGGAGCTGTCCGCACATCCGCCGGAAGGAGACCTCGGCGAGCGGGTTGACGGAGTACTGCCCGCTGTACGTGATCTCCGCCGGTGGGGGTGGAGCCGGCGCGGTGGTGCCCTGCTGTTCGTTGGAAGCGGTCGAGGTCAACGTGGTCCCCCTGACGGTTGTCCGACGTGGTCAGGAGGTTCAACGAGACCGTCGGCATATCGAACACATGTGTTTCGGTCTCCCTCGGAACCCCGGGATTCGGCGCGTGGCGGAGCATGGAGGATGCATCGACCCGCCTCGGGCAAGAGGACGGGAGGAAAGGGGTGTTGGCCGAAACGCCGGTGATGCCGCTTCGTGTGACCCTGCCGGTCCGAGTGCGTCGGACGGGACGTCGGACCGGCCTGCCTCGACCTCGCCGCCGCCGTCTGCGGCTTCCCGCGACGCCTGCGGGGGGACCGCACTTCGGGTGCACGGCCGAGCGGGTGCGGCCGGTGACCGGGTGGGTGGGCCGGCGGGCTCAGGTGAGGGCGGCGACCAGCAGGGTGAAGGCGGCGATGATGACCGCGACGCGGACGTAGTGGAAGCGGTCCCAGCGGTTCATCTGCTCCTTCCAGTCGGCGGGCCGGTTCTCGGGGGTCCACGTCTTGCCCCGGTTGTTGATCGGGACGAGCAGCAGGACCGACATGATCACGCTCACGATCAGCAGTCCGGCGGCGACGACGACGAGGCCGGTGCCGGGGTGGTGCCATCCGGCGATGGCCCAGACCGCGCTCAGGACGAGCGAGCCGATGTACCAGAACGGCATCAGGGCGCCCAGCATCCGCCCCCCGTGGGCACGGCCGAGCTGGCCGCTGTCCTCGGGGAGTGCGTCGAGTATCCGGTTGACGACGAAGGCGACGGAGAACTCCACCCCCACCATCAGGCCGACGATCACGGTGGTGAAGACCTGGAGTGCGTCGAGCATGAGGACCCCTCCTGGGATCTAGCGCTGCTAGGTGTTGAGGCAATGCTAGTACTGCTGCCGCTCGATTGTCTAGCGGTGCTAGGATCGAGTCATGTCGGTACAGGAACGCAAGCGGCGCGAACGGGCGGACCGAGAGCGCCTCATCGTGGAGACGGCCCGCGAACTCGCCGAGCAGCAGGGCTGGGACGCGGTCACCACCCGTCGGCTCGCCGAGCGCATCGAATACAGCCAGCCCGTCCTCTACAGCCACTTCCGCGGCAAGCGCGAGATCATCGGCGCCGTCGCCCTCGAGGGCGCCGCCGAGATGGCCGTGGCGCTGCGGGCCGCGACCTCCGCCGCGGACGGCCCTCGCGCCCGGGTCGCCGCCCTCGCCCGCGCCTACCTCGACTTCGCCGAGCGGAACCCGGCGGTCTATGACGCCATGTTCCAGCTCGACGGCGGCCTGGCGTTCGCGCGGGAGGACACCCCGGAGCCGCTGAAGGACGCCTTCGCCGCCCTGCTGGAAAGCCTCGGCGAGGTCGCGGGGGAGGGCGTCCACCCGGGGCTGTTCACCGAGACGTTCTGGGCGGCCCTGCACGGGCTGGTCACCCTGACCCGGGCCCGGCGGCTGCCGCCGGAGTACACCGAGCGGAGGGTGGAACTGCTGGTGGACCGGCTCGCCGTGGTCTGACGCTCCGTCTCGGCGGGTGGGCAGTGGGGCCCTCGGCCCGGGCCGAGCCGGTACGGCAGTCGCAGGGGCCGCTGACGGCCCCGCAGGGCGCCGGCCCCTGTGCGGGGAGCCGAGTGGCCGGCGCCGGCGGGCACCGGTCTGCGACATGCGAAGGAACTCGGAGGTTTCCTCCAGGGACGGCCCCGGGCGCTCGGCCGCCCCGGCCGGCGCCGGCCGCTCCACGGCGTCCTCCGAGGGCGGGGAGGGGAAGGGCGAAAGCCGCGCTCACATGCCCGCGAGCCCCAGGGGCCGCGAGCGTGTCGTTCAGCTTCCTGCCGGTGTCTGTCCGGCGGCGTGGGGCAGCGGTTCGCTGGAGCCGCGGACCACCAGACGGGTGGGCACCATGATGGTCCGGGCGCGGCTGCGGTCGCCGTCCAGGCGGGCGAGGGCGGTCCTGGCCGCCGCCTCGCCGATGGCCGCCGGGTCCTGGGCCACGACGGTCAGGGCCGGTTCGAGGACGTCGGCGAGCGGGAGGTCGTCGAAGGTGACCAGGGCGACGTCCTTGCGCCCCGCGCGGGTGAGCCGGGCGATGACCCCGAGGGCCATGATGTTGTTCGCCGCGAACAGCGCGGTGGGGGGATGCGGCAGGTCGAGCAGCGCGGTGGTCTCGGCGGCGGCCGCGTCCTGGCTGTGGGCGCCGGTCACCAGGGTCTGGTCATAGGGCAGGCCCGCCTCGGCGAGCGCGGAGCGGTAGCCGGCGAGCCGCTCGCGCCGGGTGTAGAGCTTGGCGGGAAGGTCTCCGATGAAGCCGATCCGGCGGTGGCCGCGGGCGATGAGGTGGGAGACGCCCTCGTGGACGCCGGTCCGGTTGGAACTGACGACGCAGTCGGCGGACAGCCCGACGCCCGGCCGGTCGAGGAAGACCACCGGCAGACCGGCCGCGCGCGGTGCCTTGAGATGGCCGTGGTCGGCCCCGAAGGCGGGGACGACCATCAGCATGCTGACGCGCCGGGCGAGGAAGGTCTGGATCAACGCCCTTTCCCGGTCGGGGTCTTCGGCCGACGAGCCCATGAGCAGGGTGAGCCCCCGGCTGCGCACGAGGTCCTCCACGCCGCCGGCGACGGTGCCGAAGAAGGGGTTGCCGAGGTCGGGCACGACCAGGCCGACGGTGGTGTCGGGGCCCCCGACCCGGATGTTGCGGGCCATCAGGTTCGGCTGGAACCCGAGCTTCGCGACCGCGGCGAGCACGCGCGCGCGGGTCTCCGGGGAACTCGGCCCGTCCTCGTTGAGCACCCGGGACACCGTCTTGGCGCTGACGCCCACTTCCCTGGCCACATCGGCCAGTGTGGGGCGACGGTTCGCGGCCATGTACCACCGTTCCTGTGCGTTCGTCGGGCCCGGCCCCTGCCCGGGGCCGGGCCCGCTGTCCTGACTGTGCGGCGACCCTGCGGTCTGCGCGGCGCCGCCCCTGCGGCGACTCAGTGCGCGGAGACGCCCGCCGCCTCGGCGGCATCCGCGTCGGCAACGACGGTACCCCCATCGTCGCTCACCCGGAGCGCTCCCGTCATGATCGCAACGACCTCCGCCATGGAATGGTCGGACGGCTTGATCAGCGCCTCGCGACGGCCGAGCCGGTGGATGTGGATGCGGTCGGCGATCTCGAAGACGTGCGGCATGTTGTGGCTGATCAGGACCACGGGCATGCCCTTGTCGCGGACCCGGCGGATGAGGTCGAGGACCTGGCCCGACTCCTTGACGCCCAGTGCGGCGGTGGGCTCGTCCATCACGACGACGCTCTTGGCCCAGGCGACGGACCGAGCGACCGCCACGGCCTGGCGCTGGCCGCCGGAGAGCGTCTCCACCGGCTGCGTCAGCGACCGCAGTCCGATCTTGAGGTCGGCCATGTGCGCCGCTGCCTCCCGGCGCATGCGCTTCTTGTCGAGCATGCGCAGCCCGCTGCCGAGGAAGCCCGGCCGCCGCAGCTCGCGCCCGAGGAACATGTTGGAGGCGATGTCCATGGAGGCGGCGACGGCCAGGTCCTGGTAGACGGTCTCGATGCCGTGCTGCCGGGCGCTCTGCGGGCCGGTGAACCTGATGGGTTCGCCGTTCAGCCGGATCTCGCCCTCGTCGGGGGTGAGCGCACCGGTGAGGGCCTTGATCAGGCTCGTCTTGCCGGCGCCGTTGTCGCCGATGACGGCGAGGACCTCGCCGGGCAGCAGGTCGAAGTCGGCGCCGTCGATGGCGGTGACATGGCCGTACCGCTTGACCAGGCCGCGGGCCTGGAGCACGGGCGTGACATCGGAAGTGCTCATCGTGCCTTCCTCCGGGAGATCTGGTCGACGGTGACGGCCAGGATGACCAGCACGCCGGTGATCAGGGTCTGGTAGATGGAGGCGACGCCCATCAGCTGGAGGCCGTTGCGGAACACACCGACGATGAGGACGCCGATGAAGGTGCCGAGGACGGAGCCCCGCCCGCCGAAGAGGCTGGTGCCGCCGAGGACGACGGCGGTGATGCTGTCCAGGTTGTCGGTCTGGCCGGCCTGCGGGTCGCCGACGCCGGTGCGGGAGATCAGGAGCAGTGCGGCGATTCCGTAGACGGCTCCGGCCAGGGCGTAGAGGCCGACCGTCAGCCGGGAGGTGCGGATGCCGTTGAGGCGGGCGGCCTCGGGGCTGTTGCCGAGCGCGTACACGTGCCGGCCCCAGGACGTGCCGCTCAGCGCGTAGGCGAAGAGCAGGAACAGGGCGATCGTGACGAGCGAGCCGTAGGTGATGTCGGTGTTGCCGAGCGGGAAGGTCTCGCCGAGGGCGGTCAGGGGTGCCGGGAGGTTGGTGATCGTCTGCTCGGCCGAGTAGATGTGGGTCAGGGCGAACGCCACGTTCAGCATGCCGAGGGTGACGATGAACGGCGGGAGCGGGATCAGCTGCACCAGCAGGCCGTTGACCAGGCCGAAGCCCGCGCTGACGACCAGTCCGAGAGCGATCGCGGCGAGCGGCGGCAGGCCGCCCTCGGCGGCCGTCTTGGCGATGACGATGCTGCCGAACGCCATGACGGCACCACAGGAGAGGTCGATGCCGGCGGTGAGGATGATCAGGGTCTGACCGATGGCCAGCGTGCCCACGACCATGACCTGCTGGACGATCAGCGAGAAGTTGCCGCCGGAGAGGAACTGTTCGGTCGTCAGGGAGAAGAACACACAGGCCAGCAGCAGGGCGACGAGCGGGCCCGTGGTCGGGGTGGCGAGCAGCCGGCGGACCGTGGTCGGTCCTTTCAGCTGGTCGTAGGGCAGGGGAGTGGCGGACATGCGGATTCCTTGCCGGTGGTCGGTGGTCGGCGGGGGCGGGGTTCGTCAGGGGAATGCCGGGCTCAGCCCCAGCACTTCTCCAGGCCGTACGCGGTGTCCTCGGCGTCGACACCCGGCTTGGCCGCGTCGGTGATGAGCGTGACGCCGGTGTCGGTGTAGCCGGAGGCCTTCTTGCCGCCCTCGGCGAAGTCGGCGACCGCCTCGACACCCCGGGACGCCATGTCGAGCGGGTACTGCTGCGAGGTCGCCGCGATCTTGCCTTCCTTGACGGCCCTCGTGCCGGTGCAGCCGCCGTCGACGGAGACGACCAGCACCTTCTTCTCCAGGCCCTTCGCCTTGAGCGCGGTGTAGGCGCCCAGCGCGGCCGGCTCGTTGATGGTGTAGACGACGTTGACGTCCGGCGACTTCTGGAGACAGTTCTCCATCGCCGTCTGGCCCTTGGCCTGGTCCCCGCCGGTGTCCTGCATGCACACGATCGACGGGTCGCCCTCCGCGATGCCGAAGCCCTTGAGGAAGCCCTGGTGGCGCTGCACGCCCACCGCGACGCCGGGGGCGAGGTCCAAGGTGGCGATCTTCGCCGGCTTGCCGGCCATGGCGGCCTTGGCGTACCGGCCGATGAGCTCGCCCGCCTTGACGTTGTCGGTGGCGAAGAGGGCGTCGGTGGCGTCCTGCGGCTCGGTGGGGCTGTCGAGCGCGATGACCAGGATGCCCTTGGCGCGTGCCTTCTCGAGGGCGGGGACGATGGCCTTGGAGTCGTTGGGCGTGATGAGGATGCCCTTCACCCCGGAGTTGACCATGTTCTCGATGGCGGTGACCTGGCCCGCGTTGTCGCCGTCGAACTTGCCCGCCGCGCTGATGAGTTCGACGCCGTTGTCCTTCGCGGCCCGCTCGGCGCCCTCCTTCATCTTCACGAAGAACGGGTTCGTGTCCGTCTTGGTGATCAGCCCGACCTTGGTGCCACCACCGCCGGATCCTCCCTGCGCACCGGAGCCGCAGGCCGTCAGGGCCAGCGCCGAGACGGCCGTGAGGGCGGTGAATCCGATGGAGACGCGGAGGGTGCGGTTTCTGCGAAGCATGACTGATCTCCTGCTGGGCGAGGACGGAACGGCCGCGTGGGCCGAAGAGCCACGGCGCGAGGGGACTGTTGCTGTCCGAAGGCGCCGGAGGCGGTGTCATCGTTGACCTATGTCATCGTTGACACCGCTTGCGGAGGATGATGAACTCCGTCACCCGGAAACGTCAATGCCTTGGCGCCGTCACAAATCGGCAACGCCGGCCGCACCGCCTCACATCGAGAGCACCGCCCGCTGTGAGTTTCCTCAAGCCCCGAGCAAACGCAGCCTTCCGGTGCTGCCCACCTGGAGAGAAACAGCCATGCGCCTGCCTCTGGTCACCGTCCTCGGAGAATGCGTCGCGGACACCTTCACCATCCCCGCACCCGTGCCGGGCGAGCTCGCCCTGCGGGTCCTGCCGGGCGGCGGGCCGGCGAACACGGCCGTGGCGCTCGCCCGGCTGGGCACGCCCGCCCGCTTCCTGGCGCGACTGTCCGACGACGTCTTCGGCCGCCTGTTCCGTGGTCACCTGGAGGCCTCGGGCGTCGATCTCACGGCCGCCGTACGGGCGACCGAGCCCAGCACCCTGGCCGTCGCCGAGCTCGACGCCCAGGGCCGGGCGGCGTACTCCTTCCACGCCGAGGGCACCGCGGACTGGCAGTGGACGGCGGACGAACTCGCCGCGACGGACCTCGCCCCCACCACCTGTCTGCACTCGGGCTCCCTGGCCCTGGTGCGCGAGCCCGGCGGCCCGGTCGTGGAGGAGTTCCTCGCCCGCGCCTCCGCCACGGCCACGGTCTCCGTCGACCCCAACGTCCGGCCGCTGCTCGTGGGACTGGACGTCTACCGCGAACGCCTGCCGCGCTGGTGCGCGCTCGCGGACATCCTCCGGCTGAGCGAGGACGACCTGGAACTGCTGCTGCCCGGCTGCACGATCGAGCGGGCCTGTGACGCCTGGCACGCGGCAGGCGTCCCGCTCGTCGTGGTCACCCGCGGGGAGCGCGGCGCGGTCGCCTCGCTGGACGGCGAGCGGGTCGTCGTACCGGCACCCCCGACGGACGTGGTCGACACCGTCGGAGCCGGTGACTCCTTCACCGCGGGGTTCCTGCACCATCTCGGCGCCAAGGGGCTGCTCGGCGGGCGCCTGACGGACCTCCGGGTCGAGGACGTCTTCGACGCCTGCGCCTTCGCCTCCCGGGTCGCGGCGCTGACCTGCGGCGTCGTCGGGCCGAACCCGCCGTGGGCCGGCCAGTTGCGGCTGCCGGAACCCGCGGCCGGACGCACCGCCCGCTGAACCGGCGGCCCGGACGAACTCGGCCCAGGCCATTGACGCGCCGCCCGGAGCCCCCACATCATCACTGCCCAGCGGATGTCATCGCTGTCACATGTCATCGATGACACACCGTTTTCCGGGTCGTCGCCCCCACCGCCCGGCACTGCGAATCCCCATGCGTCGTACCACCGCGACCGGCGCGGACACGACGCCGCCGTCCACAGTGCAGGAGAAACCATGAGCCGAGCCCCCGCACGCCGTCGTGTCCCGCTGCGCCTCGTCGCCGCCGCGGCGGCGACCTGCGCGCTCACCGTCACCTCCGTCGCCCCGCAGGCGGCGGCGGAGGACAGCCGGCCGTACACGGAGACGTACCGCCCCCAGTTCCACTTCAGTCCCGCGAAGAACTGGATGAACGACCCCAACGGACTTGTCTGGTACCAGGGGGAGTACCACCTCTTCTACCAGTACAACCCGAGCGGCGACACCTGGGGCGACATGTCCTGGGGCCACGCCGTCAGCAAGGATCTGGTGCACTGGCAGGAACTCCCCCTCGCCATCCCGCACGACGACGAGGAGATGGTCTTCTCCGGCAGCGCCGTCGTCGACCGCGACAACACCACGGGGTTCGGGACCAGGAAGAACCCCGCGATGGTGGCCGTCTACACCAGCCACCGCAAGGACGGCGGCAAGCAGGCCCAGTCCCTGGCCTACAGCACCGACCGCGGCCGCACCTGGACCAAGTACGCAGGGAACCCCGTACTGGACATCGGGTCGAAGGAATTCCGCGACCCCAAGGTCCAGTGGTACGCGCCCACCAAGAGCTGGCTGATGACGGTGTCGCTGTCCGCCGAGCACAAGGTCCGGTTCTACTCCTCCAAGGACCTCAAGAGCTGGACGCATCTGAGCGACTTCGGCCCGCAGAACGCGGTGGGCGGCGTCTGGGAATGCCCGGACCTGTTCCCGCTGCCCGTCGACGGCGACCCCAGGCACATCAAGTGGGTGCTCGTCGTCAACATCAACCCCGGCGGCATCGCCGGTGGTTCGGCCGCCCAGTACTTCGTGGGCGACTTCGACGGCAAGCGGTTCACACCCGACGACGAGGGCTCCTACACGCCTCCGCCCGGAGTGGTGACGCAGGACTTCGAGGGGGCCGACTACGGCACCTGGCAGACGACCGGCACCGCGTTCGGCGACGGACCGGTCCCCGCCCCCGCTCCCGGGACGTCGGGCACGAGCGGGATCGAGGGCCGGGGGTTCGTCGACAGCTTCCACGGCGGCGACGTCGAAACCGGCACCCTCACCTCACCGCCCTTCACCGTCGACAGCGCCTATCTCAACTTCAAGGTGGCCGGCGGCCGCCACCCGCACGTCCCCGGCTCGGTGACGGGCGACTCCCCCGCACCCCCGGGAGAGGTGCTCGCCGACTTCGAGCAGGACGGATACGGTTCCTGGACCACCACGGGCACCGCCTTCGGCAACGGCCCCGCACACGGAACGCTTCCCGGACAGAACCCGGTGACCGGCCACGCCGGCGGCGGCCTGGTGAACAGCTTCCTCGACGGCGACGCGACCACGGGCACCCTCACCTCGCCCGAGTTCACCCTCACCGCGAAGCACATCAACTTCCTCATCGGCGGGGGTCACCACCCCTCGGGCACCGACACGCCCACCGCGGTCCGGCTCGTCGTCGACGGCAAGACCGTGCGCAGCGCCACCGGCACCGACTCGGAAGAGCTCAACTGGGCCTCCTGGGACGTCGGCGACCTCGCCGGCCGGACCGCGCGCATCGAGGTCGTCGACCAGAACACCGGCGGCTGGGGTCACATCCTGCTCGACCAGGTCATGCTGTCCGACACCCCGGCACGCCCCCGCTCGACCGAGACGGCGGTCAACCTCCTCGTCGACGGCGAGGTCGTCCAGAGCGAGACCGGCGGGAACGGCGGCAGTCTGGACTGGGCGTCCTTCGACCTCCGCGCCCACCGGGGCAAGCAGGCCGTCGTCCAGATCGTCGACATGAACCGGGGCGGCTGGGGCCACATCCTGGCCGACCACTTCGTCGCCGCCGACCGGCCCGCGATCCCGAGCGTCCGGCGGGCCTCCTGGGTCGACCACGGCAAGGACTACTACGCGGCCGTGTCCTGGGAGGACGCCCCGGACGGAAAGCGCCGCATGATCGGCTGGATGAACAACTGGCAGTACGGCAACGACATTCCGACCTCCCCCTGGCGCAGCGCGCAGAGCATCCCGCGCGAGATGGCGCTGCGCACCGTGAACGGCCGGCTCAGGCTCACGCAGCAGCCGGTGTCCACGGTGGAGTCGCTGTACGCCGGGACCGCGGTCGGCGTGCACGACGTGAAGATCGCGGAAGGCTCCGTACCGCTGGCGGGCGGCCGTGCCGACGGCAAGGCGCTCGACATCCGGGCCACGTTCTCTCCCGGTGACGCCGAGCGGTTCGGGTTCACCGTCCGCACGGGCGAGGGACAGGAGACGGTCATCGGCTACGACACCGGGACCCGGGAACTGTACGTCGACCGGACACGATCGGGTGCGGTCGACTTCTCGGACGACTTCCCCGGCGTCCAGCGCGCACCGCTCACGGCCCGGAACGGCAAGGTCGAGCTCCGCATCCTGGTCGACTGGTCCTCCGTCGAGGTGTTCGGCGGCGACGGCGAGGCCGTGATCACGGACCAGATCTTCCCCGACCCGGACAGCGACGGGATCCGGCTCTTCGCCGAAGGCGGCTCCGCCCGCCTGGACAGCGCCGAGGTCCGGCAGGTGCGGTCGTACCGCGACTGACCACACGCGTCACGCGACCGAGCACCCCCGAGGTCCGCCGACGGTGCGGAGGCGTGCCGCTGCCGGCACCGCCTCCGCACCGAGGCCGGCCGTCGCGGCGGCCGGCCCGGATCATCGGCATCACACCGAGCGTGTCGGAACCGGGTCGGCGGGGTAGTCGCGGGGACCGAGGAGGAGGAACGACGATGTCCCGACCGGACACTTCGACGGAGTACCGACGGAGACGGGACTCCCGCAGGACCCGCGAGCCCGGGGGAGGGGGCGGCACGGGACCCGGCCGCGAGCCCGGTTTCGTGGTGCGGATCCATGACGCCACCACGCACTTCTACTTCCGTATCGAGGTAGACGGCGTGCTCAGGTCCTGGTCGGTCCCCAAGGGCCCGTCCGGCGATCCGCACGACAAGCGCCTGGCGACGCCCACCGAGGACCACCACCTGGAGTACCGCGACTTCGAGGGGACCATCGTCGAAGGCGAGTACGGCGCCGGCACGGTGATCGTCTGGGCCGAGGGAAGCCACCGGAACCGCAGCACCGACGAGCACGGCCACGAGGTCCCGTTCGCCCGGGCCCTCGCCGCCGGCCACGCCTCCTTCCGGCTGACCGGACACAAGTCGCACGGCGACCGGGCGCTCACCCGGTTCCGCGAGGGTGCGGACGGAGAGCGGGAGGCGTGGCTGCTGGTCGGACACGGCCGCACCGGAGGCGACGGAACGTTCGACTTCCGTACCCCGCTGCGCTCCACGCCCCACCGGCCGGCTCAAGCCCGAGTGCGCCGCCGGCCAGGAGCTGGTGATCGGCGGCCTCACCGAACCGGCGGGCGGCCGGGTCGGCTTCGGCGCGCTGCTGGGCGGTCACCACGAGGGCGAACGACTCCGGTACGCGGGGAAGGCCGGCACCGGCCACGACGTCCGGGAGCGGGCCGCGCACTGGGTGCGCCCCGAACTGGTCGCCCAGATCGGCCTCACGGAGTGGACCGGCGCCGGCCGACTGCGCCATCCCCGGTCCATGGGCCTGCGCGACGACAAACGGCCCCCGACGTCACCCGCGAGCGAGGCACCTCATGACCACCCCCGAGATCCGTGAGCGAGGCACTTCATGACCACCGCCGACATCCGCGTGAGCGGTCGGACCGTCGAGATCAAACGGGCCGAGAAAGAGCTCTTCCCCGGCGAGGGCATCACGAAAGCCGACCTCGCCGACTACTACCGCCGGGCCGGTCCGCGCATCCTGCCGCACCTGCGCGGACGTCCGCTGATGCTCGAGCGCCACCCCGACGGCATCGGCGGGGGCCGTTTCATGCAGAAGGACACCCCCGACTACTTCCCGGACTGGATCCATCGCTGGGAGCTGCCCAAGGCGGACGGTTCCGTCACCTACCCGGTCTGCGACGATCTCGCCACCCTGCTCTACCTGGCCGGCCAGGCGTGCATCACCCCGCACCGCTGGCTGTCCAAGGCCGACCGGCCCGACCGCCCCGACCGGCTGGTCTTCGACCTCGATCCGTCCGGCGAGGACTTCGAACCGGTCAGGCAGGCCGCCGCCTCGCTGCGCGAGGTGCTCGACGAACTCGATCTGCCCGCGGCCCTGATGACCACCGGCTCCCGCGGCCTGCACGTCCTGGTTCCGCTCGACGGCCGTGCCACCTTCGACACCGTCCGCGCCTTCGCCCGCGACCTGGCCGAGCTGCTCGCCGACCGGCACCCGGAGCAGCTCACCACCGCGGCGCGCAAGCAGGCCCGCGAGGGACGGCTCTACCTCGACGTCCAGCGCAACGCCTACGCCCAGACCGCCGTCACCCCCTACGCCGTCCGCGCCCTGCCCGGCGCCCCGGTCGCCACACCGCTGAGCTGGAGCGAACTGGACGATCCCGACCTCACCCCGCGGCGCTGGACGCTCGCCACCATCGACGAGCGCCTGGAGAGCGACGACCCCTGGAAACAGGAACTGCGCCGCGGCCGCTCCGTGGAAGCGGCCCGTGGACGGCTGGAGAAGCTCTGAGCCGCGCTCGGGCCACGCGTCATCCGGATCGCCCGAGAGCGTGTCCGACCGTTCGGTGGACGGTCGGACACGCGGGGAACTCGACCAGGCCGTGCACCTGGAGCGGAGATCCGGCGGCGGGTACCGCGTGCACTACGCCATCGCCGACGTGGCGGCCTTCGTCAAGTCCCGCGTCCCGTACGCGGCGCGGTGGACCTGGCGGAGGCCACGGTGCTCAGGAACAGGCTGGGCGAGGTCTCCGGCGGCGCGGTCGTCGACACCGACGCGGAGGACGACAAGCCGAAGGAGGACACGGCGCACCTGGCGGAACCCACTGTGACGGGCAGGACCACCTCCGGCCGGCCGGGCCGTCCGCACGGCCCGCACCGCCGCTCGGCACGGGCAGAGGAACATCGCGCGTCCGAGCCGTCGGTTTCCGCTCAAGCCGCCCGGCCGGTGGCCCAGCCCTCCGGATGGTCGTTCTCTGGCCCGTATCGGCGGAATCAGCATCAAAGAGGGGCCTTCGCCGCTGCTGTCGGCCCCGGTGGAACGTGGTTGACGGGCGTTTGGATGATGTCGTCATGACCAACACCTCGCGCCGCAGTCTGCTCACCGCGCTGACTGCCACCGCCGCCGCGGTTCCCCTCGCATCCCTGACCGCCGGCCCGGCTCGTGCCGCGCAGGCGGGCGCCACGACCGCGGTTCCCGCCTCGACCCCCTTCGCCGGCACCGCGTCCGGCCTCACCACCCCCCGCTCCGCGGTGACCATCACCGACCTCGGCGCCGACTGGTTCACTCCCGTCGCTCTCGGCACACTCAGCACCACCGTGCTGTCCGGTACTCCTGCCCGCACCGAGGTCACTTCCGGCGGCAAGCGTGTCGCGCTGCTGACGCACGGCGCACGCACAGTGCTCCTTCCCGGTCCCGAGCGCACCTTCACCGAGGACAAGCGGCCCTTCACCGACGACTTCCAGCGCACCCTGCCGGACCTGACGCTCCCCGAGGCCGACCGCGTGTACTGGGGCACCGCTCCCGGCGGCGGCGGGTGGACCACCCTCGGCGGCGCCGCCTCCGACTACTCGGTGACCCCCGGTGCCGGCGTCATCAACCTGACCACGGACTACGCGAGCCGCCACGCCAGCATCCGCGACGGGGAGATCACTGACGTCGACGTGCGTTCGGTGGCCGGCTTCGACAAGGTGCCGACCGGCCAGGCGTGCTCGTACGCCCTGTCCTTCGGCTACCAGGACTCGCACAACAACTACCGGGCCCGGCTGTCCTTCACGACCACGGGTGCCGTCGAGCTCCGTGTCGAGAAGGAGGTCGCCGACGCCGTCACGCAGCTGGTACCGCCGGTCTCCCTGGCCACCGGCGTCGCCGCCGGCACCGACTGGACCATACGGGTCCGCCGTGAAGGAACCAGGATCCAGGCCAAGGCCTGGCGCACCGACAGCGCCGAGCCGGCCGCCTGGACCGCCCAGGTCGACGACGCCACCTTCGGCAAGGGCCGGGTGGGCCTTCGCGCCCTCGCCAACGACGGCTGCACCAACCTGCCGATCAAGCTGACCGTCAGCCGTTTCGAGGTCACCGCCGCCACGTGGGAGACCCTGCCGACCGTCACCCACACCGACTGGGTCCGCGTCCTGGACGAGCCTTTCGACGGCACCTGGACGCCGGCGCTGGAGACGCGGATCCGCTCCTGGGCCGGCTCGACCGCGCCCGACGTCCTCGCCTACGCCGCCATGTTCCTCCCCGGCGCCGCCGCCGTGACCGCGGGTGCCGGCACCGCGGCGGGCAAGCAGGTCCTCGGGCAGGCCGGCTACGGCTACCTCGACGCACAGGGCAACCGCTACGAGGGCGCCGACTTCCACGAGTACATGAACTCCGGCTGGACCTTCCCGGACGGTACCTACACCGGCCCGTCCAGCAAGCAGGTCGGCAATCTGGACTGCTCCGGCTACACGCGCATGGTGTTCGGCTACCACCACAAGGTTCCGATGGCGGCCGGAGCCGACACCTCCAGGACGCGTCTGCCGCGCAGGTCTCGCGACATGGTCGACTACGCCCCGGGTACCCGCATCGACCAGACGACCGGCAGCACCCCGCCCACCGCGACCCTGCTGCAGCCTGGTGACCTGGTCCTCTTCAACGCCGACTCCGGCGACGACAAACCGACCGTCACGGTCGACCACGTCGGCATCTACCTGGGCAAGGACACGAACGGCAAGCGCCGCTTCCTCTCCAGCCGCAAGACCGGGAACGGCCCGACCATGTCCGACCTGGCGGGCTCCTCCACCTTGGACGGCACGGGCACGTACGCCACGAAGCTCCACACCGTGCACCGCATCTGACGCACGCCCGCCGCCCGGTCCGCTGCCCCGGGGCCCACCCCGCCCGGTCCACTGCCCCGGGGCGCCCAGCGCCGCGTGAACCGGTGTCACGGTGCCTCCCGGGGCCGCGGCGGCGGCCTGTGCGTCGGCCGTCGCCGCCGAGCCGAGGGAACCGGACCGGGGCCGGGGCCCGGTTGACGACGGCGGTCGTGGTCGGCGGCGGGCCCAACGGGCTCGCCGCCCTCACCCTCGCCGCGGCCGGGGTGCGGGTCCGCGTCATCGAGGCCGCGGACGCCCTCGGCGGCGGCACCCGATCCAGCGAGCTGGCCCTGCCTGGCCTGATCCACGACGAGTGCTCCGGCATGCACCCCCTGGCTCCGTGCTCGCCCTTCGCGCAGCGGTTCGACCTGGCCGGAGCCGGACTGACCTGGCGCTGGGCCTCCGCCGAGTTCTCGCACCCGCTGGACGGCGGGCGCGGCGCGATCGCCGTCCGGTCGGTGACCGAGACGGCTGCCGGGCTCGGGGACGGCGGCCGCAGCTGGCAGCGGACGTTCGGGCCGCTCGCGGAGCACTTCGCGGCGATCAGCCAGGAGTTCCTGCGGCCGGTGCTGCACCTGCCGCACCACCCGCTCCTACTGGCCCGGTTCGGCGTGCCGGCGGGCCTGCCGGCCACTCTGACGGCACGCCGATTCCGTACGCCGGGGGCACGGGCACTGTTCGCGGGAGCCGCCGCACACGCCTTGCGCCCCCTGGACACGCTCGTCTCGTCGGCGATCGGCGTCGCCCTGACCGCGGCCGCGCACGCCTTCGGCCGGCCGGTCGCCGAAGGCGGATCGGCCGCGATCCGGGACGCGATCCCGCACCGCGCGGCCGAGTACGGCGTACGGTTCGAGACCGGCCGCAGGGTGACCGCCCTCGACGAGCTGAGCTGGGCGGACCTGATCATGTCGGACACCTCGCCGGCCGCAGCGGCACGGATCGCGGGCGAGCGGATGCCGCACCGCGTACGTCGCGCGTACACGCGGTACCGTCACGGCCCGGGCGCGTTCAAGGTCGACTTCGCCGTGGAAGACGGGGTGCCATGGGCCCACGGGCCCTCGCGCGCGGCCGGCACCGTGCACCTCGGCGCCGACCTGGCGGAGATGGCGGCCGCCGAGCGGGACGCGGCCGCGGGCCGGATGCCCGAGCGGCCGTTCGTGCTCGTGGGCCAGCAGTACCTCGCCGACGAGACCCGGTCGACCGGCAACGTCCACCCGCTCTACGCCTACGCCCATGTGCCGGCCGGTTACACCGGCGACGCCACCGAGGCGATCACCGCACGGATCGAGCACTTCGCCCCCGGCTTCCGCGACCGGATCCTCGCCACGTCCGCGCGCTCCACCACGGAGTTGAGCCGGCACAACGAGAACTACGTCGCCGGCGCCCACGGGATGTGCGGCTACAACGCCGCGAGGCGCGCGCTGGCCCGACTCCGAGGAGCCGTTCCCGGCCCGCGGGGACGGCCCCGGGCGGTCACTGCAGGAGGGGGCGGACTGCCGTTCGCTCGCCCTGCGAGCCGGAGAGCGCACCGCCGCAGCTGCTGCCGGCGTCAGGCTCCCCGGACTCCGCAAACGCGTTCTCCTCACTTCGGCACAAGACCGCCATCGCCACCAGACGGACTCCACCCTTGATAGAACTGCCCCATGAGTTCGAACGACGACCGGATCGCGCAGGTCGAGCACCACTTCGGAGTCCGGTTTCCCCAGGACTACCGGGACTTCCTGGCCACTACGGGAAGCCTGAGCCGGTTCGTCCCTCCCGCTGACGACTTCCTCGTGATCGACGCGCTGGAGGAGCTCATCGGCATCAATGAGGCCGGAGAATTCCAGAGCCGCTTCCCTGGTGCCGTCGTCATCGGAGGAGACGGAGGCCGCGAGCTGCTCGCCTACGACTTTCGTCAGGAAACCCCACCTCTGGTGACGCTCGATGTCTCCGCGGAGAACTGGTCTTCGGCCATCCACCAGGCGGCGTCCTTCTCCGCTCTGCTCGAACAGTTCCCTCGAACCGGATGGAAGTGGGACGAGTCGGACCCCTCGCCTTCCTGACCGCTGCTCTCAGGAGACCCGTGCCAGAACCCGGTCCCCGCCTACGCGACCACGGGGTCGAGTCGGCCCCAGGGGAGTGGGGCCCGGTCAGCCGGTCTCTGCGGAAGTGATGCGGCGCGTGGCCTTGCCACCCGGTGCGACAAGACCGCGGACATCTGCCTGACCGGCCTGCGCGCCGCGGGCGTCTCATGCGGTCGGCGCGGTGAGCTCGGCGGTGGAGTGACACGGGCAGAGGGGAACCCGGTCGGGGAGGCGTGCTTGCTGAGCTCGTCCAGCGGATGCTGTGGGTCTGCGGGGCGTGCGGGGCGCAGGGGCGATGTGCGGCATGGGCCAATGGTCCAGAGGGCATGGGCGCACCCGCCCGGGAGGGGACGGGGCGGCCGTGTGCGGGCCGCAATCCCTGGCTGTCCAGGTACCTACTAGGTACCATCAGGGGTATGCCGTCCTTGAACGTCACCTTCACCGACGAGGAGCTGGAGGAGGTCCGCGCCGCCGCGGCCGCCGAAGGCAAGTCCCTCAAGCAGTACGTCCACGACCTGCCCCTGCGCGAGCGCCGGCGCCGGCAGTTCGTCCGCTACGCCGTCTCCTGGGGCGAGACGCACCGGGCCGAGTTCGACGACGCCTTCCCCGACGAGATCCCGCCCACCGGACGGGAACACGGGGCGGACGCCGCCTGATGATCCTCCACATCGACGTCCCCTGGCTCCTGGACGTCCAGGAGCAGGCCGTTCCCGAAGACGTCAGCGTCGCCGACTACTCGGCCCTGGTCGCCGCCGTCGCCCGCCACAAGACCCGCATTCCCCGCCCCACCACCGCCGACCCGGACCCGGCCTGGCGCGCGGCAGCCCTCCTGCACACCCTGATCCGCCTGCAGCCGCTGCCCCACCGCAACAGCCTGTACGCCTGCCAGGTCACCGCCGCCTACATGCACGCCTCCGGCGAAGGCATCGACCCCCCGTACGGGGCCATGGTCGACCTCGTCCGCGACATCCAGGCCGGCAAGGCCACCGTCTACCAGGCCGCCGACCGCATCCGCACCTGGCGCGTCTGACCGGCCCGAGCCGGAGTCGCTCAGGCTCAGTGCTTCGCCCCACCGCGACACCCCGGCCGCGAGCCTGCGGCGGCCCGTGGCGGCGGCCGTACGGGCGGTGTCGGCGGTGATCCCGATGCCCGCCAGGAGGTTTTGCCGCTCACGCGGAAGGCGGGAGGGGGAACCAGAGGAGAGGAGGGGGACCGGCTTCGGAAGCTGCTCCTGCGGGGTGCCGTCCTCGGCTACTCCTCCGGGGCGCCGTCCTCCGTGGTGATACGGGCGCAGGCGCGGACCACCTCGCCGAGCTCCATCCCGCTTTCGAAAAGGTCGCGCTGACGCCGGGCCCCTCCACCCCGTACCAGGAGGTTCTTGAGGGCGATGCGCGCCCGGTCGAGGTCGCCGGTCTCCCGCAGGGCGTCCTCGGTGTGCGCGACGA
The DNA here is from genome assembly GCF_020400725.1 of Streptomyces sp. NK15101. GTDB lineage: Bacteria > Actinomycetota > Actinomycetes > Streptomycetales > Streptomycetaceae > Streptomyces. The sequence goes on along the minus strand of NZ_JAINVG010000078.1, from coordinate 14,325 downwards.
AGGCGTCGAAGGCCGCCGCCGCCGGGATCGGTCGCAGCGTCCGAGGGTCGAGCAGCGGGCCCTCCGGTCCCGAGCGGGCGGCCTGCCAGGCCGCGAGCCGGAGCAGTTCGACCGGAACGCGGGGCACGGGCTCTCCCGACCGCCAGGCACGCGCCTCGGTCTCGACCAGGGCCCGGGCGAGGGTGGCCACCAGCACCGTCGTGTCGGGTTCGAGACAGACGTCGGCGACGCGGATCTCGACGGTGGGGAAGCTGTGGGAGAGGCGGGCGTCGAAGTAGATCATGCCTTGGTCGCGCAGGACCCCGGTGCCCAGCATGTCGTGCACGCGGGCGTGGTAGCCGGCCGCGCTGCCGAACGGCTCGTACGGGCCCGCGGAGGGGAGGCGGTACCAGACCCGACTGCGGTAGCTGGCGTATCCCGTGTCCTTCCCCTGCCAGTACGGCGAATTGGCGCTGATCGCGGTCAGGACCGGCAGCCACGTACGGATCCGGTCGAGGACCGCGACGCCCTCCTCGTCCGACTCGACGGAGACGTGCACGTGACATCCGCCGGTGAGCTGTTCCTCCGCGGTCAGGGCGAACTGGTCGGCCATCCAGCGGTACCGCCGCCCGAGGTTCCGGGAGGGCTGCACGGCGAGCGGCGAGGTCGCCAGCGCGGCGACCTGGGCGCCGACGCCTTCAGCATGACGACCGGCCTCACCGCGCCACCGGACGATCTCCTCCCGGAGGGCGCCCATGTCGCTGACGGGACGTGTGGCGAACTCCAGCTGCTCCTGGTGCAGCTCCTTCTCGAAGACGTCCCCCGCCTCGTCCCCGGCGGCCGAGGCGAGGACGGCGGACGACAGAGCGAGCGGCTCGCCGGTCCGGGCGCTGACGAGGAGCAGCTCCTCCTCCACGCCTACCGTGCGGATCCTGTGCTGCGGCGGGGTCCGGGTCACGCGGTTCTTCCTTCCGGGTGGGAAACAGCTGATCTTCGTTGCGTCTCAGGCGCTTACCCCGGATCGGAGAGATCAGCCGGGCCGACAGGGGACTCTTCCCCTGGAGCCCGTCCCCGTCCCCGTCCCTATCTCCGTCCCCGTCTCTATCTCCGACACCTACGCCGTCGACCACGGCGTCGTCCACACCGCCTGCCCGGCGGCTCGTATCTCCAGGTGATGTGATCGCTTGGCCGGGGTGGTCGCGTCCGGGGCCGAGGTACCCGCCGTCCGGAGACACCTCCGCCTTCGGGAAGTCCTGGAAGCAGACGGTGATGCCGTCACCGCGTGCGGTGGCCGCCTCGTGCACCCGCCCAGGCCGCGCTTCCCGGCCCCGCCGCCGGCTTCGGGACGGCGCCCCTCCACCGCAATCACACCGGCTCGTAAGACGCCTACGCGTACGCGAGGAAGAGTTCACCCCTGCGGGGGTGTCCGGGATGGGTCCAGGAACTCGGACACGCGACAGCGCGGGCCGCCACCGGGTGGTGGCGGCCCGCGCAGGGGCGTCGAAGACGGTCTCTCACGTGGCGGACCGCAGGCCTTCACCGCTCTGGCAGAGCAGGGTCTCCAGGGCAAGACGTCCGGCGCCGGGCGGTGTCGACTGCTCGACGCAGCTCAGCGCCGGCGCGTTCTTGCGTCGGTGCGTTCTTGCGTAGGACCGTGCCGCCATCCAGCACGGGACGACGGTTGTGACGGCGATCCTCAATGCCGGACCCCCTGAGAGGGACCCCGCTCAGCCCAGCACCAGCAGCACCGCCAGGGCGACGAGGAGGGAGTCGATACGGTCCAGCAGACCACCGGAGCCGGGAAGCCAACGGCCGGCGTCCTTCACCCGGGCGCCCCGCTTGACCATCGACTCCAGCAGGTCCCCGAGCGGCCCGCCGACCGCCACGGCCACCGCCGTCTGCCACGTCAGGGACGACAGCACGGCGAGTGCCAGGAGACCGGCCGCCGCCCCGGCCAGCGTGCCGCTCCACCGTTTGGCGGGCGACAGCGCGGAGAGCCGGGGGCCGCCGAGACGGCGACCGGCCCCGTACGCGACGATGTCGGCGATCGACACGGCCACGAACAGGACGAGGCCCACCGCACCCGACGGGACGAGACCGGCCAGGACGCCCAGCCACACGAGCCCGAGCAGGCCCGCCCCCAGGCGGCGGAGACCGTGCTCGGCGTCGCCCGACAGCAGGGGCACCCCGGCGATCGCGAGCGCCCCGACCGCCCCGACCCGAAGCACCTCCTCGGGGGCCAGCCAGGCGGTCAGGACGAGCCCGACGACCGCTGCGCCCAGCACCGCCCGGTCCACCGGGCCCAGCCGCAGCAGCCCGCCGAACTCCGCCACCGCGACCACCCCGACCACGGCCGCGAGCACCGCGATCCCCGGCGGCCCGAGCCAGAACGCGCCCGTGACCACCGGTACGCCGAGCGCCCACACGCACCAGCGGACCATCAGCTCACGCCGCCGGGTCGCCGCCACCGCGAGCCCGCCGACCGCCAGCGCCCCGCCGAGGTACGGCACGAGATCAGGGACCGTCGTCACCGGGAGACCCGGCCGCCCGGCACGCCCGCCGCCACCGTCGCCCGTTCGCACAGCGCGTCCAGGGCGCTCCGGCATGCCGTCACGATCCGCGCGTTCTCCGCCGTGTCGCGGACGGCGACGCGGACGGTCCGTCCCTCGTACGCCGGGGACATCGGCGACAGGTCCCGCAGGTAGACGTCGTGGCGTCGGCACTCACGCACCAGCCGGGCCGCGCTCGGTCCATCCGGCGGCAGGGTCACGGTGAGGAAGTTCGCCACCCCCTCGTCGACCGAGGAGAAGCCGTCGAGCTCCGAAAGTCCGGTGGCGAGCCCCCGCCGCAGCACCGCGGTACGCGCCCAGCGCTCCGCGTAGTACCCGGGGTCGCGCAGCGCCGTCACGGCGGCCAGCTGGGCCGGCAGGCTCACGGGCCACGGCGGCGTCCAGCGGCGCAGCTCCCCGGCCGTGTCAGGGTCGGCCACCAGATACGCGGCCCGCATTCCCGACAGCGCGTACATCTTCGAGAGCGACGTGCACACCACGACCCGGGCATCGACCGAGGCGAGCCCGGCCAGCGACTCCGCAGGATCGACATAGCCCAGATACGCCTCGTCGATCCACCACCGGGTCCGCGCGGGAGAGGCCTCGATCACCGCGCGCAGCGCGTCGGCGGGAGCGTGACGGCCGGTCGGATTGTTCGGGTTGACCACCACCACGAGGTCGTACCGCCCGCTTCCGGTCGCGGCGGCGAGCCGGGCCGGATCGAGCAGCCAGCCGTCCTCCCGGCGCAGCCGGAGCCGGTCCACCTGGCAGCCGATCACCCGCTCGGTGACATGGGCGTACTCGCCATAGCTCGGATCCAGCAGCAGCACCCGGCTCTCCGGCGTCAGCCACCGGCCGAACGCCCGGAAGATCAGATCGGACGAACCCGCCCCGACGACCAGCGACTCCACCGGCAGCCCACGGACCCCGGCGATCTCCGCGAGCAGCCCTTCCGCACCCGTCGGCGGCGAGGTCCGCGCCGCCCACCCCGGATCCTCCGACAACACCGCGCGGACCTTCGGAGACGGGGGGAACCATGCGTCCAGCACATCGGCCGCGACCACCTCGTGACGGCGGGTCAGCGTCCGGAAGTCCGTACCGATCGCGGAGAAGAAGGCGCCGCCGTGCTCGCAGCCGTCCGCGCGCGGCGCGAACTCCACGTCCAGCCGCCAGTCGAGGCCCGACCGCAGCCTCTCCAAGGTCCGGCCGTGACGCTCCCGGACCGTCCTCGTCAGCTCGGCCACGGAACCACTCAACACCTCGAACGAGACCGCGCCCGAGCGGACCGTCCGCCCCACCGGCCGCAGCCCGGCGGCGAGGTACATGTCCAGCAGTTCCGTCCGTCCCATCGCCACCACCTCGCGGCCGCCCCGCGCCGCGACCCAGCGCAGCGCCGCGTACATGAGGAGCGGCGCCGCCATGGTGGACCGCCAGCGCTCCTCGACGGTCAGGACACGGATCTCGAACGGCGCCTCTTCCGACAGGACCGGCAGTTCCTCGCGCGTCAGGTACTTGTCCAGCGAGTAGCGACCGACCCACGGCGGGGTGAGGCTGACGAAACCGATCCGCGCCTCCCCGCGTGCGGCCACGAGATACACGTTGTCGCCGTCGAGCCCGTCACTCAACCGCCCGGACGGATGCACCGGATGTTGGCCCAGCTCCTCTGCGTACACCCGATGCCGCAGCTCGTGGATCCAGTCGTGATCACTGGGCGTGGCTGCGCGCAGCTGTATGGCGTGGTCCATGAGTGTCCCCTTGAAGTGATCCGGCGTTCGCCCCCCAGCATGGAGAAGCCCGGCGGACGATACCTGAGTACGTGTACTCACTTCGGTCGCTGTCGCCGGGCCTCGGACGGACAACTGGCCGATCCGGTGCGTCCACACCGGCTGCGACGTCACGCACGAGTAGGAGCGGCTGTCCGATACGGGCGCCACCTCCCACTGGCTTGCGAGTGGTGGGCGCTGACCGTGCCGTAGCCTTCGGGTCGTACGGGGTGACCCGGCATCACATCACGACGGCACGGGTCGTCGAAAGCGCGCCGAAGCCCGAGCGCCGCACGGTTCGAATGACCCTCCCCACCGACCGGGGCGTGGGAGTGGACGGCAGCGCGCCGGGAGGCGTACGCGAACGAACAGGGCTCGCCCGCCTCGGACTTCGCTCGTCGCGGTCACCGCCCGCTCGAACGGAACCAAGGCTGATCACGCCCCGGCCCCGTGGACGCCGGATGCGCAGCCGCAGGGGGCAGCTCCTGGTCGGTTTTCTGCTGCCCGGCCACCTGTGGTGCTCACGCCTCGGTGGCTTCCTGCGGCCGCGCTGTTCAGACTCCGGCCGAGGCCGTCTCGGTGGGCGCCTCGTCCTTCGGCTGTTCCGCGGCGGCGACAGCGGTGGAGGAAGCGGCGGGGGTTTGGGCCGTGGGCCAGGTGTAGAGGACGAGGCCCTGCCGGGTGTCCTTCTCCAGTCCGTCCTTCACCACCAGCCTCTCCAGGGTGTTGCGGACGACCTGGTCCGACGTCGCGCGCTCGGGGTGGACCGCCTTCAGTTCGGCGCTGATCTCGCTGACCTTCTTCGGCTCACCGGGCTGCCGGGCGAGGAGCTCCTTGAGGAGTTCACCGAGCGTGGGGCCCGTCGGCTTCACGGTGTTCTGCGCCGTCGTGGTCTTCTTGGCGGCCGTCTTCTTGACGGCCGTCTCCTTTGCCGCCGACGCCTTCCCGGCCATCGCCTTCCCGGCCGCCGTCTTCTTCACCGCCGTCTTCTTCGCCACCGCAGCACCCTCGACGGCCGGGGCCTTTCCGCCGGGAGCCTTCTTGGTGACAGGCGCCTTCTTGGCGGCGCGCTTGGCCACGGCGGTCTTCTTCGCCGGTGCCTCCTTCACCGAAGCGGTGTCCGCGGCCTTCTCCGTCCTCGGCTGCGGCACGGCCGCCTCCTGCGCACCGTCGCCGGACGCAACGGTGTCGCCCACCGGCCCGGCGACGGCCGCCGGTTCACCCCCGACGACCCCCGGCAGGGACTCCAACGTCGTGGCGAGCCACTTCTCCTCCTCCCTCAGCCGGCTCAGCCGAACAGCGAGAGTGGCCTGCTCGGCCTGGTTGGCGGCGAGATCAGCGGCGAGCTGCTCCGCGTACTTGCTCTGGATCGAGGTGTCGACCGGCTCCTCAGCCATGCAATCCACACTCCTCATGGGGGATGGGTATTGCTGCCGGATGCTACTTGCCGCAGACCGTGCCCGGGAGGCAAAGCCTGCAATACCCCTCGGACGATGCCTCGCGCCCCACCGACGTCAAAGCCCTCCCATGGCGGTCGGCTTCACAGCCGACCGGTGCGCCGCCCTCCCTTCAGGGCGGCAGCACTGCAGCCGGTGGAAGCCGCTGGTCTCCCGCGGAAGGAGCCAGGGCGCTCCGCCGCCGAAGACGGCAACGCGGGTGGACGACAACCCGCAGCCGCCCGGGACCGGAGTCGACCGGCCGGCGCGTAGTGGCCCTCCGCGCGTCAACCAGGCTCGAAGGAAACGACATAGGCTCGTCGGAGGACCAGACCTCAAAGGGGGGACACAAGTGCCGAGCGGGGAAGAACACTGGAGTGAGCACGCGGCCTGCCGGAAGGGCGATCCGGAGGAGCTCTTCGTCCAGGGCAACGCGCAACAGAGCCGTGTGAAGGCGATGTGCACCGGCTGCCCGGTGCGCACCGAGTGCCTGGCGGAAGCCCTGGACCACCGGATCGAGTTCGGCGTGTGGGGCGGCATGACCGAACGCGAACGCCGCGCCCTGCTGCGCCGCAGGCCCGATGTCGTCTCCTGGCGACAGCTCTTCGACGACGCCCGTCGCACACAGGGACAGTCCCGCGCGAGCTGAGCGCGCACCACCGGCCTGCGTAGGAGCGCCTCGCACAAGGAGGTCGCCGACTACCTGCCCGCAGGCGAGGGAGCGCTGGGAGGTCCCCTCCCGCCGGCCTGACTCGACGAGGTGACATAGTCGGTGCGGTCCGTGGGGCCCGCACCGGCTGCCCCGGGGTGTGCACACCCCCTGTCGGTGATCCCCTGACAAGGGGTGGCTCCCGGCCTCACCCGTCGGCGAGCCACTCGTACACGACGGTCTTCGGACAGGCCTTGTCAGGGGGAGTCGCCGGACCGGTGGAGGCACCACGGTTCACGCGGTCTGGCCCCGGCGTCCGGGCACACCGGCATCGAGCCGGCCCTGTGCCCGCGCCCCGCCGCGGCGGCCAGTTCACGGACGGCCGCGTCGCTCTGGAAGAGGCGGTCGGCGTTGACCAGCACCCCGCCGGGTCGGAGGAGGGTTCGTACACGACGGCGAGTTCGGCGCGCGGCAGGTAGTGCAGGGCGGTCGTGGAGACCGCCGCGTCCAGCGGGCCGTCCCCGGACAGCGCCGTCGTCCACGGTCCCGGCCCGATGCGCTCGTCCGCGAACGTGACGGCAGCAGCGTGCACCGCCCGGCCGAGCGCCAGGAGGAAAGGATCGTGATCGACGCCCAGCACGTGGGCGTGCGGCAGTCGGTCCGCCAGTCGTGCGGCCAGTGAGCCGGGGCCGCAGCCGAGGTCCGCGATCACGGGCCGGCGGTGGTGGCGGCAGGCGTGGGCGACCACGTCGACGACGGCGTGGAGGCGCGCGGTGCGGGCGGTGGCGTAGTGCTGCTGCTGGAGCTCCCAGCGATCCACCCACGGAGCGGCTTCGGCGGCCGTCGGGGTTCGTGCCATGGAGCGTGTGCCCCTTCGTGGTGTCGACGTCCCGGGCCGGCCGCGCTACGGCAGCGGGATCTCGAAGTGCACGGTGCCGACGCCGGGACCGTGTTCTCCGGTCGTACGGGCGTCGAAGACCTCCTTGGCCATGCCGCGCCAGAACGCCTCGGCACCCTCGACGTCGACGTTGGTGTGGAGGTAGATGCTGTCGTAGCCGGGCGTCTCGGCGACGAAGGCACATGCCCGGCGCACGAGGGTGCGTGCCAGGCCGTGCCGTCGGTGTTCCGGGCGCACGTAGACCCGGGCGAGCTGTGCGGTGGTGCCCGAGGGGTAGCGCTCGGCGAGCAGGCGCGGGTGCGGCGGATGGGCCGGTCCCGTCGAGTGGACTCCGGTGGTGGCCACCACCTGGTCGCCGTGCACGGCGACCAGCAGCAGGTGGCGCGGGTCGTTCAGGTAGGTGCGCTCGATGTCGATGACGTCGCGGTGCCACGCGGGCACGTAACCGTACCCGAAGTCCCCGTAGAAGGTGTCGAGCATGACCTGGCGGGCGCCTTCCACATCGGCCGGGCCGGCGGGGCGCACGGTGTAGGGCGGGTGCGGGGGGTGGTTCATCGAACCTCCTGAAGTGCGTGGCGGTGCGCAACCCTCGCGCTCGGTGGGGCGCACGGCGGCAGGCGTGCGTCTCGCACGCGGAGAAGTCACGCACCAGTAGGTGACAATGAAAACGATTATCGATAAGGTCCCCTTCGGTCAAGCGGGCGCGCCCTGTCCGGCGCTGCCCCCACGACCGATCACACCTCAGTCGCACTGTGAGAAGGGGATGTTGTGGCTCATCTGCTGGTGGTCGAGAGCTGGGTGGGGTCCATGAGCAGGCTGTTGCCAAGGGCCCTGCGCGAAGCCGGTCACGAATTCACCTTCCTGACCCGTGACCTGCACCACTACCTGCGCTCGGCTCCGGAGGGCACCGCGCACCCCCTCCTCGCGGCACGCCATGTGCTCACGACCGAGACCAACGACACCGACGCACTGCTGCCCTTCGCCGAACAGGCCCATCGGGTCCTGCACTTCGACGGGGTGATCACCTCCTGTGACTACTACCTCCGGACGGCCGCGCGGATCGCGGGGCGCCTGGGGCTGCCCGGTCCCACGCCCGAGGCGGTCGAGAACGCGTGCCGCAAGGACGCGACCCGCAGGGTCCTGGCCGAAGCGGGGCTCCCGGGACCGCGGTTCGCCGTGTGCGCGGACTGGGCGGAGGCCGCCGCAGCAGCCCGGGACATCGGATATCCGCTGGTGTTCAAGCCCGTGGACCTGTGCGCCGGGATGTTCGTGCGCCGCGTCGACGACGAGGCCGCGCTGACCCACGCCTACCGCGCGCTCGACGCCTTCCCGGTCAACGCCCGCGGACAGCGCCGCGAGCCGGTGGTGCTGCTCGAAGAACTCCTCCACGGCCCCGAGGTGAGCGTCGAGACCGTGTCGTACGACGGAGCCGTGCACGTCGTCGGTGTCACCGACAAGAGCGTCGGCGGGGCCCCCGCGTTCATCGAGACCGGCCACATGTTCCCCGCCGCGCTGGATCCGGCGGACACCGGGGCCGCCGAGGAGACCGCGCGACGGGCGCTCAAGGCACTGGGCCTCGACGGCGTCGTCGCCCACACCGAGATCAAACTGACCGCCGACGGGCCCCGCGTCGTCGAGGTCAACCCCCGGCCCGCCGGCAACCGCATCACCGAACTCGTGCGTCACGTGACCGGCATCGACCTCGCCGGCGCCTGCGTGGACGTCGCCCTGGGCCGCGAGCCGGACCTGCGCCGCCGCGCCACCGGACTGACCAGCGCCGCGATCGGCTTCCTGGTGCCGGACGAGGACGGGGTGCTGGAGACCGTCGACGGCGCCGACGCCGTGCGCGCCGCGGACGGCCTGTTGGAACTCCAGCTGGCCGAACCCGGCAAGGCCGTCAAGGCCGCCGGCAGCAACAACGAGTACCTCGGTCACGTCATGGCGGGTGACGCGCTGGGCCTGGGCGCCCGTGACCGCGTCGAGGCCCTCCTCGCGCAGCTCTGCCCCCGGGTGGTGACCCGATGACCGCCCTCACCGACGCACGCGTCACCGACTCCTCGTACGAGGATCTCGTCGCGCGCGTGCTGGCCGGCGGCTTCGGACCCGATCCGCGCACCCGGCGGATCTCGGTCGCCTTCACCACCCGGCAGGCGGTGCGCCACGAAGGGCGCGGCTCCGGCTACCGGAACGAAGTGCTCAGCCTGCGCCTCGCCGAGGCCGTGGGGTCCTGCGCGGTCGAACCGGGAGAGCTGCCCGACGGCGCCGTCGAGGACTGCGTCGGCGCCGATGTCGCCCGCCTCCTGGAGCACGAGCTGCTGCCCGTCCGGGTCGCCGCCCTCGACGCGTACCTCATGCACGCCCTGCCGCACGGCCCCGCCCACGGCGCACGGCCCTGCCCGCTGCCCGCCGGCACCTCGCTGGAGAAGTCCCGGGCCAGGGCCGAGGCCGTGGTGGAGCTGATCGACGCCGCGCCCGGAGCGACCGTGCTCGTGGTCGGCGTGGTCAACTCGCTGCTCGAGGCCCTGCGGGCGCGCGGCCTCTCGTACGTCCCCTGCGACCTCAAGGGCGGCACGACCGAATGGGGCGAGCCGGTGCGCACCGACGCCCTGGCGGAGCTGGAGCGCTGCGACGTCGTCCTCGCCTCCGGGATGACCCTCGGCAACGGCAGCTTCGAGCCGCTGCGCCGGCACGCGCAGCGCCGCGGCATCCCCCTGGTGATGTTCGCCCAGACCGGCAGCGCCGTCCTGCCGCGCCTGATCGGCGCCGGCGTCAGCGCGGTGTGCGCGGAGCCGTACCCCTTCTTCTGGCTGGACGGCGGTCCGGGAACCGTCCACCGCTACGGAGGAACCCTGTGACCACGGCCGTCCTCGGCTCCGCGCGCGCCGCGGGAAACCGGGAGCTCCTCGGCCTGCTCGGCCGTACGCCGCTCGCCCGCGTCACCGTCGACCTGCCGTGTCCGCAGCCGGGTTTCTGGGCCAAGCTCGAAGGGCTCGGCGCCGGCGGCATGAAGGCGCGTGCCGCCGTCTCCATGCTGCTGGGCGCCGAGGACCGCGGCGAACTGCGGCCGGGCGCACCCGTGGTGGAGTCCACCTCGGGCACGCTCGGCATCGGGCTGGCCTTCGCCGGACAGGCCCTCGGGCACCCGGTCGTGCTGGTCGGCGACATCGAGCTGGAACCCTCGATGCGGCAGCTGCTGCGCGCGTACGGCGTCCGCCTGGAACTGGTCGACCGTCCGGCGGCCGAAGGCGGCTGGCAGGCCGCCCGGCTCGCCCGGCTGCGCGAACTGCTGACGCTGCTCCCGGACGCGTACTGGCCCGATCAGTACAACAACCCCGACAACACGGCGGGTTACGCGTCCCTGGCGGCCGAGCTGGTCACCCAGCTGGACCACCTCGACGTGCTGGTGTGCAGCGTCGGAACCGGCGGTCACAGCGCCGGGATCATCGGACCGCTGCGGCGCCAGTGGCCCGGCCTGCGGCTCATCGGCGTGGATGCCACCGGTTCCACCATCTTCGGCCAGCCCGCCAGGCCACGGCTCATGCGCGGACTCGGCAGCAGCATCCACCCGCGCAACGTCGCCTACGACGCCTTCGACGAGGTCCACTGGGTCGGTCCCGCCGAGGCCGCCGACGCGTGCCGCCGGCTGGCCCGCTCCGCCTTCGTCAGCGGCGGCTGGAGCACCGGTGCCGTGGCCCTCGTCGCCGGCTGGGCCGCCCGCGTCCACCCCGGTGCCGTGGTCGCCACCGTCTTCCCCGACGGACCGCACCGCTATCTCGGCAGCGTGTTCGACGACGACTTCGCCGCCGCGCACGGCCTCGACCCGGCCACCGCCGCCACCCGCCCCGTCGAGATCCCGCACCCCACGGCCGTGGAGGCCACCGGCTGGGCCCGGTGCCGCACCGTCACCGATCCACTCGCCACGAACCCCGAAGAGAACCCGTGAAGACCAGTCAGCGCACCGTACGCCTCGAACTCACCGAACCGCTGCGCATCTCCCGCTCCACGATGGCGGCCCGTGAGGCCGTGTGGCTGACCATCGAGCACGAAGGGCGGCGCGGCCACGGGGAGGCCGTCACCAGCGTGTACTACGGACTCGACGCCGGGACCCTCGGGCGGCTGCTGCACGCGGAAGCCCAGTGGCTGGCCCGCTTCACCGATCCCGAGTCCGCCCTTGAAGCCTTCCGGACGGGCACCAGGGAGGTCGCCGCACCGCCGGCCGTGACCGCGGCCGTGGAGGCCGCGCTGCTCGACCTCGTGGGCAAGCTCGCGGGCGTCCCGGTCCACCGGCTCGTGGGCGCCCCAGGAGCCCCGCCCTCCGCCGCGACCGCCCGCACCATCGGCATCACCGCACCGGGGCGGGCCGAGGCCCAGGCAGCACGTCTCGTACGGAACGGCTTCTCGGTCCTCAAGCTCAAGGCCGGCGCCCCGGATCCGGCCGACGACCTGGCCCGGGCACGGGCCGTCCGCGCCGCAGCACCCGGTGCCCGGCTGCTGCTCGACCCCAACGGCGCATGGACCGCCCAGGAGTCCGAGCGGCTGCTCCCGCTCTTCGCGGAGCTGGGTGTCGAGGCCGTCGAGCAGCCCCTGGCCCCCGGCGATCCGGAGGCGCTGGCGAAGCTCGCGGAGCGCTCGCCGCTCCCGGTCATCGCCGACGAGGACGCGGTCGACCTGGAGGACGCCCGCCGCCTCGCCGGGCGCGTCCAGGGGATCAACGTCAAACTCGCGAAGTGCGGCGGCGTCAGCGCCGCCCTCCGCATCGCCGAACTGATCGCGGGCAGCGGAACCGAGTTGATGCTCGGCTGCCTGACCGCCAGCACCCTCTCCATCGCCCCTTCCGTCCACCTCGCCGACCGCGCCCGCTGGGTCGACCTCGACGGCCACCTGCTGCTCGCCGACGACCCCTGGACGGGCATCGGCGGCGCCGACGGCACCGTACGGGCGAGCCGGCACCCGGGTCTGGGAGTACGCGAGCGCGGCGCCGGGGAGGCCGGGGCGTGAAGACGTGGCACGAGATACGCGGCTTCCCGACAGCCATACGGCTGCTCCTCGTCAACCAGCTCGGCGTCAACACCGGCTTCTACCTGCTCGTCCCGTACCTCGCCCTGCACCTGACCGAGGACCTGGGGATGTCGGCGGCCGTCGTCGGCATCGTGCTCGGCGCGCGCAACCTCAGCCAGCAAGGACTGTTCCTCATCGGCGGGACGGCCTCGGACCGGCTCGGAGCGCGCGGGGTCATCATCACCGGATGCGCCCTGCGCACCGTCGGCTTCGGGCTGTTCGCGCTCGGCGACGGACTGCCCGTACTCCTCGCCGCGTCCGTGCTCAGCGGCCTGGCCGGGGCGCTCTTCAACCCGGCCGTGCGGGCCTACCTCGCCCTGGAGGCGGGGGAGCGGAAGGCCGAGGCGTTCGCCCTGTTCAACGTCTTCGCCACCACCGGCGCCCTGATCGGACCGCTGCTCGGCAGCGCCCTGCTGCTCGTCGACTTCCGTGCCGCGGCGCTCACGGCGGCCGGGATCTTCGCGGTGCTCACCGTCGCCCAGGCCCTGGTGCTCCCGGCCCGCCGGGTCGCGCCGACCGGGAACGGCGTCCTCGCCGACTGGCGCGAGGTGGTGGGCAACCGGGGCTTCCTCGCGTTCGCCCTGGCCATGGTCGGCATGTTCACCATGGAGAACCAGCTGTACCTGCTGCTGCCCGAGGGCGCCCGGCGGGCCACGGGCTGGGAGGGCGCCGCCGGCCTGGTCTTCCTCGTCGGCACCCTCACCAACCTCTCGCTCCAGCTGCGCATCACCCGCGCGCTGAAGGAACGGGGCAGCAGGGCGCGTTGGATCGGCGCCGGACTCGCCCTGATGGGACTGTCCTTCGTACCGCCGATGGCCGCGTCGGGGCACGGCACGGCCCCCGGCGGCCTCACGGAGGCGACGCTGCGCGCACTGCCCGTCCTGGCCGGCGCCCTGATGCTCTACCTGGGCGTGATGCTGGCCCAGCCGTTCGTGATGGAACTGATCCCCGGCTTCGGCCGGACCGAACTCACCGGCACCTACTTCGGCCTGTTCTACGTCGTCTCCGGCATCGCCGCCGCCGCCGGCAACACGCTCGTCGGCTGGGCCATGGACACCGGTGAGCGCACGGACGCCCCATGGTTGCCGTGGGCGTGCTGCCTGGCCTTCGGACTCGCCTCCGCCGCCGGCGTCGCCGGGCTGCACCGCCGCCGGGTCCTTCCCGCCCGCCCCGTATCCGTCCCGGCGGCAGCACGAGGAGCGCGTCACGCATGACCTTCACCACCGCGAACCTGCTCACCGACAACCCCGCCCTGTACGAGGCGCGCTTCCCGGATCCCGAACGGCTCGCCGGGCGCTGGGCCGAGGACCGCCTGCGCCGGTACGGGCCGCCCGGCCCTCGCGTCCTGGACATCGGCTGTGGAACCGGCCGCGACGCGGCACACCTGCACCGCGCCGGCCGTACGGTGACCGGTGCCGACCTGTCCGACGCGATGCTGGCGCACGCCCGCGACCGGCACCCCGGTCCTGCGTACGTCCGGGCCGACCTGCACGGCTTCGACCTCGGGGACCGGGCCTTCGACGCGGTGGTGTGCCTGGACAGCGCCCTGCTGTACTGCCACACGAACGACCAGCTGGACGGCTTCCTGACGTCCTGCCGCAGGTCCCTGGAGCCCGGCGGCCTGCTCGTCGCGGAGATGCGCAACGGCGCGTTCTTCCTGGGCCGTACGGAACTCCTGGACGTCCCGACGGTCAACGGTTTCACCTGGCAGGGCACCGCCTACCGCTCCACCACCACCCTCTCCGTGGACAGGGCCGCCCAACTGCTGCGCCGCACGCGGGTGTGGACCGCCGACGACGGGTCCCCGCCGGTCGAGCAGCGCTCCGCGTGGCGCCTGCTCTTCCCCCAGGAGCTGCGCCACGTCCTCGCCGCCCACGGCTTCGAGGTGCTCGCCCTGTACGACGGGCCCGGCCCGCGCACCGAGCCGCCGTGGCAGGAGGGCGACCCGCCCCGCCCGACGGCCGACCGCGCCCGGCCGCACCCGGGCCCCCCC
>NZ_JAINVG010000077.1 GCF_020400725.1 Streptomyces sp. NK15101 | reverse complement strand
CGTGTAGAAGGGGCTCCGGTTCGGGAACATCTGGTTGAACTGGGCCCCGTCCCGCGGTCGTCCGGCGACGAGGCCGGCAGACGGATCCGCTACCGGCCTCGTCGCCGGACGACCGCGGGACGGGGACGTCCCACCGGACGTCGACGCCGAGGAGCCGGCGGAACCAGGTCCGCGCGCCACGGCCTCCCGGCCGGTGCGCGGCGCTTCCCCCGGGTACGTCGACGGTGCCGAGCAGCGCCGCGCCCAGCGCCGTGACGATCTCCGGTTCGGTGCGCAGCCGACGGCTCATCCGCGCGGCGGTGAGATGGCCGGTGACCGTGACCAGGAAGAACAGCAGAGCCCCGCCGACGACGAGCTGCGTCCTCGTCGGCGGCGCCTCGCCGGCCGGCCGGACCGCCGGGCCCATGACGACCATGTTGGCCTTGTCGGCGGTCGGGTCGGCCTGGTCCAGCTTCTCGATGGACTCCTGCAGCGCGGTGCGCAGCCCCTCCAGCTCGGTGCGGGTCTGCACGCTCTCCACGGTCCGCCCCGAACCGGCCGCCTCGGACAGCTCGGTGATGCGCCGTCCGGTCTGCACGACCGTCTGCCGCAGCGCTTCGAGCCGCGCCGCCGCCTCGGGATCGGTGTCGTCGCCCACGATCCGCGTGGCGAAGTCGACGAACTGCCGGGCCACCTGGTCGGAGAGCCGCTGCGCGCGCTCCGGGGTGTCGGCCGTGCCCGAGATCTCGATGATGTTGCCGTCGGCGACCTTGGCGCTCACCCGTTCCCGCAGCTCGTCGCCGTCGACCCCGGGCCGGCCGAGCGCGGCGGCCGCGCGGTCGAGCACCACCGAACTGGTCGCGACCTGGGCCTGCGTCAGCAGCTCGCGCTCCTCCCACGCCCCCGGCAGCAGTACGGACGCCGAGGTCGTGTAGCGCGGCGGAATCAGCAGGGAAGCGCCGTAGCCGACGAGCGCACCCACCACGGCGAGGATGGTGAGGAGCCGCCGGCGCCGGCGGAGGATCCGCCCGATCGTGACCAGCCGTATCGTGTCATCGCTCAACGGAGCGGCCTCGTCCCTTCCCCGTCGGGGTCGCCCGCCGACGCCGGAGCGTGGGGCCGGCAGGCTGCGGCGTAGGCGGCGAGCAGGGCCCGCTGGGAGTTCCGCCAGGAGAGCGGTCCGCTGATCCGCTCCTGGCCGGTCTTGCCCATGAGGGCCCGCTTCTCCGGGTCGTCGAGCAGCAGCGCGACGAGCCTGGCGAACTCGCTCTCGTCGTTGGCGGGCGCGTAGACGGCGGCGTCGCCGGCGGAGACCCGCGCCTCCCGGAGGTCGAACGAGACGATCGGCCGGCCCATGACCATGTACTCCAGGACCTTGTTCATGGTCGACACGTCGTTGAGCGGGTTGTGCGGGTCGGGGGAGAGGCACACGTCCGCCGTGGACAGGTAGCGCGCCAGGTCGGCGTCCGGGATGCGCCCGGTGAACTGCACCTGGTCCGAGAGCCCGAGCTGCCGGGACAGCTCCACCATCGCGTCGAAGGTGTCGCCGCCGCCGACGAACACCGCGTGCCAGTCGGTCCGCCCGAGCTCGTCGCGCAGCTTGGCGAGCGCCCGCAGGGCGTAGTCGACGCCGTCCTGCGGCCCCATGACGCCGAGGTAGCACAGCAGATGGGGCTTGCCGCGCTTCAGCTCCGGCTCGGCCGGCACGGGGTGGAAGCGGTCGACGTCGGGCGCGCTGCGCACCACGAAGACGTCCTCGGGCCGCCGGCCGCCGCGGCGCACCGCGACGTCCCGGTAGCTCTCGTTCGTGGCGAGCACGACGTCCGCGGTCCGGTAGGTCAGCCGCTCCAGCGCGCACACGGCGCGGTAGAGCAGGTCCTTGCCGCGGTCGAACCGGGACAGGTACAGCTCGGGCACCAGGTCGTGCTGGTCGAAGACGAACCGCGTGCCGCGCCGCTTCAGCCACAGGGCGGGCAGGAACAGCAGGTCGGGCGGGTTGCAGGCGTGGACCACGTGGACCGGGCCGACCTTCCGGGCCAGCCGGAAGGTGTGCCACAGGGCCGATCCGTACTCCTTCAGGTACCCGGCCGGCCCTCCGGTGGCCGCGCGCAGCGGGTAGCGGTGGATCCGCACCCCGTCGATCTCCGCGAACGGCTCGGTGTCCCGCTTGCTGCCCTGGGGGCAGATGACGTTCACCTTCCAGCCCGCGTCGCGCAGCGTCGTGCACTCCTGCCACACCCGCCGGTCGAACGGCACCGACAGGTTCTCCACCAGGATCAGCGCGCGGCGGTCCCGCCGCCCGCCACCGGTCGTGTCACCAAGCAAGGCCCATGTACCCCGGTTCGGCCCGCCGCGCCTCGGCGTCGGGAAGGTGGATGAGGTCGACGATCACCGGACCGTCACCGTGCGGCAGGGCCGAGACCACGGCCGGGTCCCTGGTCCCGACCAGGCATACCTCGGCGTGCTCCAGCACCTCGTCGACGGAGTCCGTGAGCAGCTGCGCCAGGTGCGGCAGCCGGGACTCGATGTATTCGCGGTTCGCGCCGAGCAGCCGGGAGAGGTGCACGTTGGCGTCGTAGATCCGCAGGTCGTAGCCCTTGCCGAAGAGCCGCTCCGCCAGCTCGACGAGCGGGCTCTCGCGGAGGTCGTCGGTGCCGGGCTTGAAGGACAGGCCGAACAGGCCCACCCGGCGCTTGCCGGTGCGCTCGACCAGCTCCACCGCGCGCTGCAGGTGGTCGGCGTTGGACGGCAGCACGTGGGAGAGGATGGGCACCGAGACGTCGGCCCGCTGTGCCGCGTGGACGAGGCTGCGCAGGTCCTTGGGCAGGCAGGAGCCGCCGAAGGCGAAGCCGGGCCGCAGGTAGGCCGGGCTGATGTTCAGCTTGCGGTCGGCCAGGAACACGTCGATCACCTGGTGCGAGTCCACCCCGAGCGCCTGGCACACCGCGCCCAGCTCGTTCGCGAAGCCGATCTTGAGGCCGTGGAACGCGTTGTCGGCGTACTTGATCGCCTCGGCCGTCGGGACCGGCACCCGGAACACCTCGCCGGGCAGGCCCTCGTACAGCGCCGCCACCACGTCGCCGCTCGCCGCGTCGAGTTCGCCGATGACGGTCTTCGGCGGGTCGAAGAAGTCCCGCACGCTCGTGCCCTCGCGGAGGAACTCCGGGTTGACCGCGACCCCGACGTCCACCCCGGCCGTGCCGCCGAGGTTCTTCTCCAGGATCGGCACCAGCAGGTTCAGGCAGGTGCCCGGCAGCATGGTGCTGCGGAACACGACGGTGTGCCGCCCGCCCCGCTCGGCGAGCGCGGCGCCGATCTCCTCGGTGACCCGCTCCAAGTAGGTGGTGCACAGGCTGCCGTTGGGTTCGGACGGCGTGCCCACGCAGACCAGCGACACCTCGCTGCCCATGACCGCCTCGCGGACGTCGTCGGTGGCGCGGAGCGCTCCGGTCCGCACGACCTCGGCGACGAGCTCGCCGATCCCCTCCTCGACCACCGGGGCCTTGCCGTCGTTGACCAGGTCCACCTTGACCCGGTTCACGTCCACCCCGATGACCTCGTGGCCCATGCTGGCCAGGCACGCGGCCGACACGCAGCCCACGTAGCCGAGCCCGAAAACGCTGATCCTCACGACCCGTTCCTCCCCCCAGGCAGGCCCTTCCGGCCTGCGGTCCGAGCGCCGGCTGTACGACGGCGCCGCCCCCCGCGCATCAATAGGCCCCCTGCCCGTAGAGCACCGCCCGCAGCGTCTTCCACAAGATCACCGTGTCCAGGGCGAGCGACCAGTCCTCCACGTACCGCAGGTCGAGGCGGACGGCCTCCTCCCACGGCAGGTCGCTGCGTCCGCTGATCTGCCACAGGCCGGTGAGGCCGGGCTTGACGAGGAGACGCCGCCGGATGTCCGGGCCGTACGCGGCGGACTCCTCCGGTAACGGCGGCCGCGGCCCGACGAGCGACATCGACCCCGTGAGCACGTTGAGGAGCTGCGGGAGCTCGTCGATCGAGTACCGCCGCAGCACCGCTCCCACCCGGGTCACCCGCGGGTCCCGGCGGAGCTTGAACAGCGGTCCCGCGCCCTCGTTCCGGTCGGCCAGCGCGGCGCGTGCCGCCCCGTCGGCCCCGGTGACCATGGTGCGGAACTTGAGGATGGTGAACTCGCGGCCGTCCTTGCCGACCCTGCGCTGCCGGTAGAACGGCCCGCCCCGGCTGTCCAGCAGCACGAGCAGCGCGACGAGCGCCATCAGCGGCGCGAACAGGAGCAGCAGGACCGCCGCGCCCAGCCGGTCGACGACCCCCTTGATCGCCCGACGGCCGCCGGTGAAGGTCGGCATGCTGACCCGCAGCAGCGGTATCCCGAGCACCGCGTCGACGTGCAGCCGCGGGCCGGCCACCTCCATCAGGACGGGGGCCACGACCATCTCGGCGTCGCTGCCTTCGAGGTTCCAGGCCAGCCGCCGCAGCCGGTCCGGTGACCAGTGCGGGTCAGGGGTGACCGCGACGACCCGGTAGCCGTCGTGGCGGACGTGCTTGGCGACGTCCGACAGCTGCCCGACGACCGGCACTCCGTCGAGCAGGTCACCCTCGAGACCGCGGCCGTCCGTCGTGCACACCGCCTCCACGCGCCAGCCGAGGTGCGGGAACTTGCGGGTCCTGCCGATCAGGTCTCGCACGGTGTCCGGGCTCCCGGCGGCCAGCACCGGCCGCAGACAGCGCCCTTCCTTCCGCTCCTTGTGCAGCCAGAGGCGCAGCAGATACCGCGCGGTCATGGCGACGAGGGCGATCGCGGGGATCGCGACGAAGATCCAGAGCTTGATGTTGCGCGAGGTGAGGGCGATCCCGCCGAGCGCCAGGACGACGGTCGCCGTGAACAGGGAGCGTCCGAGCCGGCGGAACTCCTCGGCGCCCTGGCCGAGCACGGCGGGAGACCACGCCCGGCTCACCGCCAGCGCCCCCAGCACCAGCAGCTGCGTGCCGAAGGCGAGGATCCCCCATTTCTCGTGCCAGTTGGCCGCGTCCCGGGCCCCGAAGAAGTCGCCGATCGCCGTCACCACGAAGGCGGTGGCCACGGTGTCACTGATGATCACGGTACGGCGGTAGCGCTGTTCCCACTCGATCGCGGGCCGGCTGATCGCCCCGCCCGCCAGGCGCTCGCGCGCAGACGGAAACGGGCTGACTAGTCCCCCTTGCCGCACAGAACCCCCCAGGTCCCCAGTGGTACGACGTGTGCGCCCGACACTCCCCGGGAGGCCCCCGCCCTCCCCGGCGCATGACATCCCGGCTCTTACAGAGCTACGTGAACAACTCCCCCCGACGGCAGCGGACTCGTCCGCCCCGCCAGGCACTCGAGGTGCGCGGAGATCCGTCGGGACCCCGGGTGCTCCCCGCACCCGACGCCCCTCTCGGGCCCCCGGAATCGATCGTCCCCGTGCCCGGTGCCGCGGAGCGGCTCGTGGCCTTCCGCAGTACCGGACCTATGGATCGTTAGTGGTCGCCTCGTGCCCGAACAGCTGAAGCACGGTCAATCTAGAGCATCGCGGGTCGGTATGAGGAGGGATTGTGTGAAATTTGTGCTCACTCCCCGAGGCTGGCCGGATCCATCGACCGGTGACCGCTTATGGGCGCTTTGACGCTCCTACATGCTCCAGCAACTCCCCTGGGCACAGGGGACGTTCACGGTTGCTGTGATCAGGGTCACTCATAGGGCCCGTGATGTTTCGCAGGGCCGATCCGCTGGAACACCCGGCGGGTTCCGCCACTCCCGCGGGGAAGGGTGGGCGGCGGGAGCCCGATGTCGCGCGCGTCCGGGATGGGCCGGCGCGTGGGGGAGTTCGTCGAGGACGGGGCCGTCCCGCGGCCCCCGACGGGGTGTCGGGAAAGGCCTGTTGGCCTTCTGACAGGATGGGCGTCCTCCGGTTGTTCCGTGAGGGGCCGGAGTTCGTGGGTGTACGGGGTGTGAAGAGGGTCGGGTGGGCGAGGGAACGGGGCACGCGCCCGCCACGGCACACGGTCCCGGGTGCGACGCCGGGGCCGGCCCGGACCGTGACGCCCGATGCGGTCCCGAGCGCGACGCCGGGCCCGCCCTGGACCGTGACACCCCGTTCGGTCCCGAGCGCGACGCCGGGGCCGACCCGGACCGTGACGCCCGCCTCGCCGAGGCCGTCGAGCGGGCCCAGCGGGGGGACGAGGGGGCGTTCGCGGATGCCTACCGGATCGTTCATCCCGGACTGCTCGGCTATCTGCGCGGCCTCGTCGGCGAGGACGCCGAGGACGTCGCCTCCGACGCGTGGCTGGAGATCGCCCGGGACCTCGGCCGGTTCCGCGGCGACGGAGCGGGCTTCCGCGGCTGGACCGCGACCATCGCCCGCCACCGGGCCATCGACCACCTGCGGCGCCTGGGGGCCAGGCCCCGGCCCGCCCGGTTAGGGCAGGACCTCCTCGATCTCCCGGCCGCCGACGACGCGGCCGGCGAGGCGCTGGAGGCGTTGTCGACGGAGCGGGCGCTCGCCCTCATCGCGGGCCTCCCGCAGGACCAGGCCGAGGCCGTGCTGCTCCGTGTCGTCGTCGGTCTCGACGGCCCTTCGGCCGCCCGAGTGCTGGGCAAGCGTCCCGGTGCGGTACGGTCCGCCGCACATAGGGGATTGAGGCGACTTGCGAAACAACTCACGGGAAGAGGGAGGTGACGGATGCGCGACGAACCGCGGTACGGAGAACTGGAAGAGTCGTTGAGGGCCGCTCTGCGCGGCGGGCGGGGAGAAGGGAGCGGCGACGGTGTCGCCGGCGGTGAGGAGAGTGCTCTCGCCGCCTTCCGGAACGCCCGTGACACGGGACTCCACGCGTCACTGCCCACCCGTGACCGGGACGACTGGGCCCCGGCCGCCGAGCGGCGCCGCCCCCGGCGTTCGCTGAAGGCGGCCGTGGCCGCGCTGGCCGCGAGCGTGACGCTCGGCGGCGTGGCCGTCGCCACCGGCGGTCTGCCCGAGCGTTTCCTCGGCACCACCGCCCCGCCCCCCGAACCGCGTCCGGCCCGCTCCGCGTCCGACCCCGCGAAGCCCGGCGCGACGGCCGGTACGGGGGGCGGCGCGGCCCGGACCGCCGCGCCGCCCGGCACGACCGCTCCCCTGCGCCCGGAGAAGGATCCCCCGGAGCCGCCCGGCAAGAGCCGTGACGCCCTGTGCCGTGCCGTGGAGAAGGAGAAGGAGGAGGGGGAGAGGAAGGGCGAGGGGAAGGGCAAGGACGTGGCGAAGGGCAAGGCGTCCGCGTCCCCCGCCTGGCGGCGGCTCGTGGCCGCCGCCGGCGGCGAGGAGCTCGTTCCTGGGTACTGCCGGTACGACTCCCGCCCCGCCCGTACCCCGTCCGCCGAACCCCGGCCGAACGGCGGCGCCGGCGGCGGCGACTCCTCGGACGACCCCGGCAAGGGGGCCGAGCGGTCGCGTGCCGACAGGCCCTGAGGGTCCCGAGGTGCGAAGCCGGCGGTGAGCCGGGCGGCCCGGCGGCGCCGGGCCGGGGCGATCGCGCCGCCTGGCGGCGGCCGGCGCGGCTCGCGCGGAGGTCCCTCGGAGGCGCGGACCGGAGTCGACCGGGCGTCAGAACTGATCGGGTCCGGCCCCCTTGTGAAGCCCACGCTCATCAATAAAATGTCACACACCACACAAGGGAGTCCTTCATGGTCGACGCGCAAGTCCCCGCGCACCCCGTGCGACCCGCGCCCCCCGCCCGGCCCGCACAGCGCACCCGCCCCTGGCACGGGATCATGGTCGCCACCGCCCTCCCCTTCCGCGCCGACGGCACCGTCGACCACGACGCCTACGCCGAGCACGTCACCCGGCTGATCGCCGACGGCTGCGACGGCGTCGTCCCCAACGGCTCCCTCGGCGAGTACCAGACCCTCACCGACGCGGAACGCGCCCGGGTCGTCCGCACCGCCGTCGAAGCGGCCGGGGACGGGGCCAGGGTCATGCCCGGCGTCGCCGCCTACGGCAGCGCCGAGTCCCGCCGCTGGGCCGAGCAGGCCGCCGAGGCCGGCTGCGGCTCGGTCCTCCTCCTGCCGCCCAACGCCTACCGTGCCGACGAGCGGTCCGTACGCGCCCACTACGCCGCCGTCGCCGAGGCCGGGCCGCCCGTCGTCGCCTACAACAACCCGTACGACACCAAGGTCGACCTCACCCCCGACCTGCTCGCACGGCTGCACGGCGACGGCAGCATCGTCGCGGTGAAGGAGTTCAGCGGCGACGTCCGCCGGGCGTACGAGCTCGCCGAACTCGCCCCCGGCCTCGATCTGCTCGTCGGTGCCGACGACGTCCTCCTCGAACTCGCCCTCGCCGGCGCGGTCGGCTGGATCGCCGGCTTCCCCAACGCCCTCCCGCGCGCCTGCGCCACCCTCTACCGCGCCGCCGTCGCCGGCGACCTCGCCGTCGCGCTGCCGCTCTACCGCTCGCTGCACCCGCTCTTCCGCTGGGACTCCAGGACCGAGTTCGTCCAGGCGATCAAGCTCTCCATGGACCTCGCCGGCCACCCCGGGGGAGCCACCCGGCCGCCCCGCCTCCCGCTGACGCCCGACCAGGAGGCCGTGGTGCGCGCCGCCACGGAGAAGGCCCTGGCCGAGGGCCACGCCTAGGGCCTGCTCGACCCTCCGATCCGTACGCCCATCCGTCCGAAGGGGACCCCATGCGCACCCGCCACGTCTACCACGCGGTGGACTCCCACACCGAAGGCATGCCCACCCGCGTCATCACCGGCGGCTTCGGCGTCGTCCCCGGCGCCACCATGGCCGAGCGGCGGCTGCACTTCGCCGAGCACCTCGACCACGTCCGCACCCTCCTGATGTACGAGCCGCGCGGCCACGCGGCGATGAGCGGTGCCATCCTCCAGCCGCCCACCCGCCCCGACGCCGACTACGGCGTCCTCTACATCGAGGTGTCCGGCCTGCTGCCGATGTGCGGCCACGGCACCATCGGCGTCGCCACCGTCCTCGTCGAGACGGGCATGGTGCCGGTCGTCGAACCCGTCACCACCGTCCGTCTCGACACCCCCGCGGGGCTCGTCGGCGTCGACGTCCGCGTCGAGGACGGCCGGGCCCGCTCCGTCACCCTCACCAACGTGCCCGCCTTCTCCGTCGGCCTCGACCTCAAGGTGGACGTGCCCGGGTACGGCACGGTCACCTACGACCTCGCGTACGGGGGGAACTTCTACGCCTTCGTCGACCTCGACTCCCTGGGCCTGCCGTTCGACCGCGCCCACAAGGACGAGCTGCTCGCCGCCGGGCTCGCGATCATGGACGCCGTCAACGCCGGCCCCGACCGGCCCGTCCATCCCGAGAACCCGGCCTTCGCCGGAGTGAAGCACGTCTACCTGGCCGCCCCCGGCTCCGACGCGACCCGCTCCCGCCACGCCATGGCCATCCACCCCGGCTGGTTCGACCGCTCCCCGTGCGGCACGGGCACCAGCGCCCGCATGGCCCAGCTGCACGCGCGCGGACTCCTCGCCCCGCACGCCGACTTCGTCAACGAGTCCTTCATCGGCACCGAGTTCACCGGGCGGATCGTCGACGAGACGGTCGTGGGCGGGCTGCCCGCCGTCGTCCCCACCGTCACCGGCCGCGCCTGGATCACCGGCACGGCCCAGTACTTCCTCGATCCCGAGGACCCGTTCCCCGCCGGATTCCTGCTCTGAGCCGCTCGGAGCGGGCATCACTCGGGCCGACCGGGGAAACGTGACATTGTACGATGCTCCCCCGTGACTTCTCGGAGGACGCACGATGGGTGACCTGAAACAGTACGGCCTCGTCAGGGCCCAGGAACGGCTCCGCGACCAGGTCGGCCACGCCCTTCGCGCCGCCCTGATCGCCGGGGAGCTGCGCCCCGGCCAGGTCTACTCGGCCCCCGGCCTGGCGAGCGACCTCGGCGTCTCCGCCACCCCGGTCCGCGAGGCCATGCTCGACCTGGCCCGCGAGGGACTGGTCGAACCCGTCCGCAACAAGGGCTTCCGCATCACCGAGGTCAGCGAGCGGGACCTCGACCAGTACACGGAGCTGCGGACCCTCATCGAGGTCCCCACCATCGGCCGGGTCACCCGCAGCGCCGCCCGGGAGCGGCTGGAGGAGCTGCGCCCGGTCGCCGAGGAGATCGTCTCGCGCGCCCGCGAGCACGACCTCATCGGCTATCTGGAGGCGGACCGCCGCTTCCACCTCGCGCTGCTCGCCCTCTCCGGGAACGAGCGGCTCGTCGAGACGGTGGGGGAGCTGCGCAAACGCTCCCGGCTCTACGGACTGACCGGCCTCGACGAGGCCGGCAAGCTCGTCTCCTCCGCCGAGGAGCACCTCGAACTCCTCGACCTGATGATCGCCGGGGACGCCCCCGCCGCCGAGGCGTGCATGCTGCGCCACCTCGGCCACGTCCGCTCCCTGTGGGCGGACGCGGACGACTCCTCGGTCTGACCGGCGGGGCCCGCTAGGCGCCCTCCGGCGGGACGATCGCCCGCTTGAGGACCTTCCCCGTCGGGCCCTTCGGCAGGGCGTCCGTGAGCCAGATCCGGCGCGGGTACTTGTACGGGGCGAGCCGCTCCCGCACATGGGCGCGCAGCTCGGCGGGGGAGACCCGGCCGCCGGGCCGCAGGACGACCGCGGCGGCCACCTCCTGTCCGTGCACCGGGTGCGGGACGCCGAGGACGGCGGCCTCCGCCACGCACGGGTGGAGGTGGAGGACCTCCTCCACCTCCCTCGGATAGACGTTGAACCCGCCCCGGATCACGACGTCCTTGACGCGGTCGACCACCCGGAAGTCGCCGGTCGCGTCCCGGGTGCCGAGGTCGCCGGTGTGCAGCCAGCCGTCCCGTACCGTCTCGGCGGTGGCCTCCGGGCGGCGCCAGTACCCCTTCATGACGTTGTGGCCCCGGATGACGAGCTCGCCGACCTCGCCGTCGGGGACCTCCTTGCCGTCCCGGTCCACCACCCGCATCTCCACGCCCTCGATCGGGATGCCGATCGTGCCGGGGCAACGCGGCCGGTCGACCCGGTTCACGCAGGCCAGCGGGGACGACTCGGACAGCCCGTACCCCTCCAGCACCGCGCAGCCGAAGCCGGACTCGAAACCGGTCAGCACCGACACCGGGAGGGGCGAGCCGCCGCACAGGCAGACCCGCAGCGAGGAGACGTCGTGGGCCGCGCGCTCCGGATGCCGCAGCAGCAGCCCGTACATGGTGGGGACGCCGAGGAAGACCGTGACCCGGTCCCGGGCGACGAGCGCGAGTGCGCCCGCCGGGTCGAAGCGGGCCATGAGGGTCAGACAGGCGCCCACGGCCACCGCGCAGTTGAGCCCCATCACCTGCCCGAAGGAGTGGAAGAGCGGCAGCCCGCCGAAGACCACGTCCGAGGGGCCGAGCCCCAGGACCCGCACCCCTTCGCCGACGTTGCGCCGGATGTTGCGGTGGGTGAGCTCGGCGCCCTTCGGCGCTCCGGTGGTGCCGGAGGTGTAGAGCACGACCGCCGTGTCCTCGGGGGCACGGGAAACGGCCGCCACGCGCGCGTGGTCCGCCAGCAGCGCCGTGAACGCGTCCGGTTCGACCGACAGGTGCGGGGTTCCCGCCAGCCGGGCGCCCTCGGCCGCCTCCTCGCCGTCCCGGTGCCAGGAGAGGAGCAGCGCGGCCTCGGCGTCCGCCAGACAGTGGCGGACCTCGCCCGCCCGCAGCAGCGGATTGAGCGGGACGACGATCGCGCCCGCCCGCAGGACGCCGTAGTAGAGCACGGCGAACAGCGTGCTGTTCGGGAGCGCGAGGGCCACCCGGTCGCCGGGACCGACCCCGCGCGCCCGGAGCAGCGCGGCGGCCCGGTCGGCGAGGTCGTCGAGCACGCCGTACGTCAGCGTCCCGGCGCCGAGCCGCAGCGCGGTCCTGTCGGGGTGCGCGGCCGCGCTCCGGGCGAGGAGGGCGGGAACGGTGCCGTCGTCGACGCTCATCAGCGGTGCTCCTTCGGGGCCGTGCGGTGCGGAGGACGGGGTACGGGACGGGGGACGGCGACCGCGGTCAGCAGCAGGCCCCCGCGGACGAGCCAGCGACCGGACAGCACGCCCGGAAAGGGGCCGGCCCCCGCCGGCACCGGGACCAGGAGCCGAGCCCGGAACCGGCCGACGGCCCGGGGGAGCTCGGCACGCGCGCGTGCGGGCGGGTGCGGGCCGTCGGTCCCGTCGAGCCGCCATGACACCTCGGCGTCCTCGAAGCCGAGCCAGGCGCCCCCGTACCCGCTCCAGGCCTTGTAGACGGACTCCTTGGCGCTGAACAGCAGCCGGTCCCAGGCGATGTCCGGCCGACGGTCGGCCAGTTCGCGCAGCCGGGCCTCCTCCGGGCCGAAGACCACCGCCTCACGGACCCCGGCCGGCAGCGGCGCGTGCGGCTCGGCGTCGATGCCGAGGCCGAGGAAACGGGCGGCCGGCGCCACCGCCGCGCCCCGGTAGCCCGCGCAGTGCGTGATGCTGCCGAGCGT
The DNA here is from genome assembly GCF_020400725.1 of Streptomyces sp. NK15101. Lineage (GTDB taxonomy): Bacteria > Actinomycetota > Actinomycetes > Streptomycetales > Streptomycetaceae > Streptomyces. The sequence goes on along the minus strand of NZ_JAINVG010000077.1, from coordinate 25,332 downwards.
GCCCCCGGGCCAGGCGGGCGCCCCGCGAGGCCCCCGCAGGAGCGGGGCCGCCGCGACCCCGAGGGCCGCGAGCGCCCGGTGGGCACAGAGCCGGGCCCTCGCGAACTCGCGCCGCCTGCCGGGCGTGGCGCGCGCCATCAGGGCCCGCTCCTCGGCGAAGAGCCACGGGGGGCGGGACCCGTGGTCCGCCTCGGGCCCGTCCACCGTCCCGGTCTCCTCGGCCCAGCGCACCCGCTCGGGCAGCAGCGCGCCGAGCAGGGGGCGCTCCTCGCTCCGCACCCTCATGCCCGGGCACCCGACGGCGTGCTGCCACGGCCTCCGCCCGTGCCCGCCGGTGCGGTGCCGGGACCGGTCGCGCCCGCCGTGGCGCCGGCGGGTCCGCCCGTGCCCGCCGTGGCGGTGTCAGGTCCGGCCGAGACCACCGCCGGGAACTCCGCCCACGCCGCGATCCGTTCGACGAGTCCCGCGTTGTGCCGGATCCAGCGGAAGTGGTCCAGTCGCCGGCCGCCGGCGTCCGCCGACCGGTAGGTCCAGCGCCGGACCCGGACCGGGGGGAGCTTCGCGCACAGGTGGTCCACGGCCCGGGGAGGCGCCAGCGCGTCGCCCTCGACGTCGACGGCGAGCACGGGCACGTCGACGCGCCCCAGCGCCGCCTCGTAGTCGGCGGCGGCACCCCCGGCGTCGTACCGCCCGGTCCGCATCTGCCGCGCCCAGTCCCGCATCACGCCCACGGACTCGCGCCCGCCGAAGCCGAACCGGTGCCCCGGCCAGTACCCGAGCAGCTCCGCGCCGGCCACGCACAGCAGGCTCCGCACGAGCCACCGCGCACCCGGCCGGGGATCCGCCCCCGTGCCGAGCGCGCGCCACCACGCCGAACCGCTGGCCACCAGGACGACCCCCGCGAGGCGCGGCCGGAACAGCCCGCAGTGCACCAGACCGAGCTGGCCGCCGAGGCTGTGCCCGAGGAGCAGCCGGGGCGCCTGCGGGAAGGCGCGCTCGACGGCGTCGAGGACCGCGCCGATGTCGTGCTCGACGAGCTCGCGGTAGCCGAAGCGGACCCCGCGCGCCGGGACCGGGGTGCTCTCGCCGTGGCCCCGCAGGTCCGTCGTCACCACGGTCGCGCCCCGCCGGTGCAGCGCCCGCGCCAGCGGGGTGTAGTGGCGGGCGGCGGTGCCCATCGCGGGGAGGACGACCACGACCGGGGCGGTCGGCTCGACGCGCGCGTGGACCCGGACCACGAGCGTGGCGCCGTCCGGGGCGGTGAGCTCGGCGAGTACGGGAAAGGGGGCGGTCCTCATCCCGCCTCCACGGGACCGGCCTCCGGTTCCGTCAGGCGCCAGCCGATCACCCCCGCGCCCCAGGTGACGCCCGCCCCGAACGCCGCCACCCCGAGCAGTCCCGTCGGGCCGAGGCGGCCCTCCCGCCAGGCCTGGTGGAGGGCGAGGGGGATGGAGGCGGAGGAGGTGTTGGCGACCCGGCCGACGTCGAGGAAGAGCCGCTCCGGCGGCACGCCGAGCTCCTTGCCCACCGCCTTGACGATGCGCGCGTTGGCCTGGTGGGCGACGAACAGGTCGACGTCGTCGGCGGTCAGCTCCCGCCGGGCCAGGACGTCCCGGGCCGACTCGCTCATCCTCTCCACGGCCTGGACGAAGATCTCGGGGCCGTCCATCCGGAGCTTCCGGTCGTACCGGTCGGCGTAGAGCAGCGGGATCAGGTCCCCGTCCGAGCCGAGCCGGAACGCGGGCTCGACGGAGGGACCGGGGTCCACGTCCGCCAGGACCACCGCCCCCGCCCCGTCGCCGAGCAGCACCGCCGTCGACCGGTCCTCGTGGTCGGTGATCCGGGTCAGCGCCTCGGCGCCGCAGACCAGCACGGTGGCCGCCCGGCCCGACTCGATCAGGGCGACGGCGTGGTCCAGGGCGTACACGAACCCGGCGCAGGCCGCGTGCAGATCGAACGCGGCGGCCCGGTCCGCGCCGAGCCGGGCGGCCACCTCCACGGCGAGGCCCGGAGTCGTCCGGTCGGGGGTCGTGGTCGCCACGACGACGTGCCCCACCTCGCGCGCGGTGCGGCCCGCCTGGGCGAGGGCCGTCCGGCAGGCGGCCAGGGCGAGGTCGGCGAGGTGTCCGTCCTCCGGCAGGAAGTGGCGCTGCCGGATCCCGGTCCGCTTGACGATCCACGCGTCGGAGGAGCCGATGGCGGCGAAGTGGCTGTTGGGAACGGCCCGTTCGGGCAGCGCCGAGCCGACGCCGACGATCGCCGCGGTCATGAGCGGTCCTCCTTGCCGGCGCGGGGCGGGGCGCCGATGCCCGGGGGTTCGCCGACGGCGCCGACCCCCATGCGGACGGCGTGCATCCCGCCGTCCGCGTGCACGATCTCGCCGGTGACGGTGGCCGCCAGGTCCGAGAGCAGGAACAGGACGGGGCCGACGAGCCGGGCCGGATCGGCGCGGCTCCAGCCGAGCGGCGCCTCCTGCTCCCAGCGGTCGGCGATCCGGTCGAAGGTGCTGACGGCCCGCCCGGCCACGGTCTCGACCGGCCCGGCGGCGACGAGGTTGACGCGAATGCCGGAGTGCCCCAGGTAGAGCGCGAGGTAGCGGCAGACCGCGCCGAGCGTGGCCTTGCCGACCCCCATCCAGTCGTACCCCGGCCAGGCCCCGGACGAGTCGAAGTCGAGCCCGACGACGCTGCCCCTGGCCGCGCCCGCGCCCCCGCCCTCGCGCAGCAGCGGGGCGAGCGCGGTGGTCAGCGAGTGCAGCGAGAACGCCGCCGTGCGCAGGGCGAGCGTCGCGCTCTCGACGGGCGTGGTGAGGAAGTTGCCGCTGAGCGCGGACTGCGGGGCGGCGGCGATGGCGTGCAGGACGCCGTCGACCGCGCCCCAGCGGCGCTCCAGCTCCTTCGTGAGCGCGTCCAGGTCCTCGGGGCGCGTCACGTCGAGCTCCAGGACGTCGGTCGGGTACGGGAGGCCCGAGGCCGCCGCCTCCGTGATCCGCCGGGTCCGGCCGAAGCCCGTCAGCAGGACCTCCGCGCCCGCCTCCTGGAGCGCCCGCGCGGTGTGCCAGGCGATCGAGTCGTCGTTGAGGACCCCGGTCACCAGATAACGGCGTCCCGAGAAGCCCAGCAGGTCGGGTACGCCGTGGGGGGCGCGGGACGCGCGCATCAGGACCGCCCTTCCACGGCCAGGACGAGGGCCGCGTTGTGTCCGCCGAAGCCGAAGGAGGTGGAGAGGCCGAACAGCCGGCCCGTGCCCGCCCGGGCGGTGAGCCTCCTCGGCGCCCGGACGAGGTCGAGCGGGCCGAGCGCCGGGTCGGGACGGCGCAGCCCGGCCGTCGGGGGCGCCACGCCGTGCCGCAGCGCCTGGAGGGTGGCGATGGCCTCGACCGCGCCCGCCGCCCCGAAGAGGTGCCCGAGGGCGCCCTTGCCGGAGGAGAGCGGCAGCTCCGCGAGGACGTCGGCCCCGAGGGCGCTCCGCAGGGCCTCGCACTCCAGGAGGTCGTTGAGGACGGTGCCGGTCCCGTGGGCGTTGACGTACGCCAGCTCCCCGGGCGCCACCGAGGCCTCCCGCAGCGCGAGCGCGACCGACCGGGCCGCGGGCCCCCCGTTCGGGTCGGGCGCGGTGACGTGATGGGCGTCGGAGGTCGCCGCGTATCCCCGTACGGCTCCGAGGACCCCGGCCCCGCGCCGGGCGGCGCCCGCCGCCGTCTCCAGGACGAGGATCCCGGCGCCCTCGCCGATCACGAAGCCGTCCCGGTCCCGGTCGAAGGGGCGGGAGGAACCGCTCGGGGAGAGGGCGCCGGCGTTCGCGAAGGCGGCCGCCACCAGGTCCGACGAGGAGGCCTCCGCGCCGCCCACCACGACGGCGTCGGCCGCCCCCGAGGCCAGGATCCGCATCCCCGTGCCGACGGCCTGCGCCCCGCTGCTGCACGCGGACGCGACGCACAGGCTCTCGCCGCGGAAGCCGTGCCGCATGGAGAGGTGGGCCGCGGCCGCGTTGGCCATCATCTGGGGGATCATCAGCGGCGAGACGAACCCGGCGCCCTCCTTCTCGTACACCTCCCGCTGCGCCTCGAAGGAGGCCGTCCCGCCGAGCCCGCAGCCGATGACACAGGCGACGCGCTCGGGCGGCCAGGGTGAGGCCGGTCCTGTGCGATGCCCGGCCTGGGCCAGGGCCTCCTCGGCCGCGACCAGGGCCAGCTGGGTGAACCGGTCGGTGCGGCGCACCAGGTTCCGCGGCAGATGGTCGCCGGCGGTGAAGTCCGCCTGCCGGACGGCAGGATGGGAGCCCGCCGCCGCCGTGTCCCCGGCGACGGCACGCTCGTGGAGCGCTCCGGCACCGACGCCGAGCGGGGTGACCGCGCCGAAACCGGTGACGACGACCTCCCGGTCCCGCCGTGGATCACTCAACTCCGGCCTTCTCGCAGCACAGTTCGAGGATCTGGCCGACGGTCTCGATGCCGTCGAAGTCCTTCGTGCGGACCGGTACGCCGAGGTCCCGCTTGACGGACTGCGCGAGCTCGACCATGTCCAGCGAGTCGATCTCCAGGTCGTCGAGGGCGGCCCCGGGCAGGACGTCGCCCTCGTCGACGCCCAGTTCGACGAGGGCGTCGGTGATGAACTGCTCGATGGTGGCGCGGTCCAGCGTCGTGGACGTCGCGGATGTCTCGGACATGACTCTCCCGTGCGGTGTGGGGATCGGGGCTGCGATCAGGGGTTGGCGAGCTTCGAGGCGTGGTACGGGGACCAGTGCCACTGGCGCCAGTAGCTCTCCGCGATGTCCACCCACTCCTCCAGGCGCGCGGCGCTGTCCAGGAAGCGGGAGGCGCTGACCACCAGCCAGCTGTAGACGGCCTGGCTGTCGCGGCAGCCGCCGCAGTCCCCGGACGTGCAGCAGAACTGCAGCGACTCGTAGTCCGCGCCCCAGGCGGCGAAGCCCGGGATCACCGGGTTGCCGTTGGCCACCCGCTCCTCGTGGTCGGGGTGGTCGACGCTGAGGCTCGGGCAGACGTCGTACCCGAAGCGCGCCCCCCAGTGCGAGGTGCCGGTGACGAGGCTGCGGATGAAGTACGGGTGGCTGACCACGGCCTCCGGGTACGCCTCCTTGACCCGTAGGGCCTCTTCGAGGACACGGCGCTCGTTCTCGATCTGGATCGGGTTGTCCGAGCCGTGCTCGCTGTAGAAGTTGAAGGTGACGATGTTGCCGTTCTCGGCGATCCTGCGCACGGTCGGTTCGAGGTACGGCAGCCCGGCCTCGGAGAGCGCGAAGATGAACAGGACCCGCGGATCGTCCTTGTAGTGCGAGAGCGCCGTGTCGAACAGGCCGGTGAACTTCGAGCCGTTGACGCGGATGGCCCGCAGGTCGTCGTCGAGCGGCCCGCCGCCGAAGATGCTGACGGCCACGGCGATGTGCTCGAAGCCCTGCACGGGCATCGGGCGCAGGCCGTTGGTCGAGATCGTGACGTACGGCAGCTCCTCGACGAAGGCCTCCACCCGGCGCAGCACCAGGGTCGGCTCACCGCCGATCAGCGTGGCCTGGTTGACCCCCTCGTCCCGCAGCCGGCGGGCGAAGGAACGGATCCTGTCGACGTCCGAGAGCTCGCGCACGGCGGTGTCGAAGCCGCCCTCGAAGTACCAGCAGCCCTTGCAGCGGATGTTGCAGGTGTTGGTGAGGTGGACCTCGCACGAGCGCACCTCCCGGCCGAGACGGCGCAGCCTGTGCAGGCGCTCGGCGAGGCCGGGGCGTTCGGCCAGGAGGGCGGCGGTGCGCTCCTTCGCCTCGCGGCGGCCGAGCGGGCGCGGGGTGATGGTCAGGGGGGTGGCCATGGGGTGCGGACTCCTCGGTCGGACTGCTGCTCGGTGTCTCTCTCGCGCTCGCGCTCTCCGGCCGCACGGAGCTGGGCGGCGTACGGGGGCTGGGCGGCGTACGGGGCTGGGCGACGTACGGGCTCTCGCCTCCGTGCGGGGCCGGTGGGGCACGGGCCCTCGCCTCCGTACGGGAGTCGACGGCGTACGGCTCCTCGCCGTACCGGGCTACTCGGGGACCTTCAGGCCGAGGTTCTCGATCCGCGGGGTGACCTTCGCCCGCCAGATGTCGCGCGCCTCTCCGTTGGTGGTCTGCCGGAGACCGAAGCGGACCGCGAGCTTCGACCTCTCCGAACGCGCGCTGCCGAAGATCCGGTTGAATCCCGGCCACAATCGGTCGAGACCCCGCTGGAGTTCCTCGCGGCCCTCCTCGGTACGGGCGAGATTCCGGCAGACCCGCGCGCCGTGCGCGATGTGCACCTTCTCGTCGAGAATGATCGTGCGCACCGCCTCGGCCCACGGCTTGTAACTGCTCTGCGCGAATTCGGAGATCATCACCATCGCGGTCTCCTCGCCGATGTACGAGAAGATTCCGCGCTCCGCCCAGGTGGTGCAGGTGTGGAACTCGTGGCCGGCGAAGAGACCACGGTCGACGAGCCGCTGCTGCTCCATGTATCCGGTGTCCACGCCGATGTCGGCCAAGACCCTCTTGCCGATCTTGTAGTGGTCGTACTCCTCGACGGCGCGTTCGGCGCACACCTGCCGTTCCTCGGCGTTCGGCGCGAGCGGCAGGAACACCTGGATGTAGTCGTCGGCACCGGACAGTTCGCCCTCGGTGTTGACGATCATTCCCCGTACGGCGATCTCGCGGTAGTCCTCGGGCATGGCGAGGAATTCCTCGGGGGTGCGGACGACGACTGCCTCGTCGACGGGAACGGAAGATGCCATGGTGATCCACTCGCCTCGCTCGTTCGACTTGACCCGAAAGACCGCTGACATCGCGGTGGTGGAGCGGTCGAACGCTATCCACGGGTGCAGCCGTCCATCAATGAGACCGAGGACCGGAATGGCCGATTTCCCTGAGCCGCCCACGGCGTGCGGAGAACCTGATCAAGAACCGTTTGCGGCGCGTCGGACAAGACGGAGAAAGATCATCCCGACCGACCTTTCCGGTGGCGACCAGCGAGAAAGGCAGGGTGAGGAGAATCCTCCGAATTCACTGACCGCGGCCGGATTTCCGCGGCCCGCAGAGTGGCCGAATCAGACCCGGAGCGAGCTCCTGACCGGGCGGCAATTCGCCACGCGGGGGGTCCCGAAGAGTGCCAACTCGGCCACGTCCGGCGGGAATCGAACGACCTGGACACCGCCTTGAATCTCTATATGCTGGCGCCATGCTTTCTGCCGCCTCCGCGCCCGCGAACGCCACTCCCCCCACCCCCTCCGTGCCCGCGCCGGCCACCGCCTCCCGGCTGGCCGACGTCGGCTCGTCGCCGGTACGGGAGATCCTGGCGCTCACGGCCCGGCCCGAGGTGATCTCGTTCGCCGGCGGCCTGCCCGCCCCCGAACTGTTCGACATCGACGGGATCCGCGCGGCGTACGACCGGGTCCTCGCGGAGAACCCGCAGCACGCCCTCCAGTACTCGACGACCGAGGGCGACCCCGACCTCCGCACCGCCGTCGCCGACCGGCTCACCGCGCGCGGACTGCCCACGGACGCCGACGACCTGCTCGTCACCACCGGCTCGCAGCAGGCCCTCACGCTCCTCACCACCGCGCTCGTCGAACCGGGCAGCGTCGTCCTCGTCGAGGACCCCTGCTACCTCGCAGCCCTGCAGACCTTCGGCTTCGCGGGCGCCCGCGTCGTCCCCGTCCCCACCGACGACCAGGGGATCGTCCCCGAGGCCCTGGAGGAGATCGCGGCCCGCGAGAAGGCCACCCTCCTCTACATCGTTCCCACCTTCCAGAACCCCACCGGCCGCACGCTCCCCGCCGAGCGCCGCCACGCCGTCGCCGAGGCCGCCGCGCGGCACGGATTCTGGATCATCGAGGACGACCCGTACGGCGAACTGCGCTACGACGGCGAGCGCGTGCCCCCCATCGCCGCCGACCCCGCCGCGGCCGACCGCACGGTCCTGCTCGGCTCCTTCTCCAAGGTGATGGCCCCCGGCCTCCGGCTCGGCCACCTGCGCGCCCCCGCCGGGCTGCGGCGCGCCTGCGTGATCGCCAAGCAGGCCGCCGACCTGCACACCTCGACCATCGACCAGGCCGCGGCCGCGCGCTATCTGCGCGACAGCGACCTCGACGCCCACGTCGCCGTGATGCGCGCCGCCTACCAGGAGCGCAGGGACGCCATGCTCGAAGGCCTCCCGGCCGCCCTGCCGGAGGGCAGCCGGTGGAACAGGCCGGAGGGCGGCATGTTCATCTGGGTGACCCTCCCCGCGGGCCACGACGCGACGGCCCTCCTGAAGACCGCCGTCGGTCACGAGGTGGCGTACGTGCCGGGGGCGCCGTTCTTCTGCGGAGAGCCGGACCCGGGCGCGATGCGGCTGTCGTTCACGACGCACTCGGCCGACGAGATCCGGGAAGGGCTCCGCCGGCTGGCGAAGAGCTTCGTCTGATGGCGGACGCCGGAAGCCTCACTCGGCTGCCCGACCCGTCCGCCGCCACGCTGTCGCCGGACGAGCTGAACGCGCTCGTCCAGCGGCAGTTCCCGGACTACGCGGCCTGCCGCGTCACCGACGCGAGCGGGACGCACCTGCTCATGGAGGCGGACGGGGCCCGGCTCCGCACCCGGCCCGGCGGCACGATCTCCGGTCCCGAACAGGCCGGACTCGTCGACCTCGCCGCCTTCCTCCTCGTCAACGCCCGGCTCGGACGCCCCACGCCGATGGCGCTCACCACCTCGCTCCAGATCAGCTACCTCAACCGCCCCCGGCCCGGACTGCTCCGGACGCACGCGCGCATGGCCAAGTTCGGCCGGCGCCTCTGCGTGGTCCTCGCCGAACTCAGGGACGAGGCGGGCGACCTGGCGGCCTCCGCCACCGTCACGTACTCCGTCCCGCCGGCGGGCGCAGGTCAGGGGACCGGCTGACCCCGGCCGGGCGCCGGGCGGCCCCCGGGTCATCACCTCGTGTCGTTGTTGGGCCGAACGGGTGAGGAGCGGGAGGATGGGCCCATGAGTAGGTACGAGAGGTACGACGTCACCGACGAGCAGTGGGAGGGCCTCGCGCAGGTCGTGCCCCTGCGCGGCCGTGACGAATGGCCGTCCAGGGTCGACCACCGCACGATCCCCGAGCAGTACGAATCCGCCGAGCAGCGCCGCATGGTCGTGCTCCGCGTGCAGGTCTTCGCCGACGCCCGTGAGGTCGCCGAGTACCTCATCGCCCAGATCCCGGTGCTCCTCGATCTGACGAGCGCCGACACCGAGGTCGCCAAGCGGATCCTCGACTTCAGCAGCGGCGTCGTCTTCGGCCTCGGCAGCGGGATGCACCGCGTCGACCGGAACGTCTTCCTGCTGGCCCCGGCCGGTACGGAGGTCGAGGGCGCGGAGGGCGAGGACGAGGAAGACGTCGTGGGCGGCCGGACCGCGGGCATCCCCCGATCGTAGGAAGGTCATCTCGCCGTAACGGTTCGTCGGGGAATGATCTGCGTACGGTCCGGGCATGGACCTCACCGGCGGCTCCACGCTCGCCCGCACGTCAGACGCCCACCCCTCCGACGTCGTTCCTTCCCCGGCCCGCTCGTCCGCGGTCGACTCCGCCTCGCCGCCCGCCCGCGGCCTCCCATCGGTCGGCCTTTCACCGGCCGGTGCCCCCGTGGCCGGTGCCTCGGCGGTCGGCGTTCCCGTCGTCGGTGTCCCCGCGGTCGGAATCCCCGTCGTCGGTGCCTCCGGGGTCGGCATCCCTGTGGTCGGCTCTCCCTCCGCCGCGCCCGCTTCCGCCGCCCGTGCTTCGGAGGTCGGTGTTCCGGGGCCCGGCGCTTCGGGATCCGGCGCTTCGGGGCCCGGTGTTTCGGAAGGCCGCGTTTCGGAACCCCGCGTTTCGGGTCCCCGTGCTCCGGGACACCGCGCCCCGGGGCGCCGTGCGCCGGGGCCCCGCGCCTCCGTCCCCGAGGCGCGGGGCCCGGTCGCGGCGGAGGGCCGGGGCGGGCCGCTCGCCGCGCGGCCCGTCGTCACCGAGCTCCGGCTGTCCGCGTTCGCCGGTCACCGCTCCGCCGTGCACGCGCTCGGACCGGTCACCCTCTTCGCCGGGCCCAGCGGCAGCGGCAAGTCCACCGCCCTGCGGGCGTACGAGGCCCTGGCCAGGCTCGGCGCGGGCGACCCGCTCGACGAGGTGTTCCCCGACGCCGCCGACTGCGTCCCCGAGCGCGCCCGGCCCGACGCCCAGGGCCGGCGCGGTTTCCGGATCGGCTGCACGGTGGACGGCCCCGAAGGCCCCGTCCACCTGGACCTCGCCGTGCAGGCCGAGCCCCGGCTGCGTATCGTCGGCGAGCGGCTCACCGGCCGGGGCCGCACCCTGCTCGCCACCGCGCTCCGCGACCCCGGCCGCAGCACCGTGCAGGCCGAGTGGCACACGGCCGGCGCCACCCCCGTCACCCGCGCCCCGTTCCCCGACGACCTGCTCGGCACGGCCCTGCTGCCGCTGCGGGTCGCGGGCAAGACCCAGGGGCAGCTGGAGGTCCTGGCCGCCGCCGAGCAGGTGGTCATCGGCCTGCGCTCCGCCTTCGCCTGCGACCCCCGCCCCGAGCGGATGCGGGCCCCCGTGCCGCCGGGCGAGGGACGGCTGCGACGTGGCTGCGGCAATCTCGCCGAGGTCCTGCACCGCACCCACACGGACTGCCCGCGCCGGCACCACCGCCTGGCCGCCGTCGCCGGAGCGGGCTGCGCGGGGCCGGTCACCGGAGTCGGCGTGCAGGAGCTTCCGGAGGGCACCGTCCGCGCCGTCCTCGAGCGCGGCGGCCGGCCCGCGACCCCGCTCGGCCGCCTCGGCGACGGCGAACTCCGCTACCTGGCCCTCGCCCTCACGCTGCTCACCGGTCCCGGGGTCCTGGAGATGGACCGGATCGCCGAGGTGCCGGACGCCATGCAGAGCCTGACGCTGCTCGCCGACGACCTGGACCGGGGGCTCGACGGGCGGCAGGTGGGCGAACTCCTCCGGCTCGCGACGGGCATCGCCGCCGACGGACACATCCGGGTGGCGGGCACCGTCGGGGAGCGGGCGGCGGGGGAGGCGCGGCGGACGCCCGGGGTGACGGTGGTAGACCTGGGCGGGTGACGGACAACAACGACGTGACGGGGCTGCAGCGCAGGCTGGCCGAGTTCGCGGCGGCCCGCGACTGGCAGCCCTACCACACGCCCAAGAACCTGGCCGCGGCCCTCAGCGTGGAGGCGGCCGAACTCCTGGAGATCTTCCAGTGGCTGACGCCGGAGCAGGCGGAGCGGGTGATGGACGACCCGGACGCGGCGCACCGGGTCGCCGACGAGGTGGCGGACGTGCTCGCCTACCTCCTGCAGTTCTGCCAGGTGCTCGGGGTCGATCCGCTGGCGGCGCTCGCGGCCAAGATCGACCGGAACGAGGTCCGATTTCCCGTCCGGAGACGGGGTGGAGGGGGTGAGAGCGGAGCCGTGGACGTCGACTCGGAGAAAGATCGTCACTCTTCGGAGTGATCGACTTGTCCACGTCCGGCCTCCTGTCCCCAGATTTCCGATTTCCTCTGGCGTCGAGGCTCAGGCGGCCTCACTCTGGGTAGTGGACTGAGTGGGCAGTAAGTCGTACGAACGGGGGCGGCGTTGATGGAAGCGGAGCGACTCATCGCGCTCGGCCGGCAGGCACTGGCGGAGAGCGGCACGGCGCAGGACATCGTGGCGGAGGCCTGGCAGGCCCAGGCGCTCGCCCAGGCGATAGGGAGCCGGCTCGCGCTCTGCGGGCCGCTGGAACTACGGGGCGAGGCAAGGGGGTTGAGCGAGACCGGGGAGTACCCCAGCTGGGGCTCCGGCGGGCCGCGCGCGGGCCGGCTGACCGAAGTCGCTGACCCGTGGGGGGCGTTGACCGCGCTGGGGGAGCTTCTCGGGGAGGTGGGGATCGCGCTCGTGGGAGTGGCCTGCGCCACCGACGAGGAGGGGCTCTACTGGCAGTGCATCGAGGCGATCGACGCCGCCGACGAGTCGAGCGACCGGGTGCGCGGGATGCTGCGGCGCCTCGCCGTGCGCGACGGGGAGCGCGCCCGTCCGCCCGACCCCGCCCGGGGCCGGGCGGGCCCGGGGCGGGGCCCGTCGTGGTAGGGGTGCGCGGGGAGCCGCTGTTCCCCGCAGTGCTGCTCGGGCCGGTACTGCTCGCGTCGGTACTGGCCGGCGCCAGGATCCTTGCGCTGCGGCTGCGGCTACGGCTGCGGCCGGGCCTCGGGGGCGGACCCGGAGGCGAGGCGGTCGGACGTGGACTGGAGGTCGGCGTCCAGCTGGGAGAGGTCGGCGGAGAGCGCCGCCATCAGCTCCTCCATCTGCTGGAGCAGGCCCTTGGGGGCGTCGGCACCCTTCTGCTCGGGCACGGACTGCGACACCGGCTGTTCGGGCAAAGCCCGCTCCGGCGCGGCTTCCTGGGACATGGCGGCCTCCTCGGCCCGGCTCCCACCGCCGAGGGCGGGACCATGAGAGAGACGCACCGGCAGTGGCCGCCGGCACGCGGGCCGGGCGGTCCGGCTCCGCCCGAGCCAACGACGGGTGCCGCGCCCCGGTCACTGGCCAGGGCGGACGCGGCCCGCCAGGGGGCCGAAGATTCACCCGACCGAGCCGGTGCGGCCGGAGAGCTGACAGCGAGGTTGACACGCACCCGGCGGTGCAGGATGGAGGCATGGATCTTCGCATTTTCACCGAACCCCAGCAGGGGGCCGACTACGACACCCTCCTCACGGTGGCCCGGGCCACCGAGGAGCTCGGGTTCGACGCCTTCTTCCGCTCCGACCACTACCTCGGCATGGGGTCCGGTGACGGGCTGCCCGGACCGACGGACGCCTGGATCACCCTCGCGGGCCTGGCCCGGGAGACGAAGCGGATCCGGCTCGGCACGCTGATGACGGCCGGCACCTTCCGGCTCCCCGGGGTCCTCGCCATCCAGGTCGCCCAGGTGGACCGGATGTCCGGCGGCCGGGTCGAGCTCGGTCTGGGCGCCGGCTGGTTCGAGGAGGAGCACCGGGCCTACGGCATCCCCTTCCCGAAGGAGAGGTTCGGCCGTCTGGAAGAGCAGCTGGCGATCATCACGGGACTGTGGGGGACCGAGGTCGGGAAGACCTTCAGCTACCCCGGCGAGTACTACCAGCTCACCGACTCGCCCGCGCTCCCCAAGCCGGCCCAGGCCAGGGTCCCGGTGCTGATCGGAGGGCACGGCGCGAGCCGGACGCCGAGGCTGGCCGCGCGGTACGCGGACGAGTTCAACATCCCCTTCGCGTCCGTGGAGGACAGCGAGCGGCAGTTCGGCCGGGTCCGGGCCGCCGCGGAGGCGGCTGGCCGGCCGGCCGGGGACCTGGTGTACTCGAACGCGCTGGTCGTCTGCGTCGGCAAGGACGACGCCGAGGTGGCCCGCCGGGCCGCCGCCATCGGCCGGGACGTGGACGAGCTCAAGGCGAACGGGCTCGCGGGTTCGCCCGCCGAGGTCGTCGACAAGCTCGGACGCTACGCGGCGATCGGCTCCTCCCGGGTCTATCTCCAGGTCCTGGACCTGGAGGACCTGGACCACCTGGAGCTGATCTCCGCCCGGGTCCAGTCGCAGCTGGGACGAGCGGGGTGATCCGATGAGGCCGGTCCGTACGCTCGCCGAAGCCCTCGGGGCGGGGACGCTCGTCCTCGACGGCGGGCTGTCCAACCAGTTGGAGGCGCAGGGCTGCGACCTCTCGGACGCGCTCTGGTCCGCGCGCCTCCTCGCCGACGGGCCGGAGCAGATCGAGGCGGCCCACACGGCGTACGTGCGGGCCGGGGCGCGGGTGCTGATCACCTCCAGCTATCAGGCCACGTTCGAGGGCTTCGCCCGGCGGGGCACGGGCCGGGAGGAGGCGGCGCGGCTGCTCGCCCGGAGCGTGGAACTCGCCCGGACGGCGGCGGAGGCGGGGGAGAAGGAGGTGTGGGTCGCCGCGTCCGTCGGGCCGTACGGGGCGATGCTGGCGGACGGCAGCGAGTACCGGGGACGGTACGGCTTGTCCGTGGGGGCGCTGGAGAGGTTTCACCGGCCGCGGATCGAGGTGCTCGCCGGGGCGGCGCCGGACGTGCTGGCCCTGGAGACCGTTCCGGACGCGGAGGAGGCCGAGGCGCTGCTGCGGGCGGCCGAGGGGTGCGGGGTGCCGGTCTGGCTGTCGTACACGGTCGCGGACGGGCGGACCCGGGCCGGGCAGGACCTGGCGGAGGCCTTCGCGGTCGCCGCGGGGAACGACCGGGTCGTGGCGGTCGGGGTGAACTGCTGCGACCCGGCCGAGGCGGAGGCCGCCGTGGAACTCGCCGTGGCCGTGACCGGGAAGCCGGGCGTGGTCTACCCGAACAGCGGGGAGCGGTGGGACGCCCGGGCTCGGGGCTGGCGCGGGGACACGGCCTTCGACCCGGCCCGGGCCGCCGCCTGGACCGGAGCGGGAGCGCGCCTCGTCGGCGGCTGCTGCCGCGTCGGCCCGAAGACGATCGCCGCACTCGCCGACGTCCTGGAGCCGGGGGACGGCGGCGACGGCACTGGCTGAGGCCGCGCCCCGGGCCAGGGACGCGTGTCCTGGGACCTGATCCCCCCCGTGGGCCGGGCCCCGGGCGTGCGGGCGAGACCTGACTCCGTGGGTCGAGCCCCGGCGGGCGGACCGGAGCTGACCCCGTGGGCCGGGCACGGCGCGCGGGTCGGGGGCTCGGCCCTCCGGAGCGGAGGGCCGGGTTGTCCGGGGCGGAGTGCCCGGTCGTTCGGGGCGGAGTGCCCGGTCGTTCGGAGCGGGGTGCCCCGTCGTCCGGACCGGAGCGCGCGGTCGTCCGGACCGGAGCGCGCGGTCGTCCGGACCGGGGTACGCGGTCGTCCGGACCGGAGTGCGCGGTCGTCCGGACCGGAGTGCGCGGTCCTTCGGGTCGGGGTGTGAGGTCGGGAAAATGCCTGGTCGGTGGGGCGGGTGGCGCCCATACTCGAGCGTGTGTTCCTGACGATCAGTACCTACGGCAACCCGGAGCGCCCCGCGACCGATCTCGGTTTTCTGCTGCACAAGCATCCCGAGCGGGCGCAGGCGTTCTCGACCTCGCACGGCACGGCGCACGTCCTCTACCCCGAGGCGAGTGCCGAGCGGTGCACGGCGGCACTCCTCCTGGAGGTGGACCCCGTGGCGCTGGTGCGCCGCGGCAAGGGCAAGGGCCGGGGCGGCGCCCCGGACTCGGCGCTCGCGCAGTACGTCAACGACCGGCCCTACGCGGCGTCCTCGCTGCTGGCCGTCGCGCTCGCCAAGGTCTTCAAGACCGCGCTGCACGGCGAGTGCAAGGCGATGCCCGAGCGGGCCGCCGCGCCGCTGCCGCTGCGCGTCGAGGTCCCCGTGCTCCCCGCCCGGGGCGGCGCGGAGCTGGTGCGGGCGCTGTTCGGGCCGCTGGGCTGGGACACGGTGGACGCCGAACCGGTGGCCCTGGACGGGGAGTTCCCCGAGTGGGGCGACTCGCGGTACGTGCGTCTCGTCCTGGAGGGCGAGCTGCGGCTCGCGGACGCCCTCAACCAGCTGTACGTCCTGCTGCCGGTCCTCGACGACGCCAAGCACTACTGGGTCGCGCCCGACGAGGTCGACAAGCTGCTGCGCGCCGGTGACGGCTGGCTGGCCGACCACCCCGAGCGGAAGCTGATCACCGCCCGCTACCTCTCGCGCCGCTGGAGCCTGGCCCGTGAGGCGGCGGAGCGGCTCGAACTGGTGCGGCTCGCCGAGGCCGAGGGCCTGGACGTCGAGGACGTCGACAACGCCGTCGACGAGTCCACCGACACGGAGGAGCGTCCGGTGCCGCTCGCCGAGCAGCGACGGGAGGCGATCCTCGCCGCCCTGAAGGGCGTCGGCGCGACGCGCGTGCTCGACCTCGGCTGCGGACAGGGGCAGTTGGTGCAGGCCCTGCTCAAGGACCCGCGCTTCACCGAGATCGTCGGTGTGGACGTGTCCGCGCGGGCCCTGAGCGTCGCCGCGCGCCGGCTTCGGCTCGACCGGATGGGGGAGCGGCAGGCCGCCCGCGTGAAGCTGACGCAGGGCTCCCTCGCGTACACCGACAAGCGGCTCGCGGGCTATGACGCGGCCGTGCTCAGCGAGGTGATCGAGCACCTGGACCTGCCGAGGCTGCCGGCCCTGGAGTACGCGGTGTTCGGCGCGGCCCGGCCCCGTACGGTCGTCGTGACCACGCCGAACGTCGAGTACAACGTGCGCTGGGAGTCGCTTCCGGCCGGGCACGTCCGGCACGGCGACCACCGCTTCGAGTGGACCCGCGAGGAGTTCCGCGCCTGGGCGGCGGGCGTCGCGGGGCAGTACGGCTACGGGGTCGAGTTCGCCCCCGTGGGACCGGACGACCCGGAGGTCGGGCCGCCGACCCAGATGGCCGTCTTCAGCCGTACCGGAGACCGTGCCGAGAGCCGCACCGACAGCGGCGAGAGCCGTACCGAGAGCCGTACCGAAAGTCGTACCGACGAGCCCCTGAAGGAGGTCACGGGATGACCCGCACCCTGCCCGTCACCGATCTGTCCCTCGTGGTGCTCGTCGGTGCCACCGGTTCCGGCAAGTCCACCTTCGCCCGGCGCCACTTCAAGCCGACCGAGATCGTCTCCTCCGACTTCTGCCGCGGCCTCGTCGCCGACGACGAGAACGACCAGTCCGCCAGCAAGGACGCCTTCGACGTCCTCCACTACATCGCGGGCAAGCGCCTGGCGGCGGGGCGGCTGACCGTCGTCGACGCCACCAACGTGCACCAGGAGGCCCGGCGCCAGCTCGTCCAGCTGGCCAGGACCCACGACGTGCTGCCGATCGCGATCGTCCTCGACCTCCCCGAGGAGGTGTGCCGCACCCGGAACGCCGCGCGGCCCGACCGGGCGGACATGCCGGCACACGTCATCCAGCGCCACCGCCGGGAACTGCGCCGTTCGCTGCGCGGCCTCGAGCGCGAGGGCTTCCGCAAGGTGCACGTGCTGCGCTCCGTGGAGGAGGTCGAGGAGGCCGAGGTCGTCCTGGAGCGCCGCTTCAACGATCTGCGGCACCTCACCGGCCCGTTCGACATCATCGGCGACGTCCACGGCTGCCGCTCCGAGCTGGAGACCCTGCTCGCCCGGCTCGGCTACGTCGACGGACACCACCCCGACGGGCGGACGGCCGTCTTCGTCGGCGACCTCGTCGACCGGGGTCCCGACTCGCCGGGCGTCCTGCGCCGGGTCATGGGGATGGTCGCCGCGGGCGACGCCCTGTGCGTGCCCGGAAACCACGAGAACAAGCTCGGCCGGTGGCTCAAGGGCCGGAAGGTGCAGGAGACGCACGGACTGGCCGAGACCATCGAGCAGTTGGGGAAGGAGAGCGAGGAGTTCCGCGCGGAGGTCGGACGGTTCATCGAGGGGCTCGTCAGCCACTACGTCCTCGACGGCGGGAACCTCGTCGTCTGCCACGCCGGCCTGCCGGAGAAGTACCACGGCAGGACCTCCGGACGGGTGCGCTCGCACGCGCTGTACGGGGACACCACGGGAGAGACCGACGAGTTCGGGCTGCCGGTGCGCTACCCGTGGGCGGAGGAGTACCGGGGCCGGGCCACCGTCGTGTACGGACACACCCCCGTGCCGAACACCTCCTGGATCAACAACACCATCTGCCTCGACACCGGGGCCGTCTTCGGGGGGAAGATGACCGCGCTGCGCTGGCCGGAGCGCGAGCTCGTCGACGTGCCGGCCGAGCGCGTCTGGTACGAGCCGGCGCGGCCGCTCGCCACCGGAGCGCCCGGTGGACACCAGGGGCGCCCCCTGGACCTGGGCGACGTGCACGGGCGGCGGACCGTGGAGACCCGCCACCTCGGGAACGTCGCCGTGCGCGAGGAGAACGCCGCGGCGGCCCTGGAGGTCATGAGCCGGTTCGCGGTCGACCCGCGCCTGCTCGCCTACCTGCCGCCGACGATGGCGCCCACCGCGACCTCGAAGGAGGAGGGCTACCTGGAGCACCCGGCCGAGGCCTTCGCCCAGTACCGGGCCGACGGCGTCGAGCGGGTCGTGTGCGAGGAGAAGCACATGGGCTCCCGGGCCGTGGCCCTGGTCTGCCGGGACGAGGCGACGGCCCGCGAGCACTTCGGCGTCACCGGGGTGACCGGCGCCCTGTACACCCGTACCGGGCGGCCCTTCTTCGACGACCAGGCCGTCACCGAGGAGGTCCTCGGCCGGCTGCGGACGGCGATCGGCGCGGCGGGCCTCTGGGAGGAGCTCGCCACGTCGGAGGGTGCCTCCGGCACGGGCGACTGGCTGCTGCTCGACGGCGAGCTGATGCCGTGGTCGCTCAAGTCCGCCGGGCTGCTGCGCGCGCAGTACGCGGCGGTCGGCGCCGCTTCCGGCGCCGTCCTCCCCCGGGCGATCGACGCCCTGGAGCGGGCGGTGGGACGCGGGGTCGAGGGGATCGACGGGCTGCTCGCCCGGCAGCGGGAGCGGGCCGTGGACGCGGCGGCCTTCACCGAGGCGTACCGCAGGTACTGCTGGCCGACCGAGGGCCTGGAGGGCGTGCGGTTCGCGCCCTTCCAGCTGCTCGCGACGCGCGGGCGCTCGCTCGCGGCGGTGCCCCACGACGAGCAGTTGGCCTGGCTCGACCGGCTCGTCGAGCACGACCCGACCGGGCTGCTCCAGGTCACCCGCCGGCTCGTCGTCGACACCGGCGACGAGACCTCGGTCCGCGCGGGCACCGACTGGTGGCTGGAGCTGACGGGTGCGGGTGGCGAGGGCATGGTGGTCAAGCCGCTGGCGGCGCTCGTCCGCGACGCGAAGGGCCGGCTCGGGCAGCCGGGCGTGAAGGTGCGCGGCCGGGAGTACCTGCGGATCATCTACGGCCCCGAGTACACCCGACCGGAGAACCTGGAGAGGCTGCGGCAGCGTTTCCTCGGCCACAAGCGGTCGCTCGCGCTGCGCGAGTACGCGCTCGGCCTGGAGGCCCTCGACCGGCTCGCCGCGGGCGAACCGCTCTGGCGGGTCCACGAGGCCGTCTTCGCGGTCCTGGCCCTGGAATCGGAACCGGTCGACCCGAGGCTCTGAGGGGACCCGCGCCGGGGCGGGGCGGGCGCGGCCCGCGGCCTACGGCCCGGGGGAGTCGGTGTTCCCGGGGCCTGGGTGTACGAGGCCCGGTCGCCGTGTCCCGGCGGTCGGGAGGCGTGGCTCCCGCTCCCGGGCAGCCGGGAGGCTCCGGGAGCACGGGGCCCGGCGGGCGAAAAGCTCGGTCCTCGCGCCCCGGGAGCGCGGGACTCGGTTCCCGTGCCCGACAGCCGAGCGATCCGGCTACCGCGCCCGACAGCCGTGGTCCGGTCCCGTGGTCCGGTCCCGTGGTCCGGCCCCCGCGCCCGGTCGCCGTCGAGGCCCGGCCGCCGGGTCGGGACCACCCGGGTGTGTGCCTGTCGGGTCGGGACGTCGTGATCGGGGGCGTGGTGCCGGCCGGGGTGACGGGTGTGTCGAAGCGTGGGTTCCGGGGTGTGTTCGCGAAGCCTTCACGAAGGCTTCGCGAACACACCCCGGCCCGCCCCCACGGGGGGCGCAGGCGTGCCGACGGTGGCGCTCCCCTGCGCCCCCCGTGCTCGTTGACGCGTTTCTTCCGCACCCTCTAGCGTTCTTCACCCCACGACGTGACACAGCGTCAATAGTGTGGCGCAGTAAGCCACATGAGGTGGGAACACACACGCGAAAGCGCCGGTCGGCCATCGGCGGACGGTCTTCCCCGGAGGGCCTGCGGACGGTACGGGGGTGAGCGGCGATGAGTCTCTTCGGCCAGGACCGCTCCTTCCTCCACGCCCTTCCCGCGGCCGACCGGCGGTCGCTGCTCGCCGAGGGAGCCCGGCGCGTCTACGAACCCGGCGAGGTGATGATCCGCGAACGCGACACCAGCGCCTACGTCCTCGCGCTCCTCTCCGGCTGGTCCGTCGTCTCCGTCGGCACCGAGCGCGGATCGCGGCTCATCCTCGCCCTGCGCGGCGCCGGAGAGGTCGTCGGCGACCTCGCGGCCGTCGACCGGGGCCCGCGCAGCGCCAGCGTCACCGCCCTCGGCACGGTCGAGGCCGTGGCCGTCTCCGGCGACCGGTTCCGGCGCTTCCTCGCCGCCCGGCCGCACGCGACCGCGCTGATCATGCGCCAACTCGCCACCCGGCTGCGCAGCGCCGACGTCGAGCGTCGCGCGCTCGCCTCCGAGACCGTCCTCCAGCGCCTCGCCGCCCGGCTCGTCGAACTGGCCGAGCGCGCCGGGCGGCGGGCCGACGGCGGGACCGTGCTCGAACTCCCGCTGCCCCAGCACGACCTGGCGGCGGCCATCGGAGCCACCCGGGAGGCGGTGGCCAAAGCGCTGCGCCTGCTCCGGGAGCAGGACGTCGTCCGCACCGCGAACCGCACCGTCGTCGTCCTCGACATGCCGGTCCTGGTGCTGCTCGCGCAGGGGCGCGCACGCCCCGGCGGAAACCCGGCGGACGAATCTCCGCCGGGTGTGTAAACGGCCACATCGCCGGCCACGGCGGGCGGCCAGTCTGGACACGTGACACGCGCACCACCACGGCACCACACACAGGGAGTCCGAGAGTGAGCAGTGCGGAAGTGAACGGGGTAGCGGGCGGGATCCACCGGTTCGTCGTCTTCGGCGACATCTGCGGCTCCGGAACCCTGGGCATGGCCGAGAAGGAGCTGCACCGGGCCGCGATGTACGCCGCCTTCGACGAGGCGTACGGCTCCGTCGGCGTCGAACCGGGCACCTTCCACCAGGAGGACCGGGGGGACGGCATCCTCGCCGCCCTGCGCCCCGACGTGCCGCCGACGCTCATGGTCGGACGCTGGATCGACACCCTCTACGAGAGCCTGCGCGCCCACAACACGGGCCGCGGCCGGCGCCTGCGGCTGCGGATCGGCATGAACGCGGGGCTCGTCGCCCAGGACGGGCACGGGCTCGTCGGGCGGGCGGTGGACCTCGCCGCCCGGCTCTGCGACAGCGCCCCCGCCAAACGGCTCATGGCGGAGAACCAGGAGGTCGACCTCCTGGTCGTCGTCTCCGACTGGCTGTACGGGAACGTGGTCGCCGAGGGCGGGCGGTACGTCGAGCCGACCCACTACCGGCCGGCCCGCATCCGGTCCAAGGAGACCGACGAGACCGCGTGGTTCCACGTACCGCGCAGGACGGCCCCGCCGCTGACCGGAGCCGAGGGGGAGCCGCCGGCTCCCGGGCGGGAGCGGGGTTCACGGACCGGCGTTGGGCCGTCGCGGGGGGACGGCCCAACGCCCCTGACCGGAGGCGGGAACCGTACGTACCACATCGGGGGAGACGTGCTCGACGTCCACGGCAACACGTTCCACGGCGACTTCACGGGCATACGCAAGGGCACGGTCGCGGGGGCGGGTGAGCCGGAGTGAGCGACCAGGACGAGGCGGGGGCGGGGACCGACGCCCCGGACTCCGGCCACGCCCGGGACGAGCGGAGCGACGGCGGCGGCCGGGGCGACCGGGCGGACGCGCACGACCGGGGCGGCGACCGGGGCGCGGACCGCGGCGATCGAGGGGGCCGCGGCAGTCGCGGCGACCGGGGCGACCGGGCTGACCGCGGCGACCGCGGCGACAGGGACGGCGAGCGGGGCGACGGCGCCGGCGAGCAGCCGCGCGAGGCGAACGTCTTCGCGTCCGCCGACCGGGGGCCGCTCGCCGGCGGCGACACCGGTGGCGCCGCCACGGCGCGCCGCGCGCTGCGCACCTGGGCGAGCACCGCGGGCGACCGCCACACCAGCGTCCAGGGCGACGGCGCCTTCTTCGAGGGCAACCAGTTCTTCTCCGTGTACGGCTTCGGCGACTCCGCGCGCTTCGTCCGGGGACCCGTCCCGCCCGAGACGCTCGCCCGTCTCGCCCAGGTGTACTGCGAGATCGCCGGCTACCAGCGGATGAAGGAGCGGCTCCGCGAGAACCGGGTCCTCGTCCTCTGCGGAGAACCCGGCAGCGGTCGCAAGGCCACCGCGCTCGCGCTCCTCGACGAGGTCACCGGCGGCAAGGTCTTCCGCCTCGACCCCCGCCACGGCGTCGACGAGATCACGGGCGAGGCCCTCCAGGAGGGCGGCGGGCACCTCATGGAGCTGCTCACGGAGGACTTCGGGACCGAGGGCGGGTCACGGGCCCGTTCCGGACCGGGCGACGGCGCCGGCAGCGGGCGGCGACCCGCCGCCCGCCTCTCCGAGCTGCACCTCGACCGCTTCGGCGAACTGCTGCACAGCCGTGACGCGTACGGGATCGTCCTCGTCGAGAGCGGCGAGGCCGCCGACCGGCTGCTGCGCGGACGGTACGGGACGTACTGCGCGCCGCCGCCCGCCGACGAGGTCCTCCGGAGGCACCTGCGGGAACGGCTGCGCGGGGAGCCCGCCGAGGCCCTCGGCGCCGCGCGGGCGCTCGCCGCGCGCCCCGACGTCGTCCGGGCCCTCGGCCTGGAGGAGCTGCGGCCCCGCGAGGCCGCCCGGCTCGCCGACCTCCTCGCCCGGCACTGGCGCGGGGAGACGACGGACGGCCAACTCCTCGCCGAGTGCGCCGGATTCGTGGCGGCCCAGGCCCGCGAGTGGTTCGCGGGCGCCGACCGCCCCGGTGTGCTCCCCGAGGCGCTCCCCGCCCTGAACGCCGGAGCGTTCCGGATCGCCGTCGCCGTCTTCGACGGATCCGCCTACAGCCTCGCCGCCGAGGCCGCCGAGCTCCTCGCCTGGGAACTCGCCGTCACGCTCGACCCCGAACAGGCCCCCGGGCGGCGCCTGTTCGGCGCGCACGCCGAGCACCGGCCGATGCGGGCGCGCGCCGTCCTGGAGGACGGGGAACTGGACCTCGGCCCGGCGAAGGTGCCGGTGCGGGCCGTGCGCTTCCGGGGCGGGGCCCTCGCCGCCGCCGTCCTCGGCGAGGTCTGGCACGGCTACCACAACGTCCGCGGACCGGTGGCGCGCTGGCTGCGCGCCCTCTGCGACGACCCGCGCGCGGAGGTGTGGGTGCGGGCCTCCGTCGCCGCGGGCGTGCTGTGCTCCTGGGACTGGATCCACGGCTTCCGGGAGCTGATCGTGCCCCTCGCCGTGACGGACGCGCCCGTCACCCGCCTGGCGGCCGCGACCGCGCTCGCCGAGTCCGCCCGCGATCCCCGGATCAGGCCCGCCGTCGCCTCCGTGCTCAAGGACTGGGCCGTCTCCGACGACTCCACGCTCGTCGGGACCGTCCTCCTCGCCCACGGCTTCGTCCTGGCCGCCGGGAACGTGCCCGGCTCGCTCGACGCCCTCGCCCGGGTCGTCAGGGCGTGCGAGCCCACCGACGGCGACGTGCTCGTGCCCGCCTCCTTCAGCGTGACCCGGCTGCTCGCCTCCGGAGAACCGGAACCCGTCCTCCTACGGCTCCGGCAGTGGCTCGAGGACGGCCGGCTCAACCTCGCCAACCTGGTCCACCTCGCCGTCATCCGCGCGCTCGACACCCGGACCACCCACCTGTGGGGGCTGCGCGAGGTGCCCGAACTCGAGGAGCACGCGGCCCGCCCCCTGCTCGTCGCGCTGCTCGCGACCCGGCCCGCCCTCGCGCCCGAACTCGCGCGGCTGCTGCGGCACACGCTCGCCACGGCCCGCTCCGGCGAGGCCGCCCTCGAAGCCCTCGGCGGTCTGCTCCGGCGCGCCGCGAAGGACCCCGAGGCTCTCGGGCACGTCTGCGCCTTCCTGCCGCGCCTCGCGGTGGAGCGCCGCGACCGGGACCGCCTCAGGGGACTGCTGAACGAACTGGTCCGGGACCGTGACCGGCCCCTGGACAGAAGCGCGGCGCGCCGGATGTGGGACGCCGTCACGGAAGGAGCGAACCGATGACCGGGCCCGAGCAGAACAGGAACGCGCGGCCGGACGAGCGGGCGCGGTGGAACGACCGGGACCACGACGAACGGCAGCGGTACGAGGACCGGGAAGGCCGGGAGCGGCAGCGGTACGACGGGCGGGACGGCCGGGAACGGCAGGGGTACGAGGGCCGGGAGCGGCAGGGACACGGGGGACGGGAGCGGCAGCGGGACGAGCGGCGCCCGTACACGGGGCAGAACGGCGGACAGCACCCCGGCGGCCGCGACCCGGGCGAGGACCCGGACCTCGACCTCGACCGCGCGCGGGACGAGGAGGCGGAGCGGGCGCGAGGCGAGGGGCGACGTCCGGCGGCCACCGGCGGGGCCACGGCCGCCGGGCGGCCGCGCGGCCCCCTCATCGGCGAGTACGCACCCCCGTACCGCCGCCGGAGCGGCCGGGTCGCCGCCGTCCTCCTCTACCGCAACGGCGGCCACCGGGTGGTCTGGCCGGACCGCACCGAGGACGTCAACAAGCCCATGTTCGGCTCCCCGTACACCGTCTTCGAGGTACGGCTCGGTCGCAACGTCACCGAGTTCCGGCTCCAGCTGCCGGCCGCCGGGGACGGCGTCTTCTTCGACGCCGTCGCCAAGGTCCAGTGGGTGGTGACCGACCCGCACCTCGTCGTCCAGGAGCAGGTCGAGGACGTCGCCGAGCTGCTCCACGACGAACTGCTCGACGGCCTGCGCAGGCTCTCCCGGCGCTTCCGGATCACCGAGGCGCAGCGCGCCGACGAGGCCGTGCGCGAGGAACTCGCCGCGGGGCGCCTCAGCTTCGGCCGGGACATCGGGCTGCGCACCCGGGTCCTCGTCTTCATCGACCTCGACGACTCCGTCAAGGCCGAGGTCTCCCGGCGCGACCGGGTCGGCGTCACCATGGAGGCCGACGAGCGCGTCGCCGAGGCCGAGCGGCGCAGGGAGGCGGCGGACCGCGCCCTGGTCGCCGAGCGCGCCCGCGAGATGGAGGCCCTCTTCCGGCGCGGGGACCTGGCCCAGATCGCCCACCACATGGCGATGCACCCCGACAAGCAGTGGGAGATCCGCACCCAGCTCCAGCGGGAGCGGCGCGAAGGCCAGGAGGACTACCTGAGGGTCTTCAACCGGCTCCTGGACACCGGCGTCCTGGAGCGGCACGACATCGGCGAGCAGATGTACCAGGTGCTCATGTACCTGCGGTCCCAGACCGGCACCGTCCTCGGCGGCATCACCGACCGGGTCCTCAACCCCTCGGGCGACACCTCGCGGCGACGGCGCGCCCTGGAGGAGGCCGCTCCCGAGCCGAGCGACCCGGACTGGGACGAGGACCGCCGGGACGCCCCGCGCGAGCGAGGGGACGGGGAGCACGGCGAGGCCCCGCGCGACCCCCGGGTCTACGAGCCGACCCGCGTCGAGTCGGGCTCCGAACGGGAGCGGGAGCGGGATCGGGCGCGGGGGCGGTCGAGGGGCCGTCACGACGACGGGTTCGACGACGGCCGCGACCGGTACGAGCCGGACTCCTACGAGC
>NZ_JAINVG010000076.1 GCF_020400725.1 Streptomyces sp. NK15101 | reverse complement strand
CGTCGGCGCCGTGACCGAGCGCTGGGCGCCCGAACAGGCCGGGCCCGTGCACGAGAACTGGCGCCTCGCCCCGCCGATCGGGCCCGCCACCGACCTGTGGGCGCTCGGCGCGCTCCTCTACCGGGCCGTCCAGGGCCACGCCCCGTACCCCGAGGACAGCGCGGCCGAGCTGGTCCAGCTGGTCTGCGCCGAGCCGCCGGCCTTCGCCGAGGAGTGCGGGCCCCTGCGCCCGGTCGTGGAGTCCCTGCTGCGTCAGGACCCCACCGAGCGGCCCGACTTCGAGGAGCTGCGGGGCTGGCTGCGCTCCCTCGTCCGCTCGGCGCCGGAGCCGGACGCCGGGCTCGGAGTCGTACCGCTGCCGTCCTTCGACGAGGCGCGGCTGCCGATCGTGCGCCGGCGCGGTGAGCTGGTGCGCCGGTGGCGCGGGGGAGCGGGGGCGGGCCGTCACCGTCACAAGCGCGGCAAGGACCCGCGCCCCGCGACCCGGCACGAGGCCCCGCGGGAAGCCGCGCACGGCGACGAGTACGGCCGGGAGCACGGTCACGAGTACGGCCACGCGCGCGTACGGCCCGATCACCGCGAAGAGTTCCGGGAGGAGTTCCGGGAGGATTTCCGCGAGGAGTTCGACGGAGAGATCCCGCAGCGCGCCTCGCGCGCGCCCCGGTCCTCGGCGCGCCCGTCGTCCTCCCGGGCGCCGGGCTCCCCGCGCTCCCTGGGCCGTACGCTCCTGGTCCTCGTCCTGCTGCTGCTCGTGGGAGCCGTCGCGTACGCCGTCCTGTTCATGCCGGGGAAGGGCGAGGGGTCCGCCGCGCCGGCCACGCCCACGGGAGGAACGGCGCCCGGCACGTCCGCGCCCGCGAACGCCCCGTCCGCGACGACGGAGCCACCCGCCGAGCCGACCGGGAAGCCGGCCACGAAACCGGTCACCACCCCGCCCCCGGCGGACCCTTCGGCTCCCGCGCTCGCCGCCGGGTACGAGCTGCGCCGGGACCCGGAGGGCTTCCGGATCGGGGTCCCGAAGGGATGGCGGCGCAGCCCGATCAACGACGCCGGCCAAGTGCGCTACACCGGGGGCGGCTTCACTCTGATCGTCGTACCGGGCCGGGACAGCGTCCGGGACAACGGCGCGGACCCGCTGGAGTACCAGAACGCCAAGGAGCGCGAGCTGGAGCCCTATCGGTCGTCCAGCTGGTCGCAGGTGGTGAGGGCGCGCCGGGTGGACATCGGCCGGACGCCGACGGCGGAGGGCGACTACACCTGGCTGGACAGCACGGGCCGTGAGGTGTTCGTGCGCAACCTCGCCCTGATCGACGGCGGTCGGTACCACGTCGTCCAGGTCATCGGCCCGGAGAGCGAGCGCGACAAGGTGTCCGAGATCTACGAGCAGGCCACGAAGGCGTTCAGCCCGGGACGCTGAGCCGGGGAAGGCGCCGGGATTCCCACCGTCCCCCGGTCACAGTGCTGTTCCTATGACCGCCCCGAGGTTCCGCCGTCCGTACCCCCCTCCGTAACCTGGCATCAGAAGGAACGGGCGGGGGCAAGTGGAACATTCTCAGAGCACAGGGGCGGGGCTGCTGCTCGCCGGTCGCTACCGGCTGGGCGAGTCCATCGGGCGCGGCGGCATGGGCAAGGTCTGGCGCGCGCACGACGAGGTGTTGCACCGCGTGGTGGCGGTGAAGGAGCTGACGGCGGGCCGGTTCGTGGCCGAGGCCGACCGGCTCGTGCTGCACGCCCGTACGCAGAAGGAGGCACGGGCCGCCGCGCGGATCACGCACCCGGGCGTGGTGACCGTCCACGACGTCCTGGAGCACGACAACAGGCCGTGGATCGTGATGCAGTACGTCGACGGGCCCTCGCTCGCCGACGCCGCCAAGGAGGCCGGCACGATCGAGCCCCGCGAGGCGGCCAGGATCGGGCTGCACGTCGTCGGCGCGCTGCGCGCCGCGCACGCGGCCGGGGTGCTGCACCGGGACGTCAAGCCGGGCAACGTGCTGCTCGCGAAGGACGGGCGCGTCCTCATCACCGACTTCGGGATCGCGGCGATCGAGGGGGACTCGACGATCACGCGGACCGGTGAGATCGTCGGCTCCATCGACTACCTGGCGCCCGAGCGGGTGCAGGGCGGCGACCCGGGTCCCGCCTCCGACCTCTGGTCACTCGGCGCCACGCTGTACACGGCGGTGGAGGGCACCTCGCCGTTCCGCCGCACCTCCCCGATCAGCACCATGCAGGCCGTGGTGACCGAGGAGCCGCCGCACCCGGAGAAGGCGGGTCCGCTGGCCTCCGTCATCGTGGCCCTGCTGCGCAAGGACCCGGCGCAGCGGCCGCGCGCGGACGAGGCCGAGCGGATGCTGCTCGACGCGATGGAGGGGCGCACGCCGACGGCGGCGCAGGCGTACGTGCCGACCCAGCGCGTGGCCCGGGAGGACCTGGACTCGGTGGCGGGCGCGAACGGTCCGGGCGGCGACGCGCGTAGCGCGGACGGCGTCGGTACGGGCACGGGCACCGGCGCGGAGGGCCCGGCGCCCGGCGAGCCGCGGAAGGCCACCGCGCAGTGGCCCCACCCGCCTCAGCAGCCCTACCAGCCGCACTCGTCGCACCCGTCGCACTCGTCATCCGTGCCCCCGCAGCACCCCACGCTCGTCCCCGCCGCCTCCCCGCCCGCCTCCGGCCGTGGCCGCTGGCGCTCCGCCGTTCTCGCGGCGCTGCTCGCCGGGGTCGTCGCGGGCGGTGCCGTCTTCGCCGCCATGAACTACGCGGGCGGCGACCGCGACGGCGGCGCCGGCGGACGGACGACCACGGCGACCTCGCCCGCGGCCAAGGGCAAGGGCGACGGCATCCCGGCCGGCTGGCACCGCGTCGAGGACCCGGAGGGCTTCAGCCTCCTCGTACCGGACGGCTGGAAGCGGCAGACGGAGGGCGACCAGATCGACTACACCCCGGACAACGGCCGCCACCGCATCCGCATCAGCATCGACCGCAGCCCCGACTTCGAGAACCCGTACATGCACGCCCTCGACCTGGAGGTCCTCCTCCAGAAGCGCATGAACTACAAGCGGGTCAAGCTCGACCAGGTCACCTACCGCGACCAGGTCCGCTCCTGCCTGTGGGAGTTCACCTGGACCGAGAAGAAGAACTTCCCGGGGCCGCGGCACGCGATCGACCAGATGTACTACGAGGACGACGGCACCGAGTACGCCATCTACATGTCCTCGCCGGAGTCGAGCTGGGAGACCACCCGGGAGCAGTTCGACATCGTCGTCCAGCACTGGCGCGCGCCGGGTGACTGAGGGGCGGAAAAATCTCCACGGGCGGCCCCCGGCGGCCGTAAGCCCCTGATCAGGGCTTATGTGCCAGTGATCGCTGGCGCGGTGTGTGCGGTCGGTGAAAACGCGTTACCGACGGGTACCCAAAGGTCGGAACGCACCCTACGCTCGCCCTCATGACGGACTCGCAGGCCCCCGCCGCCCTCACGGTTCCCGCCGACACCGCCGCCGACACCGCCGCCGAGGCGGCCCGTCCGGCCGCTCCCGCCGGCGCGACCAACCCCGTCGCGCCCGCCCCCGCCGGCGCGCGGACCGCCGCCGACGTCGTGACGCCCGAGCTGGTCGCCCGGCTCACGCGCGGAGTAGTCGGCTCCGGCCGGACCGCCAACCACACCCCCTTCACCGGGAAGAAGCTGGCGGACCTGCCCGAGTCCACCCCCGAGGACGTCGCCGAGGCCTTCACGCGCGCGCGTGCCGCCCAGGCCGCCTGGGCCGCCACCCCGGTCAGGGCCCGCGCCGCCGTCCTCCTGCGCTTCCACGACCTCGTCCTCCAGCGGCAGGCCGAGGTCCTCGACCTCATCCAGCTGGAGACGGGCAAGGCCCGGCTGCACGCCCACGAGGAGGTGCAGGCGGTCGCCGTCGCCGCCCGCCACTACGGCCGCAAGGCCGCCTCGTACCTGCGCGCCAAGCGCCACACCGGCGTCGTGCCGACCCTCACCAAGGTCACCGAACTGCGCCAGCCGCGCGGGGTCGTCGGCCAGATCGCCCCCTGGAACTACCCCCTGGAGCTCTCCGTCGGCGACGCGCTCCCCGCCTTCGTCTCGGGCAACGCCGTCGTCATGAAGCCCGACACGGAGACCGCGCTCACCGCCCTCTGGGCCCGTGACCTGCTCATCGAGGCCGGACTGCCCGCCGAGGTCTTCCAGGTCGTCCTCGGCGAGGGCCCGGTCGTCGGCCCCGAGGTCGTCGCCCACGCCGACTACGTCTCCTTCACCGGCTCCACCCGCACCGGCCGCGAGGTCGCCCGGGGCGCCGCCGCCCGCCTCGTCGGCGTCTCCCTGGAGCTCGGCGGCAAGAACGCCATGCTGGTCCTGAAGGACGCCGACGTGGAGAAGGCCGCCGCCGGCGCCGTCCGCGCCTGCTTCTCCTCCGCCGGCCAGCTCTGCATCTCCATCGAGCGGCTGTACGTCCACGAGTCGATCGCCGACGACTTCGTCGCCCGCTTCGCCGCCCGTACGAAGGCGATGCGGCTCGGCAACTCCCTCGCGTACGGGGCCGACATGGGCTCCCTCGTCGGCGAGCGGCAGCTGGAGACCGTCACCAAGCACGTGGAGGAGGCCGTCGCCAAGGGCGCCACGCTCGTCGCCGGCGGCGTCGCCCGCCCCGACATCGGCCCCCTCTTCTACGAGCCGACCATCCTCGACGGCGTCGACGCGCCGATGGCAGTCTGCTCCGAGGAGACCTTCGGCCCGGTCGTCTCCGTCTACCGCTTCGAGGACGAGGACGAGGTCGTCGAGCTCGCCAACGCCACCCCGTACGGCCTGAACTCCTCCGTCTGGACCAGGGACTCCCGGCGCGGCCACGCCGTCGCGGCCCGGCTGCGCACCGGCACCGTCAACATCAACGAGGGGTACGCCCCGGCCTACGGCAGCGTGCAGTCCCCGATGGGCGGCATGAAGGACTCCGGACTCGGCCGCCGCCACGGCTCCGAGGGCATCCTCAAGTACACCGAGGCGCAGACCGTCGCGCAGCAGCGGCTGATCCCGCTCGCGCCCTCCTTCGGGATGGACGACGAGAAGTACGCCGCGTTCATGAGCGTGTCCCTGAAGGCGATGAAGGCCCTGCGCCTGCGCTGACGCCGCCCGTCCTTTTCCCCACCTTTCCGCACGAGGAGAGCCATGACCGCGGTACCCCCTGCCCAGAACCAGGACGAGGACAGCCCGTACGACGACTCCGGCTACGACTACGACGTCCTGGTCGTCGGCTCCGGCTTCGGCGGCTCGGTCACCGCCCTCCGCCTCACCGAGAAGGGCTACCGGGTCGGCGTCCTGGAGGCCGGGCGCCGCTTCACCCGCGCGACCCTGCCCAAGAACTCCTGGGACCTGAAGAACTTCCTGTGGGCCCCCGCCCTCGGCCTCTACGGCCTCCAGCGCATCCACCTGCTGGGCAACGTCATGGTGCTCGCGGGCGCCGGCGTCGGCGGCGGCTCCCTCAACTACGCCAACACCCTCTACGTACCGCCCAAGCCCTTCTTCGACGACCCGCAGTGGAAGGACATCACGGACTGGCAGGACGAGCTGCGGCCGTACTACGACCAGGCGAAGCGGATGCTCGGCGTCCGCCTCAACCCGACGATGACCCCCTCCGACGTGCACCTGAAGTCCGCCGCCCAGGCCATGGGCATCGGCGACACCTTCCACATGGCGCCGGTCGGCGTCTTCTTCGGCGACGGCGACGACGCCGACGGCACGTCGAGGGCGAAGCCCGGCGGGGAGGTCGCCGACCCCTACTTCGGCGGCGCGGGCCCGGCCCGGCGCGCCTGCACCGAGTGCGGCGAGTGCATGACCGGCTGCCGCCACGGCGCCAAGAACACCCTCAACGAGAACTACCTGTACCTCGCCGAGAAGGCGGGCGCCACCGTCCACCCCATGACCACGGTCGTCACCGTCACCGAGGACTCACGGGGCGGCTTCGCGGTGAAGACCCTGCCCACCGACGACCGCAGGAAGGGCAAGGGCCGGACCTTCACCGCCCGGCGGGTGGTCATCGCGGCCGGCACGTACGGCACGCAGACCCTGCTGCACCGGATGAAGGACAGCGGACTGCTGCCCCGCATCTCGGACCGGCTCGGCGAGCTCACCCGCACCAACTCGGAGGGACTGGTCGGCGCCCAGACCACCGACCGCCGCTACCGCAAGCGGCACGGCGGGGAGAAGGCCGACTTCAC
The DNA here is from genome assembly GCF_020400725.1 of Streptomyces sp. NK15101. Classification (GTDB taxonomy): domain Bacteria; phylum Actinomycetota; class Actinomycetes; order Streptomycetales; family Streptomycetaceae; genus Streptomyces. Next base: position 32,527 of record NZ_JAINVG010000076.1, on the reverse strand, counting down.
CCGGGGCGTCGCCATCACCTCGTCCGTCCACCCGGACGAGAACACGCACATCGAGCCGGTCCGGTACGGCAAGGGCTCCAACTCGATGGGCAGCCTGACCGTCCTCCAGGTCCCCTACGGCGCCCACCGGGTGCGCGCCTGGCTCCTCAACCTGCTCAAGCACCCCGCCCTCGCCGTCCGCTCGCTCTCCAACCGGCACTGGTCCGAGCGGACCATCATCGGGCTGGTCATGCAGTCCCTCGACAACTCCCTCACGACCTACCGCAAGCCCCGCGGCCTCGGAAAGGGCCTGCTCACGGCCCGCCAGGGGCACGGCGCGCCGAACCCGGTCCAGATCCCGGAGGCCACCCGGGCCGCCACCCTCCTCGCCGAGGAGATCAACGGCTTCGCCGGATCCAACATCGGCGAGCTGATGGGCACCCCGCTCACCGCGCACTTCCTGGGCGGCTGCCCGATCGGCGCCGACGGTGCGACCGGCGTCATCGACCCGTACCACCGGCTCTTCGGTCACCCGGGGATCTCCGTCGTCGACGGCGCGGCCGTCTCCGCCAACCTCGGCGTCAACCCGTCCCTGACGATCACGGCCCAGGCGGAGCGCGCCATGTCCTTCTGGCCGAACAAGGGCGAGGAGGACCCGCGCCCTCGGCAGGGCGAGGCATACGTACGGCTCTCGGCCGTCGAGCCGAAGTCCCCCGCCGTTCCGTCCGAGGCCTTCGGCGCCCTGCGGCTGCCGTTCCTGGGGATGCCGGCGGTCCCGCCGAAGAAGGACTGAGCGCCGCCGGTTCACCGGCTCACCGTTCACCGGTTCACAGAAAGGGCGCTGCACCCCCCTCCGAGTGCAGCGCCCTTCCGGCTTTTGTGTTGCTGCATAGATGACCTCCGGCCCCCGCCATTGGTTGTAGCGGTTGCACAGGATCTTTGTGTGACGCGCGTCACGTCCTGCTGCCGGGTGTGAAGAAGGGCCCCGCGCTCGCGATTCCGGTCGCGGCGCGGGGCCCTGAGGTCGGCACCGGTGTCAGGGCAGCGGCGGTGCCGAGCGGGGCGGCGCCGGGGGGCTGCGCCGCGGGGGGAGGGGGATCTGGGGTGACGGGACCGGGGATCAGGGGGACGGAAAGATCGGGAGATCGGCCGGTTGCGGCCGGCCCCGGGCGTCCCCGGGACCGACCGCCCTTTCTGGGTGACCGGGCTGCTGTCCCCTGCTGTCCGGTCACGCGCGCTGGTGCGAGGTCCCACGACGTACCCGAGAGGTACGCCACACGCCCCAGCGAAGCCACGCGTGGTTTCTTCGGGCCCGCCCCTGGCTGGCACGGACACCCGGACCAACGAAGCCCGGCCGGAGCCGGTCACGCGCCGTACGGGTGAGAGCCGTACCGAACTCGGGTGCGGGCACGCACCCGGACGCGTCTCCCGGGCGGGACCGGGACGGGACCCGGTCCCGGATGTGGCCCGGCTCGGCTCCGGCCCGGCTCAGATGCGGCGGCCCGGCTCAGATGCGGCCCCGGCACAGCTCCAGCATCGTCATCGCGAGCGCCGTGCCCGGCTTGCCCAGCGCGTCCCGGTAGTGGCCCAGGACCTCCATCTCGCGGGCCAGGTTCACCCGGCGGCCGCCGGAGGAGATCCGGGCCTCCTGGATGACGGCCGAGACGGCCATCCGTTCCTGGATGAGGCCGATGATCCGGTCGTCGAGCGCGTCGATGCGCTCCCGGGCGTCGCCGATCAGCGTCGCCGCCTCGTCGGTGCGGGCGCCGGTCTGCTCGGTGATCGTCTTCGTGGTCATGTCGGGGCTCCTCGTGGTGTCGGGTCCGGAGCCCCGGGGCGACATCGCCCGGAGAGAAGCAGAACGCCCCGGGCCTTGTCGGCCCGGGGCGCCTGGGAAGTCGCTTGTCAGTTGCTCAAGCAGCACGACCATGGCAGCCGGTGGGCCGGTTGCCATAGGTAAAGACGAAGGTCGGGTGCTTGCGCATGGCGACAGTATGGCCCCCTCCGCACGCCCGGTCACAACCCGGGTTCGGATGGTGAGACGAAAAGACTCACCGGCGCGCCGGTAGAATCGACAAATAGCCCCCCTTTCGAGGGAACCCCCAGGGCCCTTCGGGGTCCCCCGGGGAACCTCACCAGGGAACCTCTCCTACCGCCGGAAGGCCGCCGTAGTGTCATCAGCGACTCCCGCTGCCGCGCCCGACGTCTCCAACCCGGACGTAGTCCTCGTTGTCGACTTCGGCGCCCAGTACGCCCAGCTCATCGCCCGTCGCGTCCGTGAGGCGCGGGTCTACAGCGAGATCGTCCCGTCCACCATGCCGGTGGCCGAGATGCTGGCCAAGAACCCGAAGGCGATCATCCTCTCCGGCGGCCCGTCCTCCGTGTACGCGGAGGGCGCCCCGCGCCTCGACCGCGAGCTCTTCGAGGCGGGCGTCCCCGTCTTCGGCATGTGCTACGGCTTCCAGCTGATGGCGACGACCCTCGGCGGCACCGTCGACAACACCGGCGCCCGCGAGTACGGCCGGACCCCGCTGCACGTCTCCAAGGCCGGCTCCACCCTCTTCGAGGGCACCCCGGTCGAGCAGTCCGTGTGGATGTCGCACGGCGACGCCTGTTCCGCCGCCCCCGAGGGCTTCACCGTCACCGCCTCCACGGACGTCGTGCCGGTCGCCGCCTTCGAGAACGACGAGAAGAAGCTGTACGGCGTCCAGTACCACCCCGAGGTGCTGCACTCCACGCACGGCCAGCAGATCCTCGAGCACTTCCTCTACCGCGGCGCCGGCATCGAGCCCAGCTGGACCACGGGCAACGTGATCGAGGAGCAGGTCGCGGCCATCCGCGCCCAGGTCGGCACCAAGCGCGCCATCTGCGGTCTCTCCGGCGGCGTCGACTCCGCCGTGGCCGCCGCGCTCGTGCAGAAGGCCATCGGCTCGCAGCTCACCTGCGTCTACGTCGACCACGGCCTCATGCGCAAGAACGAGACCGAGCAGGTCGAGAAGGACTTCGTGGCCGCCACCGGCGTCCAGCTGAAGGTCGTCGACGCGCAGGAGCGCTTCCTCACCGCCCTCGCCGGCGTCTCCGACCCGGAGACCAAGCGCAAGATCATCGGCCGTGAGTTCATCCGCGTCTTCGAGCAGGCGCAGGCCGAGATCATCGCCGAGGGCGCCGCCGACGGCGAGGAGGTCGCCTTCCTCGTCCAGGGCACGCTCTACCCGGACATCGTCGAGTCCGGCGGCGGCACCGGCACGGCCAACATCAAGTCCCACCACAACGTGGGCGGCCTCCCCGAGGACCTGGAGTTCGAGCTCGTCGAGCCGCTGCGCCAGCTCTTCAAGGACGAGGTCCGCATGGTCGGCCAGGAGCTCGGCCTGCCCGAGGAGATCGTCCAGCGCCAGCCGTTCCCCGGCCCCGGCCTCGGCATCCGCATCGTCGGCGAGGTCACCAAGGAGCGCCTGGACCTGCTGCGCGAGGCCGACGCCATCGCCCGCGAGGAGCTCACCGCGGCCGGTCTCGACCGTGAGATCTGGCAGTGCCCGGTCGTCCTCCTCGCCGACGTCCGCTCCGTGGGCGTCCAGGGCGACGGCCGCACCTACGGCCACCCGATCGTGCTGCGTCCCGTCTCCTCCGAGGACGCCATGACGGCCGACTGGTCGCGCCTGCCCTACGAGGTGCTCGCCAAGATCTCGACCCGCATCACCAACGAGGTCGCCGACGTGAACCGTGTCGTCCTCGACGTCACGAGCAAGCCGCCGGGCACCATCGAGTGGGAGTAAACCCTCCCGCACGCGCACGAGGCCGCCGTCCCGCTTCCCGGGGCGGCGGCCTCGCCGTTTCCGGGGCCCGGATGTCCGTCCGGACCCTGGTGACTTGACCGGCCGGGCGTTACCTTCCGGCGCATGAGCGTGATACCGGACCCCGTCCCCGTCGAACGGCTCCACTTCGCCCTGCCGCCCGTCCACGCGACGGCCGAGGAGGAACGCACCCACCGCAAGCAGCGGCTCGCCGGTGCGCTCCGGATCTTCGGGCGGCTCGGGTACGAGGAGGGCGTCTCGGGCCACATCACCGCACGCGACCCGGAGTATCCCGACTGCTTCTGGGTGAACCCCTTCGGAGCCCCCTTCGAGGAGCTCACCGCGAGCGACCTCATTTTGGTCAACGGCGACGGACAGGTCGTCCGGGGCGGCCACCACGTCAACCAGGCCGCCTTCACCGTCCACGCCCAGGTCCACCGCGCCCGGCCGGACGCCGTCGCCGTCGCCCACACCCACTCCGTCCACGGCCGGGCCCTCGCCGCGCTCGGCGAACTCCTCGACCCGATCACCCAGGAGGCCTGTGCCTTCTACCAGGACCACGCTCTCTACGACGCCTACACCGGCGTCACCGTGGACGCCGAGGAAGGCCGCCGCATCGCCGTCGCCCTCGGCGCCTTCAAGGCGATCGTGCTCCGCAACCACGGGCTGCTCACCGTCGGCACCTCCGTCGACGCGGCCGCCTGGTGGTTCATCGCCCTCGAACGCTGCGCCCGCGTACAGCTCGCCGCGCGCGCGGCCGGCAAGCCGGTGCTCATCGACCACCGCGAGGCGGTCGCCACCCGGGAACAGCTCGGCAGCGACCTCGTCGCCTGGATCAACTACCAGCCCCTGTGGCGCAGGATCAGCCGGACGGACCCCGAACTCCTGTCGTAACACCATCGCTTCACCCTTCTGTACGTCAATGAGATGGCGCGGCAATCACCCTCCGGCGGGGCGCACGCGGCGGGCGCGGGAGCCGCCGGTACGGCACAATTCCGTGGAATAAACGGCTGGTTGGCCCTTCGGGGCGCGCCGGGACGCATCGAAGCGGGCCGTGAAGTGAGCTCGGGAGTGAGCACCGTGGCGGTTCAAGAGGCGAGACAGTACGGCGAGCACGCGACGGCCTGTACCGGCTGCGCCCACTGCGGGCAGGCCGGGCACCGGCGCGCCGTCGCCGCCTTCCTGGCCCGGCGCGACGAGCTCGCCGCCGGGCACGGCGTCCCCGCCGCCGTCGCCCACTCGCCGGTCGCCGCCCGTCAGTGGGTCTCCGACGAACTCGCCCAGTCGGCCCGCGCGGTGACCGTGCGCGGCCGGGAAGCCGGGCTCGCCTGGCTCGACCGCGTACGCCGCGGCGGCCTCGGCGCCGTCTGGGGCGCCGTTCTCGCTCTCCTCCTCGGCCAGGCCCTCACCGCCATCGACGGCGGCTGGACCGGCGCCCGCACGGCCGGCCTCTGCACCGCCCTGGTCCTCGCCGCCCTCCTCAGCGCCGCCGCCCACGCCCACCGCGCCCGGGGCGGCCTCCTCGCCCCGCTGATCGGCGAGGACAACCGGCTCTCCACCACCCGCGCCGTCGTCGCCGGCTGGCTGCTGCTCCTCGGCTTCACCCTCCTCTTCCTGGCCTTCCGGTCGCCCGGCGCGACCGCCTTCGGTCTGGCCCGGGGCGCCGGCCTGCTGACCGTCTTCGCCCTCGTCGCCTCCGTCACCGTCACCGCCCGTCTCGTCGTCGCCCTGGGAATCGCTGCCGGCCGCCTCCAGAAGGTGCGGGCCGACCGTCCGCGCGCCGCCGACCTGGTCTGCGACGACAGCGGCCGGGCCGCCCTCGCCGACGTGCAGTACCTCCTCGTCTCCGGCGCAGTCCTCGCCCTGGCCGCCGTCGGTCTGGCCCGCGAACCCGACCGGCTCCCCGAGGTGCCCTGGTCCCTCGTGCTGCTCGTCGGCGTCTCGGCTGCCTGGCACCTCGCCGCGAAGGTCACCGAGGGCGTCCGCCCCACGATCCACTCCGTGGTCCGGTCCCGGGAGGCGGGCGACCTCGACGCCCCGATCCGTACGGGCGACGACATCGAGATCCGCGGCTGCGGCTTCGTCCCGCCCGGCGCCGCCGCCCCCGATCCGCTGACCCGTCTGGTCGTCCGCATCGGCCCCGTCCACGCCCACGTGCCGCTGGTCCCGGTCCCGGGCGGCTTCGCCAACCCGACCGACACGGCCCTCACCGTCCCCCTCCCGGCGGACGTGGAACCGGGCCGGGTGGAGGTCTCGGTCGTCACGGCGGCCGGCACGGAGACCAACCGGGTCACGATCGACGTCGTGGACTGAGCGTCCGGGCCCCCTCCCCGTGTCCCCGGCGGCGAGTGCGGGGAGAATCGTCCAGCGAACAGTCGTCCGGGGCGTGGAGAGGTGACCGACGATGACGGGACAGACGGACCGGCCACACGACACGGGCGACGACCCGGACCGCACCGCCAGTGCCGACGGCACCGGCGGCACCGGTGGTACGGGCGGCCTGGACGGAGCCCGCCGGGCCAGTGGACCGGGCGGCGCCAATGGTCCGGACGGCGCCGGCGGGGGGTTCGCCGAGCGGAGGGCCACCTTCGACCTGTGGAGGGCGACCGCCTCCCGCTACGCCCTCCTTCCGCTGCGGATCTTCCTCGGTGTCACCTTCGTCTACGCCGGACTCGACAAGCTCACCGACGCCGCCTTCTTCGCCGACGCGGGCAGCGGTTCCATCGGCGAGATGATGCGCGGCGTCCGCGACAGCTCCGCGATCCCCGCCCTCGTCGACCTCGCCCTCAAGAACCCGGCCGGCTTCGGATACGCCATCGCCTTCGGCGAGCTCGCCGTCGGACTCGGGACCCTCTTCGGTTTCTTCGCCCGACCGGCGGCGCTCGGCGGCGCGCTGATCTCGCTGAGCCTCTGGCTGACCGTGAGCTGGCAGGTGAGCCCGTACTACCTCGGCAACGACCTGGCCTATCTGATGTCCTGGCTCCCGCTGCTGCTGGCCGGGGCCCCGGTGCTCTCGCTGGACCGGCTCCTCGCCGAACGACGCCGTATTCGATAGGCGACCCAGGTCGCGAGGGCGGCGGTGCCGAGGCCGCCGCAGAGGACGGGGACCACCGCGTACCACGGGGTCGTCCAGGCGTCGGCGGCGTCGCCCGCGTAGGCCGCGGCCAGGGCGAGGGCGGTCAGGCCGACGAGCAGCCGGCCGGGGCGGAACTCATGAAGCAGCACGGGTGACCTCCACCTGTCCGACTCCGGCCTCCAGCGAGAGGTCCAGGGTGCCCGCCGGGACGGTCCCGGCCGACGGCATGAGCGTCCGGGTCACGTCACGACCCGGCGCGATGTCGATGTCGCCGGCGGGCGCGCCCGGCAGCTGCAGATCGCCCAGGCCCACCTCGGCGTGCAGCTTCACCACCGCGCCCTTCGGGACGATCACCTCGAGCCGCCCGGCGCCCACGCTGGCCCGCGTCGCCACCGTCGTCCCGGCCGGGAGCGGGAGCCGGGACAGGTCGAGCGTGCCGACCCCGGTTCCCAGCCCGTAGTCCGGCTGCACGGCGGCGACGGTGGCGGGCCGCCACGTCTCGCGGACCCACTCCGTGGTGATCCGTTCCGGCAGCGCCGAGGCAAGTGCCAGCAGGCCCGCAGTGATCACGGTGAGGAAGACCGTGCCGAACCCGGTCCGTCCGAGGAAGCTGCTGACGACGAGGCCGAGGCCGAACACCGTGAGCGCGGCCGCCAGACCGATCTGCAGACTGGTGCCCAGCGGGTGGGTGTCCCATGCCAGGCCCGTGCCGAGACCGCCCGCGAGCAGGGCGAGCAGGAAGACGAGTCCCCCGATGGAGAGCGGGCTCCGGCGGACGGAGGGCGCCGGGCGCCCGGGCGCCGCCGGGCCGGGGCCCCACTGACTTCCGGGCTTGGGCACCTCGCCGTTCACCCGGCCGTCCTCGTCCAGGATTCCGTGCGGACCCCACAGGTAGCCGACGGCGATCTTGCCCGTCGAGCCGTCCTTGACGATCGGATCCTTCCACCAGGAAGGGGACTCGTAGATCGGCGGGGCCTTGGTCTCGGGCGGTGCCTCGGCGACGGTGAGGACGGTCGCCGTGTCCGGTCTGCCCTCGGTCTCGCCGCCGACCCGCCGCCGCTGCGACCAGACCGCCGCCCCGCACACCGCGAGCGACAGCATGAGAGTGAAGCCCAGCATCTGCCCGCTGTGCAGGGTCGACAGGAAGATCCCGCAGCCGATCAGCGCCATCAGCAGGGCCGCCAGGGAGGCCCCGGACACCCGGCCCGTCAGCAGTCCGCGCCCTTCGCTCTCCTCTTCGCCCACGAGCGGGACCAGCAGCCACGCGAAGCCGTAGAACACCAGCCCCAGGCCGCCCGTCACCGACAGCACGCCGATCACCACCCGGAAGATCACCGGGTCCAGGTCGTAGCGCCGCCCGAGACCTCCGCAGACGCCGCCCACGACGTTGCTTCCGCGCGAGCGCCGGAGCGGCGGGGCGGGATCGGCCTCCGTCGGCGGCGGGGCCTCGTGCTGCGAGGGCATCGAACTCGTCATGCCTCCATGGTGACGGCCCGTGACGTCCCGCGGCACCGGGGCCGACCCTGGCCCGACCCTGATATTCGCGGGGCCTTCGCCCCCGAGTCCGTACCAGGGACGATCTCAGGGCCGACCCTGATGTCCGGGACGGGCCTCACGTGTGACGATCGGTGCATGTCCGCAACCGCCCGTGTCACCGAGACCGACGAACCACCCGTGCGCAGGCTCTACCGGAGCGCCGACGGGCGGTGGCTCGGCGGTGTCGCGCGGGGCCTCGCGGGCCACCTCGGTCTGCCCGTCGTCTGGGTGCGCGCGCTCTTCGTGGTGCTGTCGTTCTCGAACGGCCTGGGCATCGTGCTCTACGCGGTCTTCTGGATCGTCGTCCCGCTCGGCGTCGGCGGAAGGTCCGCCCCGCGCCCCCTCTTCGAGACCACCTCGGACGGGCGCCGCAGACTGCGCAAGCCCGACCGGGGCCAGGTCGTCGCCCTGATCGCGCTCGGCATCGGCCTGGCGGCCCTCGTCGGGAACGTCAGCGTCGACAACGAGACCGGACGCTACATATGGCCGCTGATCCTCATCGCCGCCGGCGTCGCCCTCGTCTGGAGACAGGCGGACAACGCCCGTCGGGCCAGCTGGACCGATCCCGGGCGCCGCAAGCGCGCGTTCCAGATCGTCCGCGGCCTCGTCGGCGTCGGCCTCGTCGGCACCGGCCTGGCGGTTTTCGTGGTGGTCCGCGGCTCCGTCGCCCAGCTCGGCACGGCCGTCACCGCCGCCGTCGCCGTCCTCACCGGCATAGCGCTCCTCGCCGGCCCCTGGCTGGTCCGCATGTCGCAGGACCTCAACGACGAGCGGACCCTGCGCATCCGCGCCCAGGAGCGCGCCGAGGTCGCGGCCCACGTCCACGACTCCGTGCTGCACACCCTGACCCTGATCCAGCGCAACGCCGACGACGCCGGCGAGGTGCGACGGCTCGCCCGCGCGCAGGAGCGCGAGCTGCGGAACTGGCTCTACAAGCCCGAGGGCACCGGCAGGGACGAGGAGCCCGAGACCCTCGCGGAGGCGGTGAAGAGAGCGGCGGCCGAGGTCGAGGACAAGCACGGGGTCCCGCTGGAGGTGGTCGTCGTCGGCGATTGCCCGCTCGACGAGAAGCTGGCCGCGCAGATGCAGGCCGCGCGCGAGGCGATGGTCAACGCCGCCAAGTACGGTGGCGAGGGCGGGGCCGTGCAGGTGTACGCCGAGGTGGAGGGCCGTACGGTCTTCGTCTCGGTGAGGGACCGGGGACCGGGTTTCGACCTGGATTCGGTGCCCGAGGACCGGATGGGCGTACGAGAATCGATCATCGGTCGTATGCAGCGCAACGGCGGTACGGCCCGGCTGCGGTCACCGCAGGGCGGGGGCACCGAAGTGGAGCTCGAGATGGAGAGGGCGGACGGATGAGCGACGAGACCGGAGCGACGACCGGAACCGATGCGGGGGCGCCGGGCACGAAGCGCCGGGTGCGGGTGGTGCTCGTCGACGATCACCGCATGTTCCGCACCGGGGTCCAGGCCGAGATCGGCCGGACCGAGGTCACCGGCGTCGAGGTGGTCGGCGAGGCCGCCGACGTCGACCAGGCGGTCACGGTCATCACCGCCACCCGTCCCGAGGTGGTCCTCCTCGACGTGCACCTGCCGGGCGGCGGCGGGGTCGAGGTGCTGCGGCGCTGCGCGAGCCTGATGGGCGCGCACGAGGACCCGGTCCGTTTTCTGGCCCTGTCGGTCTCGGACGCGGCCGAGGACGTCATCGGGGTGATCCGGGGCGGTGCCCGCGGCTATGTCACCAAGACGATCACCGGCACCGACCTGGTCGACTCGATCTTCCGCGTCCAGGAGGGCGACGCCGTCTTCTCGCCGCGGCTCGCCGGCTTCGTCCTGGACGCCTTCGCCTCGACGGACGCGCCCCCGGTGGACGAGGACCTCGACCGGCTCACCCAGCGGGAGCGCGAGGTGCTGCGGCTGATCGCCCGGGGATACGCGTACAAGGAGATCGCCAAGCAGCTCTACATCTCGGTGAAGACGGTCGAGTCGCACGTCTCGGCGGTGCTGCGGAAGCTCCAGCTCTCCAACCGCCACGAGCTGACCCGCTGGGCCACCGCCCGCCGTCTGGTCTGAGCGGGGTCCAGGTCCAGGTCCGGCCTGTTCCGACAGCCAGGCCCTAGCCGACCCGGGTCGCCCCGGCGAAGGGCATCTCGTCGATGGGGGCGATCCGCACCGGGGCGCCCGGCCGGGGGGCGTGGATCATCTGGCCGCCGCCGATGTAGAGCCCGACGTGGCTGATCCCGGAGTAGAAGAAGACCAGGTCGCCGGGGGCGAGCTGGGAGCGGGAGACCCGCCGGCCGGCGTTGATCTGGGTGTACGTCGTGCGGGGCAGGGAGACGCCGGCCGCGCGCCAGGCCGCCTGGGTGAGACCGGAGCAGTCGTAGGCGGAGGGGCCCGTCGCTCCCCACACGTACGGCTTGCCGAGCTGGGCGCGGGCGAAGGAGACGGCCTCGGCGGCCCGTCCGTTCGGGGCGGTCACCGGCTCGCGCTCGCCGTCGGAGGAGCGGTCGGCCCGTACCGTCGGGGATGCGCCGGCCGTGCCCGTACCGCTCGGGCCGTCGGTCCGTGTCGAGGCGCCGGAGCCGTCCCGGGCCTCGGCGGCCGCCTCGTACCGTGCGCGTTCCTCCTCGGTCAGCCGGGCGAGCAGCGCCCTGGCCTCCGCCAGCTTGCCGACCACGGCCGCCTTCTGCCGCCGCAGCTCCGCCTCGTGCCCGCGCAGCGCGGTCAGCTTTCCCGCCGACTCGCCGCGCAGCTGCCGGATCGCGGCGAGTTCGCGCCGTACGGCCGTGACGGCGGCCGCCTGCCGGTCCCCGGCCTTCTCGGCGAGCGCGGCCCGCTCCAGGTACTGGTCGGGGTCGGAGGTGAGGGCGAGCCGGACCGCGGGGTCGAGCCCTCCGGAGCGGTACTGGGCGGTGGCCATGGCCCCGAGCGCGTCCCGGGCGGTGTTGAGCCGCTCGGTCCTGCGGGCGGCCTCGTCGCGCAGCCGGTCGAAGGCGGCGCGCGCCTCGTCGGCCTTCTCCTTCGCCCCGTTGTACCGCTCCGTCGCGACCTCGGCCTCCTCGTAGAGCCGGTCGACCTTCGCCTTGACCTGGGCGGTGGTGGGTCGGGGGTCCGCGTGTCCGGACCCTTCGAAGAGCGTCGCCGTCGCCGCGGAGGCGAGGGCGAGGGTGGCGGCGGTGCGGACCGCCGACGTGCCGAGGGGGGACTGTCTGGACTTCCGGTGCGCTGCCACGAGGGCGGGTCACATCCTCTTCCCTGGGGGACGGTGCCCGCCGGGCCGGCGGCGGGCCGCACAGGGGAGACGGACCGCCGCCGGGTTTTCTCGGCGGGGGTGACCGACAGCCGCCGGAACACCGGCGGTGGTGGGGAGCCGGTCACCTGGTGGAGGACGCTAAACCGGGGGTCACGGCCGGACGGGGAGTTGACCGCTATTGACGTCAGTTGACGTGTCGGGGACCGATCCCTTTCGCGCGGAGTGAGGTGCCGGGACCATTCCGGCGACCGTCCGACCGAAGCGGCGAGGAGAGTGGACCCGGCCGGAGAGCAGTGCTAGGGCGCCGGTTAGGCTCCGCCCCATGGACGTACTCATCAATGTCTTCGTCGCCCTGCACATCATCGGTATCGCCTCCCTCCTCGGCGGTTTCCTCACCCAGACGAAGGCGATGAGCGCGGGTACGGCCCGCTTCGGCCCCGCGATGCTGCACGGCGCGCTGACGATGCTGATCACCGGCGTCGCGCTCGTCGGCCTCAACCAGGCCGACGACCACACCGTGAACAACCTCAAGATCGGCATCAAGCTGGCGATCCTCGTCGTGATCCTCGGCCTCGTCTACGTCAAGCGGGACGAGGAGAGGGTCGACAAGGGCCTCTTCGCCGCGGTCGGCGGCCTGACCACGGCGAACATCTTCATCGCCACCCTCTGGGTGTGACCCCTTCCACAGCCTCCGTCCCGAAGGCGGGCCCGGATGTCCGCGGGGCGTCCTAGACTCGTGAGGCGATGAGCAGCCTCTTTGACGACAGCTTCCTGGCCGGCCTCCAGAACCACTCGGAGGAGCCCCCGCCGCCCCCCGAGGACGACGAGCACGGCTCCCCGGTCACGGAGGAGGTCCCCCACGACCTCTTCGGGGAGCACTTCGACGCGCCTCCGCCCGCCCGGGAGACGCACTACCGCGACGGCCACCCCCGGCCCGTCGTGGACGCCGCCGCGCTCCTGGAGGGGCTGAACGAGCAGCAGCGCGCCGCCGTCGTCCACACGGACACCCCGCTGCTCATCGTCGCCGGCGCCGGCTCCGGCAAGACCCGGGTCCTCACCCACCGCATCGCCCACCTCCTGGCCACCCGGCACGTCCACCCCGGCCAGATACTGGCGATCACCTTCACGAACAAGGCCGCCGGCGAGATGAAGGAGCGCGTCGAGCAGCTCGTCGGACCGCGGGCCAACGCGATGTGGGTCATGACCTTCCACAGCGCCTGCGTCCGCATCCTGCGCCGCGAGTCGAAGAAGCTCGGCTTCACCTCCTCCTTCTCGATCTACGACGCCGCCGACTCCAAGCGGCTGATGTCGCTGGTCTGCCGGGACCTGGACCTCGACCCGAAGAAGTTCCCGCCGAAGTCGTTCAGCGCCAAGATCTCGAACCTGAAGAACGAGCTGATCGACGAGGAGACCTTCGCCGACCAGGCCGCCGACGGCTTCGAGAAGACGCTCGCCGAGGCGTACCGGATGTACCAGGCGCGGCTGCGCGAGGCCAACGCCCTGGACTTCGACGACATCATCATGACGACGGTCCACCTGCTCCAGGCGTTCCCCGACGTCGCCGAGCACTACCGGCGCCGCTTCCGCCACGTGCTCGTCGACGAGTACCAGGACACCAACCACGCCCAGTACACGCTGGTGCGCGAGCTCGTCGGCACCGGCTACGAGGACCTCGGTCCCGCCGAGCTGTGCGTCGTCGGCGACGCCGACCAGTCGATCTACGCCTTCCGCGGCGCGACCATCCGCAACATCCTCCAGTTCGAGGAGGACTACCCGGACGCGACGACGATCCTCCTGGAGCAGAACTACCGCTCCACCCAGACGATCCTCTCCGCCGCCAACGCCGTCATCGAGCGCAACGAGTCCCGCCGCCCCAAGAACCTGTGGACGAACGCGGGCGCGGGCGCGCAGATCACCGGTTACGTCGCCGACACCGAGCACGACGAGGCCCAGTTCGTCGCCGACGAGATCGACCGGCTCACCGACGCGGGCGAGGCCAAGGCCGGGGACGTCGCCGTCTTCTACCGGACCAACGCCCAGTCGCGTGTCTTCGAAGAGATCTTCATCCGCGTCGGCCTGCCCTACAAGGTCGTCGGCGGCGTGCGCTTCTACGAGCGCAAGGAGGTCCGGGACGTCCTCGCGTACCTGCGCGTCCTCGCCAACCCCGAGGACAACGTCCCGTTGCGCCGCATCCTCAACGTCCCCAAGCGCGGCATCGGCGAGCGCGCCGAGGCGATGATCGACGCCCTGTCCCTGCGCGAGAGGATCACCTTCCCGCAGGCCCTCAGGCGGGTCGACGAGGCGTACGGCATGGCCGCCCGCTCGGCGAACGCCGTGAAGCGGTTCAACGCCCTCATGGACGAGCTGCGCACCGTCGTCGAGTCGGGCGCCGGCCCCGCCGTCGTCCTGGAGGCCGTCCTCGAGCGGACCGGTTATCTGGCCGAGCTCCAGGCCTCGACCGACCCGCAGGACGAGACCCGCATCGAGAACCTCCAAGAACTCGCCGCCGTCGCCCTCGAGTTCGAGCAGGAGCGCGGCGAGGAGCCCGCGACCCTCGCCGAGTTCCTGGAGCAGGTCGCCCTCGTCGCCGACTCCGACCAGATCCCCGACGAGGACGAGGAGGGCCGGGGCGTCATCACCCTGATGACCCTGCACACCGCCAAGGGCCTGGAGTTCCCGGTGGTGTTCCTCACCGGCATGGAGGACGGCGTCTTCCCGCACATGCGCGCCCTCGGGCAGACGAAGGAGCTGGAGGAGGAGCGGCGCCTGGCGTACGTGGGCATCACGCGCGCGCGCGAGCGGCTCTACCTCACCCGCTCGTCGATGCGCAGCGCCTGGGGCCAGCCCTCGTACAACCCGGCCTCGCGCTTCCTGGAGGAGATCCCGCCCGCGTACCTGGAGTGGAAGCGGACCGGTCCGATGGCCAAGTCCGCCGGGCCGACCGCGGGGATCACCTCCTCGCTCTCGTCCTCCCGCTCGCGCTCCGGCCCCTCGGGCTTCGCCACCCGGCGCGCCGGCGAGAAGCCGGTCATCTCCCTCCACGTCGGCGACCGGGTCACGCACGACCAGTTCGGACTCGGCACGGTCATGGCGGTGACCGGTGTGGGTGCGGACGCCCAGGCGACGATCGACTTCGGCGACGAGAAGCCGAAGCGGCTGCTCCTGCGGTACGCGCCGGTCGAGAAGCTGTAGCGAGGCGGTACGAGATGGGCCCCGGCGCATCTGCCGGGGCCCTTCTCGTGGGTGCTTCTCGTGGGCGCTTCGCCAGGCGCTTCCCGTACGGGAGGCTCAGCTGGTCGGGTCGAGGCCGTGCTTGAGCAGCCAGGCCAGCGGGTCGATCGCGGAGCCGCCGCCCGGCCGGACCTCGAAGTGGAGGTGCGGGCCGGTGGAGTTGCCGGAGTTGCCCGAGTAGGCGATGACGTCTCCGGCCTTGACGTAACCCGAGCGGATCTTGGTGCTGCTCAGGTGGCAGTACCAGGTCTCGGTGCCGTCGGGGGAGGTCACGATCGCCATGTTGCCGTAGGCGCTGTTCCACTGCGTGCGGACGGTGCCGTCGGTCGCGGCCATGACGGGGGTGCCGTACTGGACGGGGAAGTCGATGCCCGTGTGCACCGACATCCAGTTGACGCCCGACTGGCCGAAGCGCGCGCTGAGCTGGTGGAGCTTCACCGGCAGCAGGTACTTGGGGCGCATCGCCTCCTTGCGGGCCGCCTCCTCCTCGCGCTTCTTCTTCTCGGCCGCCTGGCGGGCGCGGAGGTCGATGCGCTCCTGGGTGCGGCTGGCGCGGTCGCCGAAGTCGCGGGCGTCGGCGCTGAGCGCGGCGAGCTGGGTGTCGAGCGCGCTGTTGGCGGCGACCTGCTTGACCGAGGCCGGGTCGGCGGCGGCCAGCGAGGTCGTCTCGTCCTTCTGTCCGCCGGTCGTGTCGGAGCCGGTGAGGCCGCTGACGGAGGCGGCGGCGATGCCGGCGACTCCCATGACGCACGCGGAGGGGACGGCGACGGTCAGCAGCGCGGACCGCTTGGCGGGGGTACGGCGACGGCCGCGGCTGCCGCCGGAGGAGCGGCGCACGGAGCGGCCGGCGAGGGGCGACTCGGTACGGAGCTCGACGGCCGGCCCGTCGGTCGGCCCGTCCTGGTCGTAGGCGTCGTCCTCGTCGTCCTCGCCGTCGAGGGCCTCCGGAGCTCCGGCGTCGGCCTCGGCCGGGTCGTAGGTCTCGTCGGCCTCGTACACCGGGTAGGTCTCGTCGGCCTCGTCGGAGCCAGGTCCCTGCTGCCCCTCGTGCCCCTCGTGCACCTCGTGTCCTTCGTGATCCGCGGGGACGTACTCGAAGGCGAACTCGGCCGTGTGCTCGACCTGCGGGGTGTACTGGTGGGGCACGACCGGCTCGGGCTCCGGGGCCGCGTGGTTCCACGCGGTCGCGTCGAAGGCGCCGGTCTCGGTCGCGAAGGCGGGGGCGGCCCACTGGCCGGTGGCGTCGTAGGCCTCGTAGCCGTACGCGCCCTGGGCGGCGTACGTGCCGGCGTGGGCGGTCTCGTACTGGCCGGTGTGCTGGGCCTCGGTCCAGGCGGAGGCGTCCCACTGCCCGGTGGTGTCGTACTGCGTCGCGGCGGTCCCGTACGCGCCGGTGGCCTCGTAGGAGCCGGTGGCGTTCCACTGGCCCGTGGTGTCCCACTGGCCGGTCGTGTCGTACTGCCCGGTCGTGTCGTACTGCCCGGTGGTGTCGTACTGCCCCGTCGTCGCGTACGTGCCGGTGGCCGAGTACTGGCCGAGGTCCCACTGGCCGCTGTGGTCGGCCTGACCGCCGGGGTAGGCGCCGAACAGCGGGTCGATGGCGAAACTGCCGGTGGTGTGGGCGCCGTCTCCGACGTACCCGGCGTGGGGGTGCTGGTCGTTCACCAACGTCTCTCTCGCCTCGGCAGCAGGACCAGTCCGGGGCGGGCCCGTGAGGGGTGTCCCGGGGGTAAGCAGTGGCGCGACTGTACCCGGCGGTACGCGCGGCGGACAATCTTCGGAGGGGTTTGGGCCCGCAGGAAACGGGCAATCGGCCGCGTTTTGCCAGCTGGGGTGCAGAGCTTTGGCCTTGTGTTCGATGAACGTTCGAAGAACGGTGTCGTGCGGTCAGGCGACGGAGGTGGTGCCGGACCCCTCCGTCCGTGCCCCGACGGCCACCGGACCGCCCGCGTCGAGGGCCTCCCGGACCCCGGCGGCCACCGTCGGATGCACGGGCAGCGCGAGGTGGCCGATGCCGCTCACCCGCACGTTGTGCACGAGCAGGTCGGGGTGGTCGATCCGGGCCGTCTCCACCGGCACCATCACCTGGTCCAGATCGCTCCAGAAGCTCACGAACCGGGTCCGGCAGCCCGGTGCGGGCCCGGCGAGCTCCCGCAAGACCTCCGAACCCGGCCGCATCTGCCGCACCAGCGGATGCGCGTCGGCGAGCGGGGCCACCGTCGTGCCCGCGTGCGGGGTGCCGAGCGTGACCAGGGTGCGCACCCGGCTGTCGCCGCCCAGTCGCTGCACGTAATAGCGGGCGATCAGCCCGCCCAGACTGTGCCCGACGATGTCGACCTCGGCGTGTCCGGTGCGGGCGCGGACCTCGTCCACCCGCCGGCCCAGCACCTCGGCGGCGGCCCGCAGGTCGCAGGTGAGCGGAGAGTAGTTGAGCGATTCGACGCGGTCACGGCCGTTCCGGAGGAGGGAACGGCGGAGCATGACGAAGACCGACCGGTTGTCGACGAAGCCGTGCAGGAGGATCACCGGCCGGTTGCCCGGGGCGATCGTCGTGGGCGGCGGGGCGGGGGAGAGCCGCTCCGCGATCATCCCCGACGGGTAGAGGACGAGATGACCGGTGAGGATCGCGACTTCCAGCGCGGTGGCCTTCATGAGGGCGGTGACCTTGGCGAGCTCCATGGCCGGCCTCCCGAACGGCACGCGGGGCCGAACGGTACGCCGGTCCGCCGTGCACCGCCCGCCGGGACGGCGGCGCGGGCGCGGTGACCTCGTCACGGCTCCCTTTGCGACCGGCCCCGCTCGCGGCTGGTGGGCCCAGGAGGAGGGCCCGAAAGCGGGGACGGCGCAGAGCGAACATGTCCCATGTGTGATTTCCCCCTCCGGCGCCGTCGCGAAACGGCCCGGTGCGGGATGCTGGGGATAACGTTCGTTCACCTCCCCGGCCGTCGGGCGCGGGGGTCGCATGTGGAGGCAGTGATGGGTGTGAGCGGTCCGATCCGTGTGGTCGTCGCCAAGCCGGGTCTCGACGGCCACGATCGCGGAGCCAAGGTGATCGCGAGGGCGCTGCGCGACGCGGGCATGGAGGTCATCTACACCGGGCTCCACCAGACGCCCGAGCAGATCGTCGACACCGCCATCCAGGAGGACGCCGACGCGATCGGCCTCTCGATCCTCTCCGGAGCGCACAACACGCTGTTCGTGAAGGTCCTGGAGCTCCTCAAGGACCGCGACGCGGAGGACATCAAGGTCTTCGGCGGCGGCATCATCCCCGACGCGGACATCCCGCCGCTCAAGGAGAAGGGCGTGGCGGAGATCTTCACGCCGGGCGCGACGACCGCGTCCATCGTCGAGTGGGTGAACGCGAACGTCCGCGCCGCCGCGTAGTCCGCTGCGCGGCGCGCACGCGCCTTCCCCGGCAGGGCCCTCCCCCACTCGGGGGGCCCTGCCGGCGTCGGGGCCCGCGCCGGCCGGGCCGGCACCTCAGGAGCCGGACGGCGGTGCGGGGTCGGGGGGTGGTGCGGCGGCGGGCGGCATGAGTTCGGCGTGCATCGCGGCGCGGAGGCGGAGCGTGGAGACCAGGCGCTGAAAGGCCTCCGACCAGTAGTCGCCCGCGCCGGGGGAGCTGTCCTCCGCCTCGTCCGGACGGGCCGTCAGGAACTCCAGTCGGCGCGCCGCCCCGGGGGCGAGGCAGCGCTCCGCCAGGCCCATCACCCCGCTGAAGCTCCACGGGTAACTGCCCGCCTCGCGCGCGATGTCGAGCGCGTCGATCACCGCGGCGCCGAGCGGCTCCGCCCACGGGACGGCGCAGACGCCGAGCAGCTGGAACGCCTCCGACAGCCCGTGCGCCGCGATGAACGAGGCGACCCAGCGCGCCCGCTCCTCCACGGGCAGCGTCGACAGCAGCTGGGCGCGCTCGGCCAGGGACGAGGTGCCGGGGCCCGTCGCGGGCGGGACGGCGGGGGATCCGAGCAGCGCGCGCGACCACGCCGGGTCCCGCTGTCGCACGGCGGCCCGGCACCAGGCGGCGTGCAGTTCGCCCTGCCAGTCGTCGGCGACCGGCAGGGCCACGATCTCCTCCGGGCCGCGCCCGCCGAACCTGGCCGGCCAGGAGTGCAGCGGCGTCGCCTCGACGAGCTGGCCGAGCCACCAGGAACGCTCGCCCCGGCCCGCCGGAGGCGTCGCCACCAGGCCGTCCCGCTGCATCGCCGCGTCGCACTCGTGCGGGGCCTCGACGGCGATCGTCGGCGTCGGGGCCGTCCGGTCCAGGCCGACGCAGGTGGCGGCCCGGGCCGCCATCCGGCCGGCGAGGGCGGAGGCCGGCAGGGCGGAGAGCAGCTCGGCGGCAGTGGCCCGGACGTTGCGGCTTCGGTCGTCGAGGGCCTTCTCCAGGAACTCCTCGTCGGCGTCGGAGAGCCCGGCCCGCAGCGAGTCCAGGAACATCAGCCGGTCCTCCGCCCGCTCGGTGGACCAGGTCGAGGCGAGCAGCGCGCGGCCGGCGGCCGGGTCCTCGGCCCGTACGGCGGCGAGCAGGGCGACCCGCTCGGCGAACAGGCCCTCGTCCCACAGCGCGCCGACCCCCTCGGCGTCCTTCGGGGACGGGAGCCGGCCGGCCGCGCCCCGGCCCCGGAGGGCGAACCTCCACTCGGGGTTGAGCCGGGCCAGCCACGCACCGCGCGGACCGGCCAGACGCAGAGCCTGGGGGCGCAGATCGGTGCGGGCCCTGGCCGCGTCGAGCAGCGCGGGCAGGGCGGCGGGCGGCGCCTTGTAGCCGTGCCGGTCGGCGAGGACCAGCCACTGGGGGAGCAGCTCGGCCAGGTCGGGGGCGGCCCCGCGCCGCCCGGTGGGCGAGGGTGCGGCCCGGCCGGCCAGCAGCTGGTCGAGGCGGAGCCGGGCGGCCTCGGGCAGCGGCGCACGCGGATCCTCGGGCGCGGGCTCCGGCAGGGGCGCGGCGGGCCCGGGCCGCAGCCCCGCCCTGCGCCGTACGGTGTGCAGCGCGGCGGCGTCGAGCAGCGCCCCCGGCAGGTCCCGGGCCGCGGCGGAGTCCGCGAGCGCGGCGGGAGGCCGCCGGTCCGTCCCCAGCATCGCCGAGCTGACGAGCTCCTCCCAGAGCCGGGCGGACGCGTCGGCGGTCGTTCCCACCGCGTGGGCGGCGGAGGTGGTCGCGGTCGTGTCCATCGGGCTCCTCCGGTGGGTCGGTGCGCGGTGGCCGGGCGTCATGTGAGGGGGACCGTCTCGCCCGGGGTCTCCGGCGACCAGGCGGCGAGCGGCGTGAACCCCCGGTGCCCGACCTCTCCGAAGACGGTCACCGGGGCGCCGCCGGACAGGGCGACCAGGCGCCAGAGGCCGGGCCGGGACTGGGCGGCGGGCGTCAGGGGCAGTGCCTCGCGGCCGTCGGCGTCGGCGAGCTGCCAGCCGTACTCCGCTGGCGCCGGCACGACCTGATCCAGCGTCACGGGCCAGGAGTCCAGCCACGGGTCCTCGCACAGCGCGCGGCCGTACGCGTCGAGCGCCGCGCCGACCGGTCCGCCCGCCGGCGGGGCGACGGGGCCCGCGACCGGCACGAACCGCTCGCCCGGCTCCGCCCGCACCTGGCCCGAGCCGGTGTGCGGCGTCAACTCGCCGTCGAGGAGCGCGCCCACGGGGAGCGCGAGCTGCGGCGCCCGGCCCGCCGCGCCGAAGGAGAGCAGGAGCGCGGTGCGCCCGGTCGTCGTGCCGTGCAGCCAGATCCGCCGGGTCGTCAGCCGGGCGTCGGCCGCGTCGTACTGTGCGAGGACCAGCCAGCGGTCGCGCACCGGGACGCCGTCGGCCGGGGCGGTGAGACCCACCCGGGTCCGTACCGTCGTCGCGAACGGGGCGGGCAGCCGGTCCGCCGCCAGCCACGCCCGGTCGAGGAGGTGCGTCAGCGCGCACTCCTCCAGGAGCCGCACCGGCCAGCCAGGCCCCGAGCCCGGTATCGCCCCCAGCTCCCGGACCCGTCCGGCCAGCCCCGGCGCCTGGGCGTCGACCATGCGGGCCGCCGTCTCCTCCCACAGCCCGTACCCCGTCTGTCCCGCCGCCGCCAGGCCGCCGCGCAGCAGGTCGGCGAGCCGCTGCTCCAACTCCCGCGCGCCCGAGGTGATCCGGGCCGCCCTGCGCTCGGCCCGGCGCCGCGCCGCCTCCGGATCCGCCGTCGCCGCCGGCGTCCCGTCCCCGGTCCGCGGCCCCGCGCTCGCGGGCCGGCCGCGCCGCGCGGTGAGCCACCGCGCGGCCCAGTCGGGCGCGGGGCGGTCCTCGGCGGCGATCCCGTCCGCCGCCCGGAGCAGCAGCAGGCCCAGCGCGTGCTTGCAGGGGAACTTCCGGCTGGGGCAACCGCAGGAGTACGCGGGCCCCGTGAGGTCGACGACCGTCCGGTACGGCGTGCTCCCGCCGCCCTCGCACAGGCCCCAGACGGCGTCGTCGCCGCAGCCCGTCTCCGACCAGGGCCCGGCCGTGCCGAGCTTGCTCCCCGCTCTGCGCGACGCTTCGTCAGGAGCCAGCGCAAGCACCTGTTCCGCCGTCCAGCGCACCCCCATGGCATTCATGCCGTCGAAGGTAGAGGCCGCCACTGACAACGCCCCTGGCCTGGCGGTTCCGGGCGAGGGGCCGAAGGGCGGATGATTTGACTTTACCCTCCCTTTACGATTCCCTGCGGCGACCGACGAACCGCACCACGCCGCCCAGGGGGACCCCATGAAGCGCACCGCCCGCACCGCCGTCTCGGCCCTCGCCGTCGCCGGCCTCGCCCTCGGCCTCGGGGCCTGCTCCGAGGCCGCCGAGAAGGCCGTCGACCAGGTCGACAAGTCCGTGAACGAGACCTACGAGGTCACGTACGAGGTCAGCGGCAAGAACATCGAGTCGATCGACTACCACGCCGGTGGCGGCACCGCGATGGAGCCGAAGGTCGAGTCCGAGAAGAAGCCCGCCACGCCGTGGAAGAAGACGGTGACGCTGAAGGGCATCATGCCGCCGGCCGTCATGCCGGTCTCGCTCGACCCCGCCGACCTCACCTGCAAGGTCATCCACAACGGCAAGGTCATCAAGGAGGCCAAGGCCGAGGAGGCGATGGCGGGCGGCTGCGTCGCCGTCTCCCCGATCGTCGGCTGACCCTCCCTCACCCCTCCAACCGGCCCTGAGCAGCGGTGACATCCGATTGTCAGTGGCATGGTGCACGGTGGATCGCACAGCAGGTCGAACGATCTGGAGGGGGATCCATGCCCGTGCCCGAGACCATCGCGAAGCCCGGTTCCGGTGTCGAGACGGACACCGGACCGGGACGGCCGCAGACCGCCGCCGAGGCCCTGCGGCCGCACGCGGAGCACGCCTTCGCCCACGAACTCATGGCCCTCGCCGCCGCCGACGACCGGCCCCGGCCCGCCCGCTGGCGCCTCTCCCCGTGGGCCGTCGCCACCTACCTCCTCGGCGGCACGCTCCCCGACGGCACCGTCATCACGCCCAAGTACGTCGGGCCGCGCCGCATCGTGGAAGTCGCCGTCACCACGCTCGCCACCGACCGGGCGCTGCTCCTGCTCGGCGTCCCCGGCACCGCCAAGACCTGGGTCTCCGAGCACCTCGCCGCCGCCGTCAGCGGCGACTCCACCCTCCTCGTCCAGGGCACCGCCGGCACGCCCGAGGAGGCCATCCGGTACGGCTGGAACTACGCGCGGCTCCTCGCCCACGGCCCCAGCGGGGACGCCCTCGTCCCCAGCCCCGTGATGCGCGCGATGTCCCAGGGCATGACCGCCCGGGTCGAGGAGCTCACCCGCATCCCCCCGGACGTGCAGGACACGCTCATCACGATCCTGTCCGAGAAGACCCTGCCCGTCCCCGAACTGGGCCAGGAGGTGCAGGCCGTCCCCGGCTTCAATCTGATAGCCACCGCCAACGACCGCGACCGGGGCGTCAACGAGCTCTCCAGCGCCCTGCGCCGCCGCTTCAACACCGTCGTGCTTCCGCTGCCCGCCACCCCCGAGGCGGAGGTCGACATCGTCGCCCGCCGGGTCGAGCAGCTCGGCCGCTCCCTGGAACTGCCCGCCCTGCCCGACGGAGCGGACGAGATCCGCCGGGTCGTCACCGTCTTCCGCGAGCTGCGGGACGGGGTCACCACCGACGGCCGGACCAGGGTCAAGTCCCCCTCGGGGACGCTCTCCACGGCCGAGGCGATCTCCGTCGTCACCGGAGGCCTCGCCCTCGCCGCCCACTTCGGCGACGGCGTCCTGCGCCCCGGCGACATCGCCGCCGGCATCCTCGGCGCGGTCGTCCGCGACCCGGCGGCCGACCGGGTCGTCTGGCAGGAGTACCTGGAAACGGTGGTGAGGGAGAGAGACGGCTGGAAGGACTTCTACCGCGCCTGCCGCGAGGTGAGCGCATGACGACGGCCACGGCCCCGCAGGCCTCCCGCCCGTCGGACCCGTCCCGGGACGCGGGCCGAGCGTCGGGCGCGCCCCCGGCCTCCGGCGCTCCTGGGGCCGGGCGCCCGGACATGCCGCCCGCCTCCGGTGCGTCCCCGGCCCCGGGCGCCGGCTCCCGCCCCGGCGGGGCCGGCGGGCGGTGGCGCGAGCCCCTGCTGCTCGGGGTGCGGCATCACGGGCCCGGGTCCGCGCGGGGGGTGCGGGCGGCGCTGGAGGCGGCGCGGCCCGCCGCGGTGCTCGTCGAGGGGCCCGCGGAGGCCGACGCCCTCGTGGAGCTCGCCGCGGACCCGGACATGCGCCCGCCCGTCGCGCTGCTCGCCCACGCGGTGGACGACCCCGGCCGGGCCGCGTTCTGGCCGATGGCCGAGTTCTCGCCCGAGTGGGTCGCGATCCGCTGGGCCCTCGACCACGGCGCCGCCGTCCGCTTCGTCGACCTGCCCGCCGCCCACGCCCTCGCCGCCGCCGACCCCACCTGGAGGGACGAGGAGGAGGTCACGGGCGGAGGCCCGCGGATCGACCCGGTCGCCGAACTCGCCGGGGCCGCCGGGTACGAGGACGCCGAGCGCTGGTGGGAGGACGCCGTCGAGCTGCGCGGCGACGGCGACCCCACCGCTCCCTTCGAGGTCCTCGCCGAGGCCATGGGCGCCCTCCGCGAGACGTACGGACACGGCGGCCACCCCCGCGACCTGGTCCGCGAGGCGCACATGCGGCTCCGGCTGCGCGCCGCCCGCAAGGAGTTCGGGGACTCCGTCGCCGTCGTCTGCGGCGCCTGGCACGTGCCCGCCCTCACCCGCAGGACCACCGTCGCCGCCGACAAGGCCCTCCTCAAGGGCCTGCCCCGGGTGAAGGCCGAGCTGACCTGGGTCCCCTGGACCCACCGCAGACTCGCCCGCCGCTCCGGCTACGGCGCCGGAATCGACGCCCCCGGCTGGTACGGACACCTCTTCGCCGCCCCCGACCGGCCCGTCGAGCGCTGGATGACGAAGGTCGCCGGGCTCCTCAGGGCCGAGGACCACCCCGTCTCCGCCGCCCACGTCATCGAGGCCGTCCGGCTCGCCGAGACGCTCGCCGCCCTGCGCGGCCGCCCGCACCCCGGCCTCGACGAGACGACCGACGCCGTCCGCGCCGTCCTCTGCGAGGGCTCCGACGTGCCGCTCGACCTCGTCCGCGACCGCCTCGTCGTCGGCGACGTCCTCGGCGAGGTCCCGGCCGCCGCCCCCGCCGTCCCCCTCCAACGCGATCTGACCCGCCGCCAGCGCACCCTGCGCCTCAAGCCCGAGGCGCAGGAACGAGAGCTCGGACTCGACCTCCGCAAGGAGACCGACGGTGAGCGCAGCCGTCTGCTGCACCGGCTGCGCCTCCTGGGCGTCCACTGGGGCGAGCCGGCCGCCGGACGGGCCGGCACCGGCACATTCCGGGAGACCTGGCGGCTGCGCTGGGAGCCCGAGCTGCACGTCCAGGTCGCCGAGGCCGGCGGCTGGGGGACCACCGTCGAGGCCGCCGCCACCGCCAGGGCCGAGGCCCGTGCCCTCGCCGCGACCACCCTCGGCGACATCACCGCCCTCGCCGAGCAGTGCCTCCTCGCCGGGCTCACGGACGCGCTGCCGGTCGTCATGCGGGCGCTCGCCGACCGGGCCGCGCTCGACACCGACGTCGCCCACCTCGCCGAGGCCCTCCCGGCCCTGGCCCGCGCCCTGCGCTACGGCGACGTCCGCGGCACCGGCACGGCGGCCCTCGGCGAGGTCGCCGCCGGGCTCGCCGAACGGATCTGCGTCGGCCTGCCGCCCGCCTGCGCCGGACTCGACACGGACGCCGCCGCGCAGATGCGGGACCGGCTCGACGCCGTCCACACGGCGATCGGCCTCCTCCCGGACCGCCCCGACCTCGTCGACCACTGGGCCGGGGTGCTGCGCCGGCTCGCCGACCGCGACCGGACACCGGGCGTCCTGCGGGGGCGGGCCGCCCGGCTGCTGCTCGACGAGGGCCGGATCGCCGACGGCGAGGCCGCCCTGATCATGAGCCGTGCCCTCTCGCCCGGCACCCCGCCGGCCGACGCCGCCGCCTGGATCGACGGCTTCGTCGGCGGGGCCTCCGGCGGCGGACTGCTCCTCGTCCACGACGAGCGGCTCCTCGGACTGGTCGACGCCTGGCTGACGTCCGTCCCGGCCGGGGCGTTCACCGACGTCCTTCCGCTGCTGCGGCGCACCTTCTCCGGTTACGAGCAGGGCGTGCGCCGCACCCTCGGGGAGCTGGTCGCGCGGGGACCCCGTTCCGGCGGCCCGGGACCCTCCGCGCCCGGCGTGCCCGGCTTCGCCCCGACCTCCGACCCCGAGCGGGCGGACGCCGTACTGCCACTGCTCCACCTCATCCTCGGAACGGAGGCCCCCGCATGACCGGCACCGGCCCCGCCATCACCCACGGCCCCGCCATCACCCACGACCCCGCCGCCACCCACGGCCCCGTCACCACCCACGCCGACGCGGCCGCCACCGATCCCGCGGCCACCCGCGAAGGCACGCCCGCCACCAGCACCACGCTCACCGACGACGAGCGGCTGCGGCGCTGGCGGATGGTGCTGGGCGGTGGGGAGGCCGACGGCACCGGCCGGGCGCTCACCGGCGCCGACGCCGCCTTGGACGGAGCCCTCGCCGCGCTCTACGACCGCCCGGGCGAGAGCGGCCCCCGCACCGGCCGGGACCGCTCCGCGGGGCTCGGGGCGTCCGCGCCCTCCGTCGCCCGCTGGCTCGGCGACATTCGCACGTACTTCCCGAGCTCCGTCGTCCAGGTCATGCAGCGCGACGCCATCGACCGGCTCGGGCTCGCCACCCTCCTCCTGGAGCCGGAGATGCTGGCGGCCGTCGAGGCCGACGTGCACCTCGTCGGCACCCTGCTCTCCCTCGGCAAGGCGATGCCCGAGACGACCCGGGAGACCGCCCGGGCCGTCGTCCGCAAGGTCGTCGACGACCTGGAGAAGCGCCTCGCCGCCCGGACCCGCACCACCCTCACCGGCGCGCTCGACCGCTCCGCCCGGATCAGCCGCCCCCGCCACCGGGACATCGACTGGGACCGCACGATCCGCGCCAACCTCAAGCACTACCTGCCCGAGCACCGCACGGTCGTCCCCGAGCGGCTCGTCGGCCACGGGCGCTCCTCCCGGGCGGTCAGGAAGGAGGTCGTGCTCTGCGTCGACCAGTCGGGCTCCATGGCCGCCTCCGTCGTCCACGCCGCCGTCTTCGGGGCGGTGCTCGCCTCGATGCGGACGCTCTCGACCCGCCTCGTCGTCTTCGACACCTCCGTCGTCGACCTGACCGAACAGCTCGACGACCCGGTCGACGTCCTCTTCGGCACCCGGCTCGGCGGCGGCACCGACATCAACCGCGCCCTCGCCTACTGCCAGTCGAGGATCACCCGCCCCGCCGACACCGTCGTCGTCCTCGTCAGCGACCTCTACGAGGGAGGCATCCGGGACGAGATGCTGAAGCGGGTCGCGGCCATGAAGGCCTCCGGCGTCCAGTTCGTCGCCCTGCTCGCGCTCTCCGACGAGGGCGCCCCCGCCTACGACCGGGACCACGCGGCGGCGCTCGCCGCGCTCGGCGCCCCGGCCTTCGCCTGCACCCCCGACCTGTTCCCGGAGATCATGGCGGCCGCCCTGGAGAAGCGCCCGCTCCCGATACCCGGGGGCTGAGGGGTGCGGAATCCGTCGCCGCGGGGCCACCCACACGGGCGCGCGCGACCCGACTGAGGTCCATATCACACTCGTGGCGGAGCGGCCCTCACCCTGAGCGACGGCGCGTCGTGAGCACCCCGAAGGCCGGTCCCCGCCTGCCACGAGGGGTCTCCGGGCCCGTCCCGACACCCCTACGGACAGCCCTCCGGCCCGTACGTTCTGTGACCCGTATCACCGCTCTGGTGTGACCTGCGATTTAGGGACCCACGGCCCACGGGGATAACCTGCGAGACGGACATGCCGCGTCCACGGACTCCGTGCACGCCTCCCTTGTGACAGCGCAGTCACGTTGCCCTCCGCGGCACGCCCACGCAGACAACGAACCGCGATCATCAGAAAAGGGACGGACGCGCGTGGACCTGTTCGAGTACCAGGCGAGGGACCTCTTCGCCAAGCACGGTGTACCGGTGCTGGCCGGTGAAGTCATCGACACGCCTGAGGCGGCGCGCGAGGCCACCGAGCGTCTTGGCGGCAAGTCGGTCGTCAAGGCGCAGGTGAAGGTCGGTGGCCGCGGCAAGGCCGGCGGCGTCAAGCTGGCCGCCACCCCGGACGAGGCCGTCGCCCGCGCGACGGACATCCTCGGGATGGACATCAAGGGCCACACGGTCCACAAGGTGATGATCGCGGAGACCGCTCCGGAGATCGTCGAGGAGTACTACGTCTCGTACCTCCTCGACCGCACCAACCGCACCTTCCTCGCCATGGCGTCCGTCGCCGGTGGCATGGACATCGAGGAGGTCGCCGCGACGACCCCCGAGAAGCTCGCGAAGGTGCCGGTCGACGCCAACAAGGGCGTCGACATCGAGAAGGCCCGCGAGATCGTCGCCCAGGCGCAGTTCCCGGCCGAGGTCGCCGAGCAGGTCGCCGAGGTCCTCGTGACCCTGTGGAAGACCTTCGTCGCCGAGGACGCCCTCCTCGTCGAGGTCAACCCGCTGGCCAAGGTCGCCTCCGGCGAGGTCATCGCCCTCGACGGCAAGGTCTCCCTGGACGCCAACGCCGACTTCCGCCAGCCGGAGCACGAGGCCCTCGAGGACAAGGCCGCAGCCAACCCGCTCGAGGCTGCCGCCAAGGCCAAGGGCCTCAACTACGTCAAGCTCGACGGCCAGGTCGGCATCATCGGCAACGGCGCGGGCCTGGTCATGTCGACGCTGGACGTCGTCGCGTACGCCGGTGAGAACCACGGCGGCGTGAAGCCGGCCAACTTCCTCGACATCGGCGGCGGCGCCTCCGCCGAGGTCATGGCGAACGGCCTGGAGATCATCCTCGGCGACCCGGACGTCAAGTCCGTGTTCGTCAACGTCTTCGGTGGCATCACCGCCTGTGACGAGGTCGCCAACGGCATCGTGCAGGCCCTGGAGCTCCTCGCCTCGAAGGGCGAAGAGGTCACCAAGCCGCTGGTCGTCCGTCTCGACGGCAACAACGCGGAGCTGGGTCGCAAGATCCTGTCGGACGCCAACCACCCGCTCGTGCAGCGCGTGGACACCATGGACGGCGCGGCCGACAAGGCCGCCGAGCTCGCGGCTGCGAAGTAAGGGACAGGGGAAACCACAGCCATGGCTATCTTCCTCAACAAGGACAGCAAGGTCATCGTCCAGGGCATGACCGGTGCCACGGGCATGAAGCACACCAAGCTCATGCTCGGTGACGGCACCAACATCGTCGGCGGCGTGAACCCGCGCAAGGCCGGCACCAAGGTCGACTTCGACGGCACCGAGGTCCCGGTCTTCGGCACCGTCGCCGAGGCCATGAAGGAGACCGGCGCCAACGTCTCGGTCCTCTTCGTCCCGCCGGCCTTCGCGAAGGCCGCGGTCGTCGAGGCGATCGACGCCGAGATCCCGCTCGCCGTCGTCATCACCGAGGGCATCGCCGTCCACGACTCGGCCGCGTTCTACGCGTACGCCGTCGAGAAGGGCAACAAGACCCGCCTCATCGGCCCGAACTGCCCCGGTCTCATCACCCCGGGCCAGTCCAACGCCGGCATCATCCCGGGCGACATCACGAAGCCGGGCCGCATCGGCCTGGTCTCGAAGTCCGGCACGCTGACGTACCAGATGATGTACGAGCTCCGTGACCTCGGCTTCTCCTCCGCCGTCGGCATCGGTGGCGACCCGGTCATCGGCACCACGCACATCGACGCCCTCGCGGCGTTCGAGGCGGACCCCGACACCGACCTGATCGTCATGATCGGCGAGATCGGCGGCGACGCCGAGGAGCGCGCGGCCGACTTCATCAAGGCCAACGTCACCAAGCCGGTCGTCGGCTACGTCGCGGGCTTCACCGCGCCCGAGGGCAAGACCATGGGCCACGCCGGCGCCATCGTCTCCGGCTCCTCCGGCACCGCCCAGGCGAAGAAGGAGGCCCTCGAGGCCGCCGGCGTCAAGGTCGGCAAGACGCCGACCGAGACCGCCAAGCTGGCGCGCGCCATCCTCGCGGGCTGAACAGGCTGATACGCACAGCGGCCTGACAGGCAGCACGCGAGCGGGCCCCGCCCCTCCCGGAAGACCGGGAGGGGCGGGGCCCGCTTCGTGTCCGGACGGCTGGAGCGCGGCCGGCGGATCGGGGCGGACAGGCCTCAGCCGACCGACAGGCCTTAACCGACCGACAGGCCCTAGCCGACCGCCGGGACCAGCCGCTCCGGGCCCGGGTTGGGCTCGGAGCGCAGCTTGTCGCGGAGCTCCAGGTCCTCCGGGCCGAGCTTCTGCGGGCCGCCGCGCAGGGGCACCCCGTTGACGGTCTCGCCGGGGGCGTTCACCGGGATGTAGCGGGTCGGTGCGGTCGCCGCCGTGAAGCCGGTCACCGCGACGAGGACCGCCGTCACCCCGAGCACCGCCCGCGTCCAGCTGCGGATCCGGCGCTCGCTGCCCGTCCGGACCGCGCGGGCGGGCAGCAGCGCCGCCGTCGGCGCCTCCGCGACCAGCGCGCTCAGCTGCCGGTGCAGGGCCTCCGGCTCGGCGAGTTCGGGGATCCGCTCGCCGAGGACCGTCCGGGCGTGCAGCAGCCGGTTGGCGGCGGCGGGCGTGCTCGCCTCCGTCTCGGCCGCCGTCTCCGGCAGGTCCAGGCCGAGCCCGTCGTAGAGCAGGACGGTACGGCGGTACGACGGCGGCAGTTCGAGGAGCGCGCCGAGCAGTGTCCGGCGGTTCGCCTCGTTCGGCGGGGCGTCGGGGTGGCGGTGGGCGCGCCGGAACCGGTGCCAGGGGGAGAGGGCGTACTCGTACGCCGTCGCCCGCACCCAGCCCACCGGGTCCGGGTCCCGAGCGACCTCGGGCCAGTGCGCCCATGCGTGGTGGAAGGCGTGCTCGACGGCCTCCCGGGAGAGCCGGCGGCGCCCCGTGAGCAGGTACGTCTGGTGGGCGAGGCCGGGCGCCGCGTACGCGTACAGCGCGTCGAAGGCCTCCTCGGGGGTGAGGGCCGGCGGCCCGGCGGGGGCGGCCGGTTCCGTGGGGGCGGCCGGTTCTCCGGGGGCCTCCGCCGCCGGTTTCAGCCGCTCCGGCGGCTTCGGAGGGCCTTTGCGGGCGGGGGCCGACGAGATGGCCGGGACCGGGGACGGGGCCCGCGGCGGCTTGGCGGCCCGCTTGACGGCGGCCCTCGGCCGCACGTTGCCCGAAGCCGACGGCTGCGGCTGCTGTTGCTGGGGGTGTGCCTGTGCCTGCGACCAGGCCGGTTGGGCGTGGGCCCGGACCGACTGGGCCTGTGCCTGCGACCGGCCTCCGCGCGCCTCGGCCTGGGCCTCCGTCCGGGCCGCCTGCGCCTGCGACCGGGCCGGCCGGGCCTCGGTCTCCGCCCAGGTCTCCGGCTCCGCCCGGGTCTCCGCCTCCGTCGGCGTCCCGGGCTCTGCCGGGGGACGCGTGAGGGCGGTGGGCCGGGGCGCGGCCGGGAGCGGGTGCTCCGGCCCGGGCGCGGCGAGCAGCTTCGCGTACGCCTCGCGCTTGCGGCCCCGGGGCGCCGAGCGCCCGGTCTCCCATGACCTCACCGTGGCCTTCGTGACGCCCATGGCCTCGGCGACCTGCTCCTCGCTCATGGCGAGGGCCTCACGCAGCCTGCGCCGCTCCTTGGGGGCAGGCAGGGGGACGGAGGATGCGGAATCCGCGGTGCTCCGGCTCATCGGTGTCGACCTCCCGCAGCGCTGCTATGGGCGGAAAAGTACATAAACGTATATTGAGCGACACAACGGAGGTTTGCCTGTTACGCGGGGAAAGCGCGTGTCGTTGGCAGCATGACCCCGTGACCCATGTGACCGAGCACCCCCTGGTCCAGGGCGGCCGTTCCGCCGCGCTCGCCACCGCCTGCGTCCGGGGCGGGGTCGCCGCCGGACTCGGCCTCGGCGCCCTCGCGGTCCTGGTGATCGCGGCCTGGATCAGCTCCCCGTACCCCGACAGCGGTCCCGTCGGCGCCCTGCACGTCGCCGCCGGGATCTGGCTGCTCGCCCACGGCGTGGACCTGATCCGCACGGACACCCTGTCCGGCCTGCCCGCCCCCCTCGGCATCGCCCCGCTGCTGCTCGTCGCCCTGCCCGTCTGGCTCGTGCACCGGACCGCCCGCGACACCCTCGACCCCGGGGACGACGGGAGCAGGCCGCGCCCCTCGCCGGGCGGCGCCGTCGCCGCCGTCGCCGGGGGGTACCTGCTGGTGGCGGCCGCCGTCGTGATCTACAGCGAGAGCGGCCCGCTGCCCGCCGACCTCGTCACGGCCGGCCTCTGGCTGCCCGCAGTCGTCACCGGCGCGGCGGGCGCGGGCGTCTGGACGGCGCTCGGCCGCCCGCTGCCCGGGCAGCGGGCGGCGGCCGCCCTGCGCGCCGCCGGGCTCGGGACGCTGACGCTGCTCGGCGGCGGCGCGGTGGCCGCGGCCGTCTCGCTCGCCTGGCACGCGGGCCGGGCGCAGGCCTCGTTCGAAGGACTCGCGGGGGAGTGGTCCGGTCGGGTGACGGTCCTGCTGCTCGTCCTGGCGCTGCTGCCGAACGCGGCCGTCTGGGGAGCCGCGTACGGGCTCGGGCCCGGCTTCGCCCTCGGCACGGGAGCACTCGCGACCCCCCTGGGGCTCGTCGGCGATCCGGCCGTGCCGCCCTTCCCGCTCCTGGCGGCGCTGCCCGCCGGGGGGCGCGGCACCTGGGTCCACTGGGCGGCCGCCGCGGTCCCGCTGGCCGCCGCGGTGCTCCAGGGCCACCGCGTGGGCCGCGCCTCCCGGGCCTGGGCGGCCCGGGAGGCGGCCCTGACGGCGTTCGGCGCGGCCGGGGCGTGCGGGGCGGCCGTCGCCGCCCTGGCGGCCGCCGCGGGCGGCCCGCTCGGCACCGGCCGGCTCTCGGCGTTCGGCCCCGTGTGGTGGCAGGCGGGCGTGGCGGCGGTGCTGTGGGGAGCCTGCGCGGGGATCCCGGTGGCGCTCGGGGTACGGGCCTGGGGCCGCCGGGTCCCGCGCTCCAGGAGGCCCCGGCCCTCGGCCGTGCCCGTGCCGGCGCCCGTCGCGGCGGGCGGCCCCCTGGTGCCATCAGCAGCACGCGGGCCGAGGCGCTGACCCG
>NZ_JAINVG010000075.1 GCF_020400725.1 Streptomyces sp. NK15101 | reverse complement strand
TCGGGGAGACGGAGTGCGTCGCCCGCTTCCCCGAGCGCGGCGAGCGGCTGCCGGGGGCACCGTACGGCCCCGTCGGGCACGGCCGGGTCGACGACCCGTACCCCGTACAGATGCGCCTCGCCCCGGTTCACGAGCCGGTACCGCTTCACGACCCGGGCGCCGGCCCGTACCGCCGGCGGCCGTGCCGCGCTGTCGGAACGCCCGTTCACGGTGACGGTCATCCGCAGTGCCCCGTCCCCGGCCCCACCGGCCCACGCGGCGGTTCCGGGCAGCGCGAGCAGCACCACCACCAGCAGCCCCCCGCTCACCCGACGGCCGTAATGGTCCGATGATCTGCCCGCACGCTTCATGCGCCCCATGCCACCGTCGGCCCCCGGCCCGCCCCACCCCGGGACACGCCCCGGCCCCCCACCCGGCCCCGGTTTTCCACCCGTACGGCACCCTTGAACCATGAACGACTCCGCGCCCACCCCCGCGCCCCGACGTGCCCGTGTCCGTGCCCCCGAGCTGATCGGCAAGGGCGGCTGGCTGAACACGGGAGGCAAGGAACTCACTCTCGCCGATCTGCGAGGAAAGTGCGTTATTGTTGACTTTTGGACGTTTTGCTGTGTGAACTGCCTGCACGTCCTCGACGAGCTGCGGGACCTGGAGGAGAAGCACCGCGACACCCTCGTGATCGTCGGGGTGCACTCGCCCAAGTTCGTGCACGAGGCCGAGCACCAGGCCGTCGTCGACGCCGTCGAGCGGTACGAGGTGCACCACCCGGTGCTCGACGACCCGGAGCTCGCGACCTGGAAGCAGTACGCCGTGCGGGCGTGGCCGACGCTCGTCGTGATCGACCCCGAGGGGTACGTCGTCGCCCAGCACGCCGGTGAGGGGCACGCCAACGCGATCCGGACGCTCGTCGAGGAGCTGGAGGCCGAGCACGAGGCCAAGGGGACGCTGCGGCGCGGCGACGGGCCGTACGTGGCGCCCGAGCCGGTCGCGACCGATCTGCGGTTCCCCGGGAAGGCCGTCACGCTCCCGTCCGGGAACTTCCTCGTCTCCGACACCACCCGGCACCAGCTCGTCGAGCTGGCCGAGGACGGCGAGACCGTCGTGCGGCGGATCGGCGAGGGCGTCTTCCGGGAGCCGCAGGGGCTCGCCCCGCTGCCGGACGGCAGGATCGTCGTCGCGGACACCGTGAACCACGCCCTGCGCACGTACGACCCGGAGAGCGG
Organism: Streptomyces sp. NK15101; assembly: GCF_020400725.1. Classification (GTDB taxonomy): domain Bacteria; phylum Actinomycetota; class Actinomycetes; order Streptomycetales; family Streptomycetaceae; genus Streptomyces. Next base: position 38,698 of record NZ_JAINVG010000075.1, on the reverse strand, counting down.
GGCGATCGAGCTCGTCGCCGGCACCGGGAAGCAGTGGTGGCAGGGGTCCCCGACCTCCGGCCCCGCCCTCGAGGTCGACCTGTCCTCGCCGTGGGACGTCGCCTGGTGGCAGGGCAGGGTGTGGATCGCCATGGCCGGTGTCCACCAGCTGTGGACGTACGACCCGGCGAGCGGGACCGTCGAGGTCGCGGCCGGGACGACGAACGAGGGGCTCGTCGACGGGCCCGCCGCCGAGGCCTGGTTCGCGCAGCCGTCCGGGCTCGCGGCCACCGAGGACCGGCTGTGGATCGCCGACTCCGAGACCAGCGCCCTGCGCTGGATCGACACGGAGGGAGTCGTGCACACCGCCGTCGGGACCGGGCTCTTCGACTTCGGTCACCGTGACGGCGCCGCCGACCAGGCCCTCTTCCAGCACCCGCTGGGCGTGACCGCCCTGCCCGACGGCTCGGTCGCCGTCTCCGACACCTACAACCACGCCCTGCGCCGCTACGACCCCGCCACCGGCGAGGTCACCACCCTCGCCACCGATCTGCGCGAGCCCAGCGACGCGGTCCTCGTCGGCGGCGACATCGTGGTCGTCGAGTCCGCCCGGCACCGGCTGACCCGGCTGCGGCTGCCCGAGGAGGCCGTCCAGGTCGAGTCCGCCGCCTACCGGACGCAGCGCGAGGCCACCGAGGTCGCCCCGGGCCGGCTCCGGCTCGACGTCGTCTTCCAGGCGCCGACCGGGCAGAAGCTGGACGAGCGGTACGGCCCCTCGACCCGCCTGCTGGTCTCCTCGACCCCGCCGGAGCTGCTGCTCGGCGGCGAGGGCACCGGGACGGACCTCTTCCGGGAGCTGGACCTGAACCCCGAGGTCACCGAGGGCGTGCTGCACGTCTCCGCGATGGCCGCGTCCTGCGACGACGACCCGGCGAACGAGTACCCGGCCTGCCACGTCCACCAGCAGGACTGGGGCGTCCCGGTGAAGGTCACGGCCGACGGCGTCGCCCGGCTGCCGCTGATCCTCGCGGGCATGGACGCCTGACGGAGGGACCCGGGCCCGTCTTCCGGTTCACGCCGGCCCGGCCCGGCCCGGTCCGGAAGACACCCCCTACCGCACGATCCCCTGGTTCCTGGACGGGCGCCCCGCGGCCCCGTCCAGGCATCCCTCCACCCAGGCCGCCGGGTCGTGCGCGGCCCTCTCGCCGCCCATGCCCTGCCGCTCCATGAGCGCGCACTCGCCGGCGAGCAGCGCCTTCGTGCGCGAGCCGTCGGTGTCGTAGCCGCGGATCCGGGAGGCCTGGACGAAGCCGCCCTCGTAGGCGATGTCCGTGCCCCACGGCGGTCGTTCGTCGTACGCGCCGATCAGGACGCCCGCCGCCGCCGTGGCGAGCACGACGGCGACGGTGAAACCGGCGGCGAACTTCCCCCGCGGGGGGCCCTCATGACGATGCATGAGGACGACGCTGCCAGGCGGGGGCTTTCGCGGATGTTTCCGCCGGTGGGGGTCAGCCCTCCAGGAACGCCACCAGGGCGTTCGCGAGGAGGTACGGGTCGTCCGCGCCGCAGAGTTCGCGGGCGCTGTGCATGGAGAGGATCGCGACGCCGATGTCGACGGTCGAGATGCCGTGCCGGGCGGCGGTGATCGGGCCGATCGTGGTGCCGCAGGGCATGTCGTTGCTGGAGACGAAGGACTGCCAGGGCACCCCCGCCTTCTCGCAGGCGGCGGCGAAGACCGCGCGGCCGCTGCCGTCGGTGGCGTACCGCTGGTTGACGTTCACCTTGAGGATCGGGCCGCCGTTGACGCGCGGGTGGTGCGTCGGGTCGTGGCGCTCCGCGTAGTTGGGGTGGACGGCGTGGCCGGTGTCGGAGGAGAGGCAGACCGTGCCGGCGAAGGCGCGGGCCCGGTCCTCGTAGGAGCCGCCGCGGGCGTAGACCGAGCGCTCCAGGACGTTGCCGAGGAGGGGGCCCTGGGCGCCGGTGTCGGCCTCGGAGCCGTTCTCCTCGTGGTCGAAGGCGGCGAGGACCGGGATGTACGGGAGGTCGCCGCGGCCCGCGAGGGAGGCGAGCGCGGCGACGCCGGCGTGGACGGAGATGAGGTTGTCCATGCGCGGGCCGGCGAGGAGTTCGCGGTCGCGGCCGAGGTAGGCCGGGGCGTCGACGGCGTGGACCATGAGGTCCCAGCCGCTGACGTCCTCGGCGTCGACGCCGGCCTCGGCGGCGACGAAGGAGATCAGGTCGCCCTCGTGGACCTGGCCGATGCCCCAGATGGGCTGCATGTGGCGCTGGCGGTCGAGCTTGAGGCCGTCGTTGACCTGGCGGTCGAGGTGGATGGCGAGCTGCGGGACGCGCAGCAGCGGCCGGTCGACGTTGACGAGGTGGTGGCTTCCGTCGCGGAGGGTGAGGCGGCCGGCGAGGCCGAGGTCGCGGTCGAGCCAGGTGTTGAGCAGGGTCCCGCCGTAGATCTCGACGGCGACCTGGCGCCAGCCCTGGGCGCCCATGTCGGGCTGCGGCTTGACTCGCAGGTTGGGGGAGTCGGTGTGGGCGCCGACGATCCGGTACGGGGTGTGGGCGGCGGCGCCCTCCGGCACGTACCAGGCGATGATCGCGCCGCCGCGGATCACGTACTTCCCGCCGGACGTCCCGTCCCAGGCCGCGGTCTCCTCGACGCGGCGGAAGCCGACCTTCTCGAGCCGCTCGGCGGCGCTCGCCACCGCGTGGTACGGCGAGGGGGAGGCCGTCAGGAAGGCCATCAGGTCGTCGGTGTGGCCGCGGTCGAAGGGGCCGGCGGTGGGGCGGGAAGCTGCGCTGCTCATGGGGTTCACCTTACGCAGGAACCGAAATGCGAAGACGGGTCCCCGGAAATGGGGGAACCCGGGTCCGGGGCGAGGTGGCGCCGGGTCCGGGGTGGGGCGAGGCGGGCCCGGGGTGGGGCGGCGCCGGGCGGGCAGCAAGAACGGCCCGCCCCCCTCCCCGGGGACGGGCCGTTCCGTCAGGACGTGGCGCGTCTTAGAACGCGGCCTCGTCCAGGTCCATCAGCGAGCCGTCGACGGCCTCGGCCAGCGCGCGCTCGGTGGAGACGCCGGGCAGGACGTTGGCGGCGAAGAACTTCGCGGCCGCGATCTTGCCCTGGTAGAAGGCGACGTCCTTGCCCGTGGCGCCCTCGGCCAGCTTCTCGGCGGCGACGGCCGCACCGCGCAGCAGCAGGTAGCCGACGACGACGTCGCCGGAGGCGAGCAGCAGGCGGGTGGTGTTGAGGCCGACCTTGTAGATGTTCTTGACGTCCTCGCCGGTGGCGGTGAGGTCGGTGATCATCTTGCCGACGATGGCCTCCAGGTCGACGGCGGCCTTGGCGAGCGCGTCGCGGGCGCCGGCCAGCTCCTCGCCGCCGGTGCCGACCGCGAGGAACTTCTTGATCTCCTCGGACAGCGCGTTCAGGGAGGCGCCCTGGTCGCGGACGATCTTGCGGAAGAAGAAGTCCTGGCCCTGGATGGCCGTGGTGCCCTCGTAGAGGGTGTCGATCTTGGCGTCCCGGATGTACTGCTCGATCGGGTACTCCTGCAGGAAGCCGGAGCCGCCGAAGGTCTGGAGCGACTGCGCGAGCTGCTCGTAGCCCTTCTCGGAGCCGTAGCCCTTCACGATCGGCAGGAGCAGGTCGTTGAGGCCGTGCAGCGCCTTGGCGTCCTCGCCGGCCGCTTCCTTGACGGCGATCTCGTCCTGCACGGAGGCCGTGTAGAGGACGAGGGAGCGCATGCCCTCGGCGTACGCCTTCTGCGTCATCAGCGAGCGGCGGACGTCGGGGTGGTGCGTGATGGTGACCTTGGGCGCGGCCTTGTCCATGAAGTTGGCCAGGTCGGTGCCCTGGACGCGCTCCTTGGCGTACTCCAGGGCGTTGAGGTAGCCCGTGGAGAGGGTGGAGATCGCCTTCGTGCCGACCATCATGCGGGCGAACTCGATGATGAGGAACATCTGGCGGATGCCGTCGTGCTTGTCGCCGATCAGCCAGCCCTTGGCGGGGTGCTTGTCGCCGAAGGTCATCTCGCAGGTGTTGGAGGCCTTGAGGCCCATCTTGTGCTCGACGTTGGTGGCGTAGACGCCGTTGCGCGCGCCCAGCTCGCCGGTCTCCCAGTCGAACTCGTACTTCGGGACGAGGAAGAGGCTCAGGCCCTTGGTGCCGGGGCCGGCGCCCTCGGGGCGGGCGAGGACGTAGTGGAGGATGTTCTCCTCCATGTCGTGCTCACCGGAGGTGATGAAGCGCTTGACGCCCTCGATGTGCCAGGAGCCGTCCTCCTGCTGGATGGCCTTGGTGCGGCCGGCGCCGACGTCCGAGCCCGCGTCGGGCTCGGTGAGGACCATGGTGGAGCCCCAGCGCTTCTCGACGGCGATCTGCGCGACCTTCTTCTGCGCCTCGTTGCCCTCGTTGTAGAGGATGCCGGCGAAGGCCGGGCCGGAGGAGTACATCCAGATGGCCGGGTTCGAGCCGAGGAGCAGCTCCGCGTAGGCCCAGATCAGGGAGCGGGGGGAGACGGTGCCGCCGATCTCCTCCGGGATGCCCAGGCGCCAGTACTCGGACTCCATGAAGGCGTTGTACGACTTCTTGAAGGTGGCGGGGACGGGCGCGGTGTTGGTCTCCGGGTCGAAGACCGGCGGGTTGCGGTCGGCGTCGGCGAAGGACTCCGCGAGCTCGTTCTCGGCGAGGCGGCGGATCTCGTCGAGGATGCTCTTGGCGGTCTCGACGTCCATCTCCTCGAACGGCCCGGTGCCGTACACCTTGTCGCGGCCGAGGACCTCGAAGAGGTTGAACTCGATGTCGCGGAGATTCGACTTGTAGTGCCCCATGGCGACGGCTCCGTAAGGCTCGGGGAGGGAGGTTTCCTCGTACACGTACCAGCGAGTAGCAACACGCTCTCTCCGATGATGCTACCCACCGGTAATAAGAAGCAACCCCTATCCGTCCATCTGTGACGTCCGCGACGTCCGTGACGTCAATCGCCGTCGTCAAGGAGGGGAGGGGGCTCGCCGATGCGCGGGTGAAGCTCCTCGACGAGGGGTGTGCTCTGCGCGACGGAGCCGATACTTTCCGTGACGAGCGCCCGCCGTGATCCTCGCGGGCGGCCACCCCCTCGTCGTCCGGATCGGGGACGCGCGGCGGATCGCGAAGGTCCACGCGTCCCCGAGCGGAGACGACGGCGCCCGCCTCCCGGACGACGGGGGGCGGGCGTCCGTGATGACGGGGGCGGGTGTGCGTGGCGACGGGCACGGGTGTCCGCAGCGCGTCGCGGGTCGTGCCGGGCCGCCGCTGCCGCGGAGCCGTCGAGAGGGTCCGTGCGGTGCGGAGGAGGGGGAGGGGAGTCCATGCGACTCCCCCGCGCCCCGCCGATCGATAGTCTGGGCGCATGTACGGCTACGACCAGAACCCGGGTGCCCAGCAGCAGTACGCGCCCCCGCCCCAGCAGGGGCAGTACGCGCCGCAGGGCGGTATGCAGGGCGGTATGCAGGCCGGCATGCAGGGCGGCGGCTACGCCCCGCAGCCGCCGCTGTACCCGGAGCCCTCGCCGCCCTCCCTCGCGGACGCCGTGCGCGCCTTCACGACCGGCACCCTGGCCGCCGAGGACTTCCAGCAGATCTTCGCGACCTCCAAGGTCTACTGCCCGCGCGGTGACAACCCCGGCTTCCTGGCCCTGCACAACACCCAGCAGCCGGTCATCCCGATGTTCACCTCGCTCAAGGAGTTGCGCCGGTACGCGGGCAAGGAGTCGAAGTACTTCGTGATCACCGGCGCCGAGGTGATCGACCTGCTGCCGACCGGCTACGGCTTCGTCCTGGACATGGAGGGCGACCACCGCATGGTCTTCGACGCGAAGGCCGTGGAGCAGATGGTCGACTTCGCGATGCGGCGGATGTACGGCTGACGGAGCGCGGCCGCACGGACGCGTACGGGCGGGCCCGGCGACCCTCGAAGGGGTGCCGGGCCCGCCCGTTCCTCGTGCGGCCTACTCCGCCGCGAGGTACTCCTGGTACTGGGCGGCATCGAGCAGGCCGTCCAGGGCGCCGGTGCCGGCGATCTCGATCTCGGCGATCCAGCCGTCGCCGTACGAGTCGGTGTTGACCAGCTCGGGATCGCTGTCGAGTTCGGGGTTCTTGGCGGTCACCCGGCCGGAGACGGGCGCGTACAGCTCGCTCACCGACTTGACCGACTCCACGATGCCGAGCGGCTCTCCCGCGTCGACGGCACGGTTCACGCTCGGGACGTCCACGAAGACGATGTCGCCGAGCTGCTTCTGCGCGAAGTCGGTGATGCCGACGCGGACGCGCCGGTCGCCCGTCTTCTCCACCCACTCGTGGTCCTTCGTGTACTTCAGGTGCTCCGGGCAGTACGACATGCGGGCTCCTTCGCGGGCCGTCGGGGTGCCGGGGGTCGGCCGCCCGGCGGAGACAGCGTGCCCGAGTGGCCGGGGGCGCGGGGACGTGGCTCACTCGGACGGGCGGGCGACTTTCGGCCGTCCGGGCGGGGTGCCCGGGAATGGCGCGGAACGATTCCGCGTTCCGGGTGGCAGAAAGTTCAGCGTTCAACTAAAGTGGTCGTACAAGGTCGCACCTAGGAGGTCCGGTCATGCCCGCTGTGACTGTCGAGAACCCGCTCACCCTGCCGCGCGTCGCCGCCCCCGCCGACGCCGTCTCCCGCCCCGTGCTCGCCGTCACCACGGCCCCCTCGGGCTTCGAGGGCGAGGGCTTCCCGGTGCGCCGTGCGTTCGCCGGGATCAACTACCAGTACCTCGACCCGTTCATCATGATGGACCAGATGGGTGAGGTGGAGTACGCGCCCGGAGAGCCCAAGGGCACGCCCTGGCACCCCCACCGCGGCTTCGAGACCGTCACCTACATCATCGACGGGACCTTCGACCACCAGGACTCCAACGGCGGCGGCGGCACCATCACCAACGGCGACACCCAGTGGATGACCGCCGGCTCCGGCCTCCTCCACATCGAGGCCCCGCCGGAGTCCCTCGTCGTCAGCGGCGGCCTCTTCCACGGCCTCCAGCTGTGGGTGAACCTGCCCGCCTCCGACAAGATGATGGCCCCCCGCTACCAGGACATCCGCGGCGGCCAGGTCCAGCTCCTCACCACCCCCGACGGCGGCGCGCTGCTCCGCGTCATCGCCGGCGAGCTCGACGGCCACGAGGGCCCCGGCATCACCCACACCCCGATCACGATGATCCACGCCACCCTGCGCCCCGGCGCCGAGATCGACCTGCCGTGGCGCGAGGACTTCAACGGCCTCGCGTACGTGCTCGCCGGCCGCGGCACCGTCGGCACCGACCGGCGGCCGATCCACACCGGACAGACCGCCGTCTTCGGCAAGGGCGGCGCGCTCACCGTCCGCGCCGACGAGAAGCAGGACGGCAACACCCCGGACCTGGAGGTCGTCCTCCTCGGCGGGCGGCCGATCCGCGAGCCCATGGCCCACTACGGCCCGTTCGTCATGAACACCCAGGCCGAACTGCGCCAGGCCTTCGAGGACTTCCAGGCGGGCCGCCTCGGCACGATCCCGGCGGTCCACGGCATGGGCGAGTAAGCGGTACGCCCCGCCCGCGGCGTGGGCGGACAAGCGGTACGCGCTGCTGACGGGCCGTCACCCGGACGGCCCGTCAGCGCGCGACGACACGCCGGCGGGCATGGTCCGGTGGTCGGGTGCAGCCGAGCCGAGCGCCCCTTCCTCCCGAGCCCCTGCTCCCCGAACCCGCCCGCCGGTTCGCCGCCTGGTGCGTCGTCCTGCTGCTCGCCGCCGGGGTCGCCGCCGTCTTCGTCTGGCTCTGCGTCGTCTTCAAGACGGCCGTCACCCCCGTCCTCCTCGCGGTCCTCGGCGCCGCCCTCCTCGGGCCGCTCCACCGGCGCCTGCTGCGGATGAAGGTGCGCAAGGGACCGGCCGCCGCACTCACCGTCGTCGCCGTCCTCATGGTCGTCGGCGGCGCCACGTACATCGTCGTCGTCGCCCTCATCGAAACCGGCGGCCAGATCATCGCCTCGCTCCGGCAGGCCGCCTCCGACATCGCCGACCACTTCGGCGCCGCCGGCACCTCACTCGACGACCTCGCCGGGAACGCCGAGAAACTCCTCAAGGAGTTCGGGGGCACCGCCGCCTCCGGCGTCATCAGCGGCCTCAGCGTCGTCGGCCAGATGCTCGCCACCGCCGTCCTCGCCCTGCTCCTCATCTTCTTCTTCCTCAAGGACTCCGACCGGGCCGCCGGCGCCCTGCGCTCCCTCGCCCCCCGCGGCACCGCCGACCTCGTCGAGGCCATGGCGCGCCGCGCCTTCGAAGCCGTCGAGGGCTTCATGCGCGGCACCACCTTCATCGCACTCGTCGACGCCGTCCTCATCGGCATCGGCCTGGTCGTCCTCGACGTGCCCGGCGCCGTGGGGCTCGCCGCCCTCGTCTTCGTCACCGCCTACATCCCCTACCTCGGGGCCTTCCTCTCCGGCGCGATCGCCGTGCTCGTCGCCCTCGCCGACCGCGGCTTCGTCATCGCGCTGTGGACGCTCGGCATCGTCCTGGCCGTCCAGGTCATCGAGGGCCACCTCCTGCAGCCCCTCGTCCAGAGCAGGACCGTGCAGATGCACCCGGCCGCGGTCATGCTGGCGATCACGGCCGGCGCGTCCGTCGCGGGCGTCCTGGGCATGCTGCTCGCCGTCCCGCTGACGGCCGCCGCGACGGGGATCCTGGGAGAGCTGCGGACGCGGTACGAAGCCGCTGCCGCGGAGGGCCCCGCCGCCGAGGGCTAGGCCGGGGCCATGCCACCCGGCTCGAACGAGGCCAGCAGCTGCTCCAGCGCCGCCTGGTCCGGGCCCACGAAGGGGTCCGAGTCCGGGACCGTCGCGAGCGTCTCCAGCATCCGGTCCGTCATCCGCACGGCCGGCGGCAGATGCGTGCACAGCACGATCTCCGGGTTCATCTCGGCCAGCGGCGCGAGCGTCGCCCGGTACTTCTCCGCGTCCACCAGGTGCACCCACGGGCTGTCGATCGTCGCCCAGAGCAGCTGCGCCCGCCGCAGCTCCTCCGGCTTCAGGTCGCCCGCGTGCCCGCTCTCGGCGAGCTCGGCGCTCGGCATCGGGCCGCCGAAGCAGTCCGAGCTGAAGCAGATCCGGGACCGGTCGTCGTAGAAGCCGACGGTGGCCGGGTTGTCGAAGAGCGGCGGCCGGAAGGCGTGCAGCGTCCGGTCGCCGACGTCGAGGGACTGGCCCGGGTTGAGGAAGTACACCCGGTCCATGGGCAGGGCCCGCTCGGTCGTCATGATCCCGAAGCCGAGGAAGGTCGTGATCACGCGCGCGCGTGGGGCGGCTTCGAGCAGGTCGAAGATCCCGCCGGTGTGGTCCCGGTCGGGGTGGGTCAGCCAGATCCAGCGGACGTCGGACGGGTCCACGACCCCGCTGAGCGTGGCGACGAAGTCGCGGTCGTCGACCGAGAGTCCGGTGTCGACGACCACGGGTTCGGCGGCGGTGAGGACGTAGGCGTTCGCGGGGAGGTGCCCGATGCCCGCGACCTCGAGACTGTCGGCGATCACCGTGGTGTCGCTGCCGACCTTGTGGGTGTCCATGACGCGCTCCGTGGTCCCCCCGGCGGCCGTACGACACCAGTCTGCGTCGGGGGGCGGGGCACGCGCACGGGGAGAAGCCCAGCCACACGCGGCCCGGCGCCCCCGCCCACGCGTGCGCCGCGCCCGACGGGACGGCGCCCTTCAGCGGCGCCTCCGCGTTCCGCGCCCGGACCCGCACCACGTTGCGCAGTGCACCTCGGGTGCGGGTTCAGGCGCGTGAGCCCCGGGCGCCGGCAAGGGCGCCGTCCCGTTGTGCCCGCCCTCCCCCAAGCTCTCGGCTCCGCTCGAGCAGGGGGGGACCCCCTCGCCCCGGCGGAACGACCGCCCACAACGGTGGGGGTGGGCGCCGCCCCAGTGGAACGAATGCCCACAACGGGGGCGGGACGCCCGCCGGAGGCTACCCGCGGTGGGCGCCCTCCGGCTCCGACTCCGGCTCGTTCAGTTCGAACCAGATCGCCTTGCCCTCGCCCCGCGGGTCCACGCCCCACGCGTCCGCCAGCATCCCCATCAGGACCAGGCCGCGCCCGCTCGACGCCATCTCGCCCGGGTGCCGCTTGTGCGGCAGCTCGTCGCTGCCGTCGGAGACCTCCACCCGCAGCCGCCGCGACTTCTCGCCGCAGGCGACCTCCGCCACCAGGAGCGCGTCGCCGTCGGTGTGGACGAGGACGTTCGTGACCATCTCGGAGACCATCAGGACCGCCGCGTCGAGCTGGTCCTCGTCGGACCAGTCGTGCAGCAGCTGCCGGACCTGCTCGCGCGCCTCGGCGATCCGTTCCGGCTCCGCCTGGGCGATCGTCATCAGGGTGCGGCGCGGGGCCTCCTGGACGGCCCCGGCGGGCCGGCGGGAGAGCAGCAGGACGGCGATGTCGTCCTCGCGGCGGTCGGCGAGCGGGCCCGTCGTGTGGTGCGAGCCGGGGCCGTGGACGGCCTCCACGAGGGCGTCGGCGAGCCTCTCCAGGTCGTCGCCGTCGTGGGACTCCAGGAGCGACCGTACGCGCTCCCAGCCGCTGTCCAGGTCGTGCCCGCCGGTCTCCAGGAGGCCGTCGGTGCAGATCATGAGGGTCTCACCGGGTTCCAGGGTGAGCCGGGTGGTGGGGTAGTCGGTGTCGGGGTCGATGCCGAGGGGCAGCCCGCCGGCCGTGGGCCTGAGGAGAACCGTTCCGTCGTTCATCCGTACCGCCGGGTCCGGATGCCCCGCGCGCGCGATGTCGACCGTCCCCGTCTCCAGGTCGACCTCCAGGTAGAGGCAGGTCGCGAAGCGCGGACCGCCGCCGTTCCCGTCGTCACCGTCCGTGATCCCGTAGAGGAAGCGGGAGGCGCGCGAGAGGACCGCGTCCGGCCGGTGGCCCTCGGAGGCGTACGCGCGCAGGGCGATCCGCAGCTGCCCCATCAGGCCGGCGGCCCGCACGTCGTGGCCCTGGACGTCGCCGATGACGAGGGCGATCCGGCCCGGGCCGCGGCCGCCGGCGCGGGAGGAGCCGCCGGGCAGCCGGATCATGTCGTACCAGTCGCCGCCGACCTGGAGTCCGCCGCCGGTCGGCACGTACCGCGCGGCGACCTGGATGCCGGGGATGCCCGGCCCGAGGACCGGCATCATCGTCCGCTGGAGGCCGAGCGACAGCTCGCGCTCGGACTCCGCCACGCCCGCGCGTGCGAGGGCCTGCGCGAGCATCCGGGCGACGGTCGTCAGCACCGACCGCTCGTCGGGCGTGAAGGCCACCGGGTGCTTGAAGGCCGCCATCCAGGCGCCCATCGTGCGCCCGGCGACGACGAGCGGCACGAAGGCCCAGGAGCGGCGGCCGAAGCGCTGCGCGAGCGGCCAGGTCATGGGGAAGCGGCGCAGGTACTCCTCCGGGGTCGGCAGGTAGATCGCCCGCCCGGTCCGTACGACCTCGGCCGCCGGATAGTCCGTGTCCAGCGACATCGACGAGAACGGCCCCTCGTCGCCCTCGCTGTGGCCGTGGTGCCCGATGATCGTCAGCCGTTCGCCCGCCACTCCGAAGACGGCGAGCCCGTCCGGCGAGAAGCCGGGCATCGACAGCGAGGCCGCCACCCGCAGCACCTCGGCGGTGGACCGCGCCTCGGCGAGCGCCCGCCCGGCGTCGAGGAGGAAGGCCTCGCGGGAGCGGCGCCAGTCGCCGGTGACGGGGGTGCGGGCGGCGGTGCCCGGCAGCTGCTCGGCGACCTCCTGGAGGGTGCCGACCAGCTGGTAGTCGTTCCCCTCGATGAGCGGCTTCGACCTGCTCCGTACGGTACGGATCACCCGTCCGTGCCCGTCCATGATGCGCAACCGGGCCTCGGCGAGGGTGCCCTCGGCGACGGCGAGGTTGACCACCCCGTCGATCTCGTTCCAGTCGACCGGATGAAAGCGGGACCGTACGGCCGCCTCACTGAGCTGCACGGGCTCGGCGGGCAGCCCGAGCAACCGGGCGGCCTCGGCATCGAGCGAGACGATCCCGGACGAGTTGTCCCAGCGCCACAGGCCGGTCGCGATCGCGGCCAGGACGTCCTCGGTGCGCATTGCCCCACTTTATGAATATCGGACAGCAGGTCGCCACCGAGGGTATTCGAGATGCGATCTTGGCCCGGCCGGTACTCTGGGTGGGTCTGCCCTCGTGTCCCGTGACATCTGTGACAGCGGTCACGGCCGGCGGCGACCCACCCCGAGATCCCGAAGACTGGATGAACGACGATGCATCGGTACAGGTCCCACACCTGCGGCGAGCTCCGCGCCTCTGACGTCGGCACCGACGTCCGGCTGAGCGGCTGGCTGCACAATCGGCGCGACCTGGGCGGCATCCTCTTCATCGATCTGCGCGACCACTACGGCATCACGCAGCTCGTGGCCCGGCCCGGCACGCCCGCCGCCGAGGTCCTGGACAAGCTGACCAAGGAGACCGTCGTCCGCGTGGACGGCAAGGTCGTCTCCCGCGGCGCGGAGAACGTCAACCCCGAGCTGCCGACCGGCGAGATCGAGATCGAGGCCGCCGAGGTCGAGGTCCTGGGCGCCGCCAAGCAGATCCCCTTCACCATCAACACCGACGACGGCGTGAACGAGGAGCGGCGCCTGGAGTACCGCTTCCTCGACCTGCGCCGCGAGCGCATGCACCGCAACATCATGCTGCGGTCCGCCGTCATCGCCTCCATCCGCTCCAAGATGGTGGCCCTCGGCTTCAACGAGATGGCGACCCCGATCCTCGCCGCGACCTCCCCCGAGGGCGCCCGCGACTTCGTCGTCCCGTCCCGCCTGAACCCGGGCAAGTTCTACGCGCTGCCGCAGGCGCCGCAGCAGTTCAAGCAGCTGCTGATGATCTCCGGCTTCGACCGGTACTTCCAGATCGCGCCCTGCTTCCGCGACGAGGACGCCCGCGCCGACCGCTCGCCCGGCGAGTTCTACCAGCTCGACGTCGAGATGAGCTTCGTCGAGCAGGAGGACGTCTTCCAGCCGATCGAGAAGCTCATGACGGAGCTCTTCGAGGAGTTCGGCGGCGGCCGCCACGTCACCTCGCCGTTCCCGCGGATCCCGTTCCGCGAGTCGATGCTGAAGTACGGCAACGACAAGCCGGACCTGCGCACCGACCTCGAGCTCGTCGACCTCACCGACGTCTTCGAGAACTCCGAGTTCAAGGCCTTCGCCGGCAAGCACGTCCGCGCCCTGGCCGTCCCGAACACGGGCGACCAGCCGCGCAAGTTCTTCGACTCCCTCGGCGACTTCGCGGTCTCCCTGGGCGCGAAGGGCCTGGCCTGGGTCCGCGTCGGCGAGGGCAACGCCCTGACCGGCCCGATCGCCAAGTTCCTCACCGAGGAGAACGTCAAGGTCCTCACCGAGCGCCTGGGCCTCCAGCCCGGCCACGCCGTCTTCTTCGGCGCCGGCGAGTTCGACGAGGTCTCCAAGATCATGGGCCCGGTCCGGGTCGAGGCCGCCAAGCGCGCCGGCCAGTTCGAGGAGAACGTCTTCCGCTTCGCGTGGATCGTCGACTTCCCGATGTACGAGCGGGACGAGGAGACCGGCAAGATCGACTTCTCGCACAACCCGTTCTCCATGCCGCAGGGCGGCCTGGAGGCCCTGGAGACCCAGGACCCGCTGGACGTCCTCGGCTGGCAGTACGACATCGTCTGCAACGGCATCGAGCTCTCCTCCGGCGCCATCCGGAACCACGAGCCCGAGATCATGTTCAAGGCCTTCGAGATCGCGGGCTACTCCCGCGAGACCGTCGAGGCCGAGTTCGCGGGCATGCTCCGCGCCTTCGAGTACGGCGCCCCGCCGCACGGCGGCATCGCCCCGGGCGTCGACCGCATCGTGATGCTCCTCGCCGACGAGCCCAACATCCGCGAGATCATCGCCTTCCCGCTCAACGGCAACGGCCAGGACCTCCTGATGGGCGCCCCGACCGAGCTGGACGAGGCCCGCCTGCGCGAGCTGAACATCCAGCTCCGCAAGCCGGTCGAGAAGAAGGTCGTCACGGAGGACCGCCCGATCACGGAGTCGGTCCACCCGGACGCGGCGCGGTAAGCCTCCCGCTCCTGCGGCAAGGGCCCGGAATCCTCACGGATTCCGGGCCCTTCGGGCATGAGGCCCTGCCTTCGCGGTGAACCGCGCTCAAGGAAGGCGCGGGACGAGTTCCATTCAGACCAGGGTTTCCCGGAAAGTCGGGTCATCGCCTTGCAGGAGTTCGCGTAGGGAGAGCAGCGGAGTCAGCATGTTCTTGATCCGGCGTAGTCGCAGCATCTGCTCCCGGGACGCTGATCGCCATCCTTCGGCGAGCCGTGCGACTGTATCCGGCGATGCTTCCAGACTCCGGAGTACATCCGAGCAAAGAGCGGAAAGGTCCCGAGCGGTGTCAGTGCCGCTGATCCCGAATTCCCGGATCATATAGGCGCGCACGTGGGCGGAAGCGGCCGGCGCCCGCTGTGGCGCCTGGCTCCGCTCCTTTCTTGCGATGGCGGCGAGCGCGAGATGTCCCCAAGGAAGCCGGACTTCGTCCGAGAGGTCGGCGGACTGCATGCCACCGACAGCGAAATCGCGCATCTGTTCCCAGTGCTCCGGTGGGTGGACCTCCGAAGTAGTTTCCACCGTTGCCGGCGATTTCCGCCTCCGCCGGTGGAAGGGGATTCGGGCCGCAGGGTCGGTGGGCCACGGTCTTGCGGCACTGTGCGCGGTCGGGGGCGTCTTTGTCAGGTCGTGGGCCATGCCCCGTGGCGCTCCGAAGCCTTACCCGGCGATCGCGCTGAATCTCCGCAAGGACCCGAGGTAGTCGTTCACCGCCCCGTCCCCGGCCGGGAGGCGGGACAGGTCCTCTTCGGCGAGCTTGCGCGCGGGGCGGAGGACCGCGCGTGCGAGCTCGTCCAGGTCGGCTGTGCCCAGTGCCTTCCTGCGCGCCGACACCGTCACCCGTCCGTTGCGCGTGCGACGGAAGTCGAGCCGGAACGACGTGGCCACACCCGTGAAGGAGGCCACGCTCGCGCCGCCGAACAACTGCCTGAGGGAGTCGAGCAGGAGCGGCACGGAGAGGTGGATCATCATGCCCTGGTCGGGAACGTGGCCGACCGACGTCGCCGTGCCCCTCTCTCCCTCGCAGCGCATGTCCCCCAGGTCGAAGCCGGAGGGTTCACCCTGCTCCGGGCGTACGGAGAAGCTCAGCTCGATCACGCATTCCGCCTCTGTCCGTGCCGGGGTGCCCGACGACCGATCTTGCCCCCGCTCCGGGTTCCCGCGTACGGCAGCCGCCGCAGTCGCCCGGTTCGGAGCCTCTGTAGGCGCGATCGCAGGTGTCGCAGTTCTGGAGCGGGTGCCGGGCGGCCGGCTCCGGCGGGCGGAAGGGTGGCAGGGGTGGGAGTTGAGCGTTCAGCCGGTGGGCCAGGAGGGCGGCCGGGCGGCGGAGGGGTTCCGTCGGGAGACCGAAGGTCAGGACGCGGCGTACGGCGTCGGGCGTGAGCTCGCGTTCCAGCCAGGCGACGACTCCCGGGGCGAGGTGTTCGGCATCAGTGGCCGAGAGATACAGGCGGGGGTCCTCGCGGCGCAGGCCGACCAGGATGTCGAGGGCCGTGACGAGCAGGTCCGGCGCCGGGTAAGCGGGCTGCGGCACGGCGGGCAGTGCCCGGGGCGGTCGTGCCTCCGCCTGGTGGGACGGGTGCTTCGGCTTGGCCGCCGGCCGAGGGGGCGGGGGCGTCGGTCCGGTCTCCGGGTGGTGGGCGGAGGGCTTCGGCTCGGTCTCGGGGCGGCGGGTGGGTGGCCTCGGATCGGGTGCCGGGCGGCGGGGCGGAGGCTTTGGCCTGGTCGCCGGAGCCTTGCCGCGGATCCGGGTCGGATGGTTGCAGGACACCGTGTGGGTCACCATCTGCCCCCTCTCGTCGCGTTCACGCGTACGCCGCAGGTAGCCGTACGCCTCCAGCTCGCGCAGTCCGGCGGCGATCCGCGTCGTCCCCTCGGGGAACTTGGACGCCAGCGTCTTGATGTCGGCCTGCTCCCCGGGCGGCAGTGACTGGATGTGCACGGAGAGGCCGATGGCCACCAGCGACAACTGGGCGTGCTGTGCGAGGTGGTTGCCGACCACGACGAAGCGGGTGGTGTGGGGGACGTTGTCGTGGACCACGCCGTAGGAGCGTGGGTGCGTGTGCTCTTGCGGGTGGTTCTCCGCGCGGTTGCGGGACGGGGAGGCGGTGCGCGCGCTAATCTCAGAAGTACCCATGGGGGAGCAAAGTGCCCTTTGTTTCCTCGTGGTCAGGCCCTCGCCCATGGGATGGCACTCCCGGCGAGGGCTGACTCATGTCTGGCGGCATATGCCGATTGCGCTGAGCGTAAAGCAGGCAACCCCACCCCAATCCAGCCCAGTTGGTGTCTTTCACCCGCATGGGTGAGCGCCTGCCGTGGGGCGGGAAGGGGTGGGGACCGGTGGGTTTGTTTCTTTCTCCTGTGGTTCTTGGAAAGACCGCCTGGCCCACCGAAGCCCGGTTTTCCGGGCTTCGGTGGAGGAGCCGTTTCCACAGGTCGGGACGCGGGTCAGGGGTGCTGCGGGTCGAGACCTGTGCACACTGTCCTCCGGGGCGCCGCCCGTCCGTTCGCCCGCACCGTGCCCGCGCCGCTTCGACTCCGGCGCCGCGGCGGCGTCCGGCCGCTCGCCCACCGGCGCCGGGACCCCGGGGCGGCGATCAGGTTCCCCGGCGCTCTTCGTCGAACCGATGCACGATGATCCATTGGTCGTACTCCTCGTCGGACACGGCGCACATCGTCCGCCCGTCCACGGAAACGGCCAGGAACTCCCTGAGCCCGGCGCCCGCCAGGAGGCGGGAGGGCAGGTCGGCCCCGACGAGGTCCTTCACGCGGATCCAGCCGATCTCGTGACTGCCCGGGCCCGGCGCCATCATGCAGAACTCGCCTTCGTCCGTGCAGAGTCGAGCGGACTTCGCGAAGGAATCCCACCGGCGGTCCAGTTCCGCCGCGGCATCGGGCCGCGCATGGCCGACCGTGGCGGCCGGCCTCACCTCGTACCCCGCCCAGGCGAAGTGGGCCCGGCGGGCATCGGGCAGCACGGGCGACCTGTCGAGGTCCAGGACCCGGAGGCCGCACGCTTCGAGCCTCCGGTACCAGTCGGGCGCCGGGTGGGACACGAGGACGTCTCCCTCCCGGAGCCGGTCGAGCGGTCCGCCGGAGAGGAGGACCGCGGCGCTGTGCGGGGGGTCGATGAATTCCAGGGACCGCCTGTACTTGTCGATGTCCTCCAGCGTGAGCGCGCCTTCGGGCTCCGCCGTGTCCTGATCCCGCTCCAGGACGAAGACCTGCCCGACTCGGGCGACGCCTGCGACGCAGCGGACGATGCAGATCCCTCCGTCGGCGTCGTCGCCCGGTTCCACCACCGAGTGGACCCGGAGCCTGCTGAAAAGGCCGGGGGCCTCGGACGTGGGCACGTGGTCCTCCCGGATCGATCTCCCGCTGCGGTCGCGACCAGGCTGACGCCGGGCCGGCGGGTCCGCAACGCGGTTTCCCGGGGTGCGTCACGTCCCGGCCTCGCGGCCCGACGGAAAGAAATTCTCCGGAGGCTGTCACACACCTCGTCCCGGCTCCGTCAGTGCGGTGTCCGGCTCGGTCGAGGCGGACACGGGAAGACCTGAGGAGCCGAGATGTTCGCCGAGATGTCCACCACCGCCGTCGTCGTCACCGCCGTCGCCGCGTTCATGGCCGGGTTCTCCGGGGCGTCGATCTTCGCCAAGGCCAAGTTCGTCGTCGAGCCGCTGGCCGGGTACGGCGTGCCGCGGTCCTGGTGGAACCTGCTCGGGGCCGCCAAGGTCGCCGGGGCCGTCGGGCTCGTCGTCGGGTTCTTCGTCCCCGTCATCGGGACCCTCGCCGCGATCGGGCTGATCCTGTACTTCACCGGAGCGGTGATCACCGTGCTGCGGGCCCGCGCGTACGGCCACGCCCCCTTCCCGCTCGTCTACATGGCGCCCGCCGTCGCCGCCCTGGCCCTGACCTGGTGACCCCCGCGCGGCACCGAGAAGGCCGCCGCCCCGGATCGACACCGGGACGGCGGCCTTCTTCGTACGGAAAGAGCCGTACGTCAGTCCTTCTTCGGGTCCTCCAGACGCGGGAACAGCACCGCGCCCTTCGTCACCGTCGCACCGGCCGGGAGCTGCCCCCACGTGCCCGCCGACTGGACCGGCTGGTCGGCCAGGGCGCCCAGGGACGCCTCGGCGCCCAGGGACTCCCACAGCGCCTGCGAGGTCTCCGGCATGATCGGGTTGAGGAGGACGGCGACCGCGCGGAGGGACTCCGCGGCCGTGTAGAGGATCGTCGCCAGGCGGGCCCGGCCCTCCTCCGAGTCGTCCTTGGCCACCTTCCACGGCTCCTGCTCCGTGATGTAGCCGTTGACCTGCTTCACGAAGTCGAAGATCGCCAGGATGCCGGCCTGGAAGTCCAGCTCCTCGCCGATCTTCGCGTCGGCCGTCGCGACGGCCTTCGCCAGGCCCTCGTGGACCGCCTTCTCCGCGTCGCCGTCGGCCGTCGACGCCGGCAGCTCGCCGCCGAAGTACTTGCCGACCATCGCCGCCACGCGGGACGCCAGGTTGCCGTAGTCGTTCGCCAGCTCGCTCGTGTAGCGGGCGGTGAAGTCCTCCCACGAGAACGAGCCGTCCTGACCGAACGCGATCGCCCGAAGGAAGTACCAGCGGTACGCGTCCACGCCGAAGTGCGAGGTCAGGTCCTGCGGCTTGATGCCCGTCAGGTTCGACTTCGACATCTTCTCGCCGCCGACCATCAGCCAGCCGTTGGCCGCGACCTTGCCCGGCACCGGCAGGCCCTGCGCCATCAGCATCGCCGGCCAGATCACCGCGTGGAACCGCAGGATGTCCTTGCCGATGAGGTGCACGTTCGCCGGGAAGGTCTCCTCGAACTTCGCCGGGTTCTCGTTGTACCCGACGGCCGTGGCGTAGTTCAGGAGCGCGTCGATCCACACGTAGATGACGTGCTTCTCGTCCCACGGCACCGGGATGCCCCAGTCGAAGGTCGAGCGGGAGATGGAGAGGTCCTCGAGGCCCTGCTTGACGAAGTTCACGACCTCGTTGCGGGCCGACTCCGGCTGGATGAAGCCCGGGTTCGCCTCGTAGAACTCCAGCAGCTTCGGGCCGTACGCGCTCAGCTTGAAGAAGTAGTTCTCCTCCTTGAGGATCTCCACCGGCTTCTTGTGGACGGAGCACAGCTTCGTGCCGTCCTCCGCCTCGATGAGGTCGCCGGGGAGCTTGAACTCCTCACAGCCCACGCAGTACGGGCCTTCGTACCCGCCCTTGTAGATCTCGTCCTTGTCGTACAGGTCCTGCACGAACTCCTGCACGCGGTCGGTGTGACGCTTCTGCGTGGTGCGGATGAAGTCGTCGTTCGCGATGTTCAGGTGCTCCCAGAGGGGCTTCCACGCCTCCTCGACGAGCTTGTCGCACCAGGCCTGGGGCGTCACGTTGTTCGCCTCGGCCGTGCGCATGATCTTCTGACCGTGCTCGTCCGTGCCGGTGAGGTACCACACCTTCTCGCCGCGCTGACGGTGCCAGCGCGTGAGCACGTCGCCTGCGACGGTCGTGTAGGCGTGGCCCAGGTGAGGAGCGTCGTTGACGTAGTAGATGGGGGTCGTGACGTAGAACGCCTTCGCCCCCTGCTTCTCGGATCCAGTGGCCGCCATGGTCGAAATCCTAACGGCCCGACGAAGATCCACTCACATCGATAAGACCGGGGGTGTGGATGATGAACGGCATGCGTGTACTCGTAGCCGAGGACGAGCGGGACCTCGCCGCGCTCCTCGCCACCGGCCTCCGCCGCGCCGGGTTCGCCGTCGACACCGTCCACGCGGGCGACGCCGCCCTGGAGCGGCTCGCCGTGGACGCGTACGACGTGCTCGTCCTCGACCGCGACCTGCCCCGCCTCCACGGCGACGACGTGGCCCGGCGGCTCGTCGCCGCCGGGTCCCCCACCCGGATCCTCATGCTCACCGCCTCCTCCGCCGTCGAGGACCGCGTCGACGGACTCGACCTCGGCGCCGACGACTACCTCGGCAAGCCCTTCGACTTCCCCGAGCTCGTCTCCCGCGTCCGAGCCCTCCGCCGCCGCTCCGCCCGCCCCGCCCTCCCGCCCCTCCTCGTACGCGACGGCCTCGTCATGGACACCGTCCGGCGGACCGCCGTCCGGGACGGGCGGGACCTCGACCTCTCCCCCAAGGAGTTCTCCGTCCTCCAGCTCCTCCTGGAGGCGGACGGCGCCGTCGTCTCCGCCGAGGAGCTCCTCGAACGCGCCTGGGACGCCCACGCCGACCCCTTCACCGGAGCCGTACGGGTCTGCATGAGCAAGCTGCGGGCCAAGCTGGGCGAACCGGGCCTCATCCGGACCGTGCAGGGCGTGGGGTACCTGCTGTGAGCCGCCCCGGGCTCCTCGGCGCCGGGTCCACCATCCGTACCCGCATCGCGCTCGTCTACGGAGGCGTCTTCCTCGTCCTCGGAGCGGTTCTGCTGCTCCTGGTGAACCTGCTGGTCAGAGCCGGTACCGACGCCG
Source organism: Streptomyces sp. NK15101 (assembly GCF_020400725.1). Taxonomy (GTDB): domain Bacteria; phylum Actinomycetota; class Actinomycetes; order Streptomycetales; family Streptomycetaceae; genus Streptomyces. The sequence continues at coordinate 18,103 of NZ_JAINVG010000075.1, read as the reverse complement.
ACGCCGACGCGATCGTCGCGCGGGCCGACGACTTCGCCGCCGTCGAGGCGTACCGGATCGGCGACGACGTCAGCCGGGCCGCCGGCGAGCAGATGCTCATGTGGTCCTCCCTGGCCCTGCTCGTCATGGCCTGCGGCGCCGTCGTCGTCGGCTGGTGGACCGCCGGGCGGGTCCTGCGGCCCGTCCACGAGATGACCGCCCGCGCCCGGCGGCTCTCCGAGCGGAACCTCGGCGACCGGCTGGCCGTGCGCGGGCCCGACGACGAGCTCAAGGAACTCGGCGACACGATCGACGCGCTGCTCGGACGCCTGGAGACCGCCTTCGACAGCCAGCGCCGGTTCATCGCCAACGCCTCCCACGAGCTGCGGACCCCGCTCGCCACCCAGCGCGCCGCGATCCAGATCGGGCTCGACGACGACTGCGACGTCCGGCAGGTCCTCCTCGACGCCAACCGGCGCAGCGAGCGCCTCATCGACGGGCTGCTGCTCCTCGCGCGGAGCGACCGGGGGCTCGCCGGGCCCGCCGAGCGGGAGGACGTGCGGCTCGGGGACGTCGTCGGGGAGGAGTGCCCGGACGCGTGCGTGGTCGCCGACGGCGGTGTCGTACGGGGGAGCCGGGTGCTGCTCGCGCAGCTCGTGCGGAACCTCGTCGCGAACGCCGTCGCCTACAACGTGCCGGGCGGCCGGGTCGGCGTCCGGGCCGAGGGCGGGGTCCTGACCGTCGTCAACACCGGGCCGGTGGTCCCCGCCGGAGACGTCGAGGGGCTCTTCGAACCCTTCCGGCGGGGGGAGGGGCGGGACCGGACGGGGCCCGGGGCGGGGCTCGGGCTCTCCATCGTGCGGTCGATCGCCGTCGCGCACGGCGGGGCGGTACGGGCCGTGGCGCGGTCCGCCGCGGAGGGCGGCGGGCTGGTGGTGACGGTGACCCTGCCGGTCACCGTCACCGCCGCCTCCGTCTCCGGCTAGAGCTCCAGGCCGGCGAGCAGGCCCCGGTAGAACGCCGCGTGCGCCGTCTCCACGGGGGTCGCGCCCGCGAAGTACGTCGCCGTACGGGGGGTGCCGTCGAGCTTCCGGAGGTAGTCGAAGGCCTTGTTGTCCTCCTCGCCCCAGACCACGAACCGCCAGTTCAGAGGCTTCTCGGCCGCCTCGGCGAGGGCCTGCGTCGCGGCCGTCTTCGACTCCGGGGCGCCGTCCGTCTGGAACACCACCAGGGCCGGGCGGGCCGGGTCCGCCTTCTCGTGGTGGGCGAGGACCTCCTCCACGGCACGGTGGTAGTTGGTACGGCCCAGACGGCCGAGGGTGCCGTTGACCTCCTCGATCCGGGTGGGGGTGAGGTCGGCGGGGGTCAGGTCGACCGTGCCGTCGACGTCCGTCGAGAAGAAGACGGTCGTGACCGTGGCGGCCTTGTCCAGGTGCGCCGCGAGTGCGGTGACCTGCTCGGCGAGCCGCTGCACGGAGCCGTCCTTGAAGTACCCGCGCATCGAACCCGACCGGTCCACCACGAGGTACACGGCGGCCCGCGCCCCCGTGAGCCCCTGCTTCTTGAGCTGCGCCCCGGCGGCCTTGTACGCGTCCGCGAGGTGCGGGGCGACGGCCTTGACGGCGGCGAGGGGGAGGGCGGGGGCGGTGGCGTCCGCGGTGGTGTCCGTGGTGCTGTCCGTCGCCGCGGCCTGGTCGGCCGGCTCGGCCACCTCGGCCACCTCGGCCGGATCGGTCTGGGCCTCGTCGGCCGCGACCTCGACGGCCTGAGCCTCCGGCTCGGCCGCCGCGACGGCGACCGGCTCGGCCGGGACGGTGGGCTCGTCCGTGACGACGGTCGCCTCCGGCTCGGCCGCGACGGCAGCCTCCGGCTCCGTCGCCTCCGGCTCGGCCGGGACGTTGGCTTCTGCCTCCGGCTCGGCCGGGACGTCGGCCTCGGCCTGCGGCTCGGCCGCGACGGCAGCCTCCGGCTCCGCCGCCTCCGGCTCGTCCGTGACGCTCGCCTCCGGCTCCGCCGGGTGCGTGTCGTCCGCGACGACCGACGCCTCCGTCTCGGCCTGGGCACCGGCGGGGGTTTCGGACGCGTTCGCGTCCGCGACGGCAGCCTCCGGCTCCGCCGCCTCGTCGGTCGGCTCGGTCCGCGGCTCGTCCGTGGCGTCGGCCTCCGCCTCGGCCTGGATCTCGTCGGTCGCCTCGGTGGTGGTTTCGGGCGCGTCCGCGTCCGTGGCGACGGCCGTCTCCGGCTCCGCCGTGGCGTCGGCCTCCGTCTCGGCCTGGGCCTCGTCGGCCGCCTCGGCGGGGGTTTCGGACGCCTCGGCGTCCGTGGCGACGACCGCCGCCTCCGGCTCCGCCTCGTCGGTCGCCTCGGCCTGCGGCTCGGCCGTGGCGACCGTCTCCGCTTCGGCCTCGTCCTCCGCCTGAGGGGCGGCCTCGGCCTGCGGCTCGTCCGCGGCGTCAGCTTCCGCCTCGGCCGCTTCAGCGGTGGGCTCCGTCGCTTCCTGCCGCTCGGCGGCGACCGCAACCTCGGCAGCGCCCGCGGTCGACTCCTCTGCGTCAGCCACGGCCACGGCCTCGGCGGGCTCCTCAGCCCCAGTCTCAGCCTCAGCCGGCTCCTCAGCCTCAGCCACGGCCTCGGCCGGCTCCTCTGCCTCAGCCTCAGCCACGGCCTCGGCCGGCTTCTCGGCCTCAGCCTCCCCCGCCTCCTCGGCGACCGCCTCCGCCGCCGGAGTCACCGAGGCCTCGGCGACCGGCTCCGCGGCCGCGGCGTCCTCCGCCGCAGCGGCGGCCGTCGCGCTCTCCGGCTCGGGAGCCGTCGTCGTCTCCCCGGCGGCAGCCGTCCTCGCCTTCGGGATCTGCGGATTGTCGAAGGCCGCCGCCACCAGGTCGTCCGCCGCTCGGCGGGCCGCGGTCTCCGGGGCCTCCCGGAGTTCCACCGCCTCCACCGTCTCCACGGCCTCCGCGGAAGCCGTGGTCTCCTCGGACTTCACGGACTCCGTGGTCTCCGGGGTCTCACGCGTCTGGGGCGGGACGGAGGTTGCCGGGGACTCCTCGCGGTCCCGGCCGAACACCTTGCGCAGCATGCTCCGAATACCCATGGGCGAACCCTTTCGCATGAGTGGGGGTGCAGTGTGAATGTCCGTACTGGGCGTTTCGGGACGTTCATCCCTGGCCAGGGCGGATACGTAAGGTTAGCGGCCGCCCCTTCCGCCTCCGGTGACCCGGTCGGCGTCGGTTGCCGGGCATTCATGCGTCGTTCACTCCGGCGCCGTCCCCGTGCAGATCTACGCCCATAGCGTCACCGCCGAAGCAATCCCGACACCATGTCGGCGCGGTATGCGCCGGAGGAGGACGAAGTGCGCAAACTGCTGCCGCTGCTGAGCACGAACCCGCACGGAGGCGGTCGTTCCGCCCTCACCTGCCGGTTCCGCTGCGGTGACGCCTGCTTCCACGAGGTGCCCAACACCAGCGACAACGAGTACGTCGGCGACGTCATAGCCGGCGTGCTCTCCCGCCGTTCCGCGCTCCGCGCCGCCGCCGTCGTGACCGTCGCCTCCGCCGTCGGCGGGGCCGTGGCCGTCGGGAACGCCCCGGAGGCCGTCGCCGCCCAGCCGCAGAAGCCGGCCGACGGCGCCCGCGGTCTGCGTTTCGAGCCCGTCGCGCCCAACACCGACGACCGGGTCACCGTCCCCGCCGGGTACGAGCAGAACGTGGTCATCCGCTGGGGCGAGCCCATCCTCCGCGGCGCGCCCGCCTTCGACTCCGAGAACCAGACCGCGAAGGCGCAGGCCGGCCAGTTCGGCTACAACAACGACTTCCTCTCCCTGCTGCCGCTGCGCGGGGAGCACCACCGCCAGGTCCTCGTCGCCAACCACGAGTACACCGACGAAGTGCTCATGTTCCGCGGGTACGACGCCGAGAACCCGACCCGCGAGCAGGTCGAGATCGCCTGGGCCGCGCACGGCCTCTCCGTCGTCGTGGTCCAGGAGGAGTACCGCACCGGCAAGCTCACGCCCGTCACCCGCCACCACCTCAACCGGCGGCTGCACACCACCAGCGAGTTCGAGCTCACCGGGCCCGTCGCCGGCAGCGCGCTCGTGAAGACGTCCGCCGACCCGGCCGGCCGCACCGTCCTCGGCACGCTCAACAACTGCGCCGGCGGCACCACCCCGTGGGGCACCACCCTCCACGGCGAGGAGAACTTCAACCAGTACTTCGCCAACGGCTCCTCCGTCACCGACAAGCGGTACGGCATGGTCGCCGGTGCCTCCGAGCGCAAGTGGGAGCGGTTCGACAAGCGCTTCGACCTCGCCCAGGAGCCCAACGAGGCGCACCGCTTCGGCTGGGTCGTCGAGCTCGACCCGTACGACCCGGAGTCCACGCCCCGCAAGCGCACCGCGCTCGGCCGCTTCAAGCACGAGGCCGCGCAGCCCCGGCTCACCGAGGACGGCCGTCCGGTCGTCTACATGGGTGACGACGAGCGGTTCGACTACTTCTACAAGTTCGTGTCGAGCAAGCGGATGAAGAAGGGCTCGTCGCGGGCCGCGCGCGAGCACAACCTCACGCTTCTCGACGAGGGCACCCTCTACGTCGCCAAGCTGACCGGCGACTCCCCGGCCGCCGAGATCGACGGCACCGGCAAGCTGCCCTCCGACGGCGAGTTCGACGGCTCCGGCGTGTGGATCCCGCTCGCCACGGCCGGCCCCGACGGCGCCGTCTCGCACGTGCCCGGCATGACCGCCGAGGAGGTGTTCGTCTTCACCCGCCTCGCCGGTGACAAGGTCGGCGCCACCAAGATGGACCGGCCCGAGGACGTCGAGCCCTCGCCCCGCAGCGGTCGGGTCTACGTCGCCCTCACCAACAACAAGGACCGCGGCAAGGCCGGCAAGGCGCCCGCCGACGAGGCCAACCCGCGCAACCTCAACAAGCACGGGCAGATCCTGGAGCTCGCCGAGCACTGGGACGACCCGTCCTCCGACGGCTTCGCCTGGCGGCTGTTCCTGGTCGCCGGCGACCCGAACGACCCGGCCACCTACTTCGCGGGCTTCCCCAAGGAGCGGGTCTCCCCGATCTCCTGCCCGGACAACGTGGCCTTCGACCCGCACGGCAACCTGTGGATCTCGACCGACGGCAACCAGCTCGGCTCGCACGACGGCTTGTTCGGCGTCGCCACGCGCGGCGAGCGGCGTGGTGAGCTCAAGCAGTTCCTGACCGTGCCGGCCGGCGCCGAGACCTGCGGACCGATCGTCCAGGACCGCCGCGTCCTCGTCTCCGTGCAGCACCCGGGCGAGGTCGACGGCGCCTCCGTCGAGAAGCCCGCCTCCGTCTGGCCCGACGGGCCGGGGAAGATCGTCCGCCCGTCGGTCGTCGCCGTGTGGCGCGCGGACGGCCGCGACATCGGCGTCTGAGGCGTCCGGTCCGGTGAACCAGGGGCCTGGGAGGGGGGTCATCCCACTCCCAGGCCCTCCCTGAACCTCGTGAACTGCTCCTCCGGGTCGCCGGTGTACGACCACGGCACCCACGCCGCACGCCTGCCCAGCATGCCCATCAGCTCCCGGGCGATCTCCACCTGGCCCGCGTAGCAGGCCGCGTGCGCCAGGAAGTTGAGGTCGCCGACCTCTTCCGGGGCCACCGGGCGCTCCGGGTCCCGCCCGCCGATCCAGCGCGCGTGGGTGCGGCGCAGCTCGGTCACCGCCAGTTCGTGCTTCCAGTGCTGGTCGAAGCCGCGCACCGGGCCCCGGCCGAGCGCCCCGTCCGCGATGTACCGGTACTCCTCGACCCGGGCCACCTGCACCAGGACCGGCAGCGGCGAGCCGGGGGGCGCCACGCCCGCCGCGTCGCGCGCGAAGTCGTACATGCTGCCGTGCGTGCCGTGCCACCGCGCCGACCAGTAGCGGAGCACCTGGATGTGGCCCTCGGTGTTGTACGGGTCGCGGCGCCGCAACTCGTCGAACCAGTGGCGCAGTTCGCGGCGCGGCACCCCGCCCTCGTACAGCCTGGCCACCGAGAGCAGCGACACCCAGGGCATCGGGTCGGCCGGTGCGGCCTCGGCCGCGCTCCGGCAGGCGTCGACGGCGGTGTCGATCCTGCCCCGTTCGACGGCGGCGCCCCGGCCGGCCGCGATGGCCGCGTCGAAGACCCGGACCACCTCGGTCGCGGCCCGCAGCACGGCGGCGTCGGGGTTGCCGGGCTCGGCGGCCCGCCAGGTCTCGACGGTGGAGCTGCCGGCGGCGGCGTGCGAGAGGAGCCGCAGCCGGTGGGTGCGGCGCGCCCAGTCCGTGCCGGTGGCGGCGAGCAGGTCCCGTACGCCCTGCCAGCGGCCGATGACGATGTCGTGGCGCGCCTCGGTCAGCGCGCGGTCCCCGAAGTCCGGGTCGAAATCGGGCGCGAAGCGCTCCGGACGCGCCGGGCGCGCGGAGCGGCGGCGTACGGCCATCGGGGGCCTCCTTCGGGTTCGGCTGCCGTCAGAAGTCGCTGTGCGCGGAGGTTCGTGCGGGTCGGAAGTCGCTGTGCGCGGGGAGGCGCGGGTCAGAAGTCCGTCGCGTAGCCCTTGTCGCGGGGACCCGTGCGCGGGCGGGTGGCCGGGGCCGAGCCCTCCGCCGCCGCGAGCGCGCGGACCGCGTCGAGGCGGGCCGGTCGGTAGTAGTCGCTGCCCTTCCGCCAGTACACGAGCAGCGGGACCACGCCGACGAGCAGGCCGCCGAGGCCGATGGTGAGGGCGGTCGTGGAGAGTTCGCCGAGGGACTCGACGAAGGCCCAGAGCATGAACGCGGAGCCGAGCAGCGGCCAGAGGCCGCCGAGGACCAGGTTCCGTGCGGAGCGGAACAGCACCGCCTTGTAGGCGACGACGGCGGCGATGCCCGCCAGGCCGTAGTAGAAGGCGATCTGGAGGCCGATCGCGGCGACGGCGTCGCTGAGGATCCGCTGCACCGAGCCGGCGGCCGCGGCCGCGCAGAACATCAGGAGGGCGGCGCCGCCGACGGCGGCGATCGCGACCCACGGGGTGTTCCAGCGGCGGTGCACGAGACCGAGCGCGGCCGGCAGGGTCCGGTCGCGGCCCATCGCGAAGAGCGAGCGGGTGACCTGGAGGAGGGTGGTCTCCAGGGTGGCGACGGTGGACAGCAGGACGGCCACGACGAGCAGCTTGCCGCCGACGCCGGGCCAGATCTCCTGGCCGAGGACGGCGAGGACGTTGGGCCCCGCGGAGCGGATCTCCTCCGCGCTCAGCAGGACGTTGACGGCGACGGTGAAGGCCTCGAAGAGGAGGAAGACGAAGCCGACGCCGACGAGCGCGGCGAGCCCGGCGGTGCGGCGGCTGTCACGGGTCTCCTCGCTGAGGTTGCTGGTGACGTCCCAGCCCCAGTAGTAGAACGCGGCGATCAGCGCCCCGGCGGCGAAGCCCTCGGGCCCGTCGAAGTGGTCGAGGGCGAACCAGGACCAGTCGAAGGCGGTGGCCCGGCCCCGGTGCGCGACGGCGGCCAGGACGAAGACGAGCAGGATCAGCATCTCGACGCCGGACATCACGAGTTGCGCCCGTACGGTGAGCCGGGCGCCGCCCAGCACGACGAGCAGCATCATCAGGAACCAGCCGGCGCCGACGGCCGCGGCGAGCGGGGTGTTCGCGGCGAGGTCCGGGTCGATCAGGGAGAGCGTGAGGGAGCCGGCGGGCAGCGAACCGGCCACCATGAACACGGTGGCGGCGAAGACGAGCGCCCAGCCGGAGAGGAAGCCGAGGAAGGGGTGGAGGGTGCGGCCCACCCAGGAGTACCCGGCACCGGCGTTGACGTCGATACGGCCCAGGCGGGCGTACGCGAGGACGATGCCGAGCATCGGTATCGCGCAGTAGAGCAGGGCGGCGGGCCCGGCGAGGCCGACCGCGCCGAAGAGGACGGCGGTGGTCGCGGCCAGCGAATAGGCGGGGGCGCTGCCGGCGACGGCCATCACGATCGTGTCGAAGGTACCGAGGACATTGGGCTGGAGCCCTCTGTTCGTGGTGGTGCGCATGGCGGGTCCTCGGGGGCGCGGGGGCTGAGGCAGGGCTGTGGCAGGGCTGAGTGGCCCGTCCGCCGGGCCGGTTGCCGGCGGGCGCGGATCACGTGAATCGAGCGCATCGTAGTCGCCCGGGTGGCTTCCGGTAACGGCGGTGGGGAAGGTTCCGTTCCGTGACCGCCGGTAAGTTCTCCCGCGCGCCCCCCGAGGGGGGTTCACCGCAGGTCGGGACCGGCGATGGCGCGGGCCGCGCTCACCTCCTGGCGGAGCGGAGCCAGCACTCCGTTCTCGTCGCCGGGGAGCTCCGCGCGGACCTCCACCAGGGTGTCCGTGCCGCGCAGTCCGTCGGCGAGCTCCTCCAACTCTCGCCGCACGGCGGCGACCTCCGCCGGGTCGGGCGCCCGGGCGCCGTGATCGACCCGGATCCGGGCGGCGGTCGTCGCGTCCACGATCCGCTCCACGGCGACGACGAGCGGCCACCAGGCGGCGGCGCGGGCGCCCGTCGGCGGCGGTTCGGTCAGGGCCCGCTGGAACTCCGAGCGGACGGTCGACAGGTCCCGGTAGAGCTTCCGGCGGGCCCGCAGCCGCCCGCCCTGGTCCGGGCCGGCCCCGTCGAACGCGCGGGCCACGTACGCGGCGGTGTCCGCGACCGCGTCCGCGAGCCGGTCCCCGATCCGGGTGTGCCAGGACTCCGGCCAGAGCAGGTAGCCGGCGACCAGCGCGATCCCGCAGCCGATGAGCGAGTCGTACAGCCGGGGCACGACGAGGCCGAAACCCTGGTGGTTGAGCGTGTCGGAGAGCAGCAGGATGACCGGGGTGATGGCCGCGGTCTGGAAGGCGTACCCCTTCGCGGAGAAGGCGGGGATGAGCGCCGCGAGCACCATCATCACCGGCACGTCCCACCAGCCGCGCGGCACCTCGGAGAGGACCAGGGCGGCCAGGAGCAGGCCGGCGGCGGTGCCGGCGGCGCGGAGCACGGCCCGGGAGAAGACCGAGCCGAAGTCGGGCTTCATGACGAAGGTGACGGTGAGGGCGACCCAGTACGAGCGGGGGACGGGGATCAGGGAGACGAAGGCCTGCGCGATGCCGATGCAGAGCGCCAGGCGCAGGCCGTACCGCCAGGACGCCTCGGAGAGCAGGACCGCGCGGGCGGCGCGGCGGGCCCGGACGCGGAGGGCGGCGGGGCGGCCGAGGCGGTCGTCGACGCCGTACGGATCGGGGTCCGCCTCGTGGACGACGGCCGCCGCGTGCCGCAGGGCGTGGTCGACGGCCCTCTCGGCCGGGCGCTCGGGCACCGGCAGGTCCAGGACGGGGGTGCCCGTGCGGCCCTCCTCGACGGCGTCCGCGAGTCCCCGCACCGCCGCCGGGACCGCCGGGGACAGCGGGCCGATCAGCCGGGCCCTCAGATGCGCGGCGGGGGCGGCCTCGACGAGCGGGATGACGACGTTGAGCTGGGCCAGGATCCGCACCAGCGGGGCGGCGCGGCCGTGCTGGCGGGCCCGGCGGGCGAGGACCAGGTCGTACGACTGGTTGAGCGATGCGGTGACGGCCTGCCGCTTCTCGTCGTACGCCTCCGTGCCGGTCGCCTCGTACAGCTCGGCGACGGCCCGGTACGTCGCCGCCACGGCCTCCCGCTCGGGGGCGGCGCGGCGCATCGGCCAGCCGAGGAGGGCGAGGACGAGGACGAACAGTCCGCCCAGGGCGAGGAGGACGGGCGCCTTCCACCACGGGTCGGGCATGGGCAGGCCCGCGCCGACGACGGCGTTGAGCAGCAGGAGCAGGCCGGAGACGGAGGCGACCGCGCCGATCGAGGAGATCATCCCCGAGACGAGGGCGACGGCGGTCAGGACGGCGACGGCGAGCCAGCCCTGCCCGAAGACGAGGGTCCCCAGGGTGACGCCGAGCGCGCCGAACGCCTGTGGCACCGCGATGTTGAAGACCCGCATCCGGTAGGCGTCCGCGGTGTCGCCGATGACACCGGAGAGCGCGCCCATCGAGACCAGCGCCCCGTACGCCGGCTGCCCCGCCGCCAGGCCGACGGCGAGCGGCGCGGACAGGGCGACGGAGGCCCGGCCGACGGCGGCCCAGGGGATCGGGGCGGGGGCCGGCTTCAGGCCGGCGGTGAGCCAGGCGGGTGGGGTGATCCGTGGGGGCCGAGCCATGCGACCAACGTACGCCGCGCCCACGAGGCCCCGCCGCCCGCCGCGACCGGTCGCTCCGTTGCCCGGCGCCCCCCCCGCACCTCCTTGGCAGGCGGCCGCTCCGCCGGGGCGGTGCCCGTCCCCGCGCCCCCGTTGTGGCTCGCCCCGCCGGGCGGCGCCCACCCGTCGCACCCCCGTTGTGGGCAGGCGTTCCGCTGGGGCGGCGCCCACCCCTCGCGCCCCCGTTGTGGGCAGGCGTTCCGCTGGGCGGAACGGGTGGGCACAACGGAACGGCGCCCCTTGCCGGGCCCAGGCTCCCGCGCCTGAACCCGCACCCCGTGCACAGCGCCCTGTCGGTGCGGGTCCGGGCGCGGAACGCGGAGGCGCCGCTATGGGCGCCGTCCCGTGTGCCCACCCGTCCCGCCCCGCGGGACGACTGCCCACACGGGGCGGGGGCGCGGCCCGTCCCGCCGGGTGCGGCCACCGCGCGGGTGGGTGCGTCAGTTGCGGTAGGACTCGACCTCGGCGGCCGGGCGGAGGGCCGCCGTGTCCGGGTCCTCCCCGAATTCGGCCTTCGCGCGCCGCTGCCGCAGCAGGTCCCAGCACTGGTCGAGGCGTACCTCGAGCTCCGCGAGGCGGGTGCGTTCCTCCGGGAGGAGCCCGCCGGTGCGCTGCCGCAGGGTGCGTTCCTCCTCGACGAGGGCGCCGATGTCGTCCAGGATCTCGTCGTTGTCCATGCCTTCAGCGTGGCGGATCGGCGCGCGCCGCGCAGGTCGAGACCGGCGAGGACGGCGCGGTGGTCGGAGCCGTCGAGGTCGGGGAGCCTGGGGCCGGCGAGCAGGACGGGGAGTCCCGCCGGGACGGTGGGCCGGGGGAGGAAGGAGAGCAGCCGGGGACGGGGATGACGGCGTCCGTGTCGAGCGCCCGGCACGCGGTGGTCACGGCGGCCACGAGCGGGAGCAGCCCCGCGGCCCAGGCGGCGGGTCGGCGCCTGGGCCGGAGGGGCGGCGGGCCGGATGCCGCCTGTTCGGCGTGTGTGTGCGTCGCCGGCTCCGCGGGTTCCGCGGCGGGCGCTCGGTCCACGCGCCTCAGTGGCGCAGGGCCTGCGCGATCTCCGCCTTCGTCGCGCCCGAGAGGGTCCGGTTGCTGCGTGCCGTGCCGGTCTTGGACTTCCCGGGTGCGACGCCGCTGATGCTCAGGACGACGGCGTCGAGCAGATTGCCCTCGCCGTCACGGAAGTTGACCATGATCGTGTAGTCGGCGTTCTTGTCCTTGGGGTTGGTCGCGGTGATCTCGGCGACCGTGCGGTCCCCGTCGGTGCTCGTCGCCCCGGCGCGTACGTCGCCGGTGGCGTCCACCCCGTCCTTGACCTCGTTCATCTTCTCCTGGGCGGCCGAGGCGACGGCCGCCGTGGCGGAGGAGACGATCTGGCCCGCCTTGTCCGTGGCGGCGTCGCAGCCGGTGAGGGCGAGGAGCGTGGTGGCGGCGAGGGCGATTCCGGTTCCTCGTTTCATGGGCCGGCGTCTCAGAACCGCTCGTCCCGGCCGTACGCCTCGTCCGTGGCCAGTGCCCAGATCACGAAGATCGAGACGGCCATGGAGAAGAGCGCCCACCACGGCTGGTAGGGCAGGAAGAGGAACTGGAAGAGGATGTTGAGGGAGGCCAGGGAGATGCCGGCGACCCGGCCCCATCCGGCGCCCTTGAGGATGCCGTAGCCGGTGATGACGACGATGACGCCGAGGATCAGGTGGATCCATCCCCAGGTGGTGAGGTTGAACTTGAAGACGTAGTCGCCGATCCGGGTGTAGACGTCGTCCTCGGCGATGCCGGCGATGCCCTGGAAGACGCTCATGAAGCCGGTGACCAGCATGAGGACGCCGGCGAAGAGGGTGCCGCCGGCTGCCCAGGCGCCGGCGGTGCTCGGCTGGGTGCCCGCCTTGCGGGGTGCGGTGTTCTGGCTCATGGCCCCATCGTCGGGGCGTTCGTACGTTTCCGAACTTTCAACTGGGCCGGACGAGTGAGCGGAGGAAGGCGTCGAGGGCCGCGTCGAACTCCTCGGGCCGCTCCAGGTTGGGCAGGTGCGCGGCCCGCTCGATCACGGTGAGCGTCGAGTGGGGGAGCAGGGCGTGCATCTCCTCCGCGTCCGCCACCGGGGTGTACGTGTCGTCGCGGCCGACGACGACGAGCGCGGGGACCGCGACGGCGGCGAGGGTCTCCCGGTAGTCGGGGCGCTCGGCCCGGCCGCGCAGGGCGGCCGCCGCGGCGACCGGGTCGGTGGCGCACATCATGCGGTGGACGTGCGGCGCGGCGTGCGTGTTGTACGGGGCGACCATCCGGTCCAGCACCTCGTCGGCGTATCCGCGCATGCCCTCCCGCAGGAGCCGGTCGGCCATGGCGTTGCGGGCCTTCCTGCCCTCCTCGGTCTCGGCCGCCGGAAAGGTGTCGGCGAGGACGAGGCCCCGGACCCGCTCGGGGTGACGGCGGACGAGTTCCATGGCGATCTGACCGCCCATGGAGAGGCCCGCGACGACGCAGTCGTCGATCCCCAGATCGTCGAGGAGGTCGACCAGGTCCTCGGCGAAGTCGCCGAGGCCGATGACCTCGGTCTCGGCGCCCGGCGGGGTGATGCCGTAGCCACGCAGATCGGGGGCGATCACCCGGTGGGTGGGGGAGAAGCGGTCGATCTGGGGCTGCCACATGGTGTGGTCGAAGGGGTGGCCGTGGACGAGGAGGAGGGCGGGGCCGGAACCCTGGTCCTCGAAGTGGAGCCGGGTGGCGAGGGTGTCGGTGAAGCGCATGACCGCAGGCTAGGCAGCCCCAACTGCTCGGTGCAATAAGATCTTTGCTCTCGGTGCAATGGGGGGAGCGTGGGGCCCGTGGAGGAGTACCGGAGGATCGCGGACCGGGTCGAGGCCGCCGTACGGGACGGGCGGCTGCGCCCCGGCGACCGGCTGCCGCCCCAGCGGGTCTTCGCCCGCCGCCACGGGATCGCGAACTCGACGGCGATCCGGGTGTACGGGGAACTGGCCCGCCGCGGACTCGTCGTCGGCGAGGTCGGTCGCGGCACCTTCGTCCGCGCCGCACCCCCGCTGCCCGGACCCGCGCTCGCCGAGGCGACCGGCGCCGCGCCCGTCGACCTCCAGCTCAACTACCCGTCCGCCGAGGGCCAGTCGGAGCTGATGGCCCGCGCGCTCACGGCGCTCGCCCGGCCCGACGTGCTCACCGAGGCCGTCTCCCGCCCGGCCCCCGCCGGCGGCGGCCCCGAGGCCCGGGAGGCGGCGGCCGCCGTCCTCGCCCGGCCCGGCTGGGCACCGGACCCCGACGGCGTCCTCTTCGCCGGGAACGCCCGCCAGGCCCTCGCCGCCGCGCTCTCCGCCCTCGTCCCGCCCGGCGGCCGCCTCGGCGTCGAAGCGCTCACGTACCCCCTGGTCAAAGCGGTCGCCGAACGGCTCAACATCCGGCTCGTCCCCCTCGCCCTCGACGCCGAAGGAGTACGCCCCGACTCCCTGGAGGCCGCCCACCGGGCCGCGCCCCTCGCCGCCGTCTACCTCCAGCCCACCCTGCACAACCCGCTCTCCACCACCACCGGCGAAGGACGGCGAGCCGAACTCGCCGAACTGCTCCGCCGCCTGGACCTCACGGCCGTCGAGGACACCACCTGGGCCTTCCTCGCCCCCGACGCGCCCGCCCCGCTCGCCGCGCACGCCCCCGAGCGGGTCCTCCTGGTCGACAGCCTCTCCAAGCGGCTCGCTCCCGGTCTGACGGTCGGCTACCTCGTGGTCCCCGCCCGGCTCCGTGCCGCGGCCGCCGACGCCCTGCGCTCCGGCGCCTGGACGGCCGGCGGGCTCGCCCTCGCCGCCGCCACCCGCTGGACCGGCGACGGCACCGTCGCGGAGGCCGTCGCCGCCAAGCGGGCCGACACCGGGGTCCGGCACGCCCTGCTCCGGCGACGGCTCGCCGGACACGCGCTCCGGACCTCCCCGCACGCCTACTACTGCTGGTGGGAGCTGCCCGCGCCCTGGCGCGCGGAGACCTTCACGGCGGCCGCCGCCGCACGCGCGGGCGTGGCGGTCACCCCCGGCAGCGCCTTCGCCGTCGGCCGCTCCGCCGCCCCCGACGCCGTCAGACTGGGCCTCGCGTCACCGCCGGTCGCGGTGCTGGACGAGGCCCTGGCCCGGCTGGCGGCGGTGGCGGCCGACGGGCCGTGATCCACTTGCGGGGCGCCGGGCGCGGGTGTGCCCTGGAGGGTGCGGGAACCGGGAACCAGGGGGGCCGGACACGAAGGAGCTCCTGCCATGGCCGCACACGCAGCGGCGCCCGCCCGGCGCCGAGTCAGCACGCACGGCTGGGGACTCCCGGTCACGATCGGCGTCCTGTACGGGTTCTACGCGGAGGTGAACGCCCGCGACGGCGGCGCGCTCAGCTGGGGACAGTTCTGGCTGGGCCTCGTCTCCGCCGTCGTCCTCGCCGTCGCGCTGTACGCCCTCCGGCGGTACGGCCGCGCCCTGCCCCGCGAGGCCCGCGCCGCCGCGTGGGGCGCCCTCGCCGGCATCGCGGTCGGCTTCCTGTACAGCGTCACCGGCGCGAGCATCTACTCGTCGGCGCTGCTGGGGGTGATCGTGGCCCTGGTCACGGGCGGCGCCGCGTTCTACCTCTTCTACACACACGAGGACGCGGCGGGCCACCCCGCTCCCTACTAGGCCCTCAGACGCACTGCCGGCGCCTGGTGGCCGACCCGGCGCCGGTAGTACGCCACGGCCACCGCCGCGAGCAACGGCGGCCAGGCCGCGAGGGGTGCGTAACAGGCGACGAGCACGGCGTCCTGGGCCGGTGAGACCGGGATGCCCGGGCCGAGGCCGGCGTACGCCGCGTACACCCCCCAGGCGGCGATCGCGCACAGGCCGGCCGCGCCGGCGAGGGCGGTCCCGGCCGCGGCGGCCGGGTTCACCCGGCGTCCGCCGAGGAAGGGCGTCCACCGCGGGAACACCTCGCCCCAGGGGCGGACGAGCCCGAGCGTCAGGAACGCCAGCAGCTCGGACACGACGCTGAGGGAGACGACGTAGACGCCCTCGCCGAGCCCCATCGTGCCGTCGGCCGCGTCCAGGGTGACCGGGAGCCCGGAGACGAGCGCGAGCCGCCACAGGCCCGAGGGCAGGACGAGCAGGGGGACGGCATGGGCGGCGACGGCGGCCCAACGGGGCACGTCGGGAAGGGATTTGATCCTCGGCATGCGTCCAGCGTCCCGCCCGGACCCACCCCGGCACGTCGGCCCGGCGGCTCGACCTCCTCCGCCGCGCGGGGGAGACGGACTCGTCCTCCGGGGCCGGCGTCCTCCCCGCGGTCAGGAGGCGGCCGCACGACCGCGACCGGCGGTCACCTGTCGCGCGGGGTGGTCTGCTGGACCGACCAGCGGTTGCCGTCGGGGTCGGAGAAGTAGACGAAGGAGCCCCACGGCCGGTCGTCGATCTCGCTGACCCCGATGCCCCGGGCGGTGAGGTCGGCGTGTGCCTTCTCGATGTCGGCGACGACCACCTGCATGTTGTCCAGGGAGCCCGGGGCCATCTCGGTGATGCCCTTGCCGAAGGCGATCGAGCAGGCCGAGCCGGGCGGGGTCATCTGGACGAAGCGGATCTCGTCGCTGACGGCCACGTCGTGGTCGGCGTGGAAGCCGACCTTCTCGTAGAAGGCCTTGGCCCGGTCGATGTCGGTGACGGGGACGCCGACCAGTTCGAGCTTGATGTCCATGGGGGCATCATGCGCCGTGCGGTGGTGAGCCGCACGGCGGCCCGGGAAGGGCTGCCCGGGCCGCCCGGCGGGCCGCCGGGTCCCTCAGTCCAGGCGCAGGTCCGCGAGCTGCTTCTCGAAGGGGACGATCTCGTCGTCCTCCGCGCGCCGCGCCGGCCTCCCCGCCACCGTGTCCGCGAACTCGTTCCCGGCGCGGATGATCCGGGCCGGCAGGCCCTCCGTGTACTCGTCGCCGCCGGAGCCCCAGTCCTCGGAGGCCGCGTAGACCGCGGTGGGGACGACGAGGGCCCGCAGGTAGGCGAAGAGGGGCCGCAGGGCGTGGTCGAGGACGAGGGAGTGGCGGGCCGTGCCGCCCGTCGCGGCGACGAGGACCGGGGTTCCCGTGAGCGCCGCCGGGTCGATCAGGTCGAAGAAGGACTTGAACAGGCCGCTGTAGGAGGCGGTGAAGACGGGGGTCACCGCGATGACCCCGTCCGCGCCCGTGACCTTGTCGATCGCCTCCTGGAGCGCGGCCGAGGGGAAGCCCGTCACGAAGTTCTTCGCGATGTCGACGGCGAGGTCGCGCAGTTCGACGACCTCGACGTCGACGGCGTACTCCTGCTCGGCCAGCCGGTACCGGGCCGCCTGGAGCAGCCGGTCGGCGAGGAGCCGGGTGGAGGAGGGCGCGCTGAGTCCGGCGGACACGGCGACCAGCTTCAACGTCTGCATGGGGTCAGACCTCCTCGGTCGTGGTCGTGCGGGTGACGGCGGGGTGGAGCGGGGCGGTCTCCGGCACTCCGGCGGGCCGCAGGTTCGCGAACTCCTTGCGCAGCACCGGGACGACCTCCTCGCCGAGCAGGTCGAGCTGTTCCAGGACCGTCTTGAGGGGCAGTCCGGCGTGGTCGATCAGGAACAGCTGGCGCTGGTAGTCGCCGACGTACTCGCGGAAGGACAGGGTGCGCTCGATGACCTCCTGCGGGGAGCCGACGGTCAGCGGGGTCTCGCGGCTGAACTCCTCCAGGGAGGGGCCGTGGCCGTAGACGGGCGCGTTGTCGAAGTACGGGCGGAACTCCCGTACCGCGTCCTGCGAGTTCTTCCGCAGGAAGACCTGGCCGCCGAGGCCGACGATGGCCTGCTCGGGGGTGCCGTGGCCGTAGTGCGCGTACCGCTGGCGGTAGAGCCGGACCATCTTCTCGGTGTGCTGCTTGGGCCAGAAGATGTGGTTCGCGAAGAAGCCGTCGCCGTAGTAGGCGGCCTGTTCGGCGATCTCGGGGGAGCGGATGGAGCCGTGCCAGACGAACGGCGGGACGCCGTCGAGCGGGCGCGGGGTGGACGTGAAGCCCTGGAGGGCGCTGCGGAACTTGCCCTCCCAGTCGACCACGTCCTCCCTCCACAGCTTGTGGAGGAGCGCGTAGTTCTCGATGGCGAGCGGGATGCCCTGGCGGATGTCCTGGCCGAACCACGGGTAGACCGGGCCGGTGTTGCCGCGGCCCATCATCAGGTCGACGCGGCCGTCGGCGAGGTGCTGGAGGGTCGCGTAGTCCTCGGCGATCTTCACCGGGTCGTTGGTGGTGATCAGGGTGGTCGAGGTCGACAGGATCAGGTTCTCCGTGCGGGCGGCTATGTGCCCGAGGAGCGTCGTCGGGGAGGACGGGACGAACGGCGGGTTGTGGTGCTCGCCGGTCGCGAAGACGTCGAGTCCGACCTCTTCCGCCTTGAGCGCGATCGCGACGGTGTTCTTGATGCGCTCGTGCTCGGTGGGGGTGCGGCCGGTGGTGGGGTCGGTCGTCACGTCGCCGACGGTGAAGATCCCGAACTGCATCGTGCTCACCTCTCGCGGTTCTGGCTAGTGGTTGAAGCTTAAACTATTACCTCGAACGGCGCGACCCCCTCCCCTATTCCGGCCGCCCGTACCCTGGACCGCATGACCGAGAAGACGGCCCCGTGACCGGGAAGACCCACGACGACGAGCGCTGGAAGGAGCGGGGCGTGATGCTCCGCGTCTTCGTGTACGTCTTCGCGACCCACGCCTTCGCAGGCTTCGTCTGGCTCCTCTTCTACGTGGGGCAGAACGCCCAGAAGTGAGGGCCGCCACGTGCCGCCCACCTGCGGCCCTCACGTAGAGTCCCCGACGTGAACGCTGCGATATCGGTGGTGTCGGTCGTGGGGATCGGCGCGGACGGCTGGGACGGGCTCCCCGAGATCGCCCGCCGCGCCCTGCGCGCCGCCGAGGGCCTGCTCGGCGCCCCCCGCCAGCCCGGCCTCCCCCCGGGG
>NZ_JAINVG010000074.1 GCF_020400725.1 Streptomyces sp. NK15101 | reverse complement strand
CTTCGTGGCGCAGGAGACCCGGATGCCGGCGACCAGCCGAGGCAGTGCCGCGGCGCAGCGCTCGTCCGGCGCGGTGGCCACGTAGCGGGTGAGCACCGCCGCGAGACCGGCCGCGCCCGTGGCCAGGTACGGCATGGCACGGGTGAGCCGCGCGTCGTCGGAGATGGACAGGGCACCGTCGTCCAGCGGAAAGGTCCGGTCCAGCTCCTGGTGGAGCAGCAGGCGGCCCGCCTCCAGGAAGCGGTCGTCGCCGGTGTCGCGGGCCAGGCGGTGGAGGAAGAGGGCGAGCCCCGAGCGGCCGTGCAGCAGACCGCGGGCGTCGTGCTCGCCGAGCGCGGCCGGCAGATCGGGGGTGCGCAGCAGGCCTTCCCCCGCCGCGACGGCCCGCTCCAGATGGCCGTTCTCCCCGGTCAGCCGGTGCAGGGCGAGCCAGCCCAGGCCGACCCCGGCCCGCCCGCCGGCCAGCGTGCCGCAGGAGGCGGTGAGCGGGTGGCCGTCGGCGTCCCCGAGCAGGTCGACGGCCTCGTCCAGCCGGCCGAGGCCGGCCAGCACCCGGGCGATGCCGGCCGAGCCGACGAGCAGTCCGGGGGGCAGTGCGTCGCGCAGCGCCAGGGCGTCGTGGCGCAGCCGTTCGCGTATCTCCTCCGGCACCGCGGTCCCGGCGCGGTGCAGGGCGTGCACCACCCCGGCCGTGCCGTAGGCCAGGCACACGTTGTTGGTCCGGAACGCCTCGGGCGAGGGGGGGAAGACCCACTCCGGCCGGTCGGCGTCGGCCGTCTCGAGGAGACCCGCGGCCACCTCCCCGGCCAGCCGGGCGAGGCAGCCGCGCGGATCGGCGTCCAGCTCGGCGGGGGAGGGCGGGCGGCCGGGACCGTCCTGGTCCCGCGCCCGGTCCTCCGTCAGGTGGAAGGAGGTGGCCCGCCGCCACAGGTCCTGCGGCGGAGCCACGTCCGCCAGATCACGACGCAGCAGTGCGAGGTTGGCGGGCGCGTGCTCGGCGACCTCGTTGAACGGAGCCAGGAAGGCGAGCGCGACCGCCGACGTGCCGTACCGGTCCTGCAGCAGCGGATCGGTGTCCGCCCGGCGCAGGCCGGGCGGCGGCGCGAACCCCGGGGTGCCCATCCCGGACGGGGCCGCGGACAGCGCCGAGGCCGCCTCGAAGTCCACGAGCCGGATCCCGCCCGACGGCGTGACCAGGACGTTGCCCAGGCTGAGGTCGCCGAACCGGTAGCCGGCGGCGTGCAGCCGCTCGAGCGAGGCGTCCAGCGCGGCAAGCAGCCGCCGGCACGTCTCGTAGTAGGCCGCGACGGACTCGGCCGTGCGGTCGGCGCGGGCCAGCGGGGAGGACCGGCTCAGCCAGCTCACCAGCGGCTGCCCCGCGACGTACTCGGTGACGAGGAAGTCGTGCTCCCACTCCGTGAAGTGGTCCAGCGGCTCCGGGCCCACCCCCGGGGCCGCCGCGTGCAGCTCGCGCAGCACGTCGTACTCGTGCCGCAGCCGCTGCTGCGCGTCGGTCCCGTCGAAGACCAGGCCGTTGTGGGCGCGGGCCTCCTTGAGGAAGACGGTGCGGCCGGTCCGCCGGTCGCGGGCCCGGTAGGCACCGCCGGCGTTGCTCAGGCGCACCGCGCGGGTCACCTCGTAGTCGCGGATCAGGACCGGGCCCGTGTGCGGCTGTTCCTCCTGTTCGACGAAGGGGTCCGTGATCCCCGCGGGCAGCTGGAAGGAGGGCAGCCGCGAGTCCACGACCTCCCGGCCGGATCCGTCGCGGACCAGCCCCTCCCGGGTGCCGTCGGCCCGGAGCCGGCTGCGGGCGCCGTCGAAGGAGCCGTAGCGGTAGTGGACCGTCCGCGAGTCGCGAAAGCGCCGGTCGGTGAGGACGTACGGCCCCTCCTCCCCGTCGAGCGCGTCGCGCAGGCGTTCGAGGAGCCGGCGGGCGGTCGCCGTGTCCGGTGGGTAGACGGCGCAGAACTTGCCCGCCTGGGCCCGCACGGCGTGCTTGTGATGGAGGAACAGGAAGAAGAGCCGGGCGCTCAGGTGTTTGAACGGCACGCCTTCGGAGAAGCAGATCCCGGCCACCGTGTCGAGCACGTGCTGCGCCCGGTCAAGCCGTGCCGACACGTGGATCTTCCAGCCCTGCTCGGCGAGTTCGGTCCGCGGACCGCCCCAGACCGTCCAGATGCCCCGGGCGGAGCCGCGCAGGCCCGGCGGCACCTCGCCGGGAACGAAGCGCGGTCCGGGGTCGGGCACGCTGGGCAGCGGCAGGTAGTACTCCCGGTCCGCGAGCGCCTCGCCGAAGCCTTCGAGCACGGGATCTCCTCACAGGGTGGTGGTGGGCCGCCACAACGGTCTCGCGCGCCGGACGCCAGGACCGGCAGGTGCGGAGGCGGTTCGGGCGGCGGTACGGGACCGGCACCGGGCGAGAGCACCTCCGGGGCGCCCCGCGGGGCCTCGTGGGCCGCCGCCTCCGGCGAGTCCTTTGCTTCCCGGTCCGCCACCGGCCTTCCGACGAGGCCCCGCCCGGCACCGGGGCCAGGGCCAGAGCCCGAGCGGGCGCCCCGACCGCCGGAGGCACGAGCCGTGACCGGCACGCCGCCGAACGATCCGGTGCCGCCGAGTCCCACGCCGACGCCGGGGCCGGGCCCTCCCCACGCCGGAGCCGGTCATCTGATCCGGCCGGGACGTCTCGTGGGGGACTCCCACCGCCCGGCTGAAGTGCCGGGCGGGGCGGTCGCCGTGTCCACGGGGTCATGTCCGAAACTGTACGAGTGGTGTCACTTCCGACCCTCGTTCGGGCGGCCTTCGGATCCGAAGATCGATGCCATGAAGACGAACACACCGCAGCGGACCGTCGCCGTCGCTCTCGTGCTCCTCGCCCCGGTGATCGGCGTCCGATGAGTCTGACCCGTCTGGGGATGAGTGCGGATCAGGAGCGGCTCTACCGCAGTCTGCTGCGCGGTCCCCGTTCCACGCCGGACGACGTCCACCATGAGCTCGCCATGCCGGACGTGTCACGGGTGATGGAGGAGTTACGCACCCTCGGGGTGGTGACCGGGGCCTCCACCCCGGTGGCTCCCGCCGTCGCGGTGGAGCTGCTGGTGCGGAGGCGCGTGGAGGAGGCACAGCGCAGGCTGTCCGACCTCGGCCTCGCCTGGGACGTGCTCTCCGAACTGGCGGAGGAGCATCGCAGCGGCCGCAGCGTGCGGATGGCCGAGCAGCTGACCGACGGGCCGGCCGCGGCGCGGCGCATGCGGGCGCTGCTGGAGCGCGAGCCACGCGAGTTCGTCCAGCTCGAAGAGCGGGCCCGGGAGCGTGCTGACGCGGCGTCCGACGCGGTCCCGTCCCGACGCCTGGTGGCCGCCGGTCTGCGCAGCCGCATCGTGTTCTCCGTCGACGCCCTTCGGGATCCGGAGCAGGAGACCCATGCCCGGTCCCAGCACCACCTGGGTGTCCTGCACCGGGTCACCGGTGAACCGCTGCGACACCTGGCCGTGGTCAACGACGCCGTCGCGTTCATCCGGACCGATCCGTCGGACCCGGGGGCCGGCACTCTGGAGATCCGCCAGCCGGGTGTGGTGAAGATGCTCTCGGAGCTCTTCGAGGGGACGTGGGCCCGCGCCCGGGAGCTGGACGACCTGCCGCTGTCGCCCATCGAGCAGCGCGTGCTGCACGCGCTGACCCGCCATGACACGGACGAGACCGCGGCGCGTTCGATCAACGTGTCGGTGCGCAAGTTCCGGGCCCACGTCGCCGACCTGATGGGCCGACTCGGGGCGAACACCCGGTTCCAGGCCGCCTTGCGGGCCAAGGAGAGAGGGTGGCTGTGAACCGCCGGGTTCCGTGCACGATCCTGCAGGCACCCGTGCAGCGAGTACCGGTGCCGGCGCACGCGCGGCGACGACAGGGTGGTCCCCATGGATCGTTCGGACGTCATCGACGCCTGCACCCGGATGGCCTGGTACGCCGACCAGTGGGACCGGGAGCGGCTCGCCGGAGTCTTCGCCGACAAGGTGACCCTCGACCACACCGGCCTCGACGGCGGCGAACCCGTCATCCCCGGACCGGACCGGATCGTCGCCGGCCGGCAGGAGGCGCTGGGCGGCGCCTGCCGCTTCGACCTCGATGTGCTCCGGCGACGGCTGGACGGCTGGCGGATCACCGGCGTGGTCATGGCCGCCACCTGGGGCGACGGCAACCGGGCGCTCGCCCCGTGAGAGCGGCGACAGCGGCGACCGCCGCAGCCGTCGTCCTCCTCGTGAGCGGTACGGCGACGGCCTGCGCCTCCTCCGCCCGGACGGGAGACTCCGCGAGCGGCGTCGGCCCGTCGGCCACGGCCCGGACCCCGGCGGCGGCATCGTCCTCGCCCTCGCCGTCACCCTCGCGGCCGCTCCCGTCCCCCTCCTCGCCGGGCACCCCGGCCGGCCCGCTCGCCCCGGCCGCGCAGCGCTATCTGGACGCGGTCGCCGCCGGGGACGCGGACGCCGTGGCCGCCGCGTTCGACCCGGACGCCGTCGTCATCGACGTGGGGCGTGAGATCCGCGGGCGGGACGCCATTCGCCGCTGGGCCGCCGTCGAGGTCGTCGGAGGCGTCTACACGCTGCTCGGCCACACCCCGCGCGCCGGCGGCACGACGATGCTGGTCCGCTTCCGGCCGGGCGGCTCGGGAGGCTTTCGCGCCCGTTACGACCTCGACATCGCCGACGGCCTGATCACCCGGGCCGACCTGCGGTACGCCTGACGGACCCCTGTCCGTCCCGACCCGAAAAGGAGACGACGTGCCCCGACGAGAGACCGTCACCTTCGACAGCGACGGCACAGCCCTCGCCGGACACCCGGCCGTCGACACCGCGGCCGCACACTTCGGCAGGGCCCTGTGACGCGGCGCCCAAGGATCGCCCTGGCCCTGACGGCCGCACTCGCCGTCGGCACCCTGATCGGCCCCGCCGGTGCGGCCGGCGCGGGCGGTGCGATCGGCGCGGTGGGTGCGGCTCCGACCGTCGCGGCGACGACGGAACTGCTGGAGCCGGGCCCGTACCACCGCCTCCTCGACCCGCTCGCCGGCACCTGGCAGGCCACCAAGACCAACTGGGCGCTCGGGCGGAACGGCGAGCCGGTCGTCTCCCGCGACATCATCGTCAAGACGCGCTGGCTCGACCGGACCGGCGGCCGCTTCCTGGAGGAGACCACACGGGGCACGCTGGCCGGCCGGCCGTACTACAGCCTCGGCATCCTCGGTTTCTCCAACGTCGACAAGCGCTACGAGTGGACGACCTTCAACAGCGTCACCCCGCAGGCCATGACCTACCGGGGTGAGGCGGTGACCGGCCGCCCCTCGGCACTGTCGATCCCGGGCGAGTTCACCGACCCGGGCATCCTGGGGCCGGAGTTCGTCGGCAAGACCATTCGCATGCGCACCGTGATCACCATCGGCGCGGGGGGCCGGCCGCCCGTGTTCGAGCTCTACTTCACTCCACCGGGGCAGCCGGAGCGCCTGATCGACCGGACCGTCTACACCCGGCGGATCGGCTGACCGGTCCCGGCGAGCGGGGTACGGGGGCCGGGGGCCACCCGTGCCACGCTGTACGCACGGCTGGAGGAACTCGGTCGGCAGGGATGCCCGTCGGCTCAGGAATCAAGCACGGCGGCGACGGCTTCGATCTCCACGAGCTGGCCGTCATAGCCGAGCACGGTGACACCCATCAACGTGCTGGGCACGTCGTGGTCACCGAACGCGTCCCGGACGACCTCCCACGCCGTCACCAGGTCCTCCCGCCGGTGAGAGGCAACGAGAACACGGGTGCTGATGACATCGTGCAGTGACGCGCCGGAGTCCGTCAGAGCGGTCAGCATGTTCTCCACAGCCCTGGCCGCCTGCCCCGCGACGTCCCCGATCGCCGCAGTGGAGCCGTCCTCGTTCAGAGGACACGCTCCGGCCAGGAAGATCAGCCGCGACTCGGCCGGGGCCGTGGCCGCGTAGGCGTACTCCGCGACATCGGACAGGGAGGCAGAGCGGATCAACGTGACAGCACGCGGCACGGGCTTCCTTTCGCAGCGGTTCCGGGGCACTCAGGACCTTCTCAGAGGTCGGCTCCGCGTTCGACACATTTTCCCGGCCCGTCGACGCGTTCCGGATCCGCCTCGGCCTCCTCGGCAGGGCCCGCCTGAGGCAGGGACAGGCGCCGTGGACGCGTGTCCGCCTCCATCGCCCGCGCCTAGCATGGCGACCCATGAGGAAGACGCAGGCGGGGGCAGCCGGGCGGCTGCTGCGCGAGATGATCGGGGACGGCCGGATCGCGGAGGGCGCGAGCGTGCCGCGTGGAGGCGCGCTGCGGGCGGTGGAGCAGACGCGACCCGCGCGCTCGGTGGCGGCCGAGGTCGCCGCCGCGGGGGGAGTCGACGACGAGGCGGCTGCCCTCCTGACGGAGCTGACGGCGCGCCACCTCGGGGCGGACGTGTCCCGCTGGCGCGGGCTGCACGACACGCTGGCAGACCACCGCGGTGGTCTGCCCGAGCTGGTTGCCGCGCCGCCGGTGCCGTCGGCGTCCGACGGCACGTTCCGTCCGCCCGTGCCCCGCAGCGTCCACCGCACGCTCGGCCTGCTCCTGGAGCACGCGGAGCCGCGGCACGCCGCGGCCGCGCTCGCGGCCCTGCCGGAGCGGGTGACGACGGAGCTGCTCGCCGGCGGGACCCTGCCGGCGCCCGCCCTCGTCGACGCGGTCGTCGACCACGGCGACACCCGCACCCGGGCGGCCCTGGCCCGTCACCCCCGGCTCGACACGCGGGTCCTGGCCCGGCTGGTCGCGGTCGGCGACGCCCAGGTCGCCGCGGCCGTCTATCGCAACCCGCGCGCCACCCAGTCCCTGCGCCGCACCGT
The DNA here is from genome assembly GCF_020400725.1 of Streptomyces sp. NK15101. Taxonomy (GTDB): domain Bacteria; phylum Actinomycetota; class Actinomycetes; order Streptomycetales; family Streptomycetaceae; genus Streptomyces. The sequence continues at coordinate 33,455 of NZ_JAINVG010000074.1, read as the reverse complement.
CGCGGAGCGGCTCGGCACCGTTCCGCTCGACGACGGGCTGCGCGCCGAGCTGACGGCCCCGCACGGCCGGGTCCCCCGCACCTGGCTCGCCCCGCTGCTCGCCACGGGCGACCCGCAGCTCGTGGTGCCGGCACTGCGGTGGGGAGTGCGCCGAGCCGCCCAGCAGTACGCCCTGCTGAGGATCTGGGAGTGGACCGGCCCGGATGCCGTACGCGACCTGCTCGACGACCCCGCCGCAGCCGCCTGGCTGAACCGAGCCGTCGTGGACACGGTCACCGAAGCCCTGGCCGCCCCGGACGGCGAGGGCCCACGCCGACTGCGCGCGCGGAGCGAGGCGTACGAGGATCCGGCCCGGCTGCCCGCGCTGCTCGCCGAGGCCCGGGGCACCAGCACCCTGCGCGACCTGCTGTCCGAGCCGTACGTCCATGATCTCGACGCCCTCGCGGCGGCCCATGCCGCGACCCCGTTCATGCCCAGGGCCTGCGAGGAACTGGCCCGCCACGAGGCGGCGAGCGATGCGCAGCGCCACGCGTTCCGGCTGAGCGTCCTCAACGAGCCGTGGCGGGCCGGGGGCCGTCGCGCGGGGAACAGCACCCCGCCCGCGCGGCGCCTCGCGGAGGAGGAACTCGACGACAGCGCCGACGTCTGGGCGGAGGGAATGGCCGTGGCGGGGCTCCTCGACCCGGTCGAGCTGGTCGGCACCGCGCGCCCCGCCGTCCACGCCTTGGCCGCGCTCGCCCGCCTCGCCGAAAGGGACCTGCTGGGCCCGGCGGCGGTCGCCCGGCTGCGCGCGTTGACGGAGGCGAATCTCGGGGAGCGGGGGCGAGCCTGGGAGGCCTTCGACATCCTGCTGCCCGAACACGGGGGCACGGTCGCGGAGCTGATCGTCGAGGCGGGGAAGGCCCCGGACGAGGCCGCCGCAGAGCCCGAACCGCCGGCCGAGCCCGAATCACCGGCCCGGCCCGAACGGTCGGCTGAGGCCGAACCGTCGGTCGTTCCTGAGCCGCCTGCCCGGTCCGAACCGTCGGCCGACGCCTCCGGCCGGTCCGAACCGCCGGCCGACGCCCCCGCCCGGTCCGAACCGCGAGGCGAGCCCGAACCGCCTACCGGGGAGCCCGCGCCCCGGCAAGCCCTGCCTCGCAGCGAGCGCGTGCACGCACTGGCCGCGCTCGACCTGCTGTACTCCCTCGCCCCGGAGGGTGCGCCCCGTCCGAAGGATCCCGAGGTACTGCGGGCGCTGGCCGTCCACGAGCAGGCGACCGCCCCCGGCCTCGCCACCCCGCGGTGGTTCACCGCCGCCTGCGCGGCCCACGGCATCCCCGCGTCCGAGAACGGCTTCGCGTATGAGGCACCCAGCCCCCGGCAGGTGCGCGCGCAACCTCCTGAGACGTACGGATCCGGCGCGCAGCACATCGAACGGGCCTACGTGCAGGGTGTGTTGCCCGCCGAGGAGCTGCTCACCCTGCTGCCCGCGCGGCGCCTGCTCCTGCTGCCCCACGACTGGCGGCGGCTCGCGTTCGCCGACGCCTGGCGGGCCGCGCTCGCCCGCCGGCTGCGCGCCGAACTCGGCACCGACCCGGACGCCTGGCTCCGCCTGGCCGGCACCGTGACGGCGTCCGAAGCCGCCTCTGAGGGGCTGACCTGGGCGGAGTTGACGGAGCGCGCGCGGTCCGGCGCCGGTCCGGCGGCCGGCGCCGAGAAGCCCCCGGGCAGGGCCAGGCCGGGCACTCCCGAGGAGGCGATCGAGCTTCTGGAGCACGGCGACCATCTGTGGGCCTGGCCGGAGGGCACCCTGCTCTGCCTCGCCGACGCGCGAGTGGTCGACGCGGTACTGCCCCGGCTCGGTCCCGACGGGCCGTGGCTGCTCGCCGCGTACCTGCTGCGCTACGACCGCACACCGCGTGCCGTCCTCGACCGGCTGCTCGCGGACCGTGACCCCGCCGCCCTGCGGATCCTCGCCGCCCAGTCCCGCTGGATGGAGCGGAGCGGCGCGGTGGAGCGCCTTGTCGACCTCGACGACCCCGAGGTGGACCTCGTCCTGCTGCGGCACTGGAACCCCCGGCCGATCGTCCACCGGATCGTGGCCCGGTCGCGTTCCGGCACCGGGCGGCCGTCCCTCGGAGCCCGCGTACTGGCCGACTGGCGCGCCGGGGGCTCGGCGTGGCCGGCCGGCGGCCTGGCGTGGCTGTGCTCAGCCGAACCCGATCTGGTGGAGGAACTGCTCGAAAAGCACGGCCGACGGCTGGGTCTCGGTCACCAACTGCTCGGCTGCCTGCGGTTGTTCGAGCACGGCAGTGCCGCCCGGCTGGCGCGGCTCGCGGGACGGGACGCGCTGGGGCGCTCCGCCACGACCCTGTGCGCGAAGGCCCTCGCGTCCGCCGATCCCGCCGCCGTCCTCCGCGCTCGGCTCGACCGCGAACTGGCGCCGGAGAAACTCGTCCGGAAGCTGCGGCGCGTCCCGCACGCCCCGCACGCGCGTGACCTCGTCGAGTCCCTCCCGCCGGGCGAGCCCGTGGACTGGACCGCCCTCGAAGCCGCCCACGCGCGGGAACCGCTCCCGTACTGGCGGGACATCGTCCGACTGGACGGCGTCCCCGAGGACGTACGGCTGCGGCACGCGGCGCTCCTGCCCGAGCCGGGCCCCGACGGCATGCCCGGCGGCGCACGGCTCACCAGGGAGCGGGCCCGACACGGTCTGGGCGGCCTGTTCCACTGCGCGCCGTCCACCCAGCTGGACGGGCTGCTCACGGCGCGGCTCCTCGACGGCGCGGACCTGGTACGCCTCGCGGCCCCGGCCACGCGGCTGCTCGCCTACCTGGGCGCCGCCGCCCGCCGCACGGACGCACCGCCCGGGGCCGCCGAGGCCCGCGCCCTCCTCGCGGAGCTCGTGCACTCCGAACTCGGCACGGACCCGGCGGCCTGGCGCAGGGTCGCCGAGCGACTGACCGGCCTCGACCCCGAGTGGGATCCGGCCTCGACGGTGGAGACGCTGCTCGCCGACCGGAGGACGTCGGCCGGACGCGTCCGGCCGTGCGGCGGACGGGCCGGGATCACCGCACCGGCTCGGACGCCGGCAGGTCCATGAGCAGCCGTCGTGCCAGGCGCCGTCCTCGCCCCCCTCGTCCTGCCGCACCACGCCGACGCGCCGGAACCCCACCTTCTCGTGGCAGCGGATCGCCGCGCCGTCGTCGACCGCCGGACCGATGACGAGCCGGTGATGACCGAGGTCCTCGACCAGGTGGCGGGCGAGGGCCCGGACGGCGTCGGTTCTGCCGTCATGCCGTCCCCGGCGCGCCACCGTGCCCGGACCCCGGGGGTGGCGCGAACAGCTGCCAGGACCGGAACGCCCCGGGGACGGAAAGGCACAGGACGACCGCCGAACCACACAACTCGCTCATGCGTACGGCCCGTCCCGGGGAGGCGGGCGGTAGGCTACCCGGCGCTGCGCGCTGACACCTCCACAGATCGGCGGTCGCGAGCAGCGCGCGTCTCCCTCAGCGGCATCCGGCCCTCAGCGGCATCCGGCCCGCGGCCGCCTGACACGTACGGAGGACCCATGACCAGCGAACCCGTGCCCTTCCAGATCTACGAGGCGGGAACCTACCTGCACGGGACGAAGGCGTGCCTGGCGCCGGGAGACCTGTTGACTCCTGGCCACGCCTCCAATTTCGAGGAAGGGCGTGTGTCCCGCCACGTCTACGTCTCCGAGACCCTGGACGCTGCCGCCTGGGGCGCGGAGCTGGCCGCCGGCGACGGACGGGGACGGATCTACGTGGTGGAACCGACCGGCGACCTGGAGGACGATCCCAACGTCACCGACAAGAAGTTCCCGGGCAATCCCACCCGCTCCTACCGCACGCGCCGGCCCGTGCGCGTCCTGTCCGAGCTGGAGGGCTGGCAAGGGCACTCGCCGCAGAGGATCCGGGCCATGCTGGAGGGGCTGGCCGAACTGCGCCGTCAGGGCATCGCCACCATCCTGGACTGACCGGGCGGGCGACGCGGGCGGCGGCCTTGCCTGCTGACGACCGGTCGGCGACGGGGCCCGGCCCGTGAGGCCGCCCGATGCGGGGTGCCGGGTCCCCCGGACGGCGGGTGATCGTGTGGTGCGGCCGCCGTGGTGGCCACATGCTGGACACGGTGTCCAGGATCTGCGCACACATGACTGCTCCCGAGCGGGGCACCCGCAGGGGAGCGCCTACGGAGAGGGAGTCATGACGGGAGAATCGACCCGGGCCCCCGTGCCCGCGACCACAGGAACCGTGACCACGGCCGTACCGGCCCGCCTGGACCGCCTGCCGTGGTCACGCTGGCACTGGATGATCGTGATCGGCCTCGGAACCGTGTGGATCCTGGACGGCCTCGAGGTGACGATCGTCGGCAACATCGCCGGCCGCCTCGCCGAGGAGGGGAGCGGCCTCGACATCACCGCCGCCCAGGTGACCGGAACCGCAGCCGCGCTGTACGTCGCGGGCGCCTGTTCCGGAGCACTGTTCTTCGGGTGGCTGACCGACCGTCACGGCCGCAAGAAGCTCTTCATGGTGACGCTGGCCGTCTACCTCGGAGCCACGGCGCTCACCGCCCTGTCGATGGAATCCTGGTGGTTCTTCCTCTTCCGCTTCCTCACGGGCTTCGGCATCGGCGGGGAGTACGCGGCCATCAACTCGGCCGTCGACGAACTGATCCCGTCCCTGTACCGGGGCCGGGTCGACCTGATCATCAACGGCAGCTACTGGCTCGGAGCGATCGGCGGAGCCCTGCTCTCCATCGTCATGCTGGACACGGACGTCTTCGCCGCCGATGTGGGCTGGCGTCTCAGCTTCGCCCTCGGCGTGGTCCTCGGCCTGGTGATCCTCCTGGTCCGGCGGCACGTGCCGGAGAGCCCACGATGGCAGTTCATCCACGGGCACGGCGAGGACGCGGAACAGCTGGTGTCGTCCGCCGAGCGCGAGATCGAGCGGGAACACGGCCGCCCGCTGCCGCCGCCCGCGGGCGAGATCACCATCCACCAGCGCCGGAGCATCGGCTTCGGACTGATCGCGAAGACGGTCTTCCGCCGCTATCCGCGCCGCGCCGTCCTCGGCCTGTCGCTCTTCATCGGCCAGGCGTTCCTCTACAACGCCATCACCTTCGGCTTCGGCACGATCCTCACCACCTTCTTCGACGTGCCGACCGGCCACACGGGCTACTACTTCGCCGTCGTCGCCGCCGGCAACTTCCTCGGCCCGCTGCTGCTGGGCAAGTTCTTCGACACCGTCGGACGCCGCGTCATGATCTCGTCGACCTACCTGCTGTCCGGCCTGCTGCTGTTCGGCACGGCCTGGCTGTTCGGCCGCGGCGTGCTCGACGCCACCACGCTCACGGTCTGCTGGTGCGTCGTGCTGTTCTTCGCGTCGGCCGGCGCGTCGAGCGCGTACCTCACCGTCTCGGAGGTCTTCCCGATGGAGACCCGGGCCATGGCCATCGCCTTCTTCTACGCGATCGGTACGGCGGCCGGCGGCATCAGCGGCCCCCTGATCTTCGCCGGCCTCACCGAGTCCGGCGTGCCGTCCGAGACGGTCCTCGCCTTCCAGATCGGTGCAGGCCTGATGTGCGCGGCCGGACTCGTGGCCGCCTTCCTCGCGGTGAAGGCGGAACGCCGCTCCCTGGAGGACATCGCCGAGCCCCTGTCCACGGCCCGTGACGAGGCGGAGCCGACCCGCACCTGACGCGGCGAACAGGACCGCTCCACGATCACCGCCCATCCGCACCCGCTGCGCGAACCGCGGCGACGGCACCTTCGGAGCCGGAAGTGCCCGTTCCGGGACGGCGCTCCGGAGCGGACCCGCTGCCGGGCGGTGAGCCGCCCTCGTGCCGGGTGCGGCGGGGCGAGTGATGCTGGGGGCATGGGTGGCGTGTTCCCGCGACGGCCGTCGCCCGCCTACCGGGCGGCGGCGCGGAGGGCCCTGCGCGTCACGACCGCCGCCACGGCCGGGTTCTACGTGCTTCTCCACGGCTTCGACTCGGCGGTCGGCGCGACGTACGCGCTGTTCGGCGCGATCGCCATGGCGGGCCTCTCGCGCCTTCCCGGCTCCGGGCGTCAGCGGGCCGTGCTGCTGGTGGGCGTGGTGCCGGTGTGCTGGGTGCTGATCACGCTCGGTACGTACCTGTCCGTGCGGACGTGGAGTGCCGTGGTCGGCATGCTGGTCGTCGGGTTCGCGCTGGCGTTCACGGCCGTCGGAGGACCACGATTCGCAGGCGCCGCCACGGGGCTGCAGCTGATGTACATCCTGCCGTCGTTCCCGCCCTACGATCCCGGGTCGCTGGGCGAACGGCTGGCGGGGGCGACCTTCGGGCTCGTCCTGCTGATCATCGCGGAGACGACGCTGCTGCCCGAGCCGGCGGCCCTGCCCTACCGTGAACGGGCCGCCCGGGCCGCCGACGGCGCGGCGCACTGCGCGGACCGGCTGCGCTCCGCCCCGTACGCACTGCCCGAGGCCACGCTGCGCACCGCCCGGGCCTTGAGCACGGGGCTTCGTTCCTCCCAGGTCCCGGAGGCGGAACGGCCGGCCGGAGCGGGTCTGCGGCAGAGGGCACTGGCCCACACGGGCCTGGCGGCCCGCACCCTGATCGGCCGGCTGACGGTGTTGCCGCCGCCTCCCCCGGGCGCGGTTCCGCCCCGGGAGGACCGGGCCGGGGCGGCCGAGGCGACGGGGGTCAGGGGACCGGACCCGCTGCGGGCGGTCGCGGATGCGGCGAGGGAGACCGCCGCCCGGCTGCGGGGCGAGAGGCCCGACGGCCGGGCGCACGCCCGTCTGCGCCGGGTCCGGCGGGCACTGACGGCAGCCGAGGACGGCTCTCCCGCCGAGCTGCGCCGCAACGCGGCGCTCCTGGAGGTGGCGGACGCGGCGCTCGCGATGTCCACAGCGGCCGACATCGCCGTACGGGGCCGAGCGGCCGACCCACCGGCACCCGGCCGGTTCTGGTACGCGCGGATGCGGGCACCGCGGCTGTGGTGGCGGCGCCTGTCGGGCCACGCCGGCAGTCGGTCGGTGTTCTTCCAGAACGCGGTACGGATCAGTCTGGCCCTGGCGGCGGCCCGGCTGATCGCGGGCGTCGACACCCTCCCGCACGGCTTCTGGGTGCTGCTGGCCACCCTGACGCTGACGCGCACGACGGTACGGGAGACCCGGAAGACGGAGCGGATCGCACTGACCGGCACCCTCGTCGGCGCGTTGGCCGCGGCGGCGTTGCTGGCGCTGGTCGGTACCGACATCGAGGTCTACGCGGTGGCACTGCCGCCGCTGATGCTGGTCACCTTCACGCTGGGGCCGGTGAAGGGCGTGGGGTGGGCGCAGGCGCTGTTCACGGTGGTGGTCGCCCTGGTCTTCGCGCAGCTGGCGCCGGCCACCTGGCAGCTCGCCGAGTTCCGGCTGCTCGACGTGCTGGCCGGCAGCGCGATCGGCGCCGTGTTCGGGCTGCTCGCCTGGCCGCGCGGCGCCCATGACGAGTTGCGGCGGTCGGTCGCGGTGCTGCTGAGGATCGCCGCGGAGATCGTCGTGGCCACGACGGCGCAGATCGCGGCGGGCGGGCGGCGCGTACCGGTGGTCACCGCACCGGGCCACCGTTCGCTGCAGCACGCCCTGGTGATGGCGGAGTCGGCGTACGCGCAGTACCAGAGCGAACCCGAGGGGGCCACTCCGCCGCCGGCCGGTCAGGACTGGCAGGCCGCGCTCATCGCCGGGCACCACACGCTGTGGGGCGCCGACCGGCTCCTCGTGCCTCCCGATCCGGTCGTGGTTCCGCCGCTGGGAAGAGAGGCCGCGGAGTCCGTCATCCGCACGGGCGACCGGGTCGCGGCGGACATGCTGCTGGCTTCCGCCCGCATCGACCCCACCGGGGACACCGTGGAGACGCCGGTGCCGCTCCACGCCCCGACGGCCTCCGCCACCGCCGTCGACGACCCGCCGGCCGCACCGCGCGTGTACTACGCGACGGTGTCCTGGCTGGCCTCACTGACGACGGACCTCGTGCGACTCGCGGCCGACGCCGGTGCCGACGCGCCCGTCGACGAGACCGCCCGCCCCACCGTCACCAGCGGCTGACGACCGGCACGCTCGGCGGCACGGCCGGTCGGCCTACAGGCCCTTCACGGGCACTTCCAGGGGGGCCCGGAACGACAGCAGGCCGAGCATGGGAGGCTCCGCCGGCCCGGCGGCCGGCCGGATGCCGGGAAGGGCGCGTGCCGCCGCCCGCAGGGCCACCGCCGCCTCCGTGCGCGCCAGGGACGCGCCCGGGCACCGGTGACGGCCGGCACCGAAGGCCAGGTGGTGGCGGACGTTGGACCGGTACGGGCACATCGTCGCAGGCTCAGGGAACACCTCCGGATCGGACCCGCTGCCCATCAGCATGAGGAGCAACGGGGCGCCGGCCGGCAGGCGTACCCCGCCCAGCGAGGTGGCCCGCCCGGTGACCCGGCGCCACGTGGTCACCGGCGGTTCCCGGCGCAGGACCTCCTCCACCCACGCCTCGGCGAGCCCGGCCTCTCCGGCCACCCGTGCCCACAGGTCCGGCTCCGCGGACACGTGGCGAAGCACCGTGGCGATGAGCTGCCCGGTGGTGGACTGACCGGCGATGAAGACGAAGAAACAGGCGGCGACCGCCGTCCTGACGTCCAGCGGCTCGCCGCCGGGCAGACGATGGCGGCCGAGCGCACCGATGAAGGAGTCGTCGGGAACCGCGCCGCTCCGGACGGTCGCGGTGAGCCATTGGTGGAACTCCGCGACGAGTTCCGCCAGTTCCAGTTGCCGTTCCGAAGTCGGCCTGCCGTAGAACAGCTCCAACGAGGCGTCGCTCCAGCGGATCAGGGTCGTCGGCTCGACGTCCTCGATGCCGAGAAGCTCCATCAGGACCCGGCACGGAAGGACCTGCGCGTACGAGGTGAACAGATCGCAGGAGCCTGCGGCGTCCAGCGGGGACCGCACTCGCGCGAGCAGTTCTCCGGCGATCCGCTCGATCACGGGCACGGCCTCTTCCACGCGCCGCGCGTGGAAGAACCGCGTGACCAGGCGTCGCAGTCCCGCGTGGCTCTCGGTGCCGTTGTCGGCGAGCGCGGGCGGGAGCGTGAAGCCCGCGCGGGCGAGGATCCTGAGCACGGAGACGGGCAGCGGGGTGATGGCGTGCTGGGCGTTGTCGGGCAGGAAGTCCTCCGGCTCGAGAAGGACCCGCCGGATGTCCTCGTACCGGCTGACCAGCCACAGTCCGGTGCCGGGGTCGTGGTGGACGGGGGCCTCGGTCCGCAGGAGATCCAGCCAGGGGTGCGGGTCCCGGACGAAGGGCTCGCCGAACACGTCGAGCAGACCGAGCGGATCGGGGGTGCCGGAGGACGCGGGACCGGCCGGCGAGCGGCCCCGGGCCGCTCCGGTGCCGGGTGGGAACGCCTCCAGGGCCGGGGAAGTCACGGCCGGAAGTTAACACGCGTGAGATGTGGTTACCGGTCGTATGTGCCCGGTATCACTACGCGAAAGGCGCAGGTGGGACCGCCCTGTCCTCCGGAGCTCCGCGTGTGGGGCGTCGTACCGCGCACGGCCCGGATGTCGCGGCGGGCGGCGGACCGGTGCTGCGGGGACGAAACGGCAGCTGTGGCGCGCCGCCCCGTGTGTTCCCCGGCCGGCCGGTCATGCTCCTTCCGGCGGGTGGCACTCCTGGCGAGCCCCGGCCCGCGCGGTGTCGGGGTGGGACGGGTTCCAGAGCCGGTCGGCCTCGCCGCGGGCGACATGCTCCTCGTAGATCCGCACCTTGTACCGCATCACGTCCAGGGTCTCCTGCAGTTCCCGGAGCTGCGCCTCCACGTGGCTTTCGTGCCGGCGCAGCAGCTCGAGGCGTTCGTGTTCGTTTCCAGGGCCCTGGCGGACCAGGTCGATGTACTGCCGGATCATCGCCAGGGACATGCCCGAGGAGCGCAGCTTGGTGCAGATCGCCAGCCACTCCAGGTCTTCCTCGTGATAGATCCGACGACCGTTGGACAGGCGGCGTACCGGGTTGGCGAACAGGCCCTCCCGCTCGTAGAAGCGCAGTGCGTGCACGCTCAGCCCGCTGCGCCGCGCCACCTCGCCGATGCTCAGGTCCACGGGCGCCCTCCCTTCACACAGCTGTTGATCTGGACCCGACTCTAGGTTCTAGCGTCGGTCCGTCGGCCATCTGGGCCACCGGACGACGGGAGTACGGGAGAACATGAGCGTTTGGTTTGTCACGGGTGCCTCGCGTGGGCTCGGCGCGGAGATCACTCGTGAGGCGCTGGACCGCGGCCATCGCGTGATCGCCACGGCGAGGGATGCGTCGGCGGTGCTCCGGGCGTACCCGAACGAGCCGGACGGGTTGCTGGCGGTGAACGCGGACGTGACCGAACCGGAGCAGCTGGCCTTGGCGGTGGAGACGGGCCTGGCGGAGTTCGGCCGGATCGACGTCGTGGTCAACAACGCGGGCCACGGCCTCGTGGGCGCGGTCGAGGAGACCTCCGACGAGGCTGCCCGGGCACTGTTCGACGTCAACGTCTTCGGCGTGCTCAACACCTTGCGGGCGACCCTGCCGACGTTGCGCGCCCAGCGCTCCGGACACGTCCTGAACATCGGGTCCGTGGGCGGCTTCGCCACTGCTCCGGCGGTGGGCCTGTACGGTGCGTCGAAGTTCGCCCTGGAGGGCGTCTCCGAGGCGCTGCACGGCGAACTGGCCCCGCTCGGCGTGCGCGTCACGATCGTGGAGCCGGGCGGGTTTCGCACCGACTTCCTCAACGGCTCCAGCCTCCGGGTCGAACCGGCCGCCATCGCCGACTACACCGCCGGCGCGGGACCGGTGCGCGCGGCGCTGGCCCACCACGCCGGTCGCCAGCCGGGCGATCCGGTGAAGGCGGCCAGAGCCGTCGTCGACCTCACCGAGGTCGACGAGCCGCCGCTGCGCCTGCAGTTGGGCGCGGACGCGGTCGAGCGCGTCGAGGCGAAGCTGGATCTGGTGCGACGGGAACTCGACCGATGGCGTCACGTGGCACTTTCCACCGCGATCTGAGAGGCGGCGGCCTTCACGCCGGGACGAACCGCGCGGTGAACGAGGGCAGCGACCCAGCGACGACGACCGGTGCCGCCGGGTCGGTCAGGGCCTGGGCGATCAGCCGCGCGACCGAAGCGCGGCCCCCGAAGGCCGTTGCCTCCGGGGGCCGCACATCGACCGCCTTCTACCGTGCCGAGTAGCCGAAGGCCACGCCGTTGGCCGGGAGGCCACCGGAGCCGGGCTTGTACGTGGTGGTGGGCGCGACCGTGCCGCCCTGCGTCACGTTCGACATCGGCAGCGCGTAGAGCGCGCCCGTGGCCAGGGGCCCGGAGGGCATGCCCACGTACAGCTTGGTCGCCGTGAAGTGGATGCTCCTGCCCAGGTACTGGTTGGCGCCGGGAGGACCGGGGATGCCGTCGCCGTCGCCGGCCTCGATCCAACGGTCGTTCGGACCGGCCGATCCGGCCAGCGAGAACGTGTGGACCGCGCCCGCGTTGGCGACGGTGCCGATGTCCTCGCCGGGCGTTCCCACGGCGAGCCGCATGGACGCCACGGTGCTCACCGAACCGGGGGCGGTGTTGACGGCGGTGAGGGACTCGCCCATGCGGTCGCCGACCTCGGAGGTGCCGGACACGTCGTCCTCCGCGGTGCCCTGCTTGAGCTCGCGCAGGTAGCTCCAGGTGCCGTCGGGCTTGATGCGGATCTGCACCACACGACCGGCGTTGGCGCGGTCCTCGGTGCCGACCGTCACGCTCTCACCGGGCGAACCGATCGCCAGGATCGACTCCGTGGCGGCCGCTGCGCCGCTGGCCCGGAACGGCGCCATGGCCACCGCGTACCCGAACTGGTCGCCCGCCTCGGAACCGCCGGAGATGGCCGCGTTGTTCTGGTCGAGTCCGGCGAGCGGCAGGGGACGGCCGGTGGAGTCGAAGCGGTTGGCGTCGAGGATCGTGACGCCGCCGGCCTTCGTCGTGGTGCCGATGGCCTCGTTGGGGACGCCGATGGCGATGTAGTTCTGGTCGGCGGCCACGGACCAGCCGAAGAGGTCTCCCGACTCGGGGTCCCCGGGAACCCCGGCCGACGACTGGTTCACCGCCAGGCTGGTGGTTCCGTGCACGTAGAAGAACGCGCCCGCCTGAGTGGCCGTGCCGATGGTTTCGCCGGGCAGGCTGATGATCAGGTACGGTCGCCCGGCGTCGTTGACCGCGGCCGCGATCCGGTGGCCCATGCGGTCGCCCGCCTCGGACGCCGAAGCCGCGATCCCGCTGGTACCGGCGCCCTGCTCGAGGTGCGTGGCCTTCAGGGTGCCGGTGCCCAGGCCTCCGGCCGCGCCGTAGAGGATGTCGACGAAGCCGGCGTCGGTGGCGGTGCCGACGGTCTCGCTCGGGGTTCCGGCGACCAGGTCGGTGAAGCCGTCCTTGTTCCAGTCGATGGTGGCCAGGGTCTCGCCGAAGTAGTCGTCCGCCTCGGAGCCGCCGGGCACCCAGTCCAGGTCCTGGCTGATCTCCGCGGTGCCCTTGCCGCCGCCGTACACGATGCGGATCAGGCCGGCCTTCGCGTCCGTGCCCACGGTGGCCTGGGGGTCGGAGATCGCGATGTCCTCCGCGCCGTCACCGTTGAAGTCGGTCATTCCGGCCGGCTTCGGGGTGGTGCCCCCGCCGGTGACGGCGGTGCCGAGGTCGATCCGCGGGGTGGTGGCACCGGTGTAGACGATGCCCCGGCCGCTGCTCTTCAGCAGGGCCGTCAGGTCGGCGACGCTCTTGGTGGGGAAGGCCTGCTTGAGCACCGCGTACGCACCGGCCACGTGCGGCGCGGCCATGGAGGTGCCGTTCTTGGAGGCGTAGGTGCCGCCGGGCACGGAGGAGACGATGCCCGTGCCGGGGGCGAACAGGTCGAGCAGCGGGCCCCGGTTGGTGAAGGCGGACAGCTCGTCGTCGTCGGTGGTCGAGCCGACCGTGACGGCGGAGGAGATGCAGCCGGGCATGCTCACCGCGTCGGTGTGCCCGTTGTTGCCGGCCGCGATCACGGTGGCGACGCCGGCGCTCAGCAGGCTGTCCACGACCGGCTTGCGCAGATCGCTGTCGCAGGCGGTGGCGTAACGGCCGTTGCCGAGGCTGAGGTTGGCCGCGACGATCGGCGTACCGGCCTGCTTGAGCTTCAGCACGTGCTCGAGGCCCTTGAGCTGGGCGCTCTGGTAGCTGCCCACGCAGGGGGCGGCGCCACCGCAGAACTCCTCGGTGGTGAACTGGCTGAAGACCTGGATGGCGACGATGTTGGCGCCCGGCGCCACACCCTGCTTGGGGGCGCCCGTGATGCCGGTGCCGTTGCCCGCGGCGATACCGGCCACGTGGGTGCCGTGGTCGCAGGCCGTCATGGTCGCGCAGGGTCCGGTCGCGGTGTCGGCGGCACCGGTGCCCTCCTGCGTGTCGGTGCCGTTCGGGCACAGGCTGACGATGCCGCTCTCGGCGTCGCTCGGCGAGAAGCAGGCCTCGGCCACGACGCGGTTCTTCAGGAACGGGTGACCGGTCTCGACGCCGGTGTCCAGGACGGCGATCGTCTGGCCCGTACCGGTCTTGCCCGCCGCGGCGGCGTCGTCACCGCCGATGAGCGGGATGCTCTGGTCGAGGGTCGGCGGCTCGACCTTGTCCTCGGTGACGCTGACCACGCCCGGCTTGGCGGCGAGCGCGTCGAGGCCGGTCCGGTCCACCTTGAGGGTGACCACGGGCACGGTGTCGAACTGCTGCTTCGTCTCGCCGGCGGTCGCCGCGTCGGCGACGTCCGCGAGGGTCTCCGTGACGACGTTGACGCGGACCTCGCCGCCGCCCGCCGTCTGGTCGTAGAGCGGCGGGTCGACCGGGTCGGACGTCGCTTCGGCCGCTGTCGTGGTGCTCGTCGGCGTGACGGCGTGGGCCGGTATCGCGGCGCCGAGGGTCACGGCCGTCATCGCGGTGACGACCGTCGCCCAGATCGTTCTCTTCATATTGCCTCGGTGAGCAGGGGGCGCGTCATGACTCGGCCCGTGGGGAAGCGGACACGGCGCAGCCCGGGGAGGTGTGGGGTGCGATGGGGTGAAAGGTCCTGGCGGAACGGGCCGGGCGGCGAGGGGTGTCCGCCACCCGGCCCGTTCAGGCCCAAGGAGCCTGCTCCGTCAGGAGGTCGTGCCGTACGACGTCAGAAGGTGCGCGGACCCGTGATCAGGTCGCGTTGGCACCGTTCTTCGGGTTGCCCTTCCAGGCCACGGCCTTGAGGTAGACGTACGCGTAGGAGTTGCACTTCCAGCGGACCAGGATGTTGTACGCCTTGCAGCTGTGCGTCTTCATCGTGGTGTAGAAGGCGTTGTCGACGTTCGACTTCTTGCTGCGGTCCAGGTAGTACCTGTAGCCCTTGTACGTGTTGCCGATCAGACCGTAGCCGTAGTCGTGGGTGTCGCACGCGGCCCGGAAGTTGAAGCCGCCCGGGCGGCTGATGTTCGGGCCGGGGGTGCTGCAGCCGTCGTTGAGGATGCCCGCCACGCGGAAGCCGGTCGGCGTGTAGCGGAAGACCGGCCAGTGCCAGCCGTAGTGCGCGGCCCACGCGACGCAGCCGCGGTTGAGGTACCACATCCACTCGGTGGCGCGGTTGCAGTAGCGCGGGTAGGCCTGCGGGTCGGTGATCTCACCGGTGGTGAAGTCCCCGGCCGGAGGCGTGGTCGCGGTTCCGTCGCCGGCCGGGCCCTGCAGGGGCTCGGTGGAGGACGGCAGGTCGGTGCCGACGGGCGCGGCGTCCGGGGCGGCCGACTCGGCCGGGAACGTCAGGTCCCACTCGCCGTTGGTCGGCGAGGCGATGTCGGAGACACGGCCCGTGGAGTCGTAGGAGTACGACGAGACCGGGTCGGTGCCCTCGACCGGGTTGGTCACGCCGCGCAGCAGACCCGAGGCGTCGTAGGAGTAGCGCGCCAGCGTCTGCGTGGTGGCACCCGAGGTGAGGGTGATCTCCTTGGCGCGGCCCGTGTACTCACCGAGCGCCGTGCCGGTGGCCGTCGTGGCGGTCGAGTACTTGACCGTCAGCGACTGCGCCGGGGCGTCGGCGGTGGCGGGCTCGCTGACCGTGGCGACCCGGCCCTTGGTGTCGTAGGAGACCGTGGCGGTGGCGCCGTCGGCCAGGTTGCCCAGGCCGGTCACACGCCACTTGTCGGTGCCCGGAGCGACCTGCTTCCAGTTGTAGGTGGCCGTGAGGTTGGCGACCCCGATGGCCGCGCCGGCGTCCTGGTCGCCGGTCACGTCGGTGTCCGGGGTGCCGGTGGCCGGGGCGAGGGTCTCGACCGCGGTGGTCACCAGCGTGCCGGTCGCCTCGTTGTACGTGGTGGTCTCGGTGAGCTTGTCGCCGGTGGCGGTCTCGTACTTCTTGACGCCGCCGCCGCTCGGGTAGTCGACGCTGCTCTTGAGGGCGTACGAGACGGAGACCTTCGCGTCGAGGTCGGTGACCACGACGGAGTCGGTCTTCTGCTCCAGCTTGCGGTTGAGCTGGCCCCCCAGGAACCCGGCTTCCCAGCCGGGACCGAAGACGCCCTGGTCCGGGCGGGTCGCGGGCGCCGACTCCGGCCGGGCGACCCCGTCCGTGCCTTCGGTCACCGTGTGGGTACGGCCCATGAGGCCCTCGGCCACATCGGTCTCGTACAGCTCGAAGGACTTCTCCGCGGTGGAGTACAGGCCGGGACCGACCTGCTGGATCTCCCCGTCGGCCAGCGGCGGATCGACGGTGGCGGCCGCGGCCTGCGGCTGCCCGATGACGGTGGCTCCGGCGGTCTGCTGCGGTATCAGCAGCGCCATGGAGAGCGCGGCCATGACAGGCAGGGCTGTCTTGCGCACGAGTTCCCCCCTCGTGTCGTAGGTGTGTTGCTTGATCGCTGCGGACCGTAGACCGGCGCCGATCTCGGCCACAAGTGGCCTGTATGTAGAGGTAGTTGATTCCGCTTCCTTGCAGCAGTGAAGATCCCCGGCCGCCGGCCGAGGTTGAGTACGCGTACTCATGTGGCGCGTGCGGTCCCGTCCAAGACTGGGCACATGAAGCGAACCCGAGCCCGGATCAGGGCAGTTGACCCCGTAATGCGCCGCCGTCGGCGCACCCTGGCGGTGACGGCGCTCGCCGCTCTGACCCTGGCCGCCTGTGGCTCCGAGCAGCCGGACCCCCCGGAGGGGCGGGGCAGGTCCGTCGACGCCGTCTCGGCCGGGGAGGACGCGGCCTTCGTCGGGATGCTGGACGAGGTGGCGCGGGAGTGCCCCCCACCGGGCACGAAGAGGGAGTCGCCGGCCGCCCCGGAGGGCGAGGCGCCGACCGCTCCGGTGGAGCCGCCGCCCGGCGCCACGGTGGAGCCGCCACCGGGCGGCGCGGTCGAGCCCGTCGCCCCCACGGCGGGCCCGGAGGCGGAGCTGGACGCCCGCGACTGGTGTGCCGGCGTCCAGCACGAACAGCGCGTGGCCGAGGCGCTCCTGCAGCTCGAGCGGCCCGATCCCGCCCAGGTCAGGAAGGTGCTGAACGGCCTCGGCTACATCGACGAGCGCATCCACGACCTGAAGCGGTCCGGCACGGTCACGAAGTTCGTCGTCGACCTCCGCGACAAGGGAGGACGCCTGTGCCTGGACGGCACCGCCAACGGCGAACTGACGGAGGTCGAGGCTTGCGTCGCACCTGCGGACGGACCGTTCGGGATTGCAAATATCCACCGCCAGTCGTGAGTTCAGTGTGAACGAGATCACATCCCGCATCTCATTCTGGGTGACTGATCGACAGCGCCACGTTACCCACGAATGGGAGATAGTGTCCTAAATCGGTGCCGTAGCGGCGAGTTAGGGGGCCGCCGGGCCATTGGGGACACTTGTCCGAAGGCTTGCATTCGGGATTGCGCCAGCAATCAGCCATGCCTGCGGGTGGCTGGATTCCTCCCCGCTCGGCTTCGTCGCCCGCGTCGGTCCCGCGATCGGCGACCGAGCACGGCGTGCAGGCCCCGCACGGAACGGTGCGGGGCCTCTGCCGGCCCTCCGGAATCAGAACGCCTGAGCTCAGGGGGCCGCCGCCTCCTCCGCGCCGGGCCCCGTGCGGCTGCCGCTGCGGAGCGGTCGGCCTCCGGGATCCGGGCTGCGCGGCCGGGGCGCCCGGATGGCGTGCGTTCCGGTTGCGTCAACGGCAGGTGCCCGGACCTTGTACGCGGGGGGTGCTGCGCGCGGCCCGGAGCACGGGAAGAACGGTCCCGTCGGGCCGCCGCAGCTCACCGGGGTTGCGGCCCTCCACCAGGTCCGTCGCCCACCGGTGCGCGACCCGCAGGGACCCGGTCCGGGATGCGGCAGGATGGGCCGATGAACGTACAACAGGGAAACACGGCGGAGGAGTCCGTCGGAGAGCTCGCCCGGCGACTCGTCGCGGCGGACACGGACGGCTGGACACCGGAGGGCGTGAGGGCTGCGGCGGCCGAGCTGGGGTGGGCCTGGGGCGGCACGGCGGACGCTACCGTGCTGATCACCGGCCGGTCCTCGGGCGATGCCCGCTTGCGCCCGGTCGGCGATTACGAGAAGCGTTACGTCGACGGCGAGTCGTACGTGGAGCTCGCGGTCCCGGTGGCGGTTCCCGCGCCGGACGCCGCGGCGCAGGCGGCGGCCTTCCGCGCCGCGAAGGAGGAGGTGACCGCCGCACTGGGCAAGCCGTCCGTCATGGGCTCGCACGGTGACATGGGCCCGTTCTACGACAGCGAGCCGCTCTGGGGCGCTCCCTTCCTGCGCTGGCGCGGCAGGCCGGACACGCTCGAACTGCGGGCCGGGAAGTCGGGTCCGGAGCTGGTCCTGCAGCCCACCGACCCCGCGGAGAACTGGTTCTGGCGTCAAGGCCACGGCGAGGAGCACGCGATCAGCGGCTTCTTCGGGAGCAACCGCGACCAGGCCAACGTCGGCCTCGGATTCCCGGGCGGTTGGACCGCCCGCAGCTGGGAGACCGTCACCCGGTCGCTGGGAGACTTCCTGGGAGCGCTGCCCGCCGAGACCACCGCCCTGGGGGTCCGGATCGGGATGCCGTTCTACGGGCGCAACGGACGAAGTGCTCCCCTCCTCTTCGACGTGGTGTGCGGCGACCGGCTCTCGATCGCCTGCTTCGCCCCGGACGACGTCGATCCGGCCGCACTCGGCTGGGGCACGGTCGCCGAATTCCCGCACACGGCATCGGTCTTCGGCGACGACGATCCGGTGTGGCGCGTGGACGCGGGCGGCCCCGGCGCGCCGAAGGGCCGCGTCCTCGCCGAGATGCTCGTGGCCACGGCCAGGGCGGCGGGCGCGAGCGATCCCACCGACCTGATCATCGGCGGCGAGGCGGGGTACGTGGACGACTACCACGTCACCTACTACGGGCTGGGCCTGCCGACAGGCTGACCGCCTGACGCCTCTCGCGCCGATCGGCGCGGCCACAGGGCGCCTGCCGGGGGGCGAGTCCGGGGCGGGCGCCCTTTTCCGTGCCTCACCGAAGAAGCCGGGCTCCTTCGGTGAGGAGGGCACGGCGTCGGCGGACGAGGGCGCACGCGGCCCGGACGTTCTTCCCGTCCTCGGCGCGGACACCCGACGGAAGGCACCCTCTAGGATGTCGGCCGCAGTCGATGTCATACGCGGTTGACGTCATGTGCGGTCGTGCCTCACGCAGTCCTGCGTCTGTGAGCCGACCCCAGGGCGCGTCCGGGTAGCCGTTCCTACGGGGGAGAAGTTCGGTGTTCGGAATCATCAGGCCATGCCGTCATCGTCTGGGTGAGGGCTTGCGAACCGAGTGGATGGCGCATCTGTGCGGACTGTGCCTGGCTCTGCGCAGCGAGTACGGGCAGTTCGCGAGGGCGGCCACCAACTACGACGGCCTGATCGTCTCGGTGCTGACCGAAGCACAGTCGCAGCGCACCGGTGACTGGCGGCGGGCCGCCGGTCCGTGCCCGCTGCGCGGGATGCGGTCGGCGGACGTGGCACAGGGCGAGGGTGCCCGGCTGGCGGCGACGGTGTCGCTGGTGCTGGCCGCGGCGAAGATACGCGACCATGTGGCCGACGGCGACGGCCTGGTGGGGCGCCGTCCCGTGGCATCGGCGGCACGCCGGATCGCCCACGGCTGGGACCGCGCGGGCGCCGCGGGCGGCGAACGGCTCGGCTTCGACACCGCAGTGCTGCTCGGAGCGGTCGAGCGCCAGCCGGAGGTCGAGAGGGCGACCGGCCTCGGTGGCTCGCTGCTGACGGTGACGGAGCCCACGGAGACGGCGACCGCGGCCGCCTTCGCGTACACCGCGGTGCTCACGGACCGTCCGGGCAACGCCGGACCGCTGGCGGAAGCCGGCCGGCTGTTCGGCCGGCTGGCCCATCTGCTGGACGCGGTGGAGGACCTGGACGCGGACGAGGCGTCAGGCGCGTGGAACCCGATCGCCGTGACCGGCACGGACCTGGCCGAGGTGCGCCGGCTCTGCGACGACGCCGTCCACGGGATCCGACTCGCCCTGTCCGATGCCGAGTTCGTCGACGGGCGGCTGGTGGGGGCGCTTCTGGGCGGCGAGTTGGAGCGTGCCGTCGATCGGGTCTTCGACCCCCGGCATCGTCACCATCGACACCGTCCCCAGGCGCGTGGCCTGCGCGTGCTGCCCTGGCTGGGACGCCGTACGGCGACGGAAACGCCCTCGGAGACCGGCACGGGCACGACGTGCGGCGTCGGAGCGCTCGCGGGCGCGGCCCCGGAGGGGGCGCCGATGGCGTCGGGCCGACCGTCGGAGGGGCATTGCCGGCGGTGTCGCGAGTGGCGCCGGCTGTGCGCCGATTGCGGTCTGTGCTTCAACTGCTGCCGCTGCAACGAAGACGACGGCCAGGACGGAGAGCCCTTCGAGTTCGGGGACGGCAACCGCAACGGCGGTTCGAGTCGGGAGGGGTCCGGCAGGGACGGCTCCGGGGGCGACGGCTGGTTCGGCGGTCAGGGCGGCGGCAACTGGGGCGGCTCCCACCACGGTTCGGGCGGTGGCTCCGGGTCCGGTGGCTCTGGTGGTTCCGGCGGTGGCTCGGGCGATGGCTGTGGCGGTGGATGCTGCAACCCGTGCAAGTGCTGCTGTGACTGCTGCGACTGAACGTCCTCCGAGGGAGGAGACGGGGGAGACGATCGAAGGGCCGCCCGCCGACTTCACCCGAATGGGGGAGATACGGACGTGCCGGCTTCAGTGGATGAATCCATGGACCACTTCACCTCACCACCGGGAGAACCCGTGACCGACAGCAAGAACATCAACAACCCCGTGGGCCAGGGCGGTGGCCTGCGGAAGAGGCTGTCCCGCGCCGAACGGCAGAACAACGGTCCGCACCGCAACCTCGACCGCCAGGGCGCGGCCGACAAGAAGGCGGAGCTGCTGCGCAAGATGCGCGAGAAGACAGGCGCGGCCGAGAGCGCCGGGCAGACGGACGACGACACGGCCGACGACACCGCACAGAGCTGACGCACCGCCGCCGCAGGGCGGCACCGCACGGGTCGGCGGGCGCCCGGTGGGGCGGTCTTCGCTGGACGATGCCGCCCCGGCGCGCTGACGCGCCCCGCTCAGGACGGGTCGCGGGCTCCGCGGGGAATCGCCAGGTCCGTCAGGAGCGCCTCGCCGGGGCGGAGGTCCGTCCAGGTGCCGGACCAGGTCAGGACGGCGATCGCGGAGGTCGGGAACTTGGTCCGTATGCGGTCCAGTGCGTCCCCGACCCCCCTGGCCGCGAGCAGCAGGACCAGCTCTTCGAGGCCCGGATTGTGCCCGACCAGGAGCAAGGCCGCGACCTCGTCGGGCACGCCGTGGAGGACGTCGAGCAGTTCCGGGGCCTCCGCCCCGTACAGCCTCGGGTCGTGCCGGGCCGGCACAGGGCCGTCCAGCTCCGCGGCGGCCAGCTCCCAGGTCCGGCGGGCGCGCCGGGCCGGGGAGCACAGGACGAGGTCGGGCAGCACACCGCTCTCCGCCAGGAAGCTCCCGGCGGCCGGGGCGTCGCGCAGCCCGCGCGGGCCGAGGGGACGGTCCCGGTCGGCTACGCCCTCCGGCCAGGCGCTCTTGGCGTGCCGCAGGACGAACAGCCGGCGCGGTCGGCCTTCGGCGGATCCGGCTCGCTCGGAAGTCTCGGTGGAGGACGGCACGTCCCTGAGCGTAAGGGGTGGGCCGCCGAACGGCCACGGACGCTACGGGTACGTCCGCACGTCCTCGTTGTAGTCGCGGACCCGGTCCCGTACGAGCTCGGGCAGTGTGCCCGCCACCAGGTGCGCGAGGGTCGTGCTCTCCAGGACCTGGCGCAGACTCGTCCGCACGGCACGCCACACATCCGGCATGGGAGCCGCCGCACCTTGGTACTCCAGCCCCGTCAGCTTCAGGTCCCGCACGCTGACGAGCGGGCCGTCCATCGCGCGGATGGCGTCGGCGAGGGTGATCTCCGCGGGCGGCCGGGTGAGGGAGTAACCACCGTCGGGGCCGCGCACGCCGCGCACCAGGCGCGCCTGCCGCAAGTCGCTCAGCACGACGAAGAGGAAGCGGACGGGGATGTCCTGGCGTCCGGCGATGTCCTCGGCCTTGAGGGGCCGCTCCGGGGAGCAGGCCAACTCGGCCATGGCCCGGATGGCGTAGTCCGTTCGCGCTGAGATCCTCACGGACTCAATGTCTCACGACTGGCGGGCACCTGGCATGCGCCGGTGCTCACGGGCCGTCAACAGGACTTTGGCACTTTGTCCTTGTCCGGAAGCGGCGTTACCGCTCCACTTTGTTCATCGACATAGTGAACATCAGCCGTGCAGTACCCGCCCCTCGCCGGAGGTTTCCGTGGTGTCCGTAGTCCCCGTCGTGTCCTCGCGGTCCACCGAGTCCGCCCGTCCTCGACCGACCGTGGCAGTCGTCGGCGCGGGCGCGGCCGGTGCGCTCGTCGCCGTCCAGCTGTGCGAAGGGGCGGCCCGACGCCGTGTCCCGCTCGATCTGATCCTCGTCGACCCCGCGCCGGAGGCGGGCCGGGGCACCGCGTACGCCACCGAGGTCCCCGAGCACCGGCTCAACGTGCCCGTCGGCGGCATGAGCTGCTACCCGGACGACCCGGACCACTTCCGGCGCTGGCTCTGCCGGCACGGCGAATCCACCGTCACTACGGCGGACTTCGCCTCCCGGCACCGCTACGGCTCGTATCTCGCCGACACGCTCGGCCGGGCCATCATCACGGCGCACGGCACGGTCTCCGTACGACGGCTGCGCACCAGGGCGGTGAGGTGCGCCGACGCGGCCGGGGGACGCCTGGAGCTCGAGCTCGCCGACGGCGGCACGGTGACGGCGGACGGCGTGGTCCTCGCCACCGGGCCCGCGGCGGGCCGGTCCGGCTGGGCCCCGGCCGAGCTGGTCGCCTCCGACCGGTTCGTCCCCCGCCCCTGGACGCCGGGCGCGCTCGACGCCGTCGGCGAGTCGGACGACGTCCTCCTCGTCGGCACCGGTCTCACCGCCGTCGATCTCGCGCTCGTCCTCGACCGTCCCGGCCGCACGGTGCACGCGGTGTCCCGCAACGGGCTGCTTCCCCAGCCGCACGCGGTCGCCCCGCTGCCCCCCGTGCCGCCGCCGCCGGGTCTGGCCGCCCTCCCGTTCCACCACCTCCGCAGGGAGCTGGCGCGGCACTTCGCCGCCACGCGTCGCGCCCACGGCGACTGGCGGCCCGCCCTCGACGGGCTGCGGCCCGAGATCGTACGGCTCTGGCAGGGCCTCACCGACGACGAGCGGGCCGAGTTCCTCGGCCGTGACGCCACCCTGTGGAACGTGCACCGGCATCGCATGGCACCCTCCACCGCCGAGACCGTCGCCCGGGCGCGCGCCGCCCGCAGGCTCCGCGTCCACGCCGGCCGGGTCGCCTCCGTGGCACCGCGAAAGGACGGCGGCCTGATCGTTTCCCTCGCCGACGGCCGTGAGTTGCGCGTGGCATGGGTGGTGGACTGTACGGGGCCGGGGCTGCGGGCCGATGCCGGCGGCGACCCGTTGTGGAGCGGGCTGCTGTCCGACGGCCTCGCCGCACCCGGACCGCTGGGCATCGGCGTGTCCACCGACGGCGGCAGACTGCTCGACGCCCAAGGGCAGCTGGGTCGGCCGCTGTTCACCCTGGGCGCGCCCCGCCGGGGCGAGCTGTGGGAGACGACCGCGATCCCCGAGATCCGTCACCAGGCCAAGGAGATCGCAGAGGCCGTACTCGCCCCGCTCACCAGCGCCCCCCGGCCGGTGCGCCGCCGGCCCGCCGACCAGTTCGGGCTGCCGCTGTCCACCCATGCCGCAGCCGCGGCGTCCTTCCGCTGCGGACTCGCCCGGGTGATCACCGTACGGGCGAAGGCGGCCGAGTCGTTCGCGCGCGCCACCGCGCTGGACCCCGGGTTCGCGCTCGGGCACGCCGCACTCGCCCTGCTCGGTCACGAGTGCGGAGCGGACGTCGACGTCGCCCGGGAACTGGCGGACGCCCAGCGCAGTGTGCGGGAACGCGGCGACGAACGGGAGCGGTCGTTCGTCGACGTCGTCACGCGCCGCATCAAGGGGCACGAAGCCCACGCGGGCGCCGCGGGCGACGGAAGGAGCGACGGCGACACGGCGCTCGTCGACCACCTCGGCCGCTTCCCCGCCGACGCGTTCGCCCTCGGCATCGCCGTCCCCACCATCGCCTTCTCCGGCGTCGCGGATCTCGACGGCACACTGGCCCTCGGACTGGTGGAGCGGACCGCGTCCGCCTACGAAGGGCACTGGTTCCACACCTCGCTCCTCTCCTTCGTCCGGCAGGAGCAAGGAAGGATCGAGGAGGCCGGCGAGCTCGCCCGGGCAGCGCTCGCCGCGCAACCCGCCTCCGGCCACGCCGTGCACGCCCTCGCCCACGTCCACTACGAGTCCGGTGCGCACCGCACCGGCCGGGACTGGCTCGACGGCTGGATCGGCGGTCGGGGGCGGGGCGCCGTGCACCGGGCGCACTTCTCCTGGCACGTGGCGCTCCACGAACTGGCCCTCGACGACTCCGCGGCGGTACGCCGCCGCTGGTTCGCTCAGCTCGCACCGGGCCAGGTGAACGGGGTGCGGGCCCTCGTCGACTCCGGCTCCCTGCTGTGGCGGGCCCGCATGTCCCGGAACTGGACCGGTCGCGTCCCCGTCGACGGCGTGCTCGACGCGGTCGCCCGCGATCTGGTCGAGCGTCCCTCGACCGCGTTCACGGCCCTGCACAGCGCCGTCGCTCTCGCCACCGCCGGAGACCTCCCCGCGCTGCGCCGCCTGCGCACCCACGCGGCCGGCGCGGACCCGGTGCAGCGGGAGGTCGTCGTCCCGCTGTGCAGCGCGCTGGAAGCGGTCCTGGAGGAGGAGTGGGCCACCGCGGTGCGGGAACTGCGCGGACTGCTGCCCTCGCTGCGCCGCGTGGGAGGCAGCGCGGCACAGCGCGAGGTCGTCGAGGAGACCCTGCTGTACGCGCTGGTGGAGGCGGGACACAGCGACACCGCCCGCCACCTCCTCGAACAACGCCTCGATCGTCGGGCGTCCCCGCTCGACCGGCGCAGGCTGGCCGGACTGAGCCTCTGACGGACGGGAAGGGGAGCGGGCCTCGCCCCTCGTCGCGCAGCCGGGTGGGTGCGGGCCGCGGGATTCCCTTCGGCCGGTCCTGCCCTCCTGCTGTTCGCCCGAACGGTCCGTCCGCGTTGCTCCCGGCCGCGTGGGCGCCTCGGATGGAAGCGGTGAGAGCGAGAGCCGCCCCGGCGAGCGTCGGCCCGAGGAACAGGAGCGCACCCCATGTACGTTCGCACCATCTACGCCATCGGTGATCCCGCCAAGATCGACACGTGTGTGGACGCGCTCCGCGAGGAGGCCCCCAGGGCGTTGGCCGGCCAGCCCGGGTACCGGGGCTTCGCGCTGTTCACCGACCGCGAGCTCGGCAAGGTTCTCACGGGTTCCTGGTGGGAGAGCGAACAGGCGCTGCGGAGCAGCGACGATCAGCTCAAGGAGCGACGCGCGACGATGCTGGCGCCGTTCGCGGACACCGTGACGGTCGACGGCTGGGAGGCAGCGGTGTTCACTCCTCCCGCGCAGGTCGGACCCGACGCGGGTTTCCGCCTGACCCGGTTCGAGATCGCCCCGTCCGACGCCGGCCTGCTGGTGGAGACGTTCCGCGACGTCACGCTGCCCAAGCTGCAGGCCATCCCGGGCTTCGAGACCGCGACGATGCTCCTCGACCGGGCCAGGGGCCGGGGCGGCGTGGGCGTGCTCTACGCCGATCAGGCCGCGCTGGCAGCCTCCCGCGGCAAGCAGTCGGCGGCCCGCGGCGAAACGGTCACGAAGACGGGCGTGTCCGTCTGCAGCCTGGAGGAGTTCGAGGTGGTCATGCTCGAACGCCGGTAGGCCGTCCACGTGCGAGCGGGTGGCGGAGTGCGGCGCGGGCGGGCCCCGAGCACCCCTCCACGGCAGCCGCCCGGGGCTTGGCCGGCTCGGTTTCGAGCAGGCCGATCGCGGACTCCGGCGGACGCGGACTCCGGCGGGCGCTGTCGTAGGCGTCGCCGACCGATCCGACGGATGCCGTGATGTCCTCGCCGAGGCGGGCCACGGAGGCCGGGGAGGGCCGCCGGTCACGGGTGCCCGGCGGGGTGGTCGAGCGGCCCCCGCCTCCGCGGGCCGGGCGGTGCCGGAGCGGTGCGCCGGCCTCCGGCGTAAGGTCGGGGGTGTGCAGCCGATCGACACCTCCGGCGCACCGGCCCCGCCCGCAGCACTCCGGCCCGCCGCGCCGCCGTCGTCGCTGTCGCCGTCGCGGGCGGGCGACTTCATGCAGTGCCCGCTGCTCTACCGGTTGCGGGTGATCGACCGGCTGCCGGAGAAGCCGAACGAGGCGGCGGCTCGGGGCGTGCTGGTGCACGCGGTGCTGGAGCGGCTCTTCGACGTCCCGGCGGCGGAACGCACGGCCGCCCGGGCCCGGGCCATGGTGGCGGGCGAGTGGGAGCGGCTGCTGACGGCGCGGCCGGAGCTCGCGGAACTGTTCGCGCGGGACGGCGGAGCGCCTGCCCCGGAACGGGTCGCGGAGTGGCTGGCCACGGCGGAGCAGCTGGTCGAGCGGTGGTTCACCCTGGAGGACCCGACCCGGCTGGAGCCCGCGGAGCGGGAGTTGTTCGTCCAGACCACGCTGGACTCCGGGCTGAGGCTGCGCGGGATCATCGACCGGGTGGACGTGGCGCCGACCGGCGAGGTGCGGATCGTCGACTACAAGACCGGCCGGGCGCCCCGGCCCGAGTACGCGGCGGACGCGCTGTTCCAGCTGAAGTTCTACGCCCTGGTGCTGTGGCGGCGGCGCGGCACCGTGCCGCGCCGCCTGCAGCTGGTCTACCTGGGCAGCGGGGACGTGCTCACCTACGACCCGACGGAGGCCGATCTGCGGGCCGTGGAGCGCAAGCTGCTGGCGCTGTGGGACGCGATCGGGCGGGCGACGCGGACGGGCGACTGGCCCCCGAGCCCGAGCCGGCTGTGCGACTGGTGCCCCCATCGGGCGCTGTGCCCGGCCTGGGGCGGCACCCCGCCGCCCTATCCCCTGGCCGTCGCCCCGGACCCGGCCGCGGGGGAGGGCGAGCACCCGTCCGCCGACACCGGCTGAGACCGGAGGCGTCCGACACCCGCACATGTGCGCGGGGCATTATACGCCTTCTTGCTGACAATTCCCCTTTTCCAGTATTTTTCTTGGTGAAAAGGGTGGATTGTTCCCTCTTGGGCGCTTAGCGTGGGGGCAGACAGTAATTCGAATGCATATTCGATCCGAGGACGGCTGCGCGGGAGCACGTCCTGCCGGACGAGGACCGCGTCCCCTGCCGGCCGGACCCACCCGGAACCGCCGTCGTAGACGCCAGGAGAACGGCGTGAACCTCACCTTCACCCCCGCCACCAAGGAACAGGCCAAGGCCCGCATCGCGCTCGCCGGCCCCACCGGGTCGGGCAAGACCTACACCGCCCTGGTCACCGCCACCGGGCTCGGCGAGCGGATAGCCCTGATCGACACCGAGCACGGCAGCGCCGCCAAGTACGCCGACGAGTTCGCCTTCGACACCCTCCCGCTCACGACGTTCCAGCCCACCACCCTCGTCGACGCGCTCGCGGTGGCCGCCCACGACGGCTACGACGTCATGATCGTCGACTCCCTGAGTCACTTCTGGTCCGGCACCGGCGGAATGCTGGAACAGGTCGACAACGCGGCCAAGCGCCTCGGGGCCGGCGGCAGCTTCGCCGGCTGGAAGGAGGCCCGCCCCCAGGAGCGGGCGATGATCGACGCCCTGCTCGCCTACCCCGGTCACCTCATCGTCACCATGCGCACCAAGACCGAGTACGTCGTGGAGGCCGACGAGCGCGGCCGCAAGGTGCCGCGCAAGATCGGGCTCAAGCCCGAGCAGCGGGAGGGCATCGAGTACGAATTCGACATCGTCGGCGACCTCGACCACGAGAACACCCTGGTGATCTCCAAGTCCCGGGCGAAGCCGCTGTCCGGGACGGTGCTCCACAAGCCGGGCCCGGAGTTCGCCGAAGCCGTCCTCGACTGGCTGGAGGCCGGCAAGCCCGCCCTCTCCGTCTCCGACTACGTCACGGCGGCCACCGCGCCGGGCGCCGGCCACGAGGAGCTGCGCGCCCTGTACGAGGAGGCCCGCCGGCACAACCTGCTCGGCGCCGCCGTCCTGGACGACAGCGGGGAGACCTGCACACTCGGCCAGCTGATAGTGCGCCACGGCACCGCGGCGGCGAGGAACAGGGTCGCCGAGGACGTCGAGTCCGGGGCCGGGAGCAGGCGGGAGAACGGGACCGAGCGGAAGGACAAGGCCGCATGAGCCTCAAGGAGCACGCCACCCGGGTCGCCGTGCTCCGGGTGCTGCGCGACGCCGTCGACACCGAGTACCGGACCGAGCGCCACGAGGTCCTCGAAGGGCTGCGCGCGGCCCGCGCCGAGCTGAACC
Source organism: Streptomyces sp. NK15101 (assembly GCF_020400725.1). Classification (GTDB taxonomy): domain Bacteria; phylum Actinomycetota; class Actinomycetes; order Streptomycetales; family Streptomycetaceae; genus Streptomyces. The sequence continues at coordinate 5,492 of NZ_JAINVG010000074.1, read as the reverse complement.
TGAAGTCGGTCCGGGTGACCCTGCCGGACGACACACCGGTCGCCACCCTCACCCTCGTCGACCCCCAACCGACGGTCGTGGTCGCCGACGAGGAGGCCTTCACCGCCTGGGTGGCCGACAACCACCCCGGCGAGGTGGAGACGCTGGTCCGGGTGCGCCCCGGCTGGCAGCGGCAGTTCCTCGCCCGGCTGAGCTGTCTCGATCCGGTCGCCGACCCGTACACCGGCGAGGCGATACCGGGGCTGGGCGTGCTGTCGGCCTCCGAACCGCGGTCGTTCAGTCTGCGCCCCCTGCCCGGCGGGTGGGAACGGATCGCCCGCGCCTTGCGCACCGGCACGCTCGACCTGCGCCGTCTGCTTCCCCTCAAGGGCGGCGAGGACCCGTGACCACCGTCAGCGCCCACCCCGGCCGGGACGCGCTCGGCACGGTGTGGTTCCTGGTCTCCCAAGCCGGTCACCTCGATTGCGGCCGCTGGACGTTCGAGGACGACAAGCGGCTGCGGTGCGCCTGCGGGGCCGTCCTGTACGTGTACCAGCAGCCGGTGGATGCGGCGGGAAGCGGCGCGCCGGCGACAGCCGGGACGCTCCCCCGCGGAAGGGAAGAACGAATGCTGCCGGCCGAGACGGCCCAGCTCGTCGCCCTGGTCGCGGCGATGTGCCCGTCGATGCACCTGGAGGACACCACGACGGACGCCTGGCACCTGCTGCTCGCCGACCTGGACGTCGCCGATGTGCGGGCGGCCGTGACCAGGCTGGGCAGGCAGCGGTCCCGCATCGCCGCCGCCGACATCCGCGCCGAGGTGCGCGCGATCCGGGAGGAACGGCTCGCCCGCAACCCGCTGCCACTCCCGGACAGCGACCCTGACGACCCGCGCCGTTATCGTGCGGAACTCCTCGAGCTGGTGACCGCGATCGCCTCGGGACGGCGAGTCGAGCGCGTACCCGCCGCCCCGGCCGGTCCGCCCTCCCACCTCACCGGCTCGAAGCGCGATCCGGACGTCCGCTTCCTCCGCGTGCCCTGTCCCTGGTGCGGGGCCGCCGCAGGCCGTCCCTGCATCCTTCCCCGGCTCGGAACCCCGCTGAGGAGGGCCCCTGCCCACCAGGCACGGCTCCTCGCAGCCGGGCTCGCCGAGCCCGGACCGGGGCAGGAGGGGGAGGCGAGGTGAACCGATGACCGCCCTCCTCCGACGAAGGGCGCCCGTCCCGGAGCCCTGCCGTCCCTCCCCACCACGACCCCCTGGAGACCCGCGCCGCCCGGCTCATCCCCACACCCGGCCGGAGCGGCGCAGCCTCCCCTCCGGGCACCCACACCACCGGTACGAGGCTGCCCGTCCGACTCGAACAGGCACGGGTGAGGAATCACCCGGCGCACGAGAGGAAAGCCGCAATGGTCGGTGAAACCGTCATCACCGTCGTCGGCAACCTGACCGACGACCCCGAGCTGCGCCTCACCCCCTCCGGCGACACGGTCGCGCACTTCACCGTCGCGTCCACGCCCCGCACCTTCGACCGGCAGAGCAACGAATGGCGGGACGCCGAGACGCTGTTCCTGCGCTGCTCGGTCTGGCGGCAGGAGGCGGAGCACGTCGCCGAGTCCCTGACCCGGGGCACCCGCGTCATCGTCCAGGGGCGGCTGCGCCAGCGGACGTACGAGACCCGGGAGGGCGAGAGGCGGACCGTCATCGAGCTGGAGGCCGACGAGATCGGCCCGTCGCTGCGGTTCGCCGCCGCGACGATCGTCAAGCCCCCGCACGGCGGCGTCCCCGCCGGTTCCCGGGGCGGCCCCCGCCCTTCCGCCGAGGACCTGTTCACCCGGCCCGACGGCGGCGAGCGGCCGGTCCCCGCCGAGGCCGGACGGCACGCCCCCCGCGAGGAGGCGGAACCCTTCTGACGGGCCGGCGCCCCCGTGCGCCGGCCGCGACCACACACCGCACCCATCCGAGGCGGACCCCATGAAGGAAAAGGACCGCGAGGAAGCGCTCGAGCTCGCCCTCGCCCAGATCGAAAAACGGTTCGGCACGGGCTCGGTCATGCGCCTGGGCGACGAGCCGGGGGTCCCCATCGAGGTCATCCCCACCGGCTCGATCGCCCTGGATCTCGCCCTCGGCGTCGGCGGCCTGCCGCGCGGCCGCGTGGTGGAGATCTACGGCCCGGAGTCATCCGGCAAGACGACCATGGCGCTGCACGCCATGGCCAACGCGCAGAAGGCGGGCAGCACCGTGGCGTTCATCGACGCCGAGTACGGTCTCGACCTCGAGTACGCCAGGCGGCTCGGCGTCGACACCGACGCCCTGCTGGTCTGCCAGCCGGACAACGGCGAACAGGCCCTGCAGATCGCCGACACCCTCATCCGCTCCGGCGCCCTGGACCTCATCGTCGTCGACTCCGTCGCCGCGCTGGTGCCGCGCGCGGAGATCGAGGGCGAGATGGGCGACCCGCACGTCGGCCTGCAGGCCCGGCTGATGAGCCAGGCCCTCCGGAAGATCGCCGGCGCGCTGGGCCACTCCGGAACCACGATGATCTTCATCAACCAGCTGCGCGAGAAGATCGGAGTGATCTTCGGCTCGCCGGAGACCACTCCCGGCGGCCGGGCGCTGAAGTTCTACGCCTCGGTCCGCCTGGACATCCGCCGGATCGAGACCCTCAAGGACGGCGCCGAGCCGGTCGGCAACCGCACCCGCGTCAAGGTGGTCAAGAACAAGGTCGCCCCGCCGTTCCGGCAGGCCGAGTTCGACATCCTCTACGGCCGGGGCATCAGCCGCGAGGGCGAGCTGATCGACCTGGGCGTCCAGCAGGGCCTCGTCCGCAGGTCCGGCACCTGGTACACGTACGAGGGCGACCGGCTCGGCCAGGGCAAGGAGAACGCCCGTAACTTCCTGAAGGACCACCCCGACCTCACCGACGAGATCGAGAAGAAGACCAGGGAGAAACTGGGCATCGGGACGAAGGCGGAGGCCCCGGCGGAGGAGCCCCGGGCGGAGACGGCGAACCGAGCGGCCGCACCCGGCACCGTGCCGTTCGACTCGGCCGCGGCCGGTCGGCGCTCCACCGGGCCGACCCCGCCGGCCCTGACCGGTCCGGTCTCCCGCGTCCTCCTCGACGGCACCCCGGCCGGGCCGTGAAGACCAGCCCGCCGCTCCCTCACCCCGGCGCGAGGCGAACGCCGGTGAACCGGGGCGGCCCCGTGTTCCCCGGCGCCGCCCCGACCCGGGACGGCACGCCGGCCCCGGGCGTGCCCGCCGGGGTCGCCACCCTCGCCGACACCGCCGACACCGCCGACACCGCCGACACCGCCGACGGCGAGGACCGGGCCACCGAGACGGCGTTGCGCCCCAAGGACCTGGACGGGTTCATCGGCCAGGAACGGGTCCGCGAGCAGCTCGACCTCGTCCTCCGGGCCGCGCGGCAGCGGAGCGCCCCCGCCGACCACGTGCTGCTCTCCGGTGCCCCGGGACTCGGCAAGACCACCCTGGCGATGATCATCGCCGCGGAGATGGGAGCCCCGCTGCGCATCACCTCCGGCCCCGCCATCCAGCACCCCGGGGACCTGGCGGCGGTCCTGGCCTCGCTCACCGGGGGCGAGGTCCTCTTCCTCGACGAGATCCACCGCATGCCCCGGCCCGTCGAGGAGATGCTCTACCTGGCGATGGAGGACTTCCGCGTCGACATCGTCGCCGGCACCGGCCTCGACGCGACCGCCATGTCCCTCGAACTGCCGCCGTTCACCCTCGTCGGCGCCACCGTCCGGGCCGGCATGCTGCTCCCGCCGCTGCGCGACCGCTTCGGCTTCACCGCCCACATGGAGTTCTACGACCCGGCCGAACTGGAGCGCGTCATCCACCGCTCCGCCCGGCTGCTGGAGGTGGAGATCGAGCCCGCGGGCGCCGCCGAGATCGCCCGCCGCTCCCGCGGCACGCCCCGCATCGCCAACCGGCTGCTGCGCCGGGTGCGGGACTACGCCCAGGTCACCGCGGACGGAGTGGTCACCCGCGAGATCGCGGCCGCGGCCCTGGGGGTCTACGAGGTCGACGGCCGCGGCCTGGACCGCCTGGACCGGGCCGTGCTGCACGCCCTGCTGAAGCTGTTCGGCGGCGGACCGGTGGGCCTGTCCACCCTCGCGGTCGCCGTGGGGGAGGAGCGCGAGACCGTCGGGGAGGTCGCCGAGCCCTTCCTCGTACGGGAGGGGCTGCTGGCCCGGACGCCCCGCGGCCGGGTCGCGACGCCCGCCGCCTGGGCCCACTTCGGGCTCGTGCCGCCGCCCGGGCCGCCCCGGCCGTCCTGGACCGCGTCCCCGGGACCGCACCGGAACGGCGATTCCGGACGGGACGACCCGCCCGCGGTCCGCACCGGACGGACCGTCACCTCCGCGGCCGCCCCCGGGCACCGGCCCCCGCCCCGGTGAGACCCGCGGCTGCCCGTACGAGAACCGCCGGGGACCGGCCGTCCCACCGCTGCACCAGGCGCCGAGCATCGAATGCGGCCGACGGGCGGCCGAGCGGCTCGGCCGCTGCCCCGAATGCCGGGCCCGGGGGACGGCCGAGGAGTGCGGCGCGCCCGCCGTCCGGACGACGGTGTCCCCACCGCCGCCGCCGCCGGCCCCCGGTCGGCATCAGCGCGTCGAGAGTCGGCTACGCCTCGCCCATGGGTTCCCTCCCGGCTCCCAGAAGGCCCGTTCGCCGGCCCGGGTGACCATCCGAGCAGCGATTCAGCGTCCGGCCCCGTCGCGGTAGCGGGAAGGGGAGACGCCGTAGCGGTCCAGGAACGCCTTGCGCAGGGCCTCCGGAGTGCCGAAGCCGCAGCGGGCGGCCACCGATGCCACCGGCAGCGAACTCGACAGGAGGAGGTGTGCGGCCGTCTCCGTCCGGACGCCCCGGACGTACCGGCCGGGCGGTTCCCCGAGGCATCGGGTGAAGAGCCGGGTGAGGTGACGGGGCGTCATCCCGGCGCGGGCGGCGAGGGCGGGCGTGCTCAGGTCGTCGTTCGGGTGCGCGGCGATGTGGGAAGCCAGGACGCGGACGGTGTCCTCGCGAGGTGGCGGTGCCGCGGTGAACACGCTCATCTGGCTCTGGTCACCCGGACGCTGCATGTGGACGACGAGGTGCCGGGCCACCTGGCGCGCCGGCTCGGGGCCGTGGTCCTCCTCGATGAAGGCCAGGGTCAGGTCCAGCGCGCTGGTGATGCCGGCCGAGGTGTACACGTTGCCGTCGCGGATCCACAGGGGCGCCGGGTCCACCCGTACATCCGGGTATCCGCTCGCCAGGTACGGGGCGAACTGCCAGTGGGTGGTGGCCCGCCGGCCGTCGAGGAGACCTGCCGCGGCCAGCACGGCCGCGCCCGTGCAGACGGAGGCGACCCGGCGGCTCTCGCGGCTGAGGCGCCGGACATGGCCGACGAGACGGGGGTCCGCGGCGAACCGCTCGACACCCAGCCCGCCCGAGACGACGAGCGTGTCCAGCGGCCCCTTCGTCCGCTCCAGGGACTCGACACCCGCCA